>JAEZZO010000065.1 GCA_023418475.1 Bacillota bacterium
CAGTATTCCTTCTTATATGTTTTCAATTTGCCAGTCTATTGGCTCCATTCCGTTATTTGTTAAAAAATCGTTGGTCTTACTAAAAGGCTTACTGCCGAAAAATCCTCTGTATGCAGATAATGGACTTGGATGAGGAGCTTCCAGTATCAGATGCTTCGGATTATTTAACATCCCTCTTTTCATCTGTGCAGGTCTTCCCCATAGTAAGAATACAATCGGACGATCTTGTGCATTCACCGCCTGAATTACTGCATCGGTAAAATTTTCCCATCCTTTTCCCTGGTGAGAATTCGCCTGATGAGCTCTTACCGTTAATACGGTATTTAAAAGTAAAATTCCTTGTTTGGACCATTTTTCCAAATATCCATTATTGGGTATGTAGCATCCCAAATCATCCTGTAGTTCTTTATAAATGTTTACCAAAGATGGCGGAATCTCCACCTCAGGCTTTACCGAAAAACATAAGCCATGCGCTTGTCCTTCATTATGATAGGGGTCCTGTCCAAGGATAACAACTTTTACCTGTCTTAATGGTGTAAAATGAAATGCATTGAATATGTCCTCTGCATTTGGATATATTCTGTAATTACTGTATTCCGATTTTATAAATTGATAAAGCTCCTTATAATATGGCTGTCGAAATTGATTACCAACCGCCTGCAGCCAATCATTACTAATTGCACTCAATACAGATCCTCTTTTCATTCGCACTATTTCATTCTTACACTGATACCCTTATCTCCAAGATATTGCTTTAAATCCATTATTTCCATCTCTTTATAATGAAAAAGAGAAGCTGCTAATACGGCATCAGCTTTTCCTATCGTCAAAGCATCATAAAAATGTTCCATCTTGCCGGCACCACCGGAAGCAATTACGGGAACCGGTACATTCTCAGAGATCAAACTCGTCAACTCCAGATCATAGCCATCTTTGGTACCATCGCAATCCATACTGGTAAGGAGAATTTCGCCTGCCCCAAGCTCACAGGCTTTCATCGCCCATTCAACCGCATCTATTCCCATATCGACACGACCGCCGTTTTTATAGATGTTCCATCCCGTACCATCGGCTCTTCGCTTCGCATCCATTGCAAGTACAACACATTGACTTCCAAATTTGTCAGCTGCCTCACTGATTAAATTCGGATTTAAAATGGCGGCTGTATTGACTGCTATTTTATCCGCACCTTCTCTTAAAATCACCTTAAAATCTTCAACTGTGCGAATTCCGCCTCCTACTGTAAACGGTATAAATACAGTTTCTGCTACTCTTCTGACCATATCAATTCTAATTGTTCTGGCATCCGAAGATGCTGTAATATCTAAGAATACCAGCTCATCTGCACCAGCCTTATCATATGCAGCACCTACCGCTACCGGATCTCCTGCATCACGTAAATTAACAAAATTTATACCTTTCACAACCCTGCCGTTATGAACATCCAGACAAGGAATTATTCTCTTTGTAAACATGATATCTCTCCCATCATGAAAGTATTATTTATATAACTGGTTTTATCAATTCTAAGAAGATACAGTAATTATAACGCTGCGAAATTCTTAAGAATTGTTAATCCGACATCACTGCTTTTTTCCGGATGGAATTGACATCCAAATATATTATCTTTTTCAACAGCTGCATGTATCAATGTGCTGTAATAGGTTGTTGCAACTACATCTGTTTCCTCTTTTGCTTTTAAATAATAGGAATGAACAAAGTAAACAAAGGAGGACTGATCTGGAAGTCCTTTAAATAATTTAGCCTGCGGCTTTATTGTAAGAGAATTCCATCCCATATGCGGTATCTTTAAGTTTTCACCTTCGGGTATACGAAGAATTTCACCTTTCAGTAGCTTGAGTCCCTCTACTCCATCACTTTCATCGCTGCGCTCAAACAAAAGTTGCATTCCTAAGCATATTCCAAGAAAAGGAGTTCCTTTTGCCACAACCTGCTTTATTGTTTCAACTAATTGATAATGGTGCAATTTATTCATGGCATCTCCAAAACTGCCTACTCCTGGAAGAATAACCTTATCCGCATTTAAAATCTGTTCCTTCTCCCTGGTTATAAGCGCTTCTTCTCCCAAGAACTTCAAAGCTTTTTCCACGCTCTTTAAATTACCTGCATCATAATCAATTATTGCTATCATTGTACCTATATTCCTTTCCTATAAAAAATTATTATTTCTTTTTATTTTCCGCTACAACATCATATACTTTCATACTATAATCTTTCATATTATCTATATGTGTCATTTTAAGTGCTTCTTTTTCGGAAAGTTTGAATTCCTTTTTTAATTCTGCTAAAATTTGTTCCCGTACATAATCCATATCGGTTCGGATTCCAAGCATAGTGGCCAGTTCAATATATTTATCATATCTTTTCAATCCCTTCAGCAAGGAATCTAAAGCCTGCGGATATTCATTCAGTGCTGTATAATTATTATAAGAATTTAATTGTTTATTTACAAACATTACTGTCTTAATTTTCTCATAAATTTCAATATCCTCATCTTTAATTTCCATCCCATATACTTCGTAATAAGCTTGGGTATATTTTTTCTTATCAAAATAGCTTGTTGCATGCTGGATACTTAAAGTATAGGATACAGTATTGGTACCTACAATTAACAAAGTTGCCAGAAGTCCGAAAAATATAAATACAATCGAAGCTCCCAGACGGTTAATTCGCGTTTCATCCTCATCAATCTCATCAATTACCTGAATGATCTCTCTCGAATTTATCTTCTCTTTTTTCTTACTTTTCTTCTCAGCAGAAGCCTTCTTTTTTGCATTCTTCTTACTTTGTTTCTCAGTCTCTTTCAGGTCTTCGCCGGCTGGTTTGCTACCTTTTTTCGCTTTTTTGCTCTTTTTATCAGTATCTTTCTTCTGCAAATCTGCTGTATTATCATCTTCGTTTATATCTGATGATCCAGAAGTTTTCTTCGCAGCCTTTTTATCTTTCACATTTCCAAATAAAAGCTGCCATAAGCTTTTTCTTTGTTTTTTATTTCCGTTTTCTTCTCCATTCTCATTAGCGGAGGTACTTTTAGACTTTTTTCTTTTCTTTTTCTTCTTTTCTTTTGCACCAGGGATTTTACTTAATAGCTCTTCTTCATTAAGATTAGGGTCATTCAAACTAGACACAGCTTTTAGGGCATCTGCGAATACTTCTCCGACGTTACTTGGCATATCCTTATCGTTACCGTTTACCATGCCGCCATTCATAAGATCATTGATCGCTTTTACATCATCAACAACAGGATCGTCAGAGGAGATTTGATTTAGAAGACTTAGGATATTATCCTCTTCGTTATCCTCTTTTATCCCAATCTCTCCATTATTACTGTTTTCTTCTGACTGACTGTTCTCCTCAATATTTTTCATAGAATTCGCCTGATTCGATATTTCAATCTCTTCATGAATATTCTGATCATCTTCTTGCATAATGTCCAATTTATCTAACAAATCATTTAAATCCGTATCATAATCTTCATCTTCAAACATCTCACTTGGCGCTATTGCATTTTCAGGTATATCCGGTTCGTAATTTATATCAGCTTCAAGCTTATCATTTCTATCATTATCTATTTCATTATTATCTATTTCATCATTATCTATTTCATTATTATCCATTTCATTGTTCTGTATCTCTAATCTGTTCCGATCATCTTCCTCCGGTAATATATCATCAGAAGCATTGATCGGTATTCCACCTGATATTGTCAACCTTTCGTCTTCATTACTCTGATCAGTAAAATCTATCAGATCAGATTCATTTGGTAATATTATTTCATCTGCCTGTTTCTTCTTATTCAATGGACTGATCTCATCAGGCTCTGCAGATAATTCAGAGATCGAAATATCTCCCGGTAAACCAGAATCATCCGCTGCAGCAGCCTCTTCCAGAATGTCATTATCCAATGAAATCTCAGCTGCTGTTACCTTACTCTTTTCATTCATGTCATCAACTACCTTGTTCTGACCTTGATCTTGATTCGAAAAAACTTCCGTTAAAGCTTCACCAAACAAATCTTCATCTTCGATAATAATTTCATCATCAAAATCAGCCAAATCATCTTCAAAGTTAAATTCATCAAAATCTTTTAAGTCAATAGAATCATACTCTGAAATATCGTCCTTTAAATTCTGCTCAATCGTTCTATTCTCAGCTACCTCAGATTCATATTCTTCCACCTTGCGATTATTCTTGTATATGCTTTCTGTATTGGGTGCTTTACTTTTTACAGAATCGAGCAGACTGTCAAGATAGGATTCATTTGATTTGGATTTCCTCTTATCAAGGCAGTCTTTACAATATTCTGAACTATCGGGTATATTCTTTTTGCATAATTTACATTTAGCCATCCAAGCACCGTCCAACTAATAATTAATAGCTTATATCTTTCGCAATTATTATTTTACAACGAAACCAAAGCCTCAACTTCAGGATTAATCGTAATAAACAATCTTCGAAGATCAATCATTTCGATCATCTTATCATCCATTTTTATGATACCGCTAACAACATTTTTTTGAGCCGTACTAAGTATTTTTCCAGGTTGTTTTATTTCAGATACCATTTTTCTATGTATTCCGCTCACACTATCTACATGAATTGCAATATTCATATTATTGATACTGGTAACGATGATCATCTCATTTTTATTCGTATCTATATCCGCTAGTCCTAAACATTTTTTTAAATCAACAATTGGTATTAAAAACTCCCTGGGCATAATAATTCCCTCAATAAAAGGATGTGAATTAGGCACAGGCGTTGGTTTTTTATCATATGATAATATTTCCTTAATGTCACTTATACCAATTCCATAAGAGTTCCCGCCTGCCTTAAATTCAAGAATTTCTATTTCCGATACTTTGTTGTCATTTACGATTTCCTTCTCCATATACATACCTCCGTTAAGTATCCTATTCCTTCTGCACTTTAACATAAATCTCATAAATATTCTGGTTTCATTATAGTGTTAAAACAACATTTTGTAAAGCTGCAAACATTGTTGAATTATGTAGTCTTGATTATTAGCATAAGCTTATTTATATATCGGCAATTTTTTCTATTTTTATTACACTAAAATAATTTTTCTTTAAAATTTTATTTTTCGACCAACCTATTTGTAACTTTATGCAATATACTCACTTTCAAAAGTCAAATCTGTATAGGATATAGTTCAAAGTCATGTAATTTGTAGTCTGTATCAGAATAAATTGGCGATTAAGTGGATATTTATATTTCGTTGATATGTGTGCTAAGCTGTTTCTATCCAATAAGGATAACTTTAAGTAAATGCAAAACTATGAAAAATTTACCACGGCATATATACACATTTTTCCAATTAAGAGGATAAAGAACTTAAATATAGTTTTCTGGAAGAAGAATTTATCTCATAGAAGAAGCCAAACCACTAAAGTCGAGTTATGCCCTTGATCTTTATAAGCAAGTCTTTTATGAAAAAGATAATTAATATTTTGTGAATTTTAATCATAAAAAATTGTTTATTGCACGTATATCTATTTGATTTACTCTATACTCTATATATAAAATACCTGAGGCGATTGGTATCCACCTGTCTAGCAGGCGTTTTTTATAGATTAATTTACAAACACAAACAATATGTTATGAGCTACCTTTTATCAATACAAAAAACTCAAAGTAAATATTATACTTTGAGCTAAAATTCAACCTATTATTATTGACTAAAACCTACACACGAAAATGTACCATCCAACTTTAAAACCTTTTTAGGTCAAGCCCTCGACCTATTAGT
>JAEZZO010000005.1 GCA_023418475.1 Bacillota bacterium
GACACGGAAGGTTCACCATCATAGCTATTCAGAGGATTTGTAGCCTTTATAAAGCGAAACAAGAGGATGCTTTATAAGTTATACCAATTTTTAGCTATTCAGTACAGGATACAATGACTGTCATACACTTTTAGCTCTGTTTATAGAGGTAACTATTTAAAGAAAAGCCTTAATATTCAATACTTTTAGGCTTGACATTATAGGAAGGGAGAGGATGATTTCCATGTATGAAAGGCCTCTCCTTTATTCTATATGATGGAATTACAAAACAGGTATAAGATAATATATTGTTAGTGCAGAAGGAAGGAGTATGCTGTATTTACAGAAATATTTACAAATTTATCTGGGAGGATACAAGTGATGATAAAAGAATTATCAGAAATGACACTAGAGGAACTGTGGGAACTGTTTCCGATTATACTGAAGGAATATAACACAGATTATCCAAAATGGTATGAAATAGAAAATGAAAAGCTAATAAAGGAATTTGATGACGACACTATAAAAAGAATAAGTCATATAGGAAGTACTGCAATTCCAGGAATAGTATCAAAACCAACGATAGACATTCTTATGGAGATATCAATCAAAAGCGATATCAATCAAGTAACTGAAAAACTTAAGTCCATGCAATGGGTTTTGATGAGTAATACGGATAATCCGGCTTTTAAACAAACGTATAATAAAGGTTATACGAAGTATGGATTTGAAGAGAAGGTATATCATCTCCATGTGCGATATGCAGATGATTGGAGTGAATTATATTTTAGAGATTATTTGATTGAGCATCTGGAGGTGGCGAGGGAATATACCGAACTTAAGATGCAGTTAAAGGAAAGATATGAACATAACAGAGATGCTTACACAGATGCGAAAGAGGAGTTTGTTGGTAAGTACTCTAAAATAGCAAAATCGCTTTATGGAGAACGATATAAGATGAATGCTAATTAATAGTGACTAATAAAGTCCGTTTTTGGGAGGTATCGTTATGAATGCTTTGCTGATAAATTGCAGTCCGGTGAAAAATGGAGCGACAGCCGAAATAGTAAATATAGTTAACGCTATCATGGAAACAAAAAATAATGTTAGATGTATTTGTATTGATGATTATGAAATAAAGTTCTGCAAAGGGTGCCGGACATGCCATAAAACAGCAAAATGTATACTAGATGACGATGTAATAAGAGTGATCGAAGAATATGCTTGGGCTGATATTATTATTTCGGTATCCCCTTCTTATTGGGCTGATATTCCGGGACAGTTTAAAGCCTTCATAGACCGATGTACACCTTGGTGTAATACACATGAGCCACATGCCACAATTGGGCTGGGCAAGAAAGGATATAGTATTGCATTACGAACAGGACCGAGTATGAAGGAATGCAATCGGATGATAGAAAGTTTAGAACATTTTTATGGGCACTTAGAAATAACGCCGAAGGGTAATTTAGGTCTTTGCTCTATTGAAAATAAAAGTGATGTTGAAAAAAGAAGAAGTGAAATAGAAGAATTTTGCAATAAAATTATCCAGCAAATGATCTAAGATAAAGTATGATGGGACAAGGACTAGACAAAAATTTGTTACATATGGAGAAATTACTAGAAATTTAGTTGAAATAAAGGACTTATCAAGAGATGAAATATTTCAAATATTTGAGCTGGCGGATAAAGCCCAGCAGGGCGAATATAGCCATTTCCTATCAGTAAACATCGATATTATGTAGTTATAGACAAATAAAAAATGATAGATATACTTATCAAGTTTGTACTATTTGTACCTTCATATATAAAGATCCACAGGGTTTTCCTTGTGTTAACATAGATATTTAAAATAAGAAAGGAAGTTATTCAATGAAAATGATTGTAACTCGTAAAAATATAAGGAGAGTGACTATAATTTAGCTCTCCGTAAAGAAGGAGAGAATTATGAATCGTAATCAAGTACTAAAAATTGCAGATAACCACTTACTTTCTACCATAACAGAATTATATGGATTAAATGACTATACAATGAAGGCTATTGAGGCTCACGACGGCGGGAGAAATCTCGTTTACTTCTGTAAAAACGAGGATAAGGGTGATAAAATCATCCGAATTTCTTTCTTATCCGACAGGAATGCAGAGGATTTCCTGAGTGAATTAGAATATGTTCGATATCTTTACGAGCACGGTGGCAGTGTAGCTAATGTAGTCGATTCCTGTAACGGACGCTTGTTAGAGATAATTATTCATAAGTGTCACAGCTTTTATGTAAGTGTATTTGAAAATGCCAAGGGAGAACAGCTTGCAGAAAATGGATATCAGTATCGTGAAGGAGTTCCTCTGACAGAGTATTTCTATAATTGTGGGAAAACCCTTGGGAAACTCCATGCACTGTCAAAAGAATATAACCCCGTACATCACCGATACAGTTTTTTTGATAGGTATAATACTAAGTTTATCAATCAAATAATTCCTGATTCTTTGCCAGTGTTGAAAACAAAGTTTCTAGAGCTTTTACGAACTTTAGAGGAAATGGATAAATCTTCAGAAACGTTTGGTATGGTGCACTTTGATTACAGTGATGGAAATTACATGATAGACTATAGGACAGGTGATATAACAGTGTTTGATTTCGACAACGCTTGTTTTTGCTTTTATATGTATGACCTTGCAAATGTTTGGGAGCATGGGGTAGGCTGGGTACAGTTTGAAGTAGGTGTAGAAAAACGCAAAAAGTTCATGACAGAGTATTTCGAAACTGTTCTTGAGGGATATAAATCAGAAACAGAAATCGAAGACGAAATGCTTAAAAACCTACAGTTGTTTATCAAGGTAAGTGTCATGGAAAGCATCATTGATGCTTTTGAAGTGATGTACAACAAGGGAGAAAAGCCAGAATGTGATGAGCAATTGTCCTATCTTATCAAATGTATGGAGGACGAAATTCCATATGAGGGTTTTTTCCATGACATTTATTCCTGCGATAGGCCTTTTGAGTATGTGCCTCGTGAGATTTAATTCAATCTTAAGGTGACTTGCAATCAGTCTTTGGAAAGTATTGAGCAGTTGATAACAAGAATGGATACCCATTATTAGGGTATCCATTTTATAAACATTATTATTACTTTGTTATTGACGCCAATACTGAATTAACAATTACAATAAGGAATAATTAAGTGATTCAAGCCGGATTAAATTGCTAATAGCATAATTGAGGGAGGAAAAATGAAAATAGTACATATATACGGAGCTTCGGGGGCTGGAACAACAACTCTAGGGAAAGCGATAGCTATGCAATATGGATTTACCCATATGGATACAGATGACTACTTTTGGCTGCCAACTAATCCACCATTTATTGCAAAGAGAGAATTGAATGAAAGAATTGCGTTAATGAAAAAGGATATGGAAACAAACGAGAAAGTAGTAATATCAGGTTCATTATGTGGGTGGGGGGATGTTTTATTTCCGCTTTTTAACCTAGCAATACGAATAGTTACGCCAATGGAAACTCGTATCAATCGATTAGAGGCAAGAGAATATGGACGTTTTGGCAACAGGATACGAGAGCATGGTGATATGTATGAAGATCATTTATCCTTTATCGAATGGGCTAAGGATTACGATCATGGAGATGAAACCATGAGGAGTAAAGCTATGCATGATAAGTGGTCTAAGCAGCTCTTATGTGAACAGATAACTCTTGATGGTACAAAACCAGTTGCAGATAATCTGGAATTACTGAAGCGTTATTTGGAGGATTGAAATAGTATTATTTTAAATTCTGATTTTATAATTGGATAAGTGACAGGAAGATCATTTAGAATGAGCAAAAAGCAGTATAGTAGAAATGGGGTAAATAATGAAAATACATATTGATAATATAGACAAGCTGCAGCCCTGGGATGCACTTCTTAAAAAAATAGTACTCACGCAATTAGGCAATATAAAAGGAAAGCGGATTTTAGATTTTGGAAGTGGTACAGGATTTACTGCAAATTATTTTGCTCAGGACAATGAAGTAATAGCCATCGAACCATGTGAAGAGGCAGTAAAAGATAGATACTGTGACTATGAGTATCAACAGATGGTTGGGAGCATTGATATGCTTAAGAAATTTGAAAATGAGACTTTTGATATTATTCTGTGTCATAATGTACTGGAGTATGCAGACGGTCGGGAAGATATTGTGAATGAATTTTATCGGCTATTGAAACCGGAAGGGGCGCTCTCAATTATAAAGCATAACAGGTATGGGCGAGTCATGCAAATGGTGGTTCTGCTGAATGATTTTGAAAAAGCTCATATGCTTTTGGATGGTAAGGATGGGACAGCGGCTAATTATGGAACTATTCATTACTATAACGATTCTGATCTGACAGAATGGTGTAAGGAGTTTAAAATAAAGAAAATATATGGAATTAGAACGTTTTGGGATTTGCAGCAAAACCAGGATATTCAAAAGAATGCAGATTGGCAGGAGAAAATGGTAGATATAGAACTCAGAGCTGCTCAAACGAAGGAATTTCAAGATATAGCATTTTTTCATCATCTGATTTTTGAAAAATCGTAGATCTGGAGTAGAAAAAAGACATATCTTTATACTGAACTATATGATAGAACTCATATAGGAAGAATTCAATTTAGAAAGTATGGATTTCAAGGTCATTTATTTGGAAAGTTGAGATTAACAGATGATAATTCAGCCAGAGGATATAAACTCATATGAAGCAGAAACGTTAATTAATGAGTTATCAGATGAACTTAAGATCATCACCGGAAATAGTGGACGTGCGAGTTTCCATGATAAAGACATAAATAACCCCAGGTCATTATTTGTGGTAGCATGGGAAGAAAATATTGCAGTTGGGTGTGGAGCGTTGAAAGAGTTATCGGCAGATACTGCGGAGATTAAACGACTGTTTTCCAGGAAAAAATCAGCTGGGGTAGGTGGAAGAGTTCTTGCTTATCTGGAAGAACAGGCTAAGGAGTTGGGATATAGCCGTATAATATTGGAAACAAGAAAGTGTAATATAAAAGCGGTGTCCTTTTATCAGAACCACGGTTATAGAGTGATCAATAATTATGGAAAGTATGTAGAAATGCAGGAAGCGATATGTTTCGAAAAAATACTCGAATAATCTAGGATATAGAGACAAGATGATAACAGCAATATGGGAGGAACAAAATGAAAGTGATTGATATTAAAAACAGTCTGGTTAATGAACTGTCTCGAATGGAAAAAATAAAGGGAATTGGGCAAACAGGCGATATAAATGCAAAATTGATACCCGGTAACAGCGATATTGATATGTTTGTTTTATGTACCACAATTCCGACAGAGGCGGAAAGAAAAAATATTTACATAAAATATGCCGGAGAATATTCGGAATGTCAGATGAATGTTTGCAGTGGAGGAATATGGGGCTATGGGGACATCTTGCTGATAGATGGTATAGATGTCATGTTTATGTATTTTACAATGGAAGAAATGGAGCAGTATCTTGATGATGTTTTACAGGGAAAGCATTTGGACAGAGAAGGTGGTTTCTATCCAACGGGAAGATTGTCCAGTGTGGAGAGCATCAATATTTTATATGAAAGTTCATCTGTATGGACTTCATTGAAAGAAAAGGTAAAGAAGCATCCTGTTAATTTATTTAAAAAGTTATTTAATTATCATATTTCAAATGCACTAAATGAGGAGGATTTAGGAAGAGTACTTCTGCGAAAAGAGGTATTGTTTTATCACAGTGTGCTGGAAAATTCTATGGACCATTTACTGCAGGCATTATTTGCAGTAAATGACATCTATTTACCAAGCAGAAAAAGAACGGAGCAATATATCAATGAATTTCAGTGGAAACCGGACAATTGCTATGGGCGATTTATGCAAATTCTTGTAGATGCTATTTCAGACAAGACAATAGAAAATTCAGTGAAAGAGTTAAGAAACATAACTTACGAGATAAGGCAAATTGGTAATAATATATTTGGAGAGGAATTCTAGGCTAAGCAAGCACGGATTTAGATACTGAATTATTGTAGAGTATCTTTATAAGAGGCTGTCGCTTGAACGATAAAAAAATTGTGAGGCGACTGCTTCTTTTATTTAAAAAGCAATCTCTTTATCTGTGGTAGCCAATTACACACTAAATAAAAAAACATTAAAATATTTACCAAATCAATTTAAATTTGAGCCTAACACTTTTGCTGTTTATGCGAATATATAAAGGTAAGCTTCTTTATAGGAGGCGATAAAGCCTATTAATAAGATTTTTATGTAAAATTAACTAGGGAGGAAAAGAACATGCGTGAGATGTCAGAAACGAAGCAAGCGTATTTTCATGGTAAAACAGAGGATGGATGAAATTGGAATACTATAAAAGCAAATCGTGCGAATTATACAGAAGCACATTTGCCGGTTTCCCTCAGGGCTTGTCCTGTGTCACCGACAGGTCGCTTCAACTTAATTTGATACAAAGAAAGAAGGCCTTATGAATGAAGGAATCAAAACACAGCTTTTTTTATAGGAAGCCGGCTGCCAAGGCATCGGTGATCATGTTATGAAAAAGCAAATTGATATTATGATCAAAATTATTCTCGCAGCTACCTTTGTTTTATGTATTGTTCTATTGGTTATTAACGGCGCCAGTGCCATTAATTCCTTTTATGAAAACATAATAGAAAGCAGAGCCTATATTGCCATTATAAAAGGTCTTTTGATGACAATCATACTGACATTTTTAAGTGCACTGACGGCCGTGGTATTTGGCGCGATACTTTGTATCATGAAAATGTCAGGGATTCCGTCGGCGTCGGCAATTGCATCGGTAATAGCCTCTGTCTTCCGGGGCATACCTGCTGTTTCCCTGCTGATGATTCTGTTTTTTTCCGTATTTACTTCGCGTGATACGAATGCCTTAACCGTTGCAGTTTTGGGTTATGGTCTGTACAGCGGCGCATATGTCAGTGAAATCTTCTGCAACGGTTTACTTTCGGTAGACCCGCACGAAACGGAAGCGGCCCGTATGTTGGGGATGACTGGGTGGGAGGCCTTTCGTTATGTTGTGCTTCCTCAAGCTTGGAAGCATGCCCGGCCAGTCTATTTGGACAGCGTAATCAGTCTTCTTCAATGGACATCGGTAAGCAGCTACATATCAATTGTTGAGCTCACCAAAACCGTAAGCAACTTGTCAGCCAGAACCGGAAATGCCTTTTTTTGCCTCTTTCTTTCGGCTCTGTTATATTTAGGACTTAGTTGGATTATTCGAGGGATTTTTCGCCTCAGTGAGAGGAGGCATATGCAGGCATGCTAGAAATTCAAAATCTTAAAAAATCCTTTGGAAGTCTGCAGGTATTAAAGGGAGTCAATGCAGATATATCCGATGGGGAATGTGTTGCCATTATCGGGGCATCCGGTGCTGGAAAAAGTGTTTTTCTGCGTTCCATAGCAATGCTCGAAAAGCCTGATGAGGGACAGATTATCTTCGACGGAACAGATCTCACAGCAAAGGGTGTTGACATTAACAAGGTCCGCGAAAAAATGGGAATGGTTTACCAGGGGTTTTATTTATTTTCCCACCTTAACGTACTGGATAATATCATATTGGCACCAATGATAAAGCTGCATAAAACCCGGGAAGAAGCAGAAAAGGAAGCCATAGAGCTGCTCGAGGAGGTAGGACTATCAGAAAAAGCACATGCAATGCCGCAGAACCTTTCCGGAGGGCAGAAGCAGAGAATTGCAATAGCACGATGTCTGGCAATGCACCCCTCTGTTATTCTGTTTGATGAACCTACCTCTGCGCTAGATCCCGGTATGACAAGAGAGGTACTTGCAATTATCCGCAAGCTGTTAAAACGCAGTCTTACGATGGTACTAGTAACACATGAAATGGATTTTGCAAAGGAAGCAGCATCACGGATTATATTTATGGAAAATGGTGTGGTAGCAGAACAGGGTTCGGCGAAAATATTCTTTGAGCATCCAACAACAGCTTCCGCACGCGCATTCCTTGAGCAGCAGAAGAATTATTCCTTTAAAGTAGAGTCACGCCATTTTGATTTTGCGGTGCTGATGAGCGGGCTGCAGCTCTTCGGAGAAAAATATAATCTGTCCAGAAAGCAAAATATGCGAATTCAGCTTCTCATGGAGGAAGTAATGGCTGTCTTTTGCGCATGCTATGTGGACGATACATTTCCACATATCAGTGGTTGTGTCCAATACTCTGAAAAGAACGGCAAGCTGACTTTACGGTTGGATTACGATGGAGGGCAGTTTAATCCTCTTAAGGAGGATAAAGATGATCTGCGACATGTGATTATCAGCTCTATATGTTCTGGCAATGTATATACCAGTGATAGCGGGAGAAATACACTTACACTTATCATAAAAGATGAAAGAGATAGCAGTATGGCTATAGATACAGAGGAGAGAAAGATATGAAAAAGATAGCAAGTATAGTAATAACACTTATGATGGTAATTGCACTTTGCGGTTGCTCTTCCAAATCAGAAAAAATCACACAGATATCAGATCTGAACGGGAAAGATATCGGAATATGTAGAATCAGTGATGGTTTTGATGCGAAAGGCGCTAAGGAAAACTTTAAACAGCTAACCGGAGTTAATGTTAACTCAGTTGCAGCTTATGGTGCTGGAACAGATAACGCAATTCTCGCTTTAAAGAGTGGTAAGATTAGCGCAATCATTACGGCAGGCTTTGAAGCAGATTACTATGTCAAGATGAATGATAAATTAGCTGCAATTGATTTTCCTGAGTTTAAGGTTAATCCAGTAGCATTTATGGGTGTTGCAAAGGATCGGACAGATACCTACGACATTCTTAATTCGGCGATAAAGGAGCTTAAGGAAGATGGCACAATGGATAAGCTGATTGATAAATATGTTACCAACCTTACTAAGAAAACGCAGGAAGAGGATATTACGATACCGTTTACCGAAGGTGCGAAGATTCTTAAAGTAGCAATCACAGGATCAGCAATGCCGCTGGATTATTTTGATTCAGAAGGAAAACCGGCAGGCTTTGACATTGCATTGCTTGCAGAAATAGCCAAGCTTAAGAGCATGAATTTTGATATCAGTACCTATGAACCAAATAGTGGAATGACTGCGGTAACCTCAGGTAAGGCGGATGTTTACTTTTGCTTCAGTCTTGACAAGGAGTATTATGAAAATGGTGACGGTAATAAAACGTTTGAGGAATCATATGGTATTAAAGCGACTGATTTTTATTTCGAATCAAGCGGTATGAAGTTCATTGTTAATAAATAGCAATTTTTTGTTATAGGTGAAGTAAGAAGCTTTTATAATAATAACGAAAATGGTTTTTGCTGGAGTCATTTATTCGTAAGACGAATAAATGACTCAATTAGTTTTATGCACGAAGAATGTCTGATTATTTTCCGGTGGATGCAAATACTCCATCCCAGAACGATCGGGAAGATATTGTGAATGAGTTTTATCGGTTAATGAAACGGGAAGAGGCGCATTCAATTATAAAGCATAACAGGCATGGGCGATTTATGCAAATCCTTGTAGATTTTATTTCAGACAAAACAATAGAAAAATCAGTTAAAGAGTTAAGAAACATAACTACGAGATAATGCAAATTGGTAAAAAAATATTTAAAGAGGAATTCTAGACCAGGTATGTAAGAGTGAAGCTATAGATTTATTGTAGAGTGCCTTTTTAAGAGGCTGCTTTAACAATTGAAAATTGAGAGGCGACAACTTCTTTTGTTTAAAATGCAATATCTTTATCTGTGGTAGCTAATTTAAATACTAAATTACAAACACCAGAATATTTGTCAAATCAGTTTAAGTTTGAGCCTAACACTTTTGCTGTTTTTGCGAATAAATAAATGTAAACATATTTGTGGGAGGCAATAAAACTAGTGAATTAGATTATTATGTAATACAAGAAAAGGAGGAAAATAACATGCGTGAGATGTTAGAAACTAAGCAAACGTATTTTCATGGTGAAACAAAGGATGGATGAAATTGGAATACTATAAAAAGTAAATCGTACGGATTACAGAAGCACATTTGCCGGGTTTCCTTCAAGGCTTGTCCCGCGTCACCGACAGATCGCTTCAGCTTAATTTGATACAAAGAAAGAAGACCTTATGAAAGAAGGAATCAAAACACAGCTTTTTTAATAGGAAACCGGCTGCCAATGCATTGGCGATCATGCTATGAAAAAGCAAATTATCTTATAGAGGAAGTAATGGCAGCCTTTTGCGCATGCTGTGAGGACAATACTTTTCAGCATATCAGCGGCTGTGTCCAATACGCTGAAAAGAACAGCAAGCTGACTTTACGGCTGGGATTACGATGGAGGGCAGTTTAATCCTCTTAAGGAGGATAAAGACGATCTGCGACATGTGATTATCAGCTCCATATGTTCTGACAATGTATATATCAGTGATAGCAGGAGAAATTCACTAACACTTATCATAAAATATGAAAGAGATAGCGGTATGGCTACAGATACAGAGGGGAGAAAGATGTGAAAAAGATAGCCAGTATAGTAATAACACTTATGATGGCAATTGCACTTTGCGGTTGCTCTTCCAAATTAGAAAAAATCACGCAGATGTCTGATCTGAAAGGGAAAAATATCGGATATTGTACATTCAGTGATGGCTTTGATGCTAAAAGCACAAAGGAAACCTTTATTAAGCTGACGGGAATAAAAATCAACTCTATTGCAGCTTATGACGCAGGGACGGATAATGCAATTCTTGCCCTGCAGAGTGGAAAGATCAGTGCAATTGTTACTGCAGGTTTTGAAGCGGATTACTACGCCAAGATGAATGATAAATTAACTTCAATGGATTTTCCTGAGTTTGCGATTAATCCGGTAGCGTTTATGGGGGTTGCAAAAGATAAGACGGAAATTTTCGAGATACTTAATTCAGCAATAACTGAGCTTAAAGAAGATGGTACTCTGGATGAACTGATTGATAAATATGTTACCAATCTTACGAAGAAAACACAGCAAGAAGAAATTACGATACCAGTAACAGAAGGTACGCAGACCATTAAAATAGCAATCACAGGATCAGCAATGCCGTTGGATTATTTTGATGCCAAAGGAAATCCGGCAGGCTTTGATATGGCACTGCTTGCAAAAATTGCTAAGCTCAAAGGTGTAAAATTTGATATCAGCATCTATGAACCAAATAGCGGATTAACAGCGGTAACCACAGGAAAGGCTGATGTCTACTTTTGCTTTAGTGCTGACAAGGCATATTATGAAAAAGGTGACTGCAATGATAGTCTGGAGAAATTATACGGTATTAAAGCAACTGATTTTTATTTCGAAGCGGATGGGATGAAGTTCATTGTGAATAAATAGGAGTATCAGTTGACAGGTACCAATAGAAAATACAGAGTATTCCAGGAAGCTATAAACTCTATTTGTTTGGAAATATATATCTAATATAAATAGAACAATGATACATATGTAAACATTCATACATGAAAAACAATAAAAAGCAGTAGCTCTGCTAATAGGGAAAGGCAATTATTATGAAAAAACTATTATCTATCGTATTAACAATTGTTATGGCGATCAGCCTGTGCGGTTGTACATCTAAGTCAACGGAAAAAATCACGCAGGTATCGGAACTGAAAGACAAAAATCTTGGAATCTGCACCTTTAGTGACAGCTTTGACGCGAATGCTATGAAGGATACCTTTACGAAATTAACGGGAGTTAAGATTAACTCAATTGCGGCTTACGATACAGGAACGGATAAAGCAATCCTTTCCCTGCAGAGCGGAAAGATCAGTGCACTCGTTACCGCAAGCTTTGAAGCAGACTACTATTCTAAAATGAATGATAAATTTGGTACAATCGATTTTCCAGAATACCCAGTTAACTTAGTAGCTTTCATGGGTGTTTCTAAGAATCAGACAGAAGCGTACGATATTCTGAATTCCGCAATCACGGAGTACAAGGGAAATGGAACATTAAGTGAGCTAGTTGATAAATATGTAACCAACCTGACTAAGGAAACTCAGGAAGAGAAAATAACAATGCCTAAGAAAGAAGGCGCAAAGACTATTAAGGTTGCTATCACAGGTTCCGCAATGCCTCTGGATTATTTTGATTCCGAAGGAAATCCGGCTGGCTTTGATATTGCATTGCTTGCAAAAATAGCTGAAGAAAAGGGTGTAAACTTTGAAATCAGCACCTATGAGCCGAATGGCGGTTTAGCAGCTGTTACATCGGGTAAGGCTGATGTTTACTTCTGCTTGAACGCTGATAAGAAAAATTACGAAACCGGTAACTGCAAGTCCTCCTTAGAAAAGTTATATAATATCAAGGCAACCGATTTTTACTTCGAATCAAGCGGTATGAAGTTCATCGTTAATAAATAAAAATTTTTTGTTATAGGTGAAATAAGAAGCTTTTATAATGATAACGAAAATGGTTTTTGGTGGAGTCATTTATTCGTAAGGCGAATAGATGACTCCATTAGTTTTATGCACGAAGAATGTATGATTTATTTACCGGCGGATGCAAATACTCCATTCCAGAAGCACTGATTGGATGTGCAGCTTCGGTTCTGACAGGGAAAGGAACAATAATGAAGTTTATTATAGTTCACCGAAGTAGTTTTACATAAAATATTCAAATATAGAAATAAAAGAGTATAATATAAAAGTATCCAATTAAAACCGAACACACTAAGGAGAGTTACAAAATGGAATATTATGTAGAGCTGAAATTAAGAAACGATGAGCACGCCGGAGGATTTTCAAATGGTATGACCTTATGCCAAAGTCAATCGACAAATAATCTGGAACAAACATATGAAAGTAACGGATCAATCGTATATAAAAATACACAAAATCATTACGTGACACTAAACATGATTAAGAACAGCGATACGGTTGAAGTCAGCACCACCTTTGAAAATAGAGGAGATGAAACTGCAACCCTGGAGATGCTGTCTTCCTTTGCAATCAAAGGAATTAGTGCCGATAAAATTCACAGGCTGCAGTCCTTTTGGAGTGCAGAAGGAAAGTTGAGAACAGAAACAATTGAAGATTTACATTTGGAGCCGTCCTGGAATCGATGTGCAATGAGGGTTGAAAAGTTCGGTAACCTGGGCTCAATGCCGGTGAGAAAGTATTTCCCTTTTATAACATTGGAAAACAGTGAAACGAAGGAGTTTGTTGGGGTTCAGCTATATATTCCGTCCTCCTGGCAGATTGAAATACTTTGTAAAGATGATGAATCTTTAACAATTGTCGGAGGTATCGCAGACAGGGATTTTGGACATTGGTTTAAGCATATTGCTCCTGGAGAAGCCTTTACATCCCCAAAGGCAGTAATCGCCCGGGGGAATTCCTTGTATGAGGTATGTGATAAGTTAGTGAGGGCACAAAAACCAAAAATCTCTGAATTGGACCGTGATATGGGGATCATGTTCAATGAATATTGTACAACCTGGGGAAATCCAAGCTATGATAACCTTAAGAAAATCAGTGATAAGTTAAGAGGCAAGGGTGTAAAATATCTTGTAATTGATTCCGGTTGGTATGGTAAGAATGATGGCTGGTGGGCAAGTATCGGTGACTGGGATGTTAATTACGATAAATTTCCGGGAGGACTAAAAAAAACAGCGGATTACATCAGAGAATGCGGCATGATCCCGGGACTCTGGTTTGAGATGGAGTCAGTGGGCAGGCTGTCACTGCACTGGAACAATACCGAGCATTTGCTAAAAAAGGACGGGGTTGTAATAACTGTCGGTGATAAACGTTTTTGGGATATGGCAGATCCCTGGGTCATTGACTATCTGAGTAAGGCAGTAATTAAAACCCTGAAGGAATGTGGTTTTGGATATTTAAAGGTGGATTATAACGATACGATCGGAATTGGCTGTGACGGTGCGGAAAGCCACGGGGAAGGCTTAAGACAAAGAGTTAGGGCAAGTCAGAGCTTCTTTGAAAAAATTAGACTGGAGATACCTGGTATTGTAATTGAAAACTGCTCGAGCGGAGGGCATCGGCTGGAGCCCTCTATGATGGAGCTGGTATCCCAGGCGAGCTTTTCAGATGCACATGAAACAACAGCGATTCCAATCATTGCCGCTAATCTGCATCGAGTGATAAAGCCCTCCCAGAGTCAGATCTGGGCAGTCATGCGCGCAGAGGACAGTGATAACCGGATTTATTACTCCATCATTAATACCTTTTACGGAAGAATGTGCTTGAGCGGAGATATCTATGATCTGTCGGAAAAACAGTGGCAGATGATTGAGGAGGGTATTGCTTTCTACAAAGAAGCTGCGGATATTATTGAGGCAGGTGTTACTACAAAAATAGCGAATAGAGTTACAAGCTATAATAAGCCGCAGGGGGAGCAGCTTGTGATACGGCAGTTGGATCATAAATTATTAGTGATTGCTCATCGGTTTGAGAACTCCAGCAAAGTGAATACGGATTTTCTGAGAAACTATACGATCGTGAGAGAGTACGGCGCAATTGACTGTGATTTTAGTGCAAAGGCATGGTTGTTGCAGGAATAGTGAGTTAGCATCAGGATTAGCTGAGAGTCATTTCCGGATGATAAAAAAAAGTCACCTTCCAGTGTGAGGCAAATGTAAAATCTTATTTGGAAGGTGGCATATTAACGTCAATCAGTTCATTCAGATTGAATTAGGATTTCTGAACTTGTAAGTTCCTACTCTGGCCGCTTTTCTAAGTATCTACAAAAATCAACAAAAACAGGGTATCATCAAGTGATTATAATCTTGACAGAATATTATAATGCATATATAATTAATTTTGCCAAAACGTAAAAGCAAGGAGATGTATAGTGGAAAGTAAGGGAAAGAAACAGATAACAGAGATTGCAAAACAATTGAATTTGTCTCCAGGAACAGTATCTGTTGTGTTGAATGGACATGGGGATAAGATTCGTATTTCAAAGGCAACACAAAAGAGAATAAAAGATGCTGCTAAAGAGATGGGATATCAACCTAATATATATGCCAGGCGATTAAGAAATGCTGGACTGGAAGAAACTAGCCAATTAATTGCTGTTTTCTGGAATTCAGGATATGCAGATGATCTAATGGGAAAATTTTTCTATGGCCTTCAGAAAATAATAAATAGAGAGGGATATTGTGTAGAATTTTATGTTCATATGTTTGAATATGGGCAGCTTAGTGACTGCGAGAAAATTATGACACCTAAAAGATTTAGCGGGATTATCATTTGCGGTATATCGGATGAAGATGCGAAGTTTTTAAACAGCCATAGTTTTGATATTCCAATTGTATGTGCACTTCGAGCTGAGAAAAAATACCATTCAGTATATGTTGATGATTATGACATTGGAATCAATGTGGCGCAGCTATTTTTCGAAAGAGGTCACAAATCCGTAGGTTTTATTGGAAGTTTATATAATGGTCCAAACTCTGATTTAAGGAAAAAAGGTTTTGTTAATAAATGCAAAGAGTTGGGACTATATATGGATGATATGTGTTTACGTGAAGAAGCAGAGCGAGATTTTATGTCAGGCTTTAAAGCTATGACGGAGATTTTAAATTTTAAAAACAGACCAACTGCAGTTTTTATTAATGTACAGGAACAGGCTATGGGCGCTGTTACTGCGTGCAAAAGTATTATATTTCAAAAAGATATGGAACTCTTTTCTGTTGGACAAAGTAAATCATTTGAATTTTTTATGCCTACGATCAGTATGGTATGTGCGCCAATTGATGAAGTGGCAGAAAGTTCATTGGATTTGCTCATGAAAGTGCTTCGTGACGAAATTGATCAACCAATAGCTAGAAAGCTGAAGGCAAAATATGTATTTGGTGATACATGTGGTCAATTTAAGTAAATACATGTAAAATTATTTAATTTAATGTTTTGCTAAAACGAATGAGTAGAAATTTGGCTTCTGAATTAGTGGGTTTTATTGAAAGTGTTCCAAACTGTGATATAAGAAAAAAATTTTAATAAATTTAATATATGGGATTAAGCTAAAGCCTAAATGTGTATCTGGTGATACATGTGGCCAGTATAGATAGATATTTGTAAAAATTTTTTATTTTTTTGTTTTGCTAAAACGAATGAGGAGGAATTAATTGATAAAAGGAACAGGAAAAAAATTATTCACAAAGAATTATATTCTACTGATGCTTTCTGGGTTAGCTATATCATTTGGATACAGTATGATTGCTCCATTAATTACGCCATATGGTGTTTCCTTAGGAGCAGGATTGACAGCTGCCGGAGCTTTGACGGGAGTATATTCCGTGGCAGCTTTGCTTATACGACCTTTCGGCGGGTATGCATCAGATGTTTTTAAAAAAAGAAATATATGTATCTTCTCAACCTTTTTAATTGCAATAGCTATGTTGGGGTATTCCATTGCACCGGGAATTAAGACGATGTTTGCAGTGCGCATACTTCATGGTATTGCTTTTGGGATCCAGGGAACAGTAAATATGGTAATATTATATGAATTTCTGCCGAAAGAACGATTAGCAGAAGGTATTGGATACTATAGCCTTGGCCAGGTTATATCTCAGGTATTTGGTCCTGGATTAGGAATAGAAATAAAAGATTATTATGGATATAAACAATTATTTTGGATTATCTCCATAATAACATTTACTGCAATAGTTTTTGTTCTTTGTACAGATAAAGAAACATCTAATGAAAAAGTAGCCGCAGAACCGAAGAAAGAAGGATTTCAATTCTCTATTGGAAGCATGATAGCATTTCCATGTATTGTATATGCTCTTATTGGAGGATTGTTCTCGTTGGAGAATGGAGTTGTTAATTCTTTTCTGGTACTGCTTGCGGAAGAGAGAAAAATTACCGGGATTTCGATGTTTTTTACAATTAATGCAGCTGTCCTATTTGTTATCCGTATGGTTATAGGTAGGGTTGTAGATAAACATAGCATTACACTAATAGTAAATATATCGCTTTTAACAAGTGTTATAGCAATGTTAATTTTAGGAGGTGGAAAGAATTTAGGCGTTTTACTTATTGCTGCAGCTTTAAAGGCGATCGGGCAGGGAACTGGTCAGATTTCTTTACAGACAGCATGTATGAAAAAAGTTGATGCAACAAAAGTAGGGATTGCAACAAGTACATTCTATATTGGAGCCGATCTTGGACAAGGATTTGGCCCTATCATTTGTGGTGAATTATCGGAACGTTTAGGCTATACTGCTATGTTTTATTGTATTGCGTTTCTGATTGCCATTTCACTAATAGGTTTTAATCTCTACCAAAAGAAGGAAAGAACACAATTTCGAGGAGGACTAACAAGATGACAAAAAAATTTAAAATGGTAGTTTCGATTATGTTATTGCTATCTATGGTTTTGTTTTCGATTGGCTGTGGAGGAAGTAAATCTGATAAGGTAAGCCAAACGGATAAAGCAGATATTTCTGAGGCGGCGGGGGAGGAAGCGTCTGGTGAAGTGGAAAAAATTATTGTACCCTATATGCTGACAATGAATCAAGCAAAAGATAAAGACATGGTACAGGATGCCATTAACGAATTGACAAAGAAAAAGATTGGAGTAGAGGTTGAACTTCTTACTATTGATTTTGCAAGCTGGAAAGATCAGATGAATTTATTGTTAACAGATGGAGGAATTGATTTATTTAATTGTAGTTTCATGTCACCGGTTTTTACCTATGTGGATAGTGGGGCAATTACTGAACTGGATGACCTGCTGAACAAGTATGGTGATGGTATTAAGAAGGCTACAGGTAATTATATTGAATGCGGCCGTTACGCAGGAAGTATTTACGGTGTTCCAAAAATTGATGCCTATAGCAACCGTCCTTCTGTAGTAATGGATGCAAAAATTTGTGATGAGTTAGGGATTAAGCCAGGTGATATACATAATTTTGATGATTTGACGAAAGTTGCTTTGCAAGTAAAGAAAGCACATCCTGAACTAAGCATTTTCCCTACAGGTACCAATGGTGATTTCTTAGGGCCTATTGGATTTGATACATTAGGAACTGGAGGCAACAATGTTTTTGGTGGACTGAACCTTGCAGACAATAATCTTAAAGTAGTGAATGTATTTGAAACACAAGAGTTTGCAAATATGATTAAATATACAAATCAATGGATGAAAGATGATTTATTTATTAAAGATCCAATGAATGCACAGGATGGTGCGGCGGCATATCTTTCTAACGATCAGGCCTTTTGTTTCCTTGCTAGTGGATTTGATCCTGCAGTAACTGCAGAGGTTCAGCAGAATAATTGTGGTAAGAAACTTTATGGTGCTGAACTTAGTCCAACAAACTATGCTACAACAGACTCTGCAAGCGGAATGATGTGGTGTATTTCTTCCTTGAGTAAGCATAAGGAAGCTGCTATGAAATTCCTAAATGAACTGTACACTAATCCTGATCTTGCAAATCTTGTTTGCAACGGAATGGAAGGGAAACATTATGTAAAAAATGATGACGGTACTATAAATTTTGCAGATGGTCTGGATCCGGTTAAAACCGGCTGGCCGTCCGGCATGGGGACCTTTTGGCCTAACATTACGATTACATATCCATGGACACCAAATAAGTCTGATTACTATAAGGCTTGGATAGATTCCAACAGTAAAGCTACAGCATCACCTGCATTAGGTTTTAATTTTGATTCTACAAATGTTACAGATCAGATTGCAGCATGTACCAATGTGGTTTCAAAATATTATAATACAATTGTTCTAGGATTAGATGACACGGATGCATTGTTGAAGAAGTTTAATACAGAATTACATAATGCAGGTATCGATGATATTATAAAAGAAAAGCAGACTCAATTAGATAAATGGAAGGCAGCACAGTAACAAATTTTTTATGAAAAAAGGCACAAAAACAACTATAAGTTATAAAATTGTTTTTGTGCCTGCTCATAAAACTACAGGCGTGTGAGGTAGAACATTTTATGAAAATGAAAAGAATAAGAAGATTTTCATCACTTTATCTGATGATGATTCCAGGGCTCATATATCTGCTAATTAATAATTATATTCCTCTCGCTGGTCTTCAACTTGCATTTAAAAAGTTCAAGTATGCCGAAGGAATCTGGAATAGTCCATGGGTAGGATTTAAAAATTTTGCATTTTTATTTAAGACAAATGATGCTTGGATACTATTTCGTAATACAATTGGATATAACCTATTGTTTCTATTTATTAATATAGTCTTTGCTATTTTTGTAGCCGTTATATTGAACGAAGTAAAGAGCCGTTTTATTAATAAACTTTCCCAGACACTTATTCTAGTTCCATTTTTATTATCATATGTGGTTATTGGTTATATTATATATGCATTTCTGGGGCAAAACAGTGGTATGATTAATAATAGTATTTTAAAACCGCTCGGGATAGAAGGAATCTCATGGTATACGAAACCGAAGTATTGGCCTCTTATTCTGACTATAGTACAGGCGTGGAAGAGTTTTGGATACAATTCCATTATTTACTATGCAACAATTATAGGATTTGACAAAGGACTGTATGAAGCTGCAGCGGTAGATGGTGCAGGTACTTCGAAACGAATCTGGAAAATTACGATACCACTACTTAAACCTACGGTAATTATATTGACTTTGATGAGCATCGGTAGAATGTTTTATTCTGATTTTGGATTGTTCTTTCAGGTACCGATGAATTCTGGAATGTTACAGGAAGTAACCACAACAATCGATACATACGTATATCGTGGCTTAATGGAAAGTAACGATATCGGAAGAGCTGCAGCGGCTGGTTTTCTACAATCAATTCTGGGATTTGTAACAGTTCTCGTGGCAAATCATATTGTAAGACGAGTTGAGTCTGAAAATGCTTTATTTTAGCAGAAAGTGTGAAAAAGTAATTTTTTACACGGCAATTTGTGTGCTGCACAAATCGCTAGACTTTGGAAAGGGCATGGTTATTAATATGAATTCAAAATCTGATAAATTATTTAGTCGTATATCAATGGTTATTATGCTTTTTTTATCATTGTGTTGTATTATGCCTGTTGTATTATTAATTATGTCGTCTATTACATCTGAGAATTCGCTTATGAAAAATGGTTACTCGCTTTTTCCTAAGGAATTTGGATTTGATGCGTATAAATATTTGTGGTACAGCAGAGCACAAATATTAAGAGCTTATGCTATGACAATAGCAGCCACAACACTAGGAACTATATTAAACATTACTATAACTATATTATTGGCGTACCCTCTATCAAGAAAGAATCTGCCAGGAAGAAATGTTTTTGCTTTTTTGATTTTCTTCACAATGTTGTTTAATGGGGGAATGATTCCTTCCTATATGATGTGGAGTCAAACGTTTCATATTAAAGACACTTTTTTTGCATTAGTATTCCCGTCCTTACTGTTAAGCGGCTTTGCGGTAATCATGGTGCGTACATTTTTCTCATTGAATATTCCCGAAAATATCATAGAAGCAGCAATGATCGATGGTGCGTCTGAAGCAAAAACTCTATGGAAGATTGTAGTTCCGATGTCAAAACCTATTATCGCAACAATTGGATTGATGACGGCACTGGCTTATTGGAATGATTGGCTCAATGGCTTGTATTATCTGACGAAAAGAACAGATTTTTACACGATTCAGAACCTGTTAAACCGATTAGTATCCAGTTCTGACTTTCTGAACAATAGTCAGGCGAATAGCATAATAACAGCCAGTATTAAAGTGCCAAGTGTTGGGGTGAGAATGGCTGTTGCAGTAATTGCGATTATTCCTGTTTTACTTATTTATCCAATTTTCCAAAAGGGATTTGTGAAGGGAATTGTAATAGGAGGCGTGAAAGGATAGAATAATGGAAACTAATATTTTGAAGGATGGAGTTGTAACGGAAGATACCCCTGAGTCTGTCGGAATATTGTCCGGTAATATAGCGAATTATATTAATAAATTACGTGAAATTAAATATGATCTGCATAGCTTACAGATTGTGAAGGATGGGAAATTGGTGTTTGCACATGCAGCGCAACCTTATACACTTAATAGTCCTCATCGTTTACTTTCTGCTGCAAAAGCAATTATCGCAGCAGCTGTTCTATTTGCTATTGATGAAGGCGCACTGTCTTTTGAAAGTAAGATTATTGATTATTTCCATGATAAGCTTCCGAAAGATTATGATAAGCGGTTCGAAGATATTACAGTATATGATCTTCTAACCATGCAAACCGGTCAAAATTCAGACGGGGCCTTTCTGTATTTTCTGGAACATCCAGATGCTGACCTATGTAAGCTTTTTTTTGAAACACCAATGGACTGTAAGCCAGGGGTACGTTTTTTCTATAATAATTCAATTCCTCATCTACTGTTTTTTTTAGTAGAGAGAGCAACCAAAACGAATATTGAAACATATTTCAATGAAAAAATATGTATTCCGTTAGGAATAGAGATCGGCGCACAGCATAATAAATACGATGTTTATGATCCTGTGACAACTGTGGTTTCTGCAAATGGCTTCTTAAAATTGGGCATGTGGTTTTTACAAAATGGACGTTGGATGGAGAAACAGTTAATAAATCCTGAACTTATCAAAAAGGCTTGTATGCAGCAGACCTGGACCGGCTCAGAAACGGCCGGATATCAGAACGGTAAAGGCTATTGTATGCAGCTATGGAAAAATGCATTTGGTGGATGCCGTATGCATGGAGGAGGCGGACAAATTACACTAATGCTTCCGGAACAAAATATGGTGGTTACAATCATGGCAAATGAATCAAGAGAAGATTTAGCGATTCAGATGTTTTATGAAGAGATACTATCAAAAATCATGGGAAGAAAATTAATACAGCAGCCAGAAGGAATAAAGCTCATAGAAACAGCAAAACAAAATATGAGTAAAATATACTATGATTTGGTTCCGATTATAAAATCAAAATCGAAAATAAATGGTAGAATATATGAATTTAATGATAATTCATGGAGAATTCAATCTGTTAATTTTCTTTTTTTAGATAAATTTGCTGTCGTTCAAATTGAACAGGATGGAGTAAAAAAGGAATATAAAGTCGGAATGGAATATACATGGTTTGAAAATAGGAGCTTTTTAATTGTAAAACCGGATTTAAGTATTCAAAATTGCATCTATGGAGCTGATCCACAGATTTGTAAGCTCTCCGGGGGATGGATTAATGATAGTACTTTTATTATTGTATGCAAGAGTGTTGCTTCAATGGGATATTATGTATTTCAGTTCGAGTTTTCAGAGGATCATTTAAAATTATCTATTCCCGGGGGTGTCAGTGCGGGAATGAAACAAGAGTCCGAATATAGTAGCCTTAATTCTTTATAGAGACAGAAAGTTGTGACGATTATGTATAAAAATGAATTAGTACGTGTAAAGCCAGAAGAAGTTGGATTATCCAGCAGAAAATTGCTGCAGATGATTATAGAATTGGAACGATGTGGAACAGAGATGCATGGCTTAATGATTGAACGTCAAGGAAAGTTGGTGCTGGAATGCTGGTGGGAGCCCTATGACAGTTCAATGGCTCATATCTGTCATTCGATGGGCAAATCCTATATAGGAACAGCAGTAGGGTTAGCCTGTACACAGGGATATTTAAGCTTACAGAAACGGTTAGTTGACATATTCTCGGAAGAAATTGCTGCACGGAACATAGAACCTTCAGAAAATATGAAAAAAGTTACAGTGGAGCATATGCTGATGATGGCAAATGGAATGTCTGCTCAGCCATCCTCCGGAGAAAATCTATTATCTAATTATTTATCCTCTGAGTTTGATCATGAACCGGGTACTCGATTCCTATATAATACGACCGGCTCCTGTATGCTTGGTGCCGCTGTGGAAAAAGTGACAGGAAAGAGTGTAAGGGAATATCTGACGAAAGAAATCTTTCATAAAATAGGCGTGGAATCGGACAAATTAGAATGGATGAGATTTCATAAAAACAATATATATGCGGCACCGGGGGTTGCATCGAGTACGGAAAATAATCTTAGACTGGGAATGCTCTATCTTCAAAAGGGACAATGGGGTGGAGAACAGTTAATTGACCGGGAGTGGATGGACAAGGCAACTTCAAGAAGAATCCGAACGGAAGTGATTAATAAAGAAGCTCATCTCGACAATGGTGCAGGATATGGTTATCAGCTTTGGATTTGTCCGGAGAAAGAGACGTTTAAATTTTCAGGCGGACATGGCCAAGATGTTATTATGAGCAGGCCGAATGATTTGGTAATCTCACTCAATCAGGCGGCAAATGATGGAGGAAGCAAGGCTGAAAATGATATTATCAGCAAATATCTATTGCAACCGGAGCAACTATCCGAAAGCCTTGAAGAGGATGAAGAAGGATATCAGGCATTGTGCAATTACATAAGCACTTTGAAGATAAAAGATCGTGAATGTAATCGTACTCCGGAGAAGCTTGATCAGTGGAATGGGATATATCGTGTTACGGAGGGTGCATTCCATATAAATACTGAGCTTAGGCCTATTGATGATATGAATGTATATGTTGATTTTTATGATCATGAAGATGTAAATGTAAATGAAGTTTCTATATACTATAAAAATCAAATGATAGAACTGGTATTTGATGATGGTACATACCAAACATGTATTAATGCATATCTGGATGGAAAATTAAGACCGGTATATAGCAAAGGGGCAATACCAATTTATACAAGAACGGTATCTACGGCTTTTGTTAATGGTTTGGATCTTGTGGTGGAAACAAAATTTTTGCAAACTTGTTTTTGGACAAAATTAATTTTCCATAATAATAAGGATGGAAGATATACGGTTCAGGTGTATAAGGAAAGACTTCATGAGGACAAGCCGTACATTTATCTTGAAGCTGGATTAGTAAAAATAAAAGATTTATAATCTGATTTAGCATTCATTAAAACGATGGTAGTGGAATTACGCACACCGTTAGAAACACATATATAATTCAACAAAACCCCTGTATAAAAAACAGGGGTTTTTAGTGCGCTAAAAATGTTGAGTTGGTAAATTTATTGATTAAACCTGCCTCTTCCCCATAGAAGCATAATAATCGGTTCGTGGAATCCAGTCTAGAAAGGCTTCAATTTGCAGGTTCCAGAAACGCCATTCATGACCATAGCCGGGAAGAGTAATCCAAGTAACTTCTGCACCCATACCAATCAATTTATTTTTAAAAGCTACGTTGGCCTCATACAAAAAATCTGTTTCGCCGCACGCAATATATGCTTTTGGATAAGTTGCCTTTAAAGTATGAATATTCGTTGCAAGTGCCAAGGGATCATAGGCAGGATCCAGAGGCTTTTCTTCACTGCCGGTCAGGGAGGAAGGATTTACACCAACAGCGGCAGAAAACGCACCGAATGCCGCGAAATGATCAGGATGAGCTAGGGCATGTACGAGGGAACCGAAGCCTCCCATGGAAAGTCCCGCAATATATGTATTCTCTGGAAGCGGAGAAACAGGGAACATACTGGTGATGAATTCTGGCAGTTCTTTTGAAATAAAGTCATAGAATAAATCACCGTTTTCGTGGTTAATATAGAATTTGTTTTCAGCGGAAACCATTACCACTGCAATATTACGTTCTTCTGCGTAGAGCTCTACATTCGTATAACCTGACCAGGTAGCGTGATTATTGCCAAAGCCGTGGAGCAGGTATAAAACCGGATAATCTGCTTTTGGAGTGTGGCAGGGTGTACAACCTCCTAAACCCATAGCTTCAGGTATTGTCGGAGTTGGAATGATTACTGTAATGTCAACTGTACGCTTTAGGGTGTAAGAGATAACATTGCAATTAAATTTTGCCATAATTACATATCCTTTCTTAATATAGAATCAATGGTTACTGAGTTTTGCAAAAGTTCTTAAATAGTAAAAGCTTTCATTTTTAGTATAAGATTTTATCCAAAAAAAATATAGAGACATAATATCAAAAAAAATATGACGAATATATACATTGTGTACATCTGTTTTGTTGTATAAAAAGTAGGAAATCTTTCTTGTTGCTTTTGATGTAGTTGTATATAATTACAATATTAAATCAATTAAACGTGTATGATTTAGACATATACACATGGAGGAGGATGTTTTATGAAAAAAATTTTTCTATCAATTTTACTTGTATGCGTTATGGCGGCAAGCTTGCTTACCGGTTGCAGCGGCAACGGTAAAAAAGCAGAAAGTACTGGAGGCAGTGATACAAAGGATACTACCAATGACACTGCCCAAAACGGTACGCAGGGAAATGCTGTATCTAATGAAGAACCCTATCACGCCACGCTGATGTATTTTGTGGCATCCGATTCAAAGGATCAATCATTAGTCAATGATGCGGTTAATAAGCTTGCAAAAGAACAGTTGAATATGACAATTGATTTAATACCAATAACCATCGGTTCTTATATGCAGCAGATACAGCTTATGTTGTCAGGCGGAGAATCACTGGATGTATTTCCTATATTTGCTAATAATGCAAGCACATATGTTGAAAGCCAGTATGTGGTTAATCTGGCGCCGATGATTGAAGAAAAAGGAAAGGATATCCTGAAGGTAGTAGGTAAGGAGGATGTGTGGTGCTCCAGTATTGGAGATTTTCTATGGGGCATTACTACAATGAGAGAGCGTGCAAATCCCAGCGGTCTGGTAGTGAGAACTGATATATTAAATGAAACAGGTATTAAGGCAGAAGACTTAAAGACAATGGATGATATTACTGCTCTATATGCAAAGGTAAAAGAATTGCATCCTGAAATGATTTGTTATGGCGGGACCAATACAGCAACAATACCACAAATTTTAAATGTATGTGATACCTTAGCAGACGGTTATGGTGTTCTTGCTGATAACGGACAGACAACAACAGTTTCAAATTGGTATGAATCTGATGTGTTCAGAAGCTATGTAGATGTAATGAGGAATTGGTATCAAAAAGGTTATTCTTCACAGGATCTTCCAACCAGCACAGATTCAGGAGAAGCCTTAATGAAAGCAGGTAATTTATTTTCATTTTCGTTATATTACAAACCAAATACAAAACAGGAAAAAGATGATCAGACTGGCTATGATACAACCCTTATTCCAATCACGCAGCCTTTATTAACTACGACAACCACATCCGGTCTTGGATATGGAATTGCGAACAATTCAGAAAATCCGGAAAAAGCTATGGAATTATTAAACTGGTTGTACAGTAATGGAGAAGTTAACGATTTATTAAACTGGGGTATAGAAGGAAAGCACTGGGTATTACAAAATGACGGAACCTTAAATTATCCGGAAGGTATTACAATCGCAAACTGTGGGTATCACCAGAATTTTGGCTTTGCAATACCAAACCAGTTTGCCGCACACGTTTGGGCTGGTAATGATCCTAAAGTTTTTGACAAATATGCAGATATCAGAAAAAATGCCGTAACTTCAAAAGCATATGGATTTACCTACAGTTCAGCGGAAGTTTTAAATGAATTAGCAGCTGTTACTGCAGTAAAAGAGCAATACTTGAATTCTATTTGCAGTGGCTCTGTTGACCCGGAAACTACAATTAGCGAGTTTAATAAAGCGCTATATAATGCAGGATTACAAAAAATTATTGATGCAAAGCAAAAGCAATTGAATGATTGGCTGTCAAATAATAAATAGTAAATTTATAGTAGATCTATTATGGGGTGAAAGATGGATTAATCTTTCACCCGGTAAGCTTTGTAGAAGCTGTTAATCGGCAGATATTGTTCATTTACATAGGGAGTAAAAGGAGGCAGCAGTGTGGAAACGAAACAAAAGTCAAATAAATCTTGGATGGGTATAGCAAAGCAAATCAGACAGTACTGGGTCCTTTACCTTATGCTTTTGCCGGGTGCAATTTACCTGTTTATCAACAACTATATTCCTATGGCTGGAATTGTAGTGGCCTTTAAAAAGTATAATGTTAAGCAAGGCATTTTTGGCAGCCCATGGGGTGGTTTTAATAACTTTATTTATCTGTTTAAAAACGATGCAGCATTAATAATACGAAATACTCTGGGTTATAATGTAATCTTTATAATATTAAATAACGTTGTTGCAATAGCAATCGCTATCATGATTCATGATGTTGCATCAAAGAGAGCCAAAAAAATATACCAGAGTGCAATTATGCTGCCATTTTTGATTTCAATCGTAATCGTCAGCTATATTGTATATGCATTTTTAAGCGTAGAAAATGGTATGGTTAACCAGGTTATCTTAAAGGGGCTGGGGATGAAAGCAATATCTTGGTATTCAAGTCCTCAATACTGGCCATTTATCCTTGTATTTGTTAACTTGTGGAAGGGTGTGGGATATGGTTGTTTAATTTACATTGCAAGTATTGCGGGAATTGACAATTCATTCTATGAAGCCGCCTGGTTGGATGGCGCAACAAGATGGCAATGCATTAAGAAAATTACTTTACCCTGTCTGATCCCCTCTATTATTACGCTCCTTCTTTTGAGTGTGGGAAGAATTTTCTATTCCGACTTTGGATTGTTTTTCCAAGTTCCTCAGAATTCCGGAGCACTTTTTTCAACTACTAATACGATTGATACCTATGTGTACCGTGCCATGATCTCCACCGGTGGAATTGGACGATCGGCAGCAGCGGGCGTGTTTCAATCTTTTATTGGCTTTGCGCTGGTAATGACATCTAATTACATCGTTAGAAGAACCAGTAAAGAAGCTGCTTTATTTTAGAAGGAGGGATATAAGGATGATTAAATCAAAAAGCTTTATACGTTACCAGGTTCTTGTTAATACAGTCCTGGTAATCATAACACTCATTATGACTTTACCATTGGTTTTATTATTTATATCCTCAATCTCCTCTGAAAAATCCTTATTGGTAAATGGATATTCCTTTTTTCCTAAGGAATACAGTCTGGCTGCCTATCGCTATATTATGAGTAACAGCAGAACAATCTTTCAGGCTTATGGTGTTACCATAATTGTAACTATTATTGGAACATTCATGAATATAACCTTATCTTCCATGATGGCATTTCCGATTTCTATAAAAAAGCTTCCATTTCGTAATTTAATCAGTTTTTATATCTTTTTTACCATGCTGTTTAATGGCGGCCTGGTTCCGTCATATCTGATGTGGACAGGAACCTTTCATATTAAAAATACCTTATTTGCTTTGCTGCTTCCTAATTTTATGCTAAGTGCGATGAATGTTATGCTGATTCGAACATTCTTTATGACAAGTATTCCGGACGCACTATATGAAGCCGCAAAAATAGATGGTGCAGGGTACCTTAAAGTTTTTAAAGCAATTGTATTACCGCTTGGAAAACCAATTCTTGTTACAACCGGCCTCTTCTCCGGTCTTGCCTATTGGAATGACTGGACAAATGGATTATACTATGTTACAAAACCCAAATATTACAGTATACAGACCCTGTTAAACCGAATGATTCAGGATATCCAGGCAATCCAGGCAAATTCATCCGCAGCCTCCAATGCGTCAATCATGGCAGTGCCGACGGTTTCTATTCGTATGGCCATTGCATTTGTTGCTTTGATACCAATTCTTGTTATATATCCATTTCTCCAGAAATATTTTGCAGATGGTATTGCACTAGGTGCAGTAAAAGGGTAAAGTTAATATTAACTTTCAGGTAGAATTAGAGACTGTTCCGAAAGAATTTTAGTTCATTTTGGGATAGCCTCTCTTTTTCATAAAAACAGTATGGCATATATGTTTATGCGGTTTCGTGATTGGAAGGGTGAATGATTATGACAGGGAAATTAAAAAAAAATACTTCGTTATCACGCGTCTATAAAGGCATGGTATTAATCATGATTCCGGTACTGATACTGGGTGCTGCTGTTTCATTTACATTAGGGAAAAATATTCAAAAACAGGCAACGGATGTCTTGCGTGGCAATATGGATCTGCAAGTGGATAATTTATTAAAAACTCTTAATAACATAAATTATTGTCTTATGGATAATTTGAATAATAACAAAAATCTGCATGAAATCCAGGATAAGAATAGAATAAGTAAATTTAATGCAATCATTAAGTTAAAATATGATTTATCAGAATTTGAACATTATTTCAGTTCAGACTATCATTTTTTTTCTTATGATATGTCAGAAGGAAGAATATATGGCAAGACTCCCGAGGATATTAATTATAAAACATTTAATGAAATTCAAAGATCGATAAAGAGTTATATGTCAAACAGCGATAAGGTGGAATTCCAGGCGGCAAACAGGAGATGGAACTTAATCGAAGCAGCAGATGGGACGCAGCTGCTGATTAAAGTATATAAAAATAAGGGGAATACGATCGGATGCTGGATACTTCTTGATACCATCGAGAAAAACTTTGGTGTTAACAGTTATTCGAATCATAATAGCTATATGTTTTTGGCTATGAATGGAAAAATACTTACGAATTCTGTCCTATATGATAAGGTAGCAAAAGGAAATACGGTTTATTACTATAAAAGTACATCTGGAAATACAATTAATGGGAATAACATCTGCTATTACGATTTTTATAAAGGTTCGTTTTCAATTTTAAGTGTGATTGATACGATGGGCAATTATGAGAATAATATACAAGTATTATATGCCTTTATATTTTTGCTATTTATCTTTATCGGTGTTGGAATCGGGTTGTTATATTATATCCGTTATAAGCTCATTGCACCTATTCGAACTTTCATGGAACATTTACAGAACTTTGATGAAGAAAGTGTAAAAGAAGATAACTTTAAGTTTACAGAGCTTAAGGAGGCGGATGAGCTCTTCAGAAAGGCAAAACAACAAATTAAAGATTTAAAGATAGCTATTTATGAAAAAGAACTTCAGAAGAAGCAGTTAGAACAGGACTATGTACAAGTACAGATAAAGCCGCATTTTTATTTGAATTGTCTTAATATTATATACAACATGGCACAAACTAGACGGTTTGAAGAAATACAGAAGCTTTCTATGGAGGTTTCGAAGTATATGAGAACTTTATTTCGAAGCGGCATGGATTTCATATTGGTGAAAGAGGAAATGGAACATCTGAAGGGATACTTAAATATACAGGAATTTCGTTATACCAATAATTTTACTTACCGGATCAATGTTGAGGAAGCATTGATAGAGAAGAGAATTTTGCCATTGATCGTTCATACAATCGTGGAAAATTCCATTAAGCATACAATAATGAAGCAATCAGTTATTCATATAGAGGTTACGATTACTCAAGTACATTTTGAGGGGAATGAATATATTAAAATAGTTGTGTGGGACACGGGGGACGGATTCGATGAAAAAATATTAAAAGATCTTCAGGAAGGAAAGCGGCTAGCAACCAGGGAGGGCGGAAGAATTGGCTTAAGTAATATGCTGCAGCGACTGGAATATGTATATAAAAACCAGGCGAAGATCAGCTTCTGCAATCGCCCGGACGGAGGTGCTGAGGTTGAAATTTGTTTGCCTGAACTTTATAACTAAATAATTGAGCAGATATTGAGTACGAGGTGAAAAGGCATGAATCTTTTAATTGTTGATGATGATAAATATGTGATTGAAGGAGTAATGAATGGTGTTGACTGGGATAGTATGGCTTTGGATAATGTCTATACTGCATTAGGAACATTTCAAGCCAAAGAAATATTTGTTAAATATCAAATTCATATTTTGCTCTGTGATATTGAGATACCGAATGAAAATGGCTTAAGCTTTGTTGAATGGGTAAGAAACCAAGGATTTCAGACCCGAGTTATTTTTTTTACCAGCTATGCTGATTTTCGTTATGCTCAAAAAGCGATACAGCTGGAGAGCTTCGAATATATTTTAAAACCGGTGGCATATGATGAACTGACCGATGTGATTAGACGAGCAGCAGAGGCAGCAGAGAAAGAGCGCAGCAGGGAAAAATACCGGGAAATGGGTCAGTATTGGTTGAATCATCAGAACTCAAGAAATGAAAGCTTTTGGAGTAAGCTTTTGTCAAAACAAAAACCGCTGGTAAAAGATGAGGTATATCAGCGTGTAGCTAAGGATATGATAGGATATGGTACAGACAGCAGATTTTTGATAGCGGAGGCAGATTATGGAAATCCTGAAGATTGGGAGGATATACTCTCCTTAGAGCTTTGTTCCAATCAGATAAAGCAAAGACTGGAAATCTTATTTTCTCTTAGAGATAGTAGCATTGAAACAATCTGGAATGAAACGGTATGCAGATGGCACGTGATTATTCAGATAACCGGGACAGATTTTGATAAAGACAGGCTCAGAGAAGATGGGAGGGCTTTTTTGCTCCAAAATCAGAAGACGTTTGGAAAAAAAGGAAGTCTTTATATTTCAGAGATAGTAGCTGTAGAAAATGCCTATGAACAGGCAGAGCGAATGAAACAGATGCGTTTTCAGATCATGGGATTTCGGGAAGATGTGTTTTTTACAGATGAATTTATAAGCAGACGGGTATCATACCAAAAACCAGATCTGGCAAGACTCGAGCTATTGATTTCCTTATTTGATAAGGACAAAGCCTTCCAGTATATTGATTATTATTTGAATTATCATGCCAGCTTTTATGAATGGAATGAGGAAACCCTGCAATGTTTTATGCTTGATGTGATGCAGCTTATTTTTTCTATCCTAAGAGAACATCAGATTGAAGCGCATCAGTTATTTGCAGGAACAAAAACCAGGGGATATTACGAAAAGGCTATGCAGAGTATTCAGGATATGAAGAATTTTATAAACTATCTGGTGGAAACGTCGATTGATTATGAGAAGTATGTGGAAGATACAGTTAATGTGATAAAAAAAATTGAAAAGTATATAGAAGACAACTTGGAAAAGAACATCACACGGGCAGATTTGGCTGGGATAGTTTACCTGAACCCGGATTATATGTCAAGACTATTTAAGAATACGAAAGGAGTTTCTTTGCTATCTTATATTACCGGTAGAAAAATGGAAAAAGCGAAACAGCTCCTTATGGTAACGAAGGAACCAGTCTGTGTTATTGCTACAAAGACAGGATTTTCTTCCTGTTCGTATTTTTCAAAGAAATTCAAAGAGTATTATGGTGTTTTGCCGGCAGAATTTAAGAAGACGCAGGAGTAATAGGTCAGATGCTAAAATTTATATAGCAAGCTTTTGAAAGGAGGAAGCAAAGATGCTAGGTACTGTCATTCCTGATATTGATTGTTTATAGAATATTGATAGCTTTGGCTGTCCTGATTATATATGCTTTGATTTTAGCAATGAAAGCGTTGAATATTTATATCAAGAAAAATTCTTTTAGGGGGAAATACTACAAAAAGAGATATGAAAACCAGGGAGAACTTGTGCTTCAAAAGAAATACGATATGTAGAAAGCACCAAGCAGCAGGGATGTTACAGCAATTAAAGAGCTGGTTACACAGGATTTCTTTGATATGTGGGGGTTTCACTTTAATATGGATTTAAGAATTTAATGGGGGTAATTATATGATAACTGATATGCATGTTCATACAGAAATGTCTATCGATTCGCAGGCGAAGATGAGTGATTATATAGAAATAGCGAAAAGTAGGAAAGTGAATGTAGTCTGCTTTACGGACCATGTTGATTACAATATAAATGATGAGGGATATCATTATTATAATCCTGCTAAATTCTTTGATTTTTATCATCAATTTTGCCGAAACACTGATTCTGATGTAGAATTGTATGCCGGTATTGAATTTTCGGAGCCACATCTATATTACGATGAATTAGAAGAGCTAAAAAAATTTCCTTATGATTATATTATAGGTAGCGTGCACTGGGTGGGGAACATGTTCCCGTGTCAGAAGGTAAGAGAACAATATACAGCAAAGGAATTTTATGAATTGTATTGGAGGGAAATGTATAATTGCCTTAAAAAAGGTGGCTTTGATTGTCTGGGACATATGGACTTTCCCAAGAGATATTATGGGGAGTTATATTATAAGGAAAAGATGATAAAAGAGCTATTTCAGATTATGCTGGAAAAGAATATCATATTGGAGATTAATACCTCTTCTTTGCGAAAAGGCTTATCAGAAACGATGCCTGGCGATGAGTTCCTTGCAATATACAAGGATTGTGGCGGCAGCTATATTACTATCGGTTCGGATTCACATGAAGCTGAAGATTTGGCAAAGAATAATGACATAGCTCAAAAGTTGGCAGATCTATATGAACTTAAAAATGTCATTTTTAAAGAACGTAAAATGCTGATAGTGTAGATCACAGGTAAACAGGCTAAGGTTTGCTGAAGGCAATTGCGGATGCTTGTCTTTGTTTTGCAATTTGCATTCCTCTAATCGTATAAAATTTATCATAAAGTTTTTCCAGCTTATACTTATACCCCTGAAAAAATGAAGGAAGTGATAAGCTTTATTGCTACCAATTTTAGCATGGCATAGTTTGGGATTCTTGAACTGTTCTTTCTCAAATCAACTAATTACTGAATCCTGTATTTAATCTCAATTTTTACTGCTCCGGAATTCTATCTTCGCTGTATGCTTTGAGAATTAGTCTAATATATGCTGTATATTTTGTCATCAACCCAAAGATAGTTTATCAAAATAAAGGGTATTATATAACCTTAAATTCCGTATTAAATGCAATCTAATTTAATCAGAAGTAAATAGCAGCAAGCTTGCTGCTACTAGGCAATAAGTATTTCACGGATTGACAGATTATTCATATCATGTTAGATTTATATTGTAGAAATATGATGATTTTAGTCATATGATGCCTGCGATGGATAATTGCGAATGTAATAATACTATAGATGTTTACACAGAAAGTACATGTTCCAGAGTTTAAAAGCAGGGATATGTACTTTCTGTGTAAACATTATTAAATGATTGGATAGTATGATTCAAATATTAAAAGCCAGATCATGTAGATGAATATGAGTGCATATATATTCATCTGGACTTGCCTTTAACCTCCTATGAATGCCAAATGCAAGCAATCATAGGATACAATTTCCGAAATCAATTTTGATGTCCGAAATTAGATTTAGACATTAAATTGAATATATATTCAAGCATATGTAAAGATATTATTATGACCGGTTGTTGAAACTCTAACCTCAATTTATAGGAAAGCGAAAGGAGTTATAATATGAAATTAATACATAATATGAAACTTCGTACAAAACTTACGATACTTGTTATGGTGATGATACTGGGAACAATAGCAATTAGTTGTTTAGGTTATTTTAATAATCTTAAGGCGAACACAACACTTGAAAGTATGTATACACAAAATTTATTTGCAGTTGAAAAGCTTAGTGATATGAGAACACAGACCAGAGCTAATTATGCGAATATACTGGATTTGATCGTAACACAGGATGAAGCAGAAAGATCAGATATACACAAGGATTATACAAAAAGAGCAGAGAAGATAATAAGTGATTTGGATGAATATTCAAAAACTAAAACGAATAAGGATGAAAAAGAACTACTTGTTTCCATTAATGATTATTTAAAAAGTTGGGATATAGTCTCAAATAAAATAATCGATCTGGCTAGTGCAGATAAGTCAAAAGAGGCAAGTGCCTTATTTAAGAGTGAAGGAGAAGCAACCTTTGAAAAGCTGCAGACATATATAAGGAATCTGGAGAGTTATAATATTGATGAGGCAGAAAAGATTTATTTAGAAAATAAACGTGACGGAGCCAATGCAGTATTCCAGATTATACTAATCAGTTCCATAATATCATTACTGGGTATAGCAGTTGGAATAATTATAACCAGAGTGATAACGAAATCAGTTTATACAACAGTAAGTCTGATACAAAAGACAGCAAATCTTGATTTAGTATATGACAATTCCTATGATGCAATTTTAAAGCATAAGGATGAAATCGGAATAATTGCAAGAGAAGTGGAAAACTTAAGAAATGCGCTTCGCGGTATGGCAAAAAATGTTATAGGCATTTCTTCGAATCTGGCGGCCAGCTCGGAGGAACTTGCAGCTAGTACGCAAGAAAATACAAAAACGATACAACAGGTGGTTAACGCTGTGAATGAGATCGCGCAAGGTAACGGTACTCAGGCAGATATGGTGGAAAATACCAGTAGAACCATACATGCGATGGTGACGGGTATTGACGAAGTAAATACGGCAACAGAGATTAATTCAGAAAATGCAAAAGGCTCTATAGAGGCCATAGACGAAGGCCAGAAAGCAATTGATTTAACTATGGCTAAGATGAATGAGAGTATGAAAATGGTTGCGGATGTAGGAACATCTATTGCGGAACTTAGCACACAGATGGATAAGGTTGGAAATATAGTTGGTGTTATTAAAGATATATCCGAACAGACAAATTTGCTTGCTCTTAATGCGTCAATTGAGGCAGCCAGGGCAGGGGAAGCGGGCAAAGGCTTTGCCGTAGTTGCCTCTGAAATAGGAAAACTGGCAAATAGTACGGCTTCCTCGGTGGATGAGATTACCGGAATAATATCCGATGCCGTTTCCAGAAATACAGTTACAGCACAAAATAATGAAGCAGCTAGGGCGAATGCATTAGAGCAGGAGAAAGCGGTAAATATTACGAAGGAAGCCTTTGATAACATAAGGAATTCCGTTGAAAAAATTGTAGATCGTACACTTATGGTTGCGAATAAAATGAATGAAATTGATGTATCAGCAAAGGATATCTCAAAGCAGACACTAGATATGTCTGCGGTTGCCCAGGAATCGGCTGCAAGCTCCGAAGAAATATCAGCATCGAATGAAGAACAGCTTGCATCTATTGAAATGATTGCAGCATCTGCAAATGATCTGGCAATAATGGCTAGTGAACTGAATGAAGAAATGGTTAAGTTTAAGCTCTAAGTAGATGTATAGAAATATACGGGTAGAAAGGAGGATAATCGGTGTCAACTATGACGAATTGCGACAGTTGCATATATTATAGTTATGATGAGGAATACGATTGCTATGAATGTCAGATTAATCTGGATGAGGATGATATGGTTAGATTTTTAAGTTGTACGCAATTTAACTGTCCTCATTTCTCCTATAATAATGAATACAAAATTGTAAATAAGCAGATATAATTAGTTGTTATAAGGCTCTTGTAAATTGTAATCAGGTAATGACAGGCTTTTATGGGTCGAAGGTATTATAGGCAGGGGCACTTTTTTAGATATACCAGGATTGTATTCTCCTACGTTCTCATGTTATAATCAATATATAAAATTTTAATTATTTACATTACACGAACAGAGAAGTATATGGTTTGTTAATCGTAAATGAGAGCGTGAAGAAATAACATCTTCACTCAAAAATTTGTACCAATGTAATTTTAGGCACAAACTTATTACGCGTAAAAGCTTGCGCAGGAATGTGAGGGAAGTATGGACGTAAGAGTATGCAAAAACTGCAGAAGATTATTTAATTATGTTTATGGTCCTGATTTATGCCCGGAATGTTCCCGATTGGCTTTGGAAATCAGACAGGAGCCAAAAGGTAACCTTCTTTCTAATACTGCAATACCATTAAATAGTGAAGATGAAATAAAATATGAGCAGGTGAAGGAGTTTATCGTTAACAATCCAAAAGTAACCGTTGCTCAAATCGCGGAAGCTCTTCAGATTTCACCTTCAAAGCTTTATGAATGGATTAAGGATGAGAGATTGGAATTTTCAGATGATTCGTCCAGTGTATGGTTTACCTGCGAAAAATGTGGTATAAAAATTAAAAGCGGACGTTTATGTAATCGCTGCAAAGGAAAATAAACTATAAATTTATGCTAATTTACTAAATATCTTAATTTTATATATACAAAAACCGGAATATATGTTAATTTAATATGGTGCGATTATATATTGCTGCATGTAGAATGAAGAGTTTTCATTTTTATATGGGGCTATTTTCGTTGTAATGGAAAGAAAGGGGGAGATTATGAATTTCAGTAGAAAGAAAACCCGTAAGTATGCAAGCTTTTTATTATTGCCTGCTATGATTCTTGTCTTATGTTTTACTTTAATTACTCCCTTATATTATCAAAATGTAAAAGAATTATCCGGAAAAAACATGCCCTATCATACTTCGGAGAAAAACCCTCTGGTGTATAAAGAATTAACTTTAATTATAACGGTTTTTACGGAAAATGAAATACTGACGAATGCAGCAAATCATCATATTATTAACAGAGGAGTTCAGGATGGAAGACAGTTGATTACAGTGATTTCCTGCATCTTAGCTATCCTCGTTTCAGGATATGTGATTTTGCTTCAATATATGAGATGTTATAGAAGGAAAACGAGCAACCATGTACCGCTTCTTGCATTGTCTATAGGTGGACATGCTCCACCTTTTATAAAAAAGATTTAAAGTATTACTATATTACATTGGAAGGGAAAGAGAAAATGAAAAAGAATAAGCCAGTATTTTTTATCGTTGTGTTAATCGCGATACTCATGGCATATACTGCATTTTTCGGAATTAGTATTGGCAATTTTAAAATTCTGGGCGCTCCGGATATGCGTTATGGCATTGATATTCGAGGAGGTGTTGATGCAGCATTCCAGCCGGTTGGATTAGACCGTAAGCCGACATTAAACGAGTTGGAGGCAGCACGTTCCGTAATCGAAACACGTTTGGATCAGAAAAATATTATGGACCGTGATGTAACGATTGATAAGGAAAACGGATATGTAATTGTACGTTTCCCGTGGAAAGCAGATGAAAAGAATTTTGATCCGGAGAACGCAATTGCAGAACTTGGTGCGACTGCACAGCTGACTTTCCGTAACGAGGACGGAGAGGTTCTGATTGACGGATCACATGTTTCCAAGAGCAACCCGGCGTTGGATAAACAAACCGGACAATATGTAGTTGAACTGAATTTTGACAGTGAGGGTACCAAGCTGTTAGCGAAGGTTACGGAGCAATACCTTGGTAAAGTTATGAATATTTACATGGATAAGACAGAGATTCAATCCGCTACGATCAGTGCACATATCACCGGAGGTCAGGCTCAAATTACCGGTATGGAGAATTATGATAAAGCAAAGGCACTGTCGGATCAGATTAATTCCGGTGCACTACCATTCTCTATGTCTACAAAGAACTACTCCACGATCAGCCCGTCCTTAGGCTCAGGAGCACTTGGAGTTATGGTGAATGCAGGTATGCTTGCATACCTTATCATTTGTGTTCTTTTGATCTTTTATTACCGCCTGCCTGGTTTTGTGGCATGTATCTCACTCTTAATACAGATAACAGGACAGCTGCTGACACTTTCTGTTCCGCAGATGACCTTAACCTTACAGGGTATTGCAGGTATTATTCTATCCATCGGTATGGGTGTTGACGCGAATGTAATATCCAATGAAAGAATTAGTGAAGAAATTAAATCGGGAAAAAGTGTTGCCGCGGCGATTGCTTCCGGTTTTAAGAGCTCATTTTCTTCAATCTTTGATGGAAATATTACCGTATTAATCGTAGCATTTATTATGATGACTTTAGGATCGGGATCGTTGTTATCCTTTGGATACACTTTGTTTACAGGTATTGTATTTAACTTTATTGCAGGTGTTACAGCTTCTCGTCTTATGATATTTTCTTTGAGCTCTTTTAAATTTTTACAGAAACCGGCTCTCTATACCTGCTGGTCAAGGAGGGTAACATATGAAAAGCAGTAATAAGATTATAAGATTTTATAGTAAGCGTTGGGTTTACTTTATCATTTCCATATCTATTATGGTGATTGGTACTATTTTTGCGATTGCAAAAGGTGTTATACTGGATATTCAATTTAAGGGTGGTGCGATTCTTAAATATACCTATGTAGGGGATATTGATGAGCAGGCAGCTGCGGATATTGCAACTGAACAGCTTGACAGAATTGTAACAACACAGCTTACAACAGATTTTGCAACAAATGAAAAGAAAATTGTATTCAACCTGACGGGTGAATATGGCGTAGATGCAGCAGTACAGAAGAATTTTGACAAGGCACTTAAGGATAAATTTCCTGATGCAAACTTAACACTGTCAGAATCACAGATGGTAGAAAAATTCTTTGGTGACAAATTCCTTCGCCAAGGAATACTTGCAGTAGTTCTTGCTGCAACACTGATTGTACTGTATGTATGGATTCGTTTCAAAATGATGGGCGGTCTTTCTGCAGGTGTTATGGCACTTGTGGCATTATGTCACGATGTTCTGGTTGTATTCTTTACCTGCGTAATATTCCGTATACCAATCGGCGATTCCTTCATTGCGGTAGCTTTAAGTATTCTTGGTTATTCTATTAATGATACAATTGTAATATATGACCGTATCAGAGAAAATAGTAAAACTTTCGTGGGTGAGTCAGTTGAGTTAATTACTGATTTATCGATTACACAATCTATGTCGCGTTCTATTAATACAAACGTCGCTGTTATGATCAGTGTAAGCCTTGTATATATTATCGCACATATTCATAGTATAGAATCAATTCAAAGCTTTGCACTTCCTATGGCAGTAGGCTCCATCAGCGGATGCTATTCCACAATCTGTATTGCAGGCCCTCTTTGGGTTATGTGGAAGAAGAGAAAAGGCAATGCGGCATTATTTAAAGAGAAAAAAGCATAATCCCGATTATAATCTGAAAATTCAATACTAATTTAGAAAAGCTGTCTCTGTCATGATCGGAGGCAGCTTTTTGCTTCGATGGAAACTCTGTTTTTAAATAAGTGGTAGATCAACTGTGAACAGTAAGATTTGCCGCAATGTATTAAACTTTCTATTGTTGCTACTTTACGAAGGCAGGAATTTGTAATAATATAAAAGAAATACTATTAATATAGGATTTAGGGTAATTGCGAATTCTGTGCACTCTTATAAAATAATTCTTGACTTTTGCTATAACTTAATAAGATTTAATTGTCAAAAGCCTGATCCAGGTTATGTAGATGTATATGGTTGCATATATATTCATCCGTCAAATCATTTTTAGGTTTTTATTATATAAACGCGCCGAGCGGAGCGAGTGTGCATCCGCTGGAGGCTGTCTAATTCTCACGAGGGTTTATATTTACCTAGGAACTGAAAATTCTGCGTGAGTATTTGACACTCGAATTAAAAATATTATTTACAAGGGAGGTAGCAGGATGGATAGCGGTAATATATTATCCGGCGGCGTTGAAGTAATCAACGATATGAAGAGGAACCTTCAGGAGTTGGAAGGTTATCAGGCGAATAATGCTGCCCTGACCGTAGAGGAACAAAGGCTGGAAAAAAACATTGACAGCCTGGAGAAATCAATCGCGGAGGAGCTTCAGCAAACAGTTAAAAATCGCAGAGAAGAAGTTGAGGCTGCTTTTGACCAGCAGATTGAAAAAATCAGATTAAAGATTAAGAGAATAAAGGACAAGCGTGACAAAAAGAAGAATGTTCAGGTATCAGAGCGTATCGATGCGGAGACCTCTGCATTAAGAGAGGAGAGTATAACGCTGAAAAAGGAAACAAAAGCTTTGTGTAAGCAGGGTCATATTCCTTCCTTTTGCAACACAAAATTATATTATTCCTTATATTCACCTTCCTGTATAACTGATTTCATTATTCTTGCAACCATACTTTTAATCATATTAATGCTTATCCCCTGCGGAGTATTTTTTTATATTCTGCATCAGAAGAATACGTTTTATTTGATCGGAACATATGTAATAACAGTGCTTTTCTTTGGAGGCCTCTATGTTCTGATTGGCAGTCGAACGAAAGAGAAGCATCCGAATGTGATCAGAAAGATAAGGGGAATCAGAAGCCATATTAGAATTAACAAGAAGAAAATGGCTATTATCAAGAGAAATATTAAAAAGGATCGTGATGAAAGCAATTACAACCTTCAGAATTTTGATGAGGAAATAGCAAAATCGGAACAGGAAATAACAGATATCGCCACACAGAAAAAAGAAGCGCTGGAGACCTTTGATCATTCAACAAAGGAGGTTATTATCTCGGAGATACAAGGATCCTATGCCGAAAAACTATCAGGGTTAAAAGCGGAATATGAAAAAACCAGGAAAGAAATAAAGAGAATGGAAGATAGCATAAAAGCTTTAACGATAAAAATTGCAAGTGAATACGAACCTTTTATTGGAAAGGATTTTATTTGTGCTGAACAATTAGATTCATTAACCAATATAATTAAGGCAGGGAATGCTTCAACTGTATCGGAAGCAATTGCTTATTACAGGAAAAACACTAATCAAGCCATTGAATATGCTAATTCAAAGAAAGATAGATAAGCAGCAGGGTGCTATATCAGGAAATTTATTTTCTGTTTATAGCACCTGTTTTAGCATAGATATACAGCCTCACGATGGGATTTAGGATGAGCTATTATAACGTTAGAGTCTTCAATTTACTTATACTGTAATTAATAGCAAGACAGATCTGATCTGCCATTGACATCACTACATTGAGTCTTGTTGTCTGCAGCAGCATATTATCGAGCAGTCCTGAGAAATTGACAATACCGGTGATCGCAATATCACCAACCTCAGGTAAATCCTTGTCCACGCCTGCACCCGGTTTCAAAGGCCCTTCCCCGAGCGTAATATATCCAATATGATTTGACTTTCCAAGTGATGCGTCAATTGCGATGATATATGCATCTTCATGTGCCTGATAAATTGTATCTATGGTTTCTTTCAGATTTTTGGCGTGAACAGGTTCTTCCAGAGTTCCATACACAAAATATTTATGGTATTTTATATATTTTGATAGCTTGTATCCAATTATAGGGCCAAGGCAGTCGCCTGTTGCCCGGTCAGAACCGATGCAGAGAAAAATAATTGTTTTACCGGCAAGCACCTGTTTTTTCAGTAAATCACACAACATACACCCTAAATCATAGGCGATATTTTTATCAGTTGAATTAAAATATGATATACTATTATTATTTTTAATGAAAACGCTCATTTTACCTCCAATTGCCTGCTTTTCAGGCATTTTCTAAATCAACTAGGTTAAGTATTTCCCAAAAAATAAAATATAGACATAGAAATATCTTAATCTTAAGAGAACAACTCATTTTTATTGATTTTTCGGGTGATCTCAGCAAAACTATCGGAAAATAACTACTTATACACCCGATTGAACTGATTTTAAGTAGAAAAGTGTGGATAATTTATAATAAAAGTAAAACTTAATGTGACAAAAAGCATGTCCTGTCTATGATATGATTTCCATAATATGGTAGCAATCTGTATGGATAGGAGTGATTAGTTTGATAGAAACAATTTTCAGTAACGAAAATGGAGAGGCTAATAGGACAGGCTCAGGGCAGACGGCTTTCCGTATGCCCCGAAATGTCAGACAGGTAGGAAAGAGTAATCCTTCCAAGAAAATTTATGTGGAGGATTATGTAATGACCTATATTAAACAATTAGCGGGAGGGGATTATGCAGGCTGCAGCATTGCAGTTTTGGTAGGACAATGCATAAAAGTAGAGAACTGCCGCAATATTTTCATTTCTGGAGCAGTTGGCGTGAAAAACATTGAAACATTAAATGATGTTGTCTTTACGAATGATATATGGACGGAAATCTATGAGGATATTAAGAAATATTTTGTAGAGACCGAGATTGTAGGCTGGTTTATTGGTGGACCAGGTTATCTGCTTTCCGAAGAGGATAAAATTCTGAAGTTACATGTGGATAATTTTGCAGGGCAGGATAAGGTCTTGTTTGCATATGATAATGTCGAAAAGGAAGAAAGCTTCTTAAGTTATGAGAACAATCATTTATGTAAACAGGAAGGTTATTATATTTATTACGAAAAGAATGAAGAAATGCAAAATTATATCATAGATCATAAAAGGGATGAAAGTGATGAAACCAGCTATGATGACAAGGTTTCAAAGGAAATCAGGGCAGTAATACAAAATAAAAAACCTGTGGAAGAGGATAATAAAGCTACATCCAGACTGATGTATGCGGCAGGAACATTACTTGCAGTAATTGTTCTGATCGTAGGTGCCGCTATGCTCCGCAATTATGATCAGATGAAAAATATGCAGGAGACACTAAATTACCTGTCAAAAAATATAAGTACTTCAGACACAGATTCAGATACCAATACTGATGTGGCTGATGATAAGCAGGCAGTTGTAACCGGCAAAGCAGAAGATGCCACAAAAATAGAAAACAACAAAGAAGCAAAGAAAGATAGTCTGGATGTTGAAGTGGTTCCCGGTAATGTAAAACCCCTGGCAAAGAATGCGGATGGTAACAGTACGGCAGGTGAAGATCAAAATAATGAGAAAGGGACAAGTTCTGATAAGGAACTGGCACAGGCAGGATCAGATAGCAAGGCGGATACAAAAACTCCTGATGTGGAGAAGCCTGATACAGCAAAATCTGAGAACATAAAATCATCACCCGCAAAGTCCGAGACATCAGCATCTGAAAAAACCAAGAAGCCTGCAGACAAGCCCACTACTAATCAGAAGCCTGCAAAAAGCGATACAGTTAAAGCGGCCAAATCTGAAAGTCAAAAATCAGTAAAGCAGGAAGTTCGATATTACGTAGTCAAAGACGGTGATACCTTAGCGGATATCAGTCATAAATTATATGATACCTATACGAAGGTAAAGGCAATTATGAAATTAAATAACATTGATAATCAGGATTGTATTTATGTGGGCCAAAAATTAATTATTCCATAAAGTATTATTTAGCCTTAAGGCGGAAGCAAAATAAGATTCAACTTATTTTGCTTCCGCTTTCTGCTAATTCAGTAGGGAAATATTTTGAGGATGAAGTTTTAAGTGCAATTTACAGCCAATTCAGAATTCAAGTCACTAAAGAATATCAGTTTGATAGGATATCACGCAATCTTTGAAAAAGTTAGTGCCTTCTCCCGGAAAATGAGTTATAATACTTTCAAGTTAAAACTGCTAGGGGAGTAGGTTATGCCAAATAATGATGAAAATCGTGTATTAAGAGAATATGGTAAGCGAAAAAAACGGTACAAAAGAAGAAGAAATATTATCATCCTAACATTTCTGCTCCTGCTGGTAGTTGTGGGCGGTGTCTATTTGTTTAATCTTTATAATAGAAATTATAAGAATTTTAAAGTGATAAAATCAACAGAAATGAAAGGTCAGAATGCGGTTGGATATCTAAGCTATGGGAGCACCATTATTAAGTATGGAAAAGATGGTGTACAAGGCTATGATAAAGATGGAAATTGTTTGTGGAACAGTGCTTATGAAATGACGGATCCGGTAATAGATATCTGTGGAAAATATATTGTTATTGCAGATAAGGGTAACAAAGCAATACATATTTATGATGGAAAAACAGAAGTTGGGAATTTTTCAACGGATTATGAAATCGAAAGAGTTGAGGTAGCCTCCCAAGGAGTAGTGGCAGCCCTAATGACACAGGGAGATACAAGCCATATTATCCTATACGATAAAGAAGGCAATATAATAGCAGAAAAAACTAAGACATTGAGTGAAACAGGATTGCCACTTGATATTGCGCTTTCTGAAGATGGGACAAAGCTTGCGGTTAACTGTATGGTTATATCGAAAGGGGAATTAGTCAGTGAAATCGGCTTCTATAATTTTGGAGAAGTCGGTAAGAATTATGTTAACAATTTTGTAGGAGGCTTCAGCTTCAAACCCGGGATTTTGACACCGAAAGTAGAGTTTCTAAATAATGACACGGCATGTGTCTTTAAAGACAATGGATTTGTTATTTATTCTGTGAAGGAACTGCCTAAAGATGTGCATGAAGAAAACTTAAAGGGTAAAATACAAAGTGTATTTTGTAATAAGAATTATACGGGCATGGTTCTTCAGTCAGAGGATGGATTAAAAAAGCATCTGCTTTTATATGACTTGGAAGGAAAGAAAGTTTTGGATAAAATTCCTGATTTTGAGTATAAGAAGATCTATATGACAGAGGATGAGATCATTCTTTACAGCGATACAACCTGTATGGTAATGAAGCCGGATGGTAAGGTGAAGTTTAAAGGAACCTTTGACAGTAATATTCTGGCATTTTATCCAATTAATAAATTTGACCGCTATTTTCTTGCCAATGAAGCAAAATTATTGGATATCCAGCTATCAGAATAAAGGATATATGTGTGGTATAAAGGAAAGGTAAAGGATAATTGTATGAATTGGTTGCTGATTGCTGTATTGGCAGTTTTAGTTATTAATTCTTTCATAGGAATGAGAGTAGGTTTAATTAAAACCGTTTTTTCTTTGTTTTCTATGATTTTAGCGCTTGGATTTACGATATGGCTGAATCCCTACGTAAATGATTTTTTGAGAAGTAATGACAAGCTGAACCATTATATTAATACACGGGTTGAAAAAATGCTGCCTCTTGTTGAAGAAAAAGCAAATAAAAATGAACAAGTATCAACAATTGAGGGACTTCATCTTCCCCAATCACTAAAGGATTCGCTTCTTGAAAATAATAATGCAGGAGTTTATAAGGAACTTGCAGTGAAGGGATTTAAGGGTTATCTGACAAATTATTTGACAGGAATAGTAATAAATGCGTTATCATTTTCTGTGACATTTATAGTAACAATGATTGTATTCTGGTTCATTAGTGTGGCACTGGATATCATTAGTAAGCTGCCATTTTTACACCAGATTAATAAAACCGCAGGCTTATTGGCAGGCTTATTGCAAGGACTGATTATTGTATGGGTATTTTGTATCATACTTACAGTATTTCAGAGCAGTCAACTGGGGCAAAAAGCGATGGAATTGATCGGAAAGGATGAGATATTAAGTTTTATTTATAATAATAACTTTTTATTGCAATTTATCACCGGTGCTACCAAAATGCTTTTATAACTGTGATTCAATCAAATTGTAGAGAAATGGTTATAATCTTGATGACTATCACGCAATAACGAAATAGTCCGATATGAAAAACACCAGGTATGAAATGGTTAAATGCTGGGATGAGATTCTGTGAATTTCATTCCAGCATTTTATTTATATTCAACAGAAAGCTTGCGAGCGTGCTTTTTATAGAGCAAATGCGAAAGAGTGGTTACTGGTTATATTACATTACTGTATATAGTGTTATACATATAATAATAATCAGACATGCACTGTATATAGAGATGTTATCATAGAAAAGAGAAGACGAATTAATATTGATCTCAGGAGATTAGTTGATAGAAATTTGGCTTATAAAAAAATAGTTATAAAAAAGTGCAAAAAGTTGTTGACATTGTCTTCGGAAGGTGATATACTTCTTTTTGCTGACGCGCCAAACCGGTTGTGAAAGCGAAGAAGAAAAACTTGAAAGGCCGATAAAATAAGGCCTTGAGAGAAAACGGAACCTTGATAATTGAACAGTGAAACAACCCTGAAAATTCTAAACGTGTTCACAAGTTTTAACTTGATAGAATACGAAAAAAAGATTTTCAAGAAATAAACGAACCGTATCATTGTGATGAGTTAGAGATAACGAGTTATATGATACCCAAGCGAATTAATTCGCTAAAAAGTAAAAATGTCGAAAGACATACGGAAACAAATAGCCAGTTTGGTTAGTTGATTCTGAACAAAGA
>JAEZZO010000046.1 GCA_023418475.1 Bacillota bacterium
GATATGGATGAGTCCTTATCTCTCCAATGGAAACCGGCCGAATACAACTGCTGATTTTTAAGACATTATCCGTTGTTGCAATTGTGCAGCCCATTTTACGGAGTAATTTGATGGTAGAGGCGAGTTGATCACCTGGAGCATCAACTAGTAAAGCCTCTCCCCTGGCAGCTGCAACCGCTGCCATATATGTTCCTGCCACAATACGATCTGCTGAAAGTGTAAACTCAACCTCCTCGAGAAGATGCTTAACACCCTCTACGGTAATAAGAGCCGTGCCCTTTCCGCAGATTCTTGCACCCGCTTCTGACAGATAACTGCAAAATTCCGTTACTTCAGGCTCTCTGGCTGCATTAAATATCCGAGTTACACCTTCCGACAGTACTGCAGTCATGATTACATTCTGCGTCGCACCAACACTGGGAAACTCCAGAAATATATCATTCCCGATTAACCGGTCCGTACTGCAATGAATGATATTCCCGTCATCTCCCCAAAATTCTTGTAAAACATTCATTTTGCTGATGGCATTCAGATGATAATCAATGGGTCTCTTCCCGATGGAACAACCACCGGGATATGCTATTGTTACTTCATGAAACCTTCCGAGAATGGCTCCCATAAAAAGTATGGAACTGCGCATTTTGCTGACAAAATCCTCGGATACTTTAGTAATATTTGCTGTTTTGCTATTCACAATCAGTGTATTCTGTTCCCAGGAAATTTCACATCCCAGCTCTTCCAGAATATTTGACATATGAATCACATCAAGTATTTTCGGACAATTTTTCAGTCTCGTTATTCCTTTATTCAAAAGAGTAGCAGCAATGATCGGTAAAGCTGCATTCTTTGAACCCTGTATTTTTATCTCACCTTTTAATTGCTCTCCGCCGATGACCTCGATAGCTGACATAGCACACCCCAGACAATGAAGGAAATATACTAATACTATATGACCTCTAATTTGTCCGCGTGAATCTCTCTACTTCTCTGCTTTAATCTGGTTTGATACACTGAGGACAATTCCCATCTCAAATAACAAAACCATTACGGAGCTGCCTCCGTAACTTATAAATGGAAGTGTATTACCGGTTGACGGAATGGTATTTGTTACTACCGCTATATTTATCATTACCTGAACCGCAATATGCGCAAGTACACCGGTAGCAATTAATCCACCATATAAATCAGTTGCATTTATAGCTACAATAAAAATACGCCAAATTAATAAAAGAAAAAGCATGATCAGGGCAAAAGCACCAAACAGTCCTAATTCCTCACAAATTACTGAAAAAATCATATCATTATGGGATTCGGGTATGAAGCCAAGCTTTTGCATACTCTCACCCAAACCTTTACCAAAAATTCCGCCGGACGCAATTGCATACAAACCCTGCAGGATTTGATATCCATTGTCGGCAGTTTCTACATGCAGCCATGCATCAATTCGATCAGAACGATAAGATACAAAGAATATAAAAATCGAACCCAAACCACCCATAATCAAACCGGTTATAAGGTAATATGCCTTCTTTTTACTGGCAACGAAGCAAATTGTAACAAAAATAACTGCTACAATAATCGCTGTTGAAAGATTAGCTATAACAATCAAGCCAAGAAGCGGAGCAATAAAAAAGCATACTCTTAAAAATCCTGCGAATTTATCCAATTTTCTGGGAGCCAAATTCACTATGTAAGCGGTAAAAAGAATTACTGCAATTTTGGTCAGCTCAGAGGGCTGAAATCTTCCTAATACCGGTATATCAATCCAACGCTTCGATCCTTTCGTCTCGTCTCCGAAAATCAAAACATAAGTCTGCAATAATAAGCAGAGTGTATAAAGTAATGTAATCGGTTTTACTTTAATTACAGGTAAATTCGTTATGTATATGTGATAATCAATTTTTGATACAAACAGCATGATCAGTATTCCAACTCCTGCTAAAAGCGCCTGCTTCTGCAAATAAAAAGCTGAATTTCCGGTTAGTCTCTGTGCATTATAAGAACTTGTGCTGTAAATCATTACCAAACCGAAGCATACCAGAAAAAGCACAAGAAATAACAGGCTGTAATCATAGTAGCTATGCATTTTTCTTTGATTGGATTGCGCCACTGTTCTGCCCATTTTTACCTCCATATTGCGCTTTTATAACATTTCCCTTACATATTCCTTAAATAATCGGCCACGCTGCTCGTAATTTTGAAACATTCCCCAGCTTGCACAGGCCGGTGATAATAATACCGCCTCTCCCGCTTCTGCTATTTTTGCACTTACCTCAACCGCTTCCTTCAGACTGTCTACCAGAATAATATCTGTAAAACCATGACGTCTTGCAGTCTCCGCAAATATTTCCCTTGTCTGTCCGAGTAAAACCAGGTATTTCACCTTACCGTCAAATGCCTCAATCAATTCATCAAACGGTATTTTTTTATCATAGCCTCCGCCAATCAATATGGTAGGACATCTCATTGCCTGTACAGCACGAATAGAGGCATCCGGATTGGTTCCCTTGGAGTCATTATAATATGCTACATTATGAATTGTTTCCACATATTCTATTCGATGCTCAACCGCTCTGAACGCAAGAATAGTTTTGCGGATATATTCAAGCGGGATACCTATCTCAACTCCTATTCCAACTGCAGCCATAACATTCTCATAATTATGCTTTCCCAACAAATGAAGCTCATTAACATTACAGATTATTTCTTTCTTTAGTTTATTTGAATATACAATAAGATCACCTTCCAGATATAAGCCTTCCTCCAGTGTTCTTTCACTGGAAAAGAATATTACTCTGCAAGGCAGGTGCTCCGCCATGGATCTTAAGATCTCATCCTCGTAATTTAACACACACAACTGGGAATTCGTCTGATTAAATGTTACTCTTTGTTTCATCGCAATATAATTTTCCATCGTATGATGACGATCCAGATGATCGGGTGTGATATTTAAAATAGCGCTGATATCCGGTTTAAATTCACAAATCGTTTCCAACTGAAAACTGCTCAGTTCTATAACAGTAACAGCTTCCTCCGTAGTATTTAAGGCCTGATCGGAATAACAATTACCGATATTACCCACTACATATACTTCTTCAAAGTAAGCTTTCATTATTTCTCCAACCAGCGTTGTTGTGGTTGTCTTACCATTGGTTCCGGTAATACCTATAATCTTTCCTTTTGTATAATGATATGCAAGTTCGATCTCGCTCCATATCGGAATGTTTTTCTCTTTCGCCTTTAACATGTCCGGATGATCGGTAGGTACTCCGGGACTGATTATTATTAATTGAACACGATCCAGTACTTCCTCAGCCAGACTGCCGGTTGCCAGGCAAAAATTATTCTCCGTATCAATTTTGTCCTGAAAAGCTTCTTTTGTCAGCTCGATATTTCGGTCAAATAGTATCACATCAGCCCCAAGCTTCTGTAACATTCCCGCAGCTGAAATTCCACTTTTAGCTGCTCCATAAACCAATACCTTTTTATCTGTTAACTGCATATGCTACCTCCGGCTCTTAATTGAAAGAATCCTACTCTCTTTCTAAATTTCTATTATATTATATATCTCTTTAGTTAATACCCATTAAGGCAATCAGGCATAATATAGCGGTTATAATCGAAAACACCGCCACAACTCTTGTTTCAGCCCAACCCATTAATTCAAAATGATGATGTATCGGTGCCATTTTAAATAGACGTTTACCTCCGCTCAGCTTAAAATAGCCTACCTGAAGCATAACCGACAGAACCTCTGCCAGATAAATAAATGCCACAATAATAATAAAGATCGGCATTTGAAGCATATAAGCCGCAGCTGCGACAAACCCGCCAAGCGCAAGCGATCCGGTATCCCCCATAAAAACCTTTGCAGGATAAACATTAAACAATAAAAACGCAAGCAAACTACCGGCTACAGCACCTGTGATCGGCGAGATATCACTCTTCATTCCGATTGCAACAACTGTAAAAAAGGTAGCAATAAGTACTGTAACACTTGATTCCAAACCATCCAGACCATCTGTGAAATTAGATCCGTTTACTGTTCCGAGTACAAAAATAAAAAAGAATGGAACAAATAAAAACGAAGTATCCAAATATTTTCCACCTGAAAAAGGTATCAGCATAGCCGTTCCAACATCCGTGAAATTAATTAAATAGTACCCTAAAATTGCTGTTACCAGTATCTGTCCAAGTAATTTCTGCCAAACCTTTAATCCAAGATTTCGTTTCATAACAACCTTAATGTAATCGTCCATAAAGCCTATGATACCAAAACCAATTGTCGAAAATAATACCGGTATAATTCCCTTATAATCTCTTATATAGATTAAAGAAGTAATTGCAATACTGATAATTATTACAACTCCACCCATCGTTGGTGTACCCGACTTTTTCTGATGAGACTGCGGTCCTTCCTCACGGATGTATTGCCCAAATTTCAATTTCCGCAGAAAAGGAATCAGAATAGGGCAAAGCACCGCACAAATTGCAAATGATATAATGACCGGTAAAACAACTTTAATAAATGTAAAATCCATATTTGCTCCTTTCGCCCCAAAACGGCATAATATCAAATGAAAGAAGCCGTCCAGCGGGTTCTTTCCGTGCGAATTAAATTTTAAGTTTATAATAAATTCATGCATTTTTTTCGCACTTTTCTCGGGATAATTCTTATGTAGGAAATATAGAAAGCATTATCCAAAGAGGCAGCTTCAAACCTCAATAACCATTTTTATAGTTATAGGACAATCGTTCATCATACTCTGAACGCCACCCTTGGATATTATACTTTATAACATATGAAAAAACAATACTTGATCATGGAATCCGACTTTCTTACTAACCGGCAGTTACTTTCTATTCTCCGTAATATAGGATCAGAGCGCTTTTTTTCTTAACTGTCTCGCCGGGAAGAGGAAATTGTTCCTTCACAATTTCTCCCTCTCCGACTGGATAAACATCTCCGAAATCGTATACCTTCATCAATTCCGAAACCTCCTTCTTCGTCTTGCCAACAAGACTGGGAACTTTTAGGGAACCAATATTATATTTATTGATTTCTCCTTCATTATAACTTTCTTCTATTCCAAGATAAGGCAGGATATTATCAAACAATTCAGAGATTACCGGAGCGGCAATTGTTCCTCCATAATAAACACCTGTTGGCTCATCAATCAGAACCAGTGCAATTACCTGTGGATTATTGGCAGGTGCGAAACCTATGAAGGAAGATATATACTTATTACTGCTTCTTGGTAATTTTTCAGATGTAGCTGTTTTCCCTCCGATACGAAAACCGGGAAGATAAGCTCTCTTACCCGTTCCCTCCGCTACAACAGCTTCCAGAAGTCCCTTCATTGTCTCAGAGGTTTGCTTTGATATAACATTGGCTTTCGTCGGATAATCCAGTTCCTTAATTCTGGAACCGTCCGCAGACCTTACCTCAACACCAAAATGTGGCGTTACTAAGGTTCCTCCGTTTACAACTGCACTGGCAGCACACAGCAGCTGCAGTGGTGTAATTTGAAAAGACTGGCCAAAGGACATGGTTGCAAGCTCTACCGCACCGATCTTATCCTTCTTGTGCATAATCGAATTAGCTTCTCCTGGGAGATCCACCCCCGTTTTATTAAAAAGGCCAAGTCTGTTAAAATAGTAATACATGCGGTCGACTCCGACCCTTGCTCCAATTTCCATAAAAACCGGATTACAAGAATTTTTAATTCCTTCTATAAAATTCTGACTTCCATGGCCCGTGGTTTTATGGCACCGGATAATACGATCTTCTACTTTTTTATACCCCGGACAAAAGAAACGATCATCTAATTTCACAACTTTCTCTTCCAGCGCTGCTGTTGCTGTTACAATCTTAAAGGCTGAACCTGGTTCATAGGTATCACTGATGCATGCATTTCGCCACATTCCGTTTAATAACTCATTGAGCTTCTCCGGACTGAGGTTCTGACCCGCATATTGACTAGCTATTTCGTCCGACAATTGATAAGGTTCATTCAAGTTAAACTCCGGTACATTCACCATCGCGTATAGCTCTCCGTTTTGGGGATTCATAACAACCAGTTTAACATTGTTTGCTTTTTTTGCTTCTTTGACTTTAAGCGCCGCCTGCTGTGCATATTTTTGAATATTGACATCCAGACTCAGGTACAGGTCATTTCCTGGCTGTGGTTCGATTCTGTCCTCGGCTGCATTTTTTATCTCCACACCATAAGCTGTAGTCAGTGTTAAAATTGTGCCATCGATTCCTTTTAAATACTTATCGTATTGTACTTCAAGACCGATGATACCCTGATTATCACTTCCCGTAAAACCAATCACTTTGGAAGCCAATGAGTTGTAAGGATAATATCTTTTGTAATCTTCGTCCACCATTACTCCGTCAAGATCATATTCTCTGATTTTATCCGCTATTGTTTTATCTACATTTGACTTAATTCTTTCTATGGAGGATACTTTTTCCACGCGTTTTCTTACCTTTTCCTGGCTTAGTCCCAGCAAATCCGATAAAACCGTAATAACCTTTTTCGGATCAGTAATCTGCGCATGTATCACTGAAATAGTACAAACAGGCTTATTTGTTGCGATTTCTACGCCATTTGCATCAAAAATACTTCCCCGTTCTGCTTTTATTGATCGTTCCCTCTCATGCAGTGCTTCGGCTCTGGCTGCATAATCCTCCGATTTAAATAGCATCAAATAGCCTAAGCGGCCGGTTAATCCAAAAGCTACAATCATTATTATAACTACAACAATTAAGGCACTTCTCTTATTGTAGGTTCTGTTTCTAGCCATCTTACCATAACCTTACATCTCTTATCGTTTCATTTTATTACAAATGCTGCCGCTTTATTCATGGATTAGTCTATCGGATCAAAAAGATCCTCATTCTCCTGTGTATTTGGTGTGTCTTTCGCATTGTCACCGGTCTGCTTACCTCCCTCTTTCTTTTCGCTGTTTCCGGCTGTGGTATTATTTTCTTCCGTACTATTTTCATTTCCTTCTGTACCGGTTTTATTCCCTGCTGCATTTTCTTCTTCCGCTTTCTTTGTGCTAGGATCGGGAGTAGGAGTAGGTGTTGGCAGCAAATAATCAATCTCACCTTCCGGAAAAATTCCAAGAAGCGGCATTATTTCCTTTAATATCTGACCCGAGAAATCAGTCGCAACGGCACTGGAGGGATTTTTTACATTCGGTTCATCTATAATAAGGTAAAAAACCACTTGCGGATGAATAGCAGGCGAGCATCCAATAAAGGATACCACATATTTTTTTTCTGCTCGAACCAGTTTATTCTGTACTTTGTCAAATACAAACTTTTGTGCCGTTCCGGTTTTACCACCAAGAGTATACCCTTTCACCTTGGCTTTCGTCGCCGTACCGGCTTCTACTGTCTGGTATAAATATTTTTGAAGCAATTCCGAAGTGCCTTCTGAAATAGTTTTACGTACCAGTAGTTTATCGAAATCCTTGACGGTTGCTCCACTATCACTGACAATTCTCTTCATAACATGCGGTTGATAATAATTTCCTCCATTGACAACCGAAGAGAATGCGGCAGCCATCTGTATCATCGTCGCTGTGGTAGACTGACCGAAGCTGCTGGTTGCAAGTCCTGATTCACCCAAATCCTTGAGTGGCAGAAGCTGACCAGTTCCTTCACCCGGTAAATCAATTCCTGTTTTTTGTCCCAATCCAAAGCTCTTCTCATACTGGTAGAATAAGTTCTTTCCTTCGCGATCGGCAATTTCCATCATAGCCACATTACAAGATTGCATCACTGCTTGTCCCAGTGTAAGCTTTCCATGTGTATGAGCACACTTTATTCTAAAACCACCCTTGTATAAAAATCCATTGCAAACAAAGGTTGTGGAATCAGATACCAGCCCTTCTTCTAGTGCAGATGCAACTGTAATGGGTTTGAAAGTGGATCCCGGCTCAAAGTTACTGCTAATTGCATCATTCTTCCAGATGTTGTTCAGCGCATCTGTCTTCTCCTGATCCGTCATCGAAGAAATCTCTGAATTCGTGTAGGCAATGCTTAAGTCTCTTGGAGAATTGAGATCAAACTCCTGATTAGAGGCCATTGCAATAATACCTCCGTTATTCGGATTCATCACTATAATTCCTATTCCCTTACAGCCGATCTCTTTCCGGTAGCTTTCGATTTTCTCTTGAATAATTCTCTGTACTCCTGTATTTATCGTTGTAATAACCGAATTTCCATTTACTGCTTTTTTTACAATATGTTCTATATTAAGATTTTCATCATAATATCCGTATTCTCTTCCATTTGTACCATTTAAATCCTTATTATAATACTCTTCGATTCCATAAAATCCAATGTTATCTGCGGAGGAAAAGCCCAACAGGTCACAAGCTAATTTATTGTATGGATAGGTTCTTACATATTCCTCTTCAAACCAGACTCCATTGATAGAGCCACTCTTCGAACTGATCTTTTTAAAATCAGATACCGCATCATATTTCAGATTTTTCTGTACAATAACATATTGGCTGTCCGGTTTATCCTTCAATATATCCCGGATTGTACCTTCCGATATTCCAAAGCTTTTTTGAATGGCTTCCAAGGTTGGATCGACACATTTTTTGTTTTCCAGTAACAGCTTAGGATCTAATATTAAACGATACTGAAGTTCACTATGCGCTAGTACCGTTCCGTTGTTATCAAGAATATCTCCTCTTTTGTATGGCAGAACCGAACTTACATAGGTTTGCCTGGACAATACTTGCTTTGTGTAACGATCACCGTCCACATGTACTATGTAAATAAGTCTTCCCATCAGTCCCACCATCAGTAGTGTAATAACACAAAATACAAGCAATAAATTTGCTTGCATCCGTGATGTGAATTTTTTAATTGTTTTATCATTTCTCTTTTCCATCGTAGCTTGTCCCCGTCCACTTATACAGATTATTAGTTCTTGGGTATATTCTCATATTGTCTGACGTAATCATCCTCACTGCTTTTAAAAGTAATAACTGTGTTTTTGTTCGGGTATACCATACCAAGCTCTTCCACAGCTATATGGTAAATCTTATCAAGATCACAGGCTTTATTCACTTTATCATATTCCGCATCATTTTTTTTTGTCAATGCAGTCAGTTCCAGCTGTTTTACCGTAATCTTCCGGTTCATCTGAGTCACCTCAGACTGAATCTTTAGATAATCAACACACACAAATAAGGTTGCTACAATCGCAGCACATAACACCAGCAAAGAAGCAAAGTTAATTCCGGATAGTGTCTTAGCTTGTCTTCGTTCGTTTCTTCTCGGCGATGAGACCGCAACATCCGGTTCATCTTCATAAACCGGAACTGCCCCCAGCTTTCGCGCCGTATTTCCCTCTATGTAGTTTATTCTTGTATTCTCATAATGTTTGTATTCTCTTTTAGCCGCCATGCAAGAATCACCTCTCCCAGATTTTATTCCCATTTCTTCCATACTAAGTAAATCATTCACCTATTATTCACAAATGATTCTTATCTCACTATATATTTAGATCTGTAATTCCTGCTTTTTCAAATACCCTTAATTTTGCGCTCTTCGATCTTTTATTGTATTCCATTTCTTCCTCGGAGGGAAGTATGGGTTTTCTGGAAATTACTTTTCCTGTTGGTACCTTTCCACATACACAAACCGGAAAACCTGGAGGGCATGTACAAGGATTTTCATTCGTTTTAAAACAGGATTTTACAATCCGGTCTTCCAGGGAATGAAATGTTATGATGCATAATCTTCCCTGCGGAGCCAGAATATCAATCATATCCTGCAATGAGTTTTTAAGCACTTCCAGTTCCTTATTGAGTTCAATACGAATTGCCTGAAAGGTTCTTTTTGACGGATGGCCGGAATTAATCCGTAATTTCATAGGAATAGCGGCTTTTATCGCCTCATTTAATTCATAGGTAGTTTCAATGGGCTTTTCTTCTCTTATCCTTATGATATGCTTTGCAATATTTTTTGCAAAATTATCTTCTCCGTAATCCCTGATCATCCGATATAATTCCATCTCGCTATAATGATTGACAATATCCTTCGCTGTCAAAGAATTTCTTGTATCCATTCTCATATCGAGTGGTGCATCTTCCCTGTAAGAAAATCCTCTTTCCGGTGTATCCAGCTGGTACGAGGATACCCCCAGGTCAAGTAAAATTCCATCCACCTGATCAACTGATAACTTCTGTAATATTTCTCGAATATTACAATAATTACTTCTGACAATGGTTACTTTCTCCTGGTATCTTGCCAGCCGTTCTCCGGCTGCTTTTATAGCCGCTTCGTCCTGATCTATTCCGATCAGCCTCCCGTTTGATAATCGTTTTACTATCTCTTCGGAATGACCTGCTCCTCCTAAAGTACCATCAACATAAATTCCATCCGGTTTTATATTAAGATTCTCAATTGTTTCGCCTAATAAAACTGATTTGTGTTCAAATGCCATATTTTCCTCCAAAGCGTATCTTATATACAGTTAAAAACTAATTCCAAACTGCGTCATGTGTTCAGCAATTGTGTCGACATTATCGTAATCATTATTGCTTGCCCAATGTTCCTTACTCCAGATTTCTATCTTATTGAGGACTCCGACAAAAACGATATCCTTCTGTAGTCCTGCACATTCTCTGAGAGCAGCCGGTATTAATATTCTTCCCTGCTTGTCCGCTTCGCATGCAGCTGCTTTACCGAAAAACCACCGCTGCATCTGTCTGGCTTCTTTCGTTCCCGGGAGCTTTCTGATTTCAGCCGCGAAGATTTCCCATTCGTTTTTTGGGTATGCAAACAAACAACCATCAAGCCCTACAGTAATGACAAATTCTTCTCCTAAGTCTTCCCTGAATTTGGCCGGAATGATTATTCTTCCCTTTGCATCTATCGAATGTTCGAATTCACCCATGAACATCTGGTTGCACCTTCTTCGTCCAAAACCTTAAGTATCCTGCAAAATCAACACCACTTTCATGGTCCTTTGCTCCACTTTCCACCACTTTGCTCCACTTATGTCTACATTCTATATTATATCAGGGATGAAATCAAGAGTTAAATCAAAAAAAAAAGCTCAGAAACCCTTATTATAGTGGGTTTTCCGAGCATTTTCGATAAATGATTACTAGATATAGTATTTCTTTTTAAATTCAAACAAATTGTGTCAATATATAGTCAAAAAGCAATCCTTGGGCAATTAGTCCTGTACTCTGTCACGAAATATCACTTGGAAATGATTGCTTACCGCGTAAATAATGTTATCTTCTACGCATTCTTCCCTTGCTTCTTTTTCCTTTTCTTCTTTTAATGATAATAATTATCATAGCAGAGATAAATAGAAACGCAGAAAAAAGCTGCGATACTGCAAACGGAGTTCCCCATAAAAACAACTGGTCAGTTCTAAGTCCCTCCACCCACACACGTCCAAATCCATAACCGGCCAGATAGCAGAGAATTATCTCACCGTCAAACTTTTTATGTTTTGTATAAATAATAAGAAATATCAATAAGCAAATATTCCATGCAGCTTCATATAGAAACGTAGGATGTACCTGTATATATTCCACACCCTTTATCATCACGGTATGGTTACGTATCTCAAGAATATTTTTCAGTGCTTCTTCTTTGCCCGCATATATTTCCTTCAATTTACTGACAGATACCGAACTCTGGTATATATTAGAAACAACTCTTCGGTCAAGCTGCATAGCAAACAATCCGTCGGTGTATTGTCCAAACGCTTCCCGGTTAAAGAAATTACCCCAGCGTCCGATAATTTGTCCTGTTATCAAACCGATACAACTGGTATCAGCAAGCAACCAAAAAGAGTATTTCTTAACCTTTGTATAAATCAACGCTGTAATAACAGCTGCTATGATCCCACCATATATTGCTAATCCACCGGTTCGCAGATTAAATACCGAAAGAGGATCATCCGCAAACTCTTTCCAGTCAAAAACCACATAATACACTCTTGCACCAATGACTGAAAAAAAGATTGCCACTAAAGCAAAATCCAGATATATTTCCGCATTCTGCCCTGTTTTTTTTGCCATCCATTCACAGATCAGCCATCCGAGCAACATACCGATACCAATAGCAATTCCATAGAAGGCAATCCGATACCCAAATACATTGATACCGGATGCTACATTTTTTAATTCAATTCCCAGATGCGGAAAAATAATATTGGTATTTATACTATCCAGCAACACAGCCACCGCTTTCTATTAAACATTTTGCTTAGACATTAAATCGGAAAAGAACCACATCCCCATCCTGTACTACATAATCCTTACCCTCGGATCTTACTAATCCCTTATCCTTTGCTGCATTATAGCTTTTACATTCCACAAGATTGCTGTAACTTACTATTTCTGCCCGAATAAAGCCTCGCTCAAAATCAGAATGTATTTTACCAGCAGCCTGTGGAGCTTTTGTACCAACCTTAATAGTCCAGGCTTTCGTTTCCTTGGGACCGGCGGTCAAGTAACTGATCAATCCTAACAAACGATAACTTGCCTTGATTAGTTTCTCCAATCCTGATTCCTTTAAGCCAAGTTCCTCCAAAAACATCTTTTTCTCATCTTCTTCGAGTTCCGCTATCTCCTGCTCAATTTGAGCACATATTACAAAAACACCGGAGTTCTCCTGCTCTGCGAAAGTTCTTACTGCTTTTACGTAATCATTTCCCATTCCGTCATCTGCCAAATCATCTTCCTTCACATTAGCAGCGTATATGACAGGCTTTGCAGTTAAAAGATTATAACCTGCAAAAAATTCCGTTTCTTCATCATCCTCCGGTGAAAAGACTTTCGCCATCTGACCATCCTCAAGCAAAGTCTTGATGCGTTCGAGCATAGCAAGTTCCTTCGCGGATGCCTTATCATTCTTTGCACTCTTAGCCACTCTCGAGATCCTTCGCTCCAGTATTTCAAGATCAGAGAATATCAATTCCAGATTAATTGTTTCAATATCCCTTAAAGGATTTACATTTCCGTCCACATGAATGACATTACTGTCCTCGAAGCAACGGACTACATGAACGATCGCATCAACCTCTCTGATGTTGGACAGGAACTGATTTCCAAGTCCTTCTCCTTTGGATGCTCCTTTTACCAATCCTGCAATATCAACAAATTCAATACTTGCCGCAACAACTTTTTCAGAATTATATAAGTCTCCCAATACTTTGAGTCTTTCATCCGGAACCGGTACTATTCCAATATTCGGGTCAATTGTACAAAACGGATAATTTGCTGATTCTGCTCCCGCTTTTGTTAAAGAATTAAAAAGTGTGCTCTTACCTACATTGGGTAAGCCTACGATACCTAATTTCATTTGTAGTCTTCCTTCCTGAATATACATTCTTCGTATCATATTATTATTGCTAGTCTTTGGCTTCAATCACTAACAGAGTACCCTCCACCAGTTCTATCTCACCTACATCATCCTTAATCTCATTACTAATTCCCAAACTGCAGCCGGAGGAATAAGTAATATGATGAAGCGGATATTTAAATCCTTTTAAGGTTAAACCAGATACCTTCTCACTAAACGGAAGCAATGAAATATACTCACCGTATTGTATATCTTTTTTTATCGCAAAACTTTTATTTTTTAAATAAACTTTATTATTGGAATCGATTAAATACGCATCTATATTAACCTGCATCGGCAGCATCAGAAGATGTATATTGGCCAGTACATGATCCAGTCTGCTTCCCGTTGCTCCCACTATTTCAATCCTGCCGGGATTATGCATTAGTGCTAATTCGATGGCAATTTGTGTATCTGTTTTATCTTTTTCTGTGGGAAAAGTCTGGATCGGGGTGGAAAGCTTACGATATTTCTGAAGAACTTTGTCCTCTACTGAATCAAAATCTCCCACAATAAAATCCACCGGAATCGATAATCGGTCTGCTGTATTTAATCCATGGTCTGCTGCAATTATCATCGAATACTGTTCCCTGTTCAACTGCTCACGTAAAAAGGAATCCTCAATCTTTCCTCCGGTTATAATTAGAACAATACTATCCTTATCCATTTTATTCCTTCTCCGCCTTATTTATATTAAATATGCTTTTATGCATATCGTATTCCGGGCAAGGGGAAAACACTATCTGAAACATTATATTTTATATTTATCTTTTTATTTTTTCAAATGCCTCAAAACATCTCTTAAAATCATCAATATTATCAGAAATAGTGCCTTGAAACACTGATGTACCGGCAACTATTACATTCGCCCCTGCATTCAGTACTTCTGTTACATTTTCCTTGGTAATGCCACCATCAACTTCTATGTCGATCTTTCTGCCGGCATCCTCGAGCATTTTTGCCAAATCGCTGATTTTTTGAAGAGTTGCCGGGATAAAACTCTGCCCACCATATCCGGGATTAACTGTCATGATTAATATCATATCTAAATCATCGAGAACATATTCCAACGAGCTTAACGATGTTGCCGGATTAAGAGATACTCCCGCCTTCATACCCATTTCTTTAATGGACGTTATCGTTCGATGCAGATGTGTACATGCTTCAGCATGTACAGTGACGAGATTGGCACCGGCTGCTTTAAATTCTTTGAGATATCTTACCGGTTCATCAATCATTAGGTGAACATCAAAAATTAGCTTCGATTTCTTGCGGATCGAAGCTATCACGGGCAAACCAAAACTGATACTGGGCACAAAACTACCATCCATGACATCGATATGAAGGTAATCCGCACCTGCCTGTTCAATTAGACTGATTTGCTCCCCAAGAATATTAAAATCAGCTGCAAGTATCGATGGAGCAAGCTTTATCATAATAGAACCCTAACCTTTCAAATATTATTATGAGACTTCATGAAAAACATTATTCTGCCTTTTACCGAAATCCGTTATATTCCGCTTTCCTGCCTGACTGCATCTATTAATAGCGCTTCTGGCTCTTAAGCTCTTCATATAGCAACACATAATTATCGTATCTGCTTTTGCTTATCATCTTGTTGTGTAATGCCTCTTTTACCGCACACCCCGGTTCATTAATATGAAAACAGCCATTAAATCTGCATTCTTCCTCCAGCTCATGAAATTCTGCAAAATAGTCTTTTAATTCTTCCTTTGTAAGATCATTGATATAGAGAGAACTAAAACCAGGCGTGTCCATAATATAAGTATCCTTCTCAACAAAAATAAGCTCAGAATGTCTGGTTGTATGCTTACCACGTTTTATTTTTTCACTGATATTCCCTGTTTCCATATTGGCCTTCGGTTGGATCAGATTAATGAACGTAGATTTTCCCACACCGGAAGGTCCGGCTAGAACCGTTGTCTTTCCTCGCAGTAATTCTGACAAGGGTAAAACTCCGCTTTTTTGAAGCATACTGGCAAATAAAACCTTGCAACCGCACTTCTGATAGGCTTGCTCTAACAAAAAAATCTCGCCGTGGTTTACAATATCCATCTTATTAAAGCAAACAACCGTATCAATCCTCTGTTTTTGCATTATAATCAGAAAACGATCTAGCAAATTTAAATTTGGACACGGCTCAGCCGCCGCAAATACAACCATTGCCTGATCAATATTTGCGACAGCCGGCCTGATTAATTCATTTCTTCTTGGCAGTATATCTATAATGGTACCTTTACCTTCTGGTTGATCATCCGTATTAATCTCTGCATCATCACCAACAAGCGGTTTGATCTTCTGGTTTCGAAAGATCCCTTTTGCTTTACATTCATAAATGATATCATTCTCTGGTGTATGAACATAGTAAAAACCTGCAATACCCTTGATAATCTTTCCCTTCAAGCTTAATTACCCTCCGGTTCAAATTCCACAGTCCAGGTATACGGTTTTGTCTCTCCCGGCAAGATAAAGTCTTCTCCGTTCACCGTCATCGTCACCTTACCAACAGAACCGCTGGAAGATTCAACAGGAATATTAAGCGGGAATTTATCCGAAGTACAATTTTCATCAAAAATATCTTCACCTGCTTCTCCGTCCTGTTCCATTGTAATAATAACCTCTACGGAATCTCCCGGCGCCAGATCAAGATAATCGAACGGATTAAGATCAATTGATGCCACACCGCTATATTTGGTTACCGTACGTCCCTTACTGATGGTTATATCTATTTTTGTACCCGGGTCAACCTTTAAGCCACCGGAAGTACTTTGATACGAGATACGATCTTTTTTATAATCATTTGAATTTTCATAGCTAATCTGACCAATTGCTAATCCTACAGCCGATAAAGCCTTGGCTGCCTGTTCTTTGGTCATATTGGTGATATCCGGAACCTTCACTTGTGTCGCTCCGTTACTTATCGTAACAACAATAATATCTCCTGCTTTAACCGCAGTACCTCTTTCCGGATTTGTAGAAATAACCTGCCCCTTCAGTATATCACTATTGTCTGTATACTCAAATTTAGCTTTCAATCCTTTTTCTGTCAGTTTAGCTTCCGCATCTGCTTCTGACAAGCCATAAACATTAGGCACCTGAATTGGCTCATGTCCCTTACTGAGTGTCAAAATTACTGTAGAACCCTTTTTATAATCACTGTCAGCATCCGGGTACTGATTCATTACCTCGCCTTCTTCATACTGATCGGAATAGTTCGGATCTTCATACTTGATAAATACGCTTTCATCAATATCATGTAATAATTTTTCTGCATCAGCCTGCGTCTGCCCCATTACATTAGGTACTTTATAGGTTTCACCTTCTTGATTAACATCGGGTGTAATTGTTGCTTCTCCTGTAGGAGCAACTGTAACCGTAACGTTAGCATCCGGATCATTCCCTTTATTCTTACCCTTCGAAATCAGGAACCATCCGACTATTACAAAAATAACAACCGCCAGTACGATAGCAGTAACAATTGTTCCAATCATGAATACTCGTTCAACCTTTGAATCAACAGTATCAAGATCTTCCTCTTCATCATTAGCGGTTGCTTTTATAGAAAGATTTTTCGTGGACCGTACATCATCATCCATATAAGCACCACTTTTTATTTTACTCAGATCATCCGAAATATTAATGGTAGGAGAATCCGGAGTAGCATAAACCGGTATTTGGACAAAATCCCCATCCGGATTTGCTATTGCTTTCTTCAAATCATTAATCAGCTCGGAAGCAGAATGATATCTTCTTTCCGGTCTTTTCTGCATACACTTTTGTACAATTTTGTCAATACTGATAGGAATTTCAGGATCTAATTCGCGAAGAGGCATTGCCTCTCCCTGGATATGAAGAAGTGCAACCGATACCGTATTATCTCCAGCAAATGGAACTTTTCCGGAAAGCATCTCGTATAGAGTTACACCAAGTGAATAAATATCGCTCTTCTCATCACTATATCCGCCTCTTGCCTGTTCCGGAGATAAATAATGTACAGACCCCATTGCATTGGAGGTTATTGTATTGGAATTGGTAGCCTTAGCAATGCCAAAATCAGTAACCTTAACCTTTCCGTCTCGGGAAATAATAATATTCTGAGGTTTAATATCCCTATGGATTATGTGATTGTCATGTGCCGCTTCCATGCCCTGGGCAATTTGAATGCCAATGCCTACCGCTTCCTTGATTTCTAGCTTTCCTTTTCTCTCAATAAAGCGTTTCAGGGTAATTCCCTCAACAAGCTCCATAACAATAAAATGTAAACCGCCATCGTCTCCTACATCATAAACATTCACAATATTAGGATGAGATAATCCAGCAGCTGACTGGGCTTCTCCTCTAAATTTATTTACAAAGCTCTTATCGCTGGAATACTCCGGCTTTAATACCTTAATTGCAACAAAACGACTTAATCTTTGGTCTTTCGCCTTGTAAACATCAGCCATACCGCCAGAACCTACTTTATCGATTATCTCATAGCGGTCGCCAATGATCATACCAGGTTTTAACATGAAAGCTCACCTCTTTTTTTTATTTTTAATAATGATGCCGCAGGCAGCACCTCTAACTATATTATAATAACACTTTGATTTTCACATTTTATCATACTTTAATAATAATAATTGCTATGTTATCTTTCCCGCCATTCTCATTTGCGCTTATCACTAATTTTGCTGCAGCGGTCTCAGGATCATCGTTTTCCCTAATCATCCGTTCAATCGTTTCATCCTCGAGCATATTCGTCAGACCATCCGAACACATAAGAACGGTATCTCCATCCTCCAAATTCACCTCAAAAAAATCAGGCTCCAAAGTGTCATTTGCACCGATTGCTCTGGTAATAATATTTTTATTCGGATGTACCCTGGCTTCATTCTTGTTAAGCTTTCCTGTTTTTATCATTGCCTCTACCAAACTGTGATCTTCCGTAATCTGTTTCATTGTCTTCCCGATTACATACAGTCTGCTGTCACCCACATTGGCAACATACATTTCCTTGTCATATATGGTAGCAACTACAAACGTGGTTCCCATACCTTCTAAATCCGCCTGCTCCTGCGCTTTACTCCGCAGGATATCATTTGTTTCCTGTAATGCAGCTTCCATAGAAGGAACCGGTAATTCATTTTCGCTTTCTTCTATTTTTTGCTTAAAAAATTCCACACAGAATCTTGAAGCATAATCACCTGCGTTATGTCCGCCCATACCATCTGCTACAATAAACAAATTAGGCAGTTTTCCAACAGCAGTTTCACTGCAAAAGACATAATCCTGATTAATCTTTCGCCGTTCTCCAATATCCGTTATTGAAAATGCTTTCAAGACTGCACCTCCCAATTTTCGCAACCTTTAAAGGCTATTTTTCTCAATATAGCTCTTTCTTAGCTGGCCACAGGCAGCATTAATATCTGCGCCCATTTCTCTTCTTATAGTAACATTAATTCTATATTTTTCAAGTATATTTTTAAAAATTTGTATTTTTTCGCTTCCGGATTTCCTGTAATTTCTTTCTTTTATCGGGTTTACAGGGATTAAATTAATATGGCAATTCATGCCCTTCACCAATCTGGCAAGCTCTTTTGCACACTCCGGTGTATCGTTTATGTCATCTACAAGGCTGTACTCAAAGGTAAGTCTTCTTCCTGTTCTTTCATAATAATACAGAAATGCGTTCAAAACATCCTTCAGCTCATAAACCGAAGCGACCGGCATAAGCTTTTTTCGTATTTCATTATTCGGTGCATGCAAGGATAAGGCAAGCGTAACCGGAAGTCCCTCTTCCGCAAAGGAACGGATTTTATCAGGAATTCCACAAGTGGACACCGTAATGTTTCTGGCACTAATGTTAAGTCCCTCCGCATCTGTAACCAGTCTTAAGAAACGTATCACATTCTCATAATTATCAAGCGGTTCACCGGTACCCATGATTACGATATTGGAAACTCTTTCTCCCGACAGTATTTGTATCCGGTAAATCTGATCCAGCATTTCGGATGGAAGAAGGTCCCGTTCTCTGCCACCAATTGTAGATGCACAGAATTTACATCCCATACGACATCCCACTTGAGAAGAGATGCATACACTGTTGCCATGGTGATACTTCATTAATACGCTTTCGATCACTCTGTCGTCCTTTAGGCGAAATAAATACTTAACGGTTCCATCCGTTTCAGATCGAAGGGCATCTACCTCACCAAGTTCTGTAATAGGAGCCTTCTCTTTTAAAAAATCTCTCAGGTTTTTCGGCAAATCCGTCATTTCATCATAGCTTGCAGCCAGCTTTCCATGAAGCCACTTATAAATCTGCTTTGCACGAAAAGCAGGGAATCCAAGTTCCTTCAGCTTCTCTGCCATTTCAGAAGAATATAAGGATTTTATATCTAAATTCTCCACTTTACTCCATTCCAGCACTCCTTCAGCGGATATCCGCCGGACTATGCGCTTATTAATTACATATATGCTTTACTTCATTCCAATATATATTACAAATGAGATTCATAGTATTGTATTCTATACTGCTATCCGATCATATCGTATTATATTCTTCGAAATTTTGCCAAATAAAAACCATCCGTATTGTGAATGCCGTTAAGCAGCTGCAGATGTCCTTTCATCGTCATATCGTTATGCAGCTGTACCGGCAAATAAGGATCCAGACTTTCTGCCCTGAATTCATAGTTTTTCAGAAACCATTCATAATTTTCCTGATTTTCATGCCGGTCTACCGTACAAGTAGAAAATAGCAGTACTCCACCCTTTTTCACATAATTTTGAACTGTATTTAAAATTCTTCTTTGCAATTCTACCAGTTCTATATGTTGATTTTGTGTCAATTTATATTTAATATCAGGTTTCTTACCTATAACGCCCATACCGCTGCAAGGTAAATCCGCAATCACAACATCCGCGCGATAAGTCAGCTCGGGATCTTCTAAGGCAGCATCCCATACCTTGGTCCCTACATTGTCAAATCCCATACGACGGATATTTTCGTTAATCAGATTTATTTTATATTCCGATATATCTCTTGCCGAAACAAATTTTGCCCTCTCAGCGGCATGTAATGCTTTTCCGCCCGGTGCGGCACATACATCCACGACAAAATCATTTTCTCCTATCCCTGCCGCTTCACATACTAACATCGAACTGACATCCTGCACAGTAAAGCATCCCTGACGGAACGATTGAAGTCCCTCCAGATAGTCAAAATCTGTAATTTTAAACGCATACCTAAGGTATTCACTTTCGATGGCACTTACATTCTCCTGTTTTAATAATTCACTTAATTGATCGGGTGTAAGTTTTTTCTGATTACAACGTATCGTGATTTCCTTTTCCTTTAAGGAAGCCTTCAGCATTATTTCTACGGCTTCAAATTCATATTGCTCCAACAGTCTATTGACAAACCATTCCGGAACAGAATATCTGATTGCCAAATATTGTACCGGTTCCTTATTCCTGTCCGGAAAAGAAAGGTCTTCTTTCTTTCTGGCAATATTACGAAGTACTCCATTCACAAATCCGGATAGCTTGGAAAATCCTCGTTTCTTAGCAAGCTTTACCGCTTCGTTACATACAGCCGAAACAGGTACCCGGTCCATATACAAAAGCTGGTAGACACTTAAACGAAGCAGATTTCGGATAAGCGGTTTCATTTTTTCCACAGGCAAGGTTGAAAACTGATTGATGGTATAATCCAGCGTAAGATATACCTTTATCGTACCCGTAAAAAGTCTGGATAAAAAAGCTCTGTCCGGTTTTCCAATCTGCTGGTACTTACGTAGGGTTCGGCTTAAAACAGTATGGCTGTGCTGATCTTGTTCCAGTACCTCTGTCAGCATATCAAGAACTACTTCACGAGTATTTGCTGTATCAGTCACGCCTTCGTCCTCCGCCAAATAACAAGATCAGTCGCAGAAGCTGCAATATGGTGGCTGCCGCTGCTGCGACATAAGTAAGTGCTGCTGCATCCAATACCTTTTTGGAAGCTTTCAGCTCATCACCATATAATATCCCTGTTTCACCAAGTCGTGCAATTGCTCTTCTGGATGCGTTAAATTCCACCGGAAGTGTTACAACCTGAAACAATACCGCCGCTGCAAACAAAACAATACCAAGATTAATTAACGTCTGGTTGTAGCTTAATAGAATACCAAGAATAATCATAGGCCATGCTGCCATTGATCCAAGGTTTGCCACAGGTACCAACGCACTCCGAAGCATCAGCGGCACATATGTTTGCTGGTGCTGCATCGCATGTCCGCACTCATGCGCCGCCACACCGATTGCCGCAAGCGAAGACTGTCCGTAGACCGGATCCGATAAACACAGAACTTTCTTCCTCGGATCATAATGATCATTTAAATTTCCCTGTATTCTCTCAACCCGGACATCCATAATACCGGCTTCTGACAGCAGCCGCTGTGCCACCTGTGCACCGGTATAGCCCGACATACTCCGTACCCCGGAGTATCTGGCAAAGGTAGATTTCACTTTAGCGGACGCTGCTACAGAAAGTACTACTCCGATTATTACCAAAAAATAAGTTGGATCAATATATGGATAGAAACCATAACCCATAATTACCTCCATTTCTGCACAGTCACCTGCGCTTACAAGTTAACAAGCATGTTTTACTTTTGTCCCATTTATAGAAATTATTACAATGCGTATTTACCTAATTATTAGAATCCAAGCTTTGTACCGACCGGAACCTGAAAGCCTCTTAAAAAGGCATCACAGGACATTCGTTTTTTTCCTTCAAGCTGCAGCTCACGGATCAGCAGAACTCCTTCTCCTGTTTTTACACAAATGCCATCCTTACAAACTTCTATTACCTCTCCATATGCTGCCGATTGAGCAGTACCCGCCTCCTCATAAACCTCTGCTTTCCAGATTTTTAAGGTTTTTCCCTCTAAGAAGGTATACGCACTGGGCCAAGGATTTAGCCCTCTGATCAATCTTTCCAGACGCTGTGCCGGCATTGTAAAATCCAAATTTCCCATTTCCTTGCTGATTGGCTTCACATAGTTTGCCTTACTATCATCCTGGGCAATTCTTAGTGCTGTCTTATTCTCTATCCTTCCAAGTGCTTCTACCAGTGCTTCTCCTCCGAGCTTAGCCAGTTTATCAAAAAGACTGCCTCCGGTCTCATCCGGTGCAATCGGTAATTTTTCCTGTAAGATAATATCACCGGTATCAATACCAACATCCATATGCATGATGGTAATCCCTGTCTCTTTCTCCCCGTCTATTACACAGTATTGGATCGGCGCACTGCCCCGGTATTTCGGAAGAAGGGAAGCATGTACATTGATGCATCCCTTCTCTGGAAGGTCCAAAAGAGCCTTCGGTAATATCTGGCCAAAGGCAGCAACCACGATTACATCCGGATTAATCTCGGAAGCTGTCAAAAGAAATTCTTCTGTCCGAACCTTTGCCGGCTGGTACACTGTAATTCCATGCACCGTTGCAACCTGTTTCACCGGAGAAGAACTAAGTTCCCTGCCTCTTCCCTTCTGTTTATCCGGCTGAGTCACTACTCCTGCTATTTCATATCCCGATTGAATTAGTTTTTCTAATATAGTGGCGGCAAAATCCGGTGTACCCATAAATAATATTCTCATTCTATTTTACCATATCCCTTTCCTGCTTATTCTTCCTCTTCTGCAGCAAAAGCATTACGAAGTTCGCCCGTCATCCGGTCCGTATATAATTTACCGTCCAAATGATCAATTTCATGGCAAAAAGCTCTCGCCAAAAGGCCGGTACCTTCTACCGTATATTCTTCCATTTTTTCATTAAAAGCCTTTACCTTTACATAATTGGGCCTGGTAACCGTTCCAACTTTTCCCGGAAGACTTAAGCATGCTTCATCCCCCGTCTGCTCTCCTTCCGTCTCAATGATAACAGGATTAATCAAAATTATTGGTTCACTAGCATCCTCTGATGTATCAATGACAACAAGACGCTTTAAAACTCCTACCTGTACCGCTGCGAGTCCGACTCCGTTTGCTTCATACATGGTATCCAGCATATCCTCTATCAGGATTTTTATCTTCCTGTCACATTCTTTAATTTCTTTGCTAACCTTATTAAGTACCTTATCTCCGTCTTCTCTGATATTTCTGATGGCCATGTTAATCAATCCTCTCCATTTCCGTTTTTACAGATCAAAAATTGCGGAATAATTCAACTGTTCGAATTGTGTATTTGGATGGTACATATTACTTCAATTCAAGTCGCCATTCCTTCGTTCTAACATCATATCATAAAGTTATTCCATTTATCAACAAAATATTAACAATTTGCGTACCGTTAATAGCTATTCATTGGGTCAAAGTCAAATTGCAGACTACAGTTAGTAAATTGCGCAGAATATAAAAAATATCCTTCAAAATAATTTTTAATTCCAATTAAGGTATCATATTCCTCATGCTTTATATAAATAACTCTCCTATAAATATCATTTGCCTTAGAAAGGGCTGCCGGAGCAGGCCCGATCATCAGTGCCGTTATGTCCTGTCTGGTACAGTAAAGCTTGATTGCCTGTCCCAGATGCTCCGAGGCTCTCTGTGCTGCATCTGCCTCTCTTGAGGTAATCAGGAGCAGAAGGATATGTGCCGCCGGCGGATACTGCATCAGCTTCCTATACAGCATCTCCTGGGTAAAGAAAGACTCATAGTCTCCCTCCGCTGCCGTCACCACACTATAATGCTCCGGGTGATAGGTCTGAATAACAACTTCTCCGGGAAGTGCATCCCTACCGGCTCTGCCGGCCGCCTGGCAAAGCAGCTGAAAGGTTCGCTCACCAGCTCTGAAATCACCGGAATACAAGGACAAATCAGCAGCAATGATCCCTACCAGTGTTACCCTTGGGAAGTCATGCCCCTTCACTATCATCTGCGTTCCAACCAGAATATCCGCCCTGCATTCAGCAAATTCTTTCAGAATTGCATCATGCCCCCCTTTGTTTCTGGTGGTATCCGTATCCATACGAAGTACCCTCGCACCAGGGAATTCCCTTTTTACAAGCTCTTCCACCTTCTGTGTTCCGGTTCCGAATGCCGCTATATACTTTGAACCGCATTCCGGACAGACAGAGGGCTGTTGTGCCTCACAGCCACAGAGATGGCAGATCAATTTTCCGCTATTATGAGAGGTCATGGAAATATCGCAATGAGGGCATTTTATCACAAATCCGCAGCTTCTGCAGGACACAAATCCGGCATATCCCCTTCGGTTTAAAAACAGCATAATCTGTTCTTTTTTTTCTAATCGGTCCGTGATTAATTCCCTGAGCTTAACACTGAAAATGGATTTATTTTTATTTTTCAATTCTTCTCTCAGGTCTGTTATCCAAACCTTTGGTGTCATTGCTTCCTTCGCTCGGTAGGTTAAAGTATAAAGCTTGATTTTTCCCTCTCTGGCTTCAAGATAAGACTCTAGGGAGGGTGTTGCAGAACCCAGTATAACAGATGCACCTGTAAGCTCCGCACGTTTTTGTGCCGTCATAACCGCATGATATTTTGGAGTTGTCTCACTTTTATAGCTGCCCTCATGTTCTTCGTCTATAATAATCAATCCCAGGTTTTGAAATGGAGTAAACAAGGCTGATCTTGGACCGATCATTATATCTATCTCACCATTTCTTGCACGTATGCTCTGATCATAACGTTCTCCCTGAGACATTTTAGAATTCATAATGGAAATTCGTTCCCCAAAACGTCTGTTAAATCGCTGCACTGTCTGATAAGTGAGTGCGATCTCCGGTATCAGAAGTATTACCTGCTTTCCCTCTTCTATTACAGATGCAATGATTTCCATATATACTTCTGTTTTTCCGCTCCCTGTGACACCATGAATAAGATACGTACCACGCTTTCCTTCTCCATATTCCTGCAGGAAATCCCTTACCACATAATTCTGCTGCTCATTCAGAATAATCTGATTGCACAGCTCTCGGCGCTGCTTAATAGGATTACGGTAACACTGTTCTGAAACAATCCTTGCTACCCCTTGTTTTTCCATTCCTGAAAGAGTTGCTCTGCTGATGCCTAATTTGCCGGTAACTGTTTCATAATCCAGTATCTTATCCTGCATAAGTGCCTTCAAAAGACGCAGCTTCGCTGTATTATTTTTCTTCTGGTATTCAAAATACAACTGATTTGCTCTCTCGGGATCTGCAAGCAGCTGTATACTTTTCTGTTCTTTTCCCTTAACGGCTTTCTTCACAGGAATTACTGTTTTGAGCGCATCATTTATGGTCCCGCCGAAGGTCTCTTTCATCCAATATGCCAGATAAATCAAATGACTTTCAATTAAGGGTGCATTCTCGACGGCCTCAAAAATTGGCTTTATGAGTTCTTCTTTGATCTTGGGTTTGTCTGTAATCGTAATGATATATCCGTTTATCCTTCTGTTTCCCTTACCAAACGGCACCACCACCAGTGCACCGATCACAGCCTTTTCTTCAAGTTCCTCCGGGATGGCATACTGATATGTCTTGTCCAGATTCTCATGGGAAATATCAATAATGATATCTGCATAGCTTTGAAAAGACATAATTGCCTCCTTTCATAGATCAATCGCGTTTTGGTAATTGCAAAATTATATGATTGTTTAAATAGTATACAATTCATATAATTCTTTCGTTTCACAATTACCGGCCTGCCAGAATATCAGCAATCATCACCCTTTCATCCATTGGATGTTTCACACCTTTTATTTCCTGATAATCCTCATGGCCCTTACCAGCTAGTACTATTACATCGCCCTCCATCGCATGATCAATGCAATACCGGATAGCTTCCTTACGGTCATCAATTTCCACGAATTTACCGGGACCTCTTTTTACTCCGACTATGATATCCTTAATAATTTCTACGGGTTCTTCAAATCTTGGATTATCAGAAGTAACCACGGTAAGATCGGCCAGGTTTGAGGACACCTCACCCATTTCAAACCTTCTGTCCCTGGAGCGATTACCGCCGCAGCCAAACATACATACCAGACGTTTTGGATGATACTCCTTTAATGTGGTCAGCAGGCTTCGAAGACTCATGGCATTATGCGCATAATCAATCATCAGCGTAAAATGATCCGATACCGGCACCAGCTCCACACGTCCCTTTACATTCACGTGGTCCAGTGCTTTTATCATTTCCTCCCGGTCTACCTGAAAATGTCTGCACAGCGCAATTGCACAGAGTGAGTTATATACATTAAATCTTCCGGGCACATTCATCTCTACCGGGAAATTAAGTAAACCCTCCACCTGATAAGCAATTCCAAGATATCCCGGACGTTCCACCAGCTTAGCTTGGACAGCCCTGATATCTGCCTTCTCTGAAAACCCAAAGCTTTCAACCTTACAGGTATGCCCCTGCAAGATTTCCTGTACATGTTCATCGTCCCAGTTCATTAAGCCAACCTTACACTGTCTAAAAAGTTTGCTCTTGCAGTACAGATAGTCCTCAAAATCCTTATGCTCCGCTCCGCCGATATGGTCCGGTTCAATATTCGTAAAAATTCCGTAATCAAAGGTAAAGCCTGCTACACGGTCAAGCATCAAACCCTGCGAGGATACCTCCATTACCACACAATCACATCCTGCTTCCACCATATCTGCAAAGGATTTCTGTATTACATAGGACTCGGGGGTTGTATTATTGGCAGGAATTACTTTATCACCAATAATCGTTTCAATGGTTCCGATCAATCCGACCTTTTTCCCTGTGTTCTCCAGAATGGATTTAATCATATAGGTTGTTGTAGTCTTACCTTTGGTTCCTGTTATACCGACAGTAATCAGCTTACCTGCCGGATGTCCGAAATAAGCCGCCGCCATAAAAGCAAGCACCGGTCTGGTATCTATCACTTTAATCAGTGTAATACCGGCAGGCACGGGGACTTCTCTCTCTACAATAACGGCAACAGCACCTTTTTCTGTCACATCATTGATATAATTGTGTCCATCCGTTACGGCTCCCGTAATACAGACAAACACACAATTTTCTTTAGCTTTTCTTGAATCATACACCAGATCCGCAACCGGAATATGTACCGCACCCTGTAAAATCGTATAGTCAAGTTTCTCTAATAACTGATCTAAATACATATTAACCTCCCTCTGCCGCGCATGCGGCATACAAAACCTCAGAAAAAGTACGTAAGTGCTTTTTGCCGGTTAAAAAATGTTGTTCTTCTGACAGTAAAGGAAGCTATTCCTATCAATTTTTAATAGAAAAGCCTCTGTGTTGACACTGCTATAATTACGATCGCGCCTCTATGTTCATGCTCGTATTTTTCTTATGTTTCCTTCTAAGGAATGCTGTATAGATTCTGCTTTCTAATATACACCGAAGCAGCTAACTATTATTATAGGCAATTCATCTAATTTGTAAAGAAAAAAGCAACTCTTATCTTAACCTCCCTCTGCTGCACATGCGGTATATAAACTTTAATAAAACATAATTAAATGCCTTTTTTCGTTGAAAAAATGCTACTCTTTTTATTCTATGGTCTTATGATTTACGTTTATGTCTATATTCAGTTGGTGTCATACCATAACGGTCATAGAATATTTTGTTAAAAAAATTACGGTTCGTATATCCGAGGGTTTCACATATTTCACCAATTTGCATATTTGTGTTCTTCAGTAGATTGGTTGATTCATTTAATAAAAACATTTTACTATATTCCATTAATGATTTACCGGTGTGTTTTTTAATAATTCGATTCATGTAATCACTATTATAATTTAATTCTTTTTCTAATTCCTGCCGGCTAATCTTCCTGTTATTTTTCTCCAAAAAAGAGGAAATCTGATACAATATCTCTTCTTCTTTTGATAGCTTTGCCTGATGTGATGCAACAGAATGGTATGCTGGATCACTAATCATATCGATTAATCGGCAGAAATAACCTTTCATTAAATAGCTGCGTCCTGATTTCTTTTCGTGAATTTCTAATATAATGGCATTTAATAAGGATAACAATTTATTGATATCAAAGGTTTCTTTCACTCTAAAGTCAATGTACTCCTTGGTAGTATAAAATGGGTTCTTCTGCTTTGGAGAGAACAAATGCCAAAAGATTGTGTCGTGTATGTAGGGCTTACCATTCTCATTGTACAAAATGTCTTCTTCCAGAACGGACCTGATATATTCTTCTTTAAACAAAAACAGGATTAACTCACAGTCACTGTTAACGATTTCCTTGTGGTGTATATGCCTGTTACACAAACAGCATTCACCCTCTTTATAAGTAATTATCTCATTTTCAATCTGCAACTTAACTACCCCTGACAGAACAATTGTTAATTCATAAAAATCGTGGGAATGAAGGGGACGGTTGCTATTTTTATTTTCTTCACTGTATTTGGTGTAGGTATCATTTCTTTTCGCTTCTGTAAATTCATAGGTAACTACCCTGTCCGTTATGATATGAAAGGCTTCATACAATATCATATAGGGCATTCCAATTTCCACAAATTCGGAAATACTGCTTCCCAAGTTATGAAAAGTAAGAAAAGATTTTTGTATACCAAGATTATTAAGCAAGTTATCCAGCAGAGGTTTCATCGAACTATTCTGTGGGTTCTGTATCTCATCCATTCGTTGCTGCTCCTTTTCGGGTCGAATAATATGTATAGTCTGTTTTGGACACAAAAGTAGTAATAATATTCTGTTTAGCGATATTTCAAAAGTTGTACTTTGATTATATAATCAATTCGTAAGTGAAGCAAGAGCATGTTTGTGTCAGAGAAAAATCTTGATGAACAGTAACAACAAATGAAAGATATTCGTTATTAGCAGTAAATCAGGAACATAAAACGCAGGCTTAGGAGGAATAAAAAACATGATAATTTATGTAAATGCGAATGCACCAAAAGAAGGAAACGGAAGTAAAGAAACACCATTTAAGCATATCAATGATGCAGCACAGGCAGCGAAACCCGGCGATGAGGTATTGGTGGCTCCTGGTATTTATCGTGAATATGTGGATCCTTTGAATGCAGGCACAGAGGATGCCCGTATTACATATCGCAGCGAGGTTTTACTGGGCGCGGTAATTACTGGTGCAGAGGAAGTGACTTCCTGGGAAAATTATCAGGATAATGTATGGGTTTGCCGTATTGATAATGGTGTATTCGGCAGTTTTAACCCTTATACCACTTTCATAGGCGGAGATTGGTTTTTTGCCCCGGTGGTAAGACATGCCGGAGCCGTATATTTAAATGACCGTCAGTTATATGAGACAGAGACACTTGAGGAATGTATTAAGGCTGAAGTTTATGCTCCTTCCTGGGAACCGGAATATTCGGTTTATAAGTGGTTCACCGAGCAGGATGGGAATCAGACCGTGATCTACGCAAATTTCCAGGGCAAGGATCCAAATAAAGAAAATGTTGAGATTAATGTCCGCCGTAATTGTTTTATGCCGTCAAAAACAGGTGTGTCCTATATTACTTTTAGCGGATTTAACGTAAATAAGGCTGCAACCACATGGGCTCCGCCGGCAGCTTACCAGGATGGTATGATCGGGCCTCATTGGTCAAAAGGATGGATTATCGAAGACTGCGATATCAGTAACAGTAAATGCTCCGGTATTTCCCTTGGAAAATATCTAGATCCTGAAAATGACCACTATTTCACTACCAAGCATGTAAAGAGTCCGACTCAGATGGAGCGCGATGCTGTCTGCCGCGGTCAATATCATGGATGGGTAAAAGAAAAAGTCGGAAGTCATATTGTCCGCAGATGTCATATTCATCATTGTGAACAGACCGGTATTGTAGGACGTATGGGTTGCGTATTCAGTATTATCGAAGATAACCACATTCACCATATTAACAATATGCAGCAGTTAGGGGGAGCTGAAATCGCAGGAATTAAGCTTCATGCTGCAATCGATGTTGTTTTCCGCAGAAATCATATTCATCATTCTACTATGGGTATTTGGTGTGACTGGCAGGCACAGGGCACTCGAATTACTCAGAATTTACTGCATGACAATACCTTGCCGCAAAATACACCTGTGGCCAGAGGCGCAATGATGAGCCAGGATATTTTTGTCGAAGTAGGACATGGGCCGATTGTTATTGATAATAATATTTTGTTATCAAAGGTATCGCTAAGAATTGCTACACAGGGAGTTGCACTTGTACATAATCTTCTCCTCGGTTCTTTCACTGCTGTCGGTGGCGGTACCGATATGGAAGTGAACGGAAAGAACCAGCCAAGATATACACCATATCATATTCATCACAGAACAGAAGTGGCAGGATTTATGAGTATTCTTCATGGAGACAACCGTATTTATAACAACATTTTCGTTCAGAACTGGCCGGTGAATGAGGATGAATATACGGGATTTCCGGAGAAAGATAATCAGGAAGTTGGAACCGCTGTATTCGATGAATATCCGACCTATGAAGAATGGATCAAGAACTTCGAATTAGATAAACCTGCTGATATGATAAAATTACAGGATTATCATTTTTCACATCTTCCGGTATGGGTGGATGGCAATGTATATTTTAACGGCGCAAAAGCTTATAAAAATGAAAAAAATAACCTCATTGATGAGCAGAATAAAGTGACTGTAGAATTAGTTGATCAAAACGGAGCCTTAAACCTTAAAACCAATCTCTATGATTTGCTTGGTGGATTGAAGGATGAAATTATAACCAGTGATATTTTAGGATATGCATTTGAACCGGAACAACGTTATGAAAACACAGATGGATCTTCTATTATTTTCAACAGCGATTATTTAGGAGAGCATCGTGGAGTTTCAACAATTCCAGGACCCTTTGCCACGGAAAAATCAGCGCAAAATCTGCTCTGGTAATAGGGAATAGGTCATAATAAAGCCCCCAGTTTTGGACTGGGGGTTTTTCTTTCTGCTTCGAAACATTGTCCCGTAAGCAATGGTTTAAATGGTTTTGAATGTTACTTTTGTCCTTCTATTATGATACCTAGTACCTTCCCCAATTCCTATTTCAAGAATTTCTCCATATGCATATTTCAACATGGCAGCACGTCTTCTTCTAATAGATTTCTTCCCAATATTCCAATACATGAGCTTTGGAAAAATGATATCCTGATAGTACCCCATAAGCTTATTCTCTGCGCAACCTTTTGAAAAGCTTTACAAGCTCATACCAGAATACCGCTGCCACGGCAATACCTACGGCTTTTAAAAGCAGCAGAAATGACAACGGTGCAAGCTTTAGCAATGTGTTAACCGGAGAATAAAGGATGATACAAAGCATTGCAAGCGTGCCGATATTTACGGCCCACATTACTCTATCCTTAACAAGCCGTGTTATGGATTTGAATGCAAAATCATAGTCCGAACTATTAACCTGAACAAGGAACAGATTTGATATCATGATAATGGACAGTCCCATGGCACGGGCTACCGAAGCATTATCCGTATTCCCGTTCAGTGTAATAAAGTAAGTGCCAAAGGAAGCAGCAAAAATAATAAGTCCTTGGATAATACTCTTTGCAAATAATTTGGGATTTAAAAGCTTTTCTTTTGGACTTCGCGGTTTACGATCCATAATATTCGTTTCAGCAGGCTGACGCTCCAGCACAACAGAGCAGGTGGGATCAATGATTAATTCCAGTAACACAACATGCAGCGGTAACAGTAAAATTGCTGCTGGTGTAATACCGAGCATTGGTGCTAATAGGGATGAAAATGCAATCGGAATATGAATTGTGAAAACGTATCCAACTGCCTTACGGATATTATCATAAATTCTTCTGCCATCTTTCACGGTATCAACAATGGTAGTGAAATTATCATCCATTAGAATTAAATCTGCCGCCTCTCTTGACACTTCACTGCCGCGCTTGCCCATTGCAATACCAATATCCGCATATCTAAGTGCCGGAGCATCATTTACACCGTCACCGGTCATCGCAACGATTTCACCATTTTCCTTAAATGCTTTCACAATACGCATCTTATGTTCAGGAACAACACGCGAGAAAATGCTTACCTCCTTAACCTTTTCACGAAGCTCTTCGTCACTCATTTTATTTAACATATCTCCTGTTATGATACGATCACTGTGCGGCATACCTATCTTCTTCGCAATGGAGGATGCAGTGATACCATTGTCCCCTGTAATCATAACGACACGGATACTCGCTTTGTTGCAGACAGCAATATCATTCTTAACACTTTCTCTCGGAGGATCGGCCAGACCGATCAGTCCCAGCAGTGTAAGCGAACAATCTGTGATTTTTTCCGGAATATCAGTCTCGGTTTGCGGCCTCATTGCAGCCACCGCTATGACACGCAGTCCTTCTTTTGACATTTCAGTAATTTTTTGTTCCGTAAGTATCCTGTCCTTATCGGGCAGATTACAGACAGTTAATATTCGCTCCGGAGATCCTTTGGCAGCAACTATGATCTCCTCATTTCTGCGCCATACATGACCCATCATTTTTAATTCATTTGTAAAGGCATATTCGGTAATAAGTTCTCCGTGAAATAAATGCTCTTTCGAAATTCCGAGTTTATCACAATAATTCAGCATTGCTTTTTCCATGGGATCATAAGCATCTGTCTCACAGCCAAGTCCCATCGTTTCGATAAGCGGATGCGTATCCTCCTCCAATGACCAGATATTTTGCACTGTCATTTGATTCATGGTTATTGTACCAGTCTTATCAACGCACAATACAGAAACTGCTCCTAATGTTTCAACCGATGGCAGCTTCCGGACTAGAGACCGCTTCTTTGCTAAACGCCAAGCTCCCATAGATAGAAATACCGTTAGTATAACAGGAAATTCTTCAGGTATCATAGCCATAGCTAGTGTAATACCGGAAAGAATGCTTTCAATAATTCTGTCCTTCAACATATGATCCGGAATATTAAAATAAGTAAACACTCCGACAAGTGCAAATAGTACCGCAGCAATACCAGCGCAAACCTTGACCAGACTGCCTGTTTGTTTCTGAAGAGGGGTATCTTCATTCGGTGCCGAAGCTACATCTGCTCCAATCTTACCATATTCACTTGCTGCACCTATTTTATCCACCAGTACAGCTGCTGTTCCTTGCGTTACTAATGTTCCTGCATAGCAATAATCTTTACGCCAATACTCCTTTGAAGGCTCTGTATTGTCTTTACCTGTCTTCCAGACACCCTCTGCTTCACCCGTTAGAGAAGATTCATCTACACATAGGTCATTGCATTTCATTACAAATCCATCTGCAGGAATTTTCACGCCCTCATAAATCATCATCAGATCACCGGGTACAAGGTCGCAGCTTGCAATCTCGGTTTCTCTTCCATCCCGAATTACCGTTACATGCGGTGCAGATAAATCCTTTAAGGCATTTAATGTTTTATCTGTTTTCCATTCCTGGATTACATCAATGCTGATAATACCAATCACAAAGATCAGCATGATTGCTCCATCCCTTGGCTCACCAAGGATAAAATAAATAACTGCAGCAACAAGCAACAATAAAAACATAGGCTCACAAACGATATGAAAAATCTTCTTCAGAAAGCTCTCTTTCGTTGGTGGTGTTAATTCGTTTTTACCATATCTGTCCTGCAGTTTTTTTGCTTCGGCGGAGCTAAGTCCAGCCATGTTTTGTTTGTAATCTGTCATAAAAGTTACCTCCGTTTAGCCTTTCTGGCATTCGTTTGATAGCTCTATGGCACTCCATTCAAGTCATTTGTCCCTTTCGGTATAAAAAAAACACACCTATGGAACATACTACTGTCCCACAGATGTGTATCATATCACATTCTGCTGCCACACCGGGTGGCCCAGCCCCATGACCTTACGATACATAAGGTTCATCGCCTGCTCAGTTTGTACTGTTGATCTCGCATTTCATGTCAGAAATGTAATGCAGCGCAAAGAGTTGAAATCATTATAGCACAATATTCCAGAATTGTAAAGGAGAAATGCAATATAATTAAACGAGCAGGAATACCAACCCAAGATACTTACTGTTCATTAATCATCTATAGTTAGAGCGAAACATCCCATAAGTTTTCCTAGCGGAGTACATGTATAAATCGGTTCATAGGCTCTTCTCTTAAGAGTCTTATATGCCGCTACCAATTACTGCTAAGCGGAGACGCAAGTTATATCTATCATATAATTCGGGCGTCAAAAGCCTAAAATATATTTACCTGATGGATATGGGTGTATATATTCATATGGCGCAGATCGGGCATGCCATGATTGCCTGTATTTGGTAATCTCGGAATGTTAAAGGCAAGTACATAACCTACATTAGGCTTTTGACGCTCGAATCATCATATATCTGTATGTACAATGATATTATCCTCTGTAATGCGGTCTATAGGATTTCCGATAACATCCTTTATATTGATAAAGGAACAAGGGAGACCACGTCCTTTTAGAATATTCGGTTTATCCATCAGCTGAAAATGCAGATGCGGGCAATTGGAAAGACCTGTATGTCCCACTTTACCGATCATCTGACCTTGTTTAACCCAATCTCCTTTTTTTACAGTTAGGCTATCCTTGATCATATGTCCATAAAACGAACTTTCTCCGTTTGCATGTTGCAGAATGACATAGTTGCCAAATTGAGCAGCCAATCCATATTGTTTGAAATACGGTGCTCTTTCTTCCCATACCCATGAAGTCGTAATCGGTATGTCACAATAACAATCCATAACTTCACCATCTGCAATTGCAAGGATATCTTTTCCATAAATAATATAATCTTCTTTTTTCATGTTTTCCTGAAAGGAAAGTTTTAACTCACTATTATATTGAGCCATATCAATGGCAAACTCCATCGAATAGTGCTGTCTGTGATCTAATAAACAATTGTAATTACCACAGATTGAGAAAGATCCTTTCAGCGGAAATATATATTCATTCTTATTCTTATAATTCTTTAATGGTATAGCCAGTTGCTGCTTATGCTCTTTTCCATCCATTTCATAAATAACACATATCGCAAGCAAATCAATTCTTTCTTGATAAACTACTACAAAATATTCATTAAACAATCCTGTTTCCTGGTATGGCATCAGGGTAGTACTACTACTGATAGCTTTCGGATTCCAGAAGCCTTCTTCTCCTAAAAACAGCTGGGCACCAAAGCCTTCTCCCAACCACGTGCACTCCTTTGCAAATCTTTCAATTGCATAACCTAGTGCTTTCTCACAATAGGATATTTGCTTTACAAAAGTATTAGCCGCATATAATTCCAGATTGACATGCTTTAAAAGCAGCGGCTGATCTGTATCATTATTTATCTTTAATCCATGAAGCAAAAAATTCGATTCTACTTTTCCGTGTGCCTCATATGACATATTAATTATATAATCCCCGGGTATACATTTTAGTTCCATACAATTCTCCATTCCTGCAGTATCTTCTCCGGCAGGACTAGTGTTCCTGCGATATACTTATCTTTATCCGATTCCTATTCATAAACTCTCAGTCTACGAAACAGAATTTTATTCCGAAGATAACCATATGCGTTCAGGCACCTGCCTCCAATCCTGCCAGATAAATAATTTTTCTATTCCTTCCTGTCTCCTTTACTTTACCAATGGTATCACTTCCTTTCTTTTGATAAGGAAATTATATCACCCGGATGATGTTGTTAGATACCTCAATCATTTTTAGGAAGAAAGATTGTTACAGACTATGTTACTGACGGCTAGTTGAATATTACCTGATACATATTTTGCTTTATTTTGAGGGCTTCATCGGCTGCTTTAATTGCATTATCTACCTCCAGCATATCCAAATAAATAACTGCCATATTATTATAGGCAAAGGCATTGTCAGAACATATGGCTATTGCTTTTTTATAACAATCAAGAGCTTCGTTTAAACTGCCCAAGTTTTTGTATATAAGACCTGCATTAGAAAATGCAATTTCATGTAGGCACTTGCCGTTTCCATTCTACTAATTCATACATTTCCCTGCTTCTGTTGGTTTCTTTTCCAAGAGATTATACTATAGAAATGGCTATTAGAATGAATGGTGTTATATTTACTGCTAATAATTCATCTGATAAAAAAGGTCTTGTTAATCTATACTTTTTATTCCAGATACCCTTTCACCTTCATTACCTTTCCATCCGTCTCAACTAGAATCGCTCCAGACTGATAGGTTGTTTTTGTATTACTGTTCACCGCCTCAAGTCGTCCCACCAGTTCCATATGAGGATGCCCATACCGGTTGTTTTTTCCGCAAGAAATAATAGAATACTCCGGTCTGATTTGTGTAAGAAATTCCCGACCGGTAGAATACTTCGATCCGTGATGTGCGATCTTTAAAATATCATAGCGCAGTTCCGGATATAATACATCGCTGTCCTTCTGTGCCTGTTTCTCCCAAAGTTCTTTGTTTTTCAACTCTTTTATAACCTTAATTTCTTCCTTCCCCTCCAGATCTCCGGTTAATAATAAGTCAAAATCCCCGTATTTAACACTCAGTACCGTGGAATAGGAATTCGTATTCTCACCCACAAATTCGGGTGCAGGATGAAGGCAGAAAATCGTAAGTTTTCCATCCTTAATGATATCTCCTGTTTTGATATAGTGAAGCTTTATCTTATTTACCTTTGCCAAAGCTTCTATTTCTTTGTAAGTATCATCCTTATTCCCTATATCCGGCAGGATAAGATTTCTTATCTTGATTTTCCCGGAATTCATCAATTCCTTTAACCCACTAATATGATCCATATCAGAATGGGTCATAAAAGTATAATCAATAGAGGCCTTTCCTTGTGATAATAAAAAAGGCTGAAGCCGGCTTATCCCGACTCTTTTCACATCGCTGCTGCCTCCATCAACCAGATAGGTTGTTCCGCTGCGGCTCTCCATATAGATTGCATCCCCCTGTCCTACATCCAGAAAGGTGATTTTCAGATTGCTCTGCTGTACCGGAAATAATAATAGGAGGGTTACCACTATTGGCAAAAATATTGTATACCATTTATTATATTTTTCAGCCAGCCACAGAAATAGTATGAAACCGAGCAAGTAAAATAATAAGCGAATATCATCCGGTTTGCCAACTGTAATCAGGTGAAAGGGCAATTTACTTCCTATCCTGCAGATCCATTCATATAGTATTAAAATGTAATTTGCACCGCCAATGCAAAAGATACCTAACGGCAAATAGATCAGTCCAATAATTCCAGCAACTATTGAAGTCAGCGCCAATACTGTTACAAAAGGAAGAATTATGAAATTTATTAAAATACTATACGTTGGGAATTGGTAGAAGTATATCAGAACAAACGGAGTGGTGGCAGCCTGTGCGCTGATACTAATCAGCAAACTATTCATTATTTGATTGTTTGCAGGAAACAGTTTCTTCAGACGGGGATAGATTACGGCTATTCCCAAAACCGCTGCAAAGGACAGACGAAACCCCGTACTAAATATCTGAAGAGGGTTTTGCAGAAGGATAACAAAGGCGGCTAAAGCCAATCCCGAGAGCATATCGTAGGTTTTTCCAAACAACGTCGATAATAACAGTAAAACCATCATAACCACAGCACGATTGGTTGATACGCTGAAATCAGTCATAATACCATAACTATAGATAAAAAAGATGGATAAAAAAGTTGAAATCACAATCGGTATTTTCATTTTCTTTAGCAATCGATATACCGTTAATCCAATTAAGGAAACATGAAGACCGGAAATCGCCAGGATATGCGAAATACCATTGATCTGATATAATTGTCTGATTTCTTCATCCAATAAATATTTTTCCCCTAATAGCATTGCGGTTAGGGTACCTGCTTCCTTGTCAGATAATAGGAAACCATATACCTTCAGCAGTCTATTTTTTATTTGTTCCACGAAGGCATAATATCTTGAATATGAATTGTCCCTGACAATTATCTTATCTGCAATCATTTTATAATCTATGTCTTCAATTTGATAATATAGCTTTTCATTGAACTGACCCGGATTAGAGGCCGGCGTAAATTTCTTGAGCGTTCCCGATACCATAATTTTGTTACCGATACTATATTTTCTCGTAAGGGATGCATCTTGCTTTTTATAACTATTTTGATTATCGTAGCAAAATACGATGATATTTTCGCTTAAATACTCCTTATTATCCGCAAGAGTTACCACATTGTTCTTCAAGTAAAGCGCACTGCCCCATTGTTTCCTGATAATCCTATCAATTTCGCCTGAAATCTCACATCTAATTTTCTGATCAAAAACACGCTCAAGCTCAGGCATTTTTAGTTGTTGTTTCATCGTGATAAAACCAAGAATTATAAAAAACGGCAGGAACCATAAAAACCTATCATACCGGTTAATCATATGGTTCTTTATCCAATACATAAGAAGGTATATTGTCAACCAGAAAATGACCATACAAACTATTGTAATGATTAAGGGTTTTTCTTTCCAGGCTAGAAATATACCGATAAGAAATGCCCAAATAATCCATATCATAGGGCGTTTTACCATAGAAACAATCCTCTCTTCAAAATACATTAATAGGAGTTATCGTGAAAAGCATTGATATTGTTGTACATTAGTGGAATAGAATAGCAAAGATAGAAAATCGTTGTTGTACAGATTAGCATAATGATACGATTGGATTAGTCCGGCAGAAACCCTGTTTAGGATAACTGTAAATAAGAATTAGATAACAGAAAGTAAAGAACAAAAAAATAAAGAACAAAGAATAGAATAATTTCTATTGTTAATACAAGGGGGGTAATACTATACTTTTCATTGAAAGCAACATCTTTCTGAGGTGATACCCGGACTATAGCATTTATGATACCTAGTCCGGATAATCTATCTACTTATTTTTTTACGTGTCACTGCTAATCCGAATTCTGATCCAGTCCAAGCTTTCGTTCAAAGGTTCCCTCCAGAGATATATCATCCCAATAGCTTTTCTGAACCTCTCCTTCGACCGTAAACTGAACCTTATTAATATCCGGAAGTTCCACTAAAGTATTTACAATCGAATAGATAACGATTGTATCCTTAACATTCGGTATCTGGTCAAGAAATTTCTTATTAAAATCCACAGTACAAATACCATCTGTTTTTGAAACACTCAGAAGCTGGGTTCCCTGCGGAATTGTTCGATACAGATTACCTTCTGTGGGTCCATTGATCAGCTGATTAATCACCAGTTCCTCTAAAGATTGCGCTCCCGTATATTTGATATCTGTCATTTTCTCAATCAGATAATTCCCATCTTTGTTCGTAAAATAAAGCTTCACCTTATAGCTGGTACTGGGTTCCGTGTTATCAACAAAATCCTCTGCCATCAGCGGCCCGACCACTCCGTCAGAATCCTTGAGCGGTTGGCCTTCCACACTAAACTGTATATACTCTATGCTGCTTAGCTGACTCAGCGTTTTCACAATCACTGCACGGCAAAGCACCGCATCCGTTACAGACAGCGTATTGTACGCAGAAGTGAAATCAATCGTCAGTCCTGTATTATCAATACTATGTTTTTGAACAATATGACTTGGCAGTACACTTTTATAAACCATATTTTCTGGAGTCTTATTAAGCATATACAAAAGCTCATCGATCTGATCATCAATTTTTGTACCAATCAATTTATAGCTTTCATGGGCCAATCCGCTGGTTTTCGAATCGATATAATAAATATCAACTGATTTCTCATCAGCCGAAGGATTGCTTTTCTTTGTACATGCCCCCAGAAATACACTCAATAAAAGGAACAATATGATTAATATTTTTTTTCTCATAGATACCTTCCATTTCACTTACTCTTGTCCGGTTATACAATGTAGTTTAGCGGAATTCTTACATTGAATGTAGATCCTTCGCCTTCCTTACTGTAAACCTTGATTGCTCCATGATGCATCTGTATGACATTTTTTGTAATCGCAAGTCCCAAACCGGTACCTCCCGTTTCTCTGGACCTTGCTTTATCAACACGGTAAAAGCGTTCAAAGATAGAATCCTGCTCCTGTTCCGGAATACCAATACCAGAATCAGACACTTTGATAAAGAAATACTTATGATCCGCATTCAGCGATACTCTGACCCAGCCATCCTCTCTGTTATATTTAATTGCATTCTCAATTAAATTCGAAATTGCGAGAGATAATTTTACTTCATCAATCTCGGCAATTACCGGTCGGAAGCTTTCATAAATAATTTCAATATTTTGCTTTTTAGCAATCGGCGTCAGACGTTTTAAGATCAATTCCAGCAGCTCATTAATATTAACTGCAGCAATATGCATATCACCTGCTGTTTTATCAAGCTTAACCAGTGCCAGCAGGTCGTTTATAATTTTGTTCTCTCTCTCTATCTCGTCTGTAATGTCCAGTAGAAATTCACGGTATAACTCCACCGGAGTATCCTCCTGCATGAGCAAAGAATCAGCCAGCACCTTTATGGAGGTAATTGGCGTTTTGAGTTCGTGGGATACATTTGAAACAAATTCCTGCCGGGAGCTTTCCAGCTTCTGCATTCGATTTATCATATGATTGAAGGAATCCGATATTTTTTCAATTTCATTATAACCTTTTATAGATATTCCCTCATCCATACTGTAGCCATCTGTCATCCGATCAATAGAATTAACCGCATTGGTTAACGGTTTCGTCAATATTCCGGAGAAATAGATTGAAAAAGTAACTATAAGAACTCCCAGAAAAATAGCATATAATATTACCCTTCGTTCCATACTGTCCCGGATACTTTGTATATCCTTTGTCGAAAAATTCATCACAATAGCACCCATAATATCTTTCGTGTCATACTGGGTGATCGGATAGGTCAGTCTTATATAGTGTGTTTTCTTATCATGAACAGTTGTACTGTCTGCTCCATTAAGACATTTGATTACGTCTTCGGAGATTAAATACTTTCCTTCTTCAAGGGAATCCGTATCCTTTACTACTTTCAGATTATTATTAACGATAATAATTCTGCCTTCATAGATATCCGCTATTCTGGCAACTTCATCCTCTATTTTGATATTCTTTTTCATTACCTCTGTTGTAAGATAAACAGAGGTATTTAATTTATTGGATAATGCATTCCCCTGCGTCTGCAGCTGTATTTTCCGGTTGTTGATTGCTTTCTCCTCAAATGTGTTCAAAAGTATTACAGAAAAAAAAATCAGCGGTATCACACCCAAAATGATAAATACCAGAAGCAGATAAATTCTCATGCTATTAAAAAATCTAAATTTATTCTTGATTTTGGAAAAAATAACCTACACCCCATTTTGTATGTATAAATTTTGGCTCACTTGGACTACTTTCAATTTTTTCACGCAATCTTCTGATGTGGACATCTACGGTTCTCACATC
>JAEZZO010000067.1 GCA_023418475.1 Bacillota bacterium
GTGTAGAACTAGGCCGCGGAAACACCGCGAAAGCAGATACCTTAACCTGGCAGACAACGCAGCCGGATATCTTTGTCGGAGGTGATTGTGCTACAGGACCTAAATTCGCAATTCATGCCATCGCCGCAGGAAAAGAGGGCGCAATCTCCATCCACCGTTATGTTCAGCCTGGACAATCTCTTGTATTTGGCCGCGATCACCGCGAATACCATGCTTTTGATAAGAACAATGTTGCTATAGGCGTGCAGGATTTTGACACTACCCCCCGCCAGCTTCCTGGTCATTCTCCTGAGAAGAAAGGCAGCTTTCTAGACGATCGTATCACCTTCACAGAAGAGCAGCTAAAGAAAGAAACCAAACGGTGTCTCGGCTGCGGAGCCGTAGAGCTGGACAGTTACATGTGCATTGGCTGCGGTATGTGTACGACTAAATGTAAATTTGACGCAATCCATCTGGAGCGTACTTATCATACAGTACCTGATACTTATGAAAAGCTGCCTATGAAAATTGCCGCCAATGCTATCGTACGAAGCGGTAAAATAGCTGCTGCCACGCTGAAAGAAGGAATTGTTAGAAAGGACTAATTTATGCATGAGCTTGGCGTATTAAATTCAATGGTCCATACAATAGAACGGATCATAAAGGAACAGGAATTTACACAGGTCCACAAGCTTACGATTGAGGTTGGCGAGCTTTCCGGTATCGTACCGCGATACCTGGAACAAAGCTGGCCGGCCGCTACCTATAAGACTTTTATGGAAAACACGGAATTGGAACTGATTGTGGTACCCGGAATAGTAAAATGCCGTGACTGCGAACGCGTATTTAATGCCGTATACAGCGATCTGTGCTGTCCCGGCTGCGGCGGTAAACAAATGGATATTCTGGAGGGCCATGACATAATCATCAAGGAAATTGCATGCAGCTAGGCCGGTGTAAATCATACGTAAGTTAGTGTTGTATGATTGCCTATACCCTGACCGGAAAGAGGTACTGATATGTCACAGACTACAAAGAGGGCACTGGAAGAATCGCTTAAGAGAATATTACTGATAAAGCCACTTGATAAGATTACAATTTCTGATATTACCGAGGATTGCACAATTAATCGGATGACCTTCTATTATCACTTTAAGGATATCTATGATTTAGTGGAATGGTCGTTTATAGAAGATGCAGCGAAGGCTCTGGATGGTAAAAAAACCTATGACACCTGGCAACAGGGCTTTCTGCAGATTTTTCAAATGGTTTTGGAAAGTAAGCCTATACTCATGAATGTCTATCATTCACTTAGCCGTGAACAGGTTGAAATCTACTTATATAAACTTACTTATAATTTGCTGCTCGGTGTAATCGAGGAAAAGGCAGTGGGAATGAAAGTTCGCGATTCTGACAAAAAATTTGTTGCCGACTTCTACAAATTTGCATTTGTCGGACTCATGCTTGACTGGATTAAAAACGGAATGAGGGAAGATCCTCAGCAAATCATTGCCCGCTTAAATATCCTGATCCACGGAGATGTTATGAGAGCCTTAAATGATTTCCGAACGGATAAAACTTATCAAATGATTAATAATGATTAATTTCTTTACAAATAAACCGCTGTGATAAAAATTTTATCATGGCGGTTTTGTTGTTTATAGAAATATCCTGCCTATCTGATAAAATGATTACAGTAACAATTTTAAGGGTATTTACTAAGAGAAAGCAATTCATCTTTTTTCTTTACTACGATGAAATCAACAATTTTAAAGGAGGTTATCATTATGTATTATTCCAGTGGTAATTACGAAGCATTTGCACGTCCCGAGAAACCGGAAGGGGTTGACCGTAAATCAGCTTATATCATCGGCTCAGGTCTTGCAGCACTTGCAGCCGCGTGCTTTCTTGTCCGTGACGGACAAATGAACGGTAAAAGAGTCCACATTCTTGAGAAGGATCCTATTCCCGGCGGTGCCTGTGATGGCTTCCAGTATGAAGACCTTGGCTATGTTATGAGAGGCGGACGTGAGATGGATAACCACTTCGAATGTATGTGGGACCTGATGCGTTCCATTCCTTCGATCGAAACCGAAGGAGTAAGCGTACTCGATGAATACTATTGGCTTAACAAACATGACCCCAATTTCTCCCTGATGCGTGCAACCATTAACCGCGGTGAGGATGCTCATACGGATGGCAAATTTGCAATCTCCGATAAAGGTGCGATGGAAATTATGAAATTATTTTTCACACCGGATGAAGAGCTATATGACAAGCGTATTAACGAGCTCTTTGATAAAGAAGTTTTAGACTCTAATTTCTGGATGTACTGGCGTACCATGTTCGCCTTCGAAAACTGGCACAGCGCACTTGAAATGAAGCTTTATATTAAGCGTTTTATTCACCATATCGGTGGACTGCCTGATTTTAAAGCACTTCGCTTTACAAAATATAATCAGTATGAATCCATGATCCTTCCGATGGTAAAATATCTGGAATCTCATAATGTTCAGTTCCATTATAACACCAAGGTGGTAAACGTAGAATTTGATATTCAAAAAGACAAAAAAGCCGCCAAACGTATTGCTGTTATTCAGGATGGCAAGGATGAAAGCATTGATTTGACCGAAAATGATCTGATTTTCATCACAAACGGCGGCTGCGTTGAAAACTCCAGCTATGGTGACCAAAACCGGCCGGCTCCCTTCCTTAAGGAAATCAAAGAAGGCGGCGGCTGGGATATGTGGAGAAAAATTGCTGCACAGGATCCGTCCTTCGGTCGTCCCGATAAATTTTGTAATGATCCGGAACTTAGTAACTGGATGTCGGCAACAGTAACTACCCTAGATGACCGTATTCCTCCCTATATTCAGAAAATCTGCAAGCGCGATCCTTTCTCCGGCAAGGTTGTAACCGGTGGTATTGTTACCGCCAAGGATTCCAACTGGCTGCTCAGCTGGACCTTAAACCGTCAACCACAGTTTCGTAATCAGCCAAAGGGTCAGTTGGTCGGATGGATTTATGGTCTATTCAGTGACAAGCCAGGCAACTATATCAAAAAACCTATGCGTGATTGCAATGGTAAGGAAATCTGTATGGAATGGCTGTATCACATGGGTGTACCGGTAAATGAAATCGAAGAGCTTGCCGAGAAGAGTGCAAACACAGTTCCTTGCATGATGCCTTATATTACCGCCTTCTTTATGCCAAGAAGTGCCGGTGACCGTCCAGCTGTTGTTCCGGAAGGCAGTGTCAACTTTGCTTTCCTTGGTCAATTTGCCGAGACAGTACGTGATACCATTTTTACAACCGAGTATTCCATTCGTACCGGTATGGAGGCAGCCTACACACTGCTTAATATAGACAGAGGCGTTCCGGAAGTCTGGGGCAGCACTTATGATGTACGTGATCTTTTAAATTCAACGGTACAGCTTCGTGATGGCAAGAAACTTACTGAAATGAATCTCAGTCTGAAGGAAAAACTTGCTCTGAAAGAATTACTGAAAAAGATTGAAGGTACTGATATTGAGAATTTATTAAAAGAATATCATGTTATTTAATTGACATTAATGAAAAGGAGCAAAATTTTACCTATATTTCATAACGGTAAGATTTTGCTTCTTCTCTTATCATTTATATCGTCGATCTCGTATTATACGATTGTTCTTTGATTGCATTATGATACTATGAAAACAGTTCTGGTAATAGCTTTTCGATTTCAAAAGTTGAGTTAATGATCAGCCATAACTGAGAATAATAGCTCATTATATTCCAAAGCCCCGTTCCCATGAGTCCCTTTTGCAGAACCAGCGTGACTATCGCATCGATTGTCCTGGCATCTACGAAATATACTTTATGGAAAGTTTCCATTCCATTTAAATCCTCAGCATATGTAAAATATGGTGTTTGTGAAATCTCATCAAAGAGGATTACAGCATTCATCTGACGAGCCAGATCAATCGCGTTATCAAGGGTAATCGCATGCGCCTCTGTAAAATTCTTTCTATACGGAAGTTTCCAATCATATCCCAGTAATGGAAAGCCAATACTTATTGCCTTTGGATCTACCTCCTGCAGTATATAATTAATGTACAATGTGATATCTTGTACCGAACTGACCGGCATAGGAGGGCCATATAGAGTTCCCCAGTAAAATGTCATTAAATATATTTCATCAACGATTTTGTTATAATTCGAATAATTTACCTTTTCAAAAGCAGTCTCATTCTCCTCTTTGTTAAAATTCGGATCTATCGTTATAAAAACAAGATACCCTTCTTTCCTTAATATTGAACTAACACGAAGCAAATAATTTTGATATAGCTCCTGGTTTGTTTCATTCAGATAGGTAATTGTGATATTCACCCCATAATATCCTTTTTCTTTCAGAATTTTCAGCATGTTTTGTGCATGACGCTCCTGATACTCCGAATTTAGAAGTATCTCATAGATCATTTCCGGACTTCTTTCGCCTTGGAAGGAAACACCGCTCACAAGCATAATCGGCACAACACCAAACTGTTTTGCCATCTCGATTAATTCGCTGTCATCATAGTAGGATTCTATCTCACCTCTTCGCAGTGTCTTATAGTTTAAGATTGACAGATAGCTTAAGTATGGCAACGTTCTTCGCAAAATATCCATGCTAATAAATGGGAACACATATGCATTCGTTAAAACAGAAGCCTTCGTATTATATCTTATAATTAGTTCCTCTCCCGGAAAAATATATTCCCTATCCCATAAAAACGGATTATTCCGAAATAACTGCAGCAGCGAAATTTCCTGCTTCGCTGCAATTTCTATTAAGGTATCTCCATCTTTTACAGAATAAATTTCTTGCGGATCAGTAATTACGATTGTTTGTCCAGTTACCAGTTTTACCGGATCAGTTATACCATTTTCAAATGCCAGTCTGGTTTTTGATACTTGAAATTTTTCTGCAATTGATGAAATTGTATCACCTGCCTGCACAACATAAATAATCATTGTCAAACCCAATTCTCGCCATTTTGTATATTATATGTGACCGAATTGATATCATTCCGTTTAAAAGATTCCCTAAACCAGGAAACAGAGAGTTCTAGATAATATTCGAGAATTACCTATTCTTATTTGGATTAGACCGTTCTTCCTTACGGTAAAATATTACCTGCCGCAAGATAAATGGAATACCATTCCTCGCGGGTAAGATAAATATCAGAAGCCTTAATACAATCCTTTAAACGTTCTGCATTCATTGTTCCGGTAACCGGCTGCATATGTGCGGGATGGCGTAAAAGCCATGCCATTGCGATTGTGGTGTTAGACACGCTATAATTTGCAGCAATTTCATTCATTTTAGCATTCAACTCTGGAAACTTCTCATTATCCAAAAATACACCTTTAAAAAATCCATATTGGAAAGGAGACCAAGGCTGAATTGTAATATCATTTAGACGGCAATAGTCAAGAATACTGCCATCACGGTTAACTGCACCTTCATCCAGCATATTAACATGAATACCTGCCGTAATCATATTGGCATTCGTAATACTAAGCTGCAATTGATTTGTTACAATCGGTTGATTGAGCGATTTCTTCAGCAGCTCTATCTGCATGGGATTTTGATTGGATACCCCGAAATTACGAACCTTTCCGCTGGTATATAGCTGATCAAAAGCCTCCGCCACTTCCTCAGGCTCAACCAGAGCATCCGGGCGATGCAAAAGTAATACATCAAGATAATCCGTTTTCAAACGCTTTAGACTTCCATCTACCGCTTCTAAAATATGCTCTCTGGAAAAATCAAACGATCCTTTTCGGATACCGCATTTTGTCTGTAAGATTACCTTCTCACGTATGGTACTGTTCATCTGTATTGCTTCAGCAAATATTTCCTCACAGGTTCCATCGCCATAAACATCCGCATGATCAAAGAAATTAGCTCCGTTCTCCAGAGCCGTTTTTATGAAATGCTCTGCGTCCGGTTTACACAATCCATTGATACGCATACAACCAACCGCAATAGTTGGTACCAATAAATTGGATTTTCCTAGTTTTATCGTCTTCATCGAATAATCTCCCTTTATTTTACTTCATCAGTTGTTCTTTCAATCTTTGTTTCTCATTTTAGATCACTTATTAAGTCAGTATGAGAAACTTCCTATTCCTTTTAAATATAGCGTATTATTTCGCCAGTTTATATATCTCAAGTACATCCTGCCAGTAGAGCTTCTTTAAGCCACCAAGCGAATGTTCCTTTCCGTATGCCTCTCCGGTTGCTTTCTTTGCCATAAGTTCCAGATTACTTTCATCAATTCCAAGTTCTGCAAGAGTGGAAGGAAGTCCCATCTGTTGAAAGAATCTGCGAAGACGTGCGATACCCTCCAGTACAATGGCATCCGGATCACGATAACTGCCCTCTACACCCATGATATTTACTGCAAATTGTACGAACATATTGATATTGTCTTTATAAACATATTGCATCCAGGCGGGAGTGAGTACAGCCAATCCGGCGCCATGTGCCACATCATAAATTGCACTCAGCTCATGCTCCATATCGTGGCACGCCCAGTCCTGTTCACGACCAACTCCCAGTAAACTGTTATGCGCTACTGCGCCGCTAAAGCCAACTTCACTCCAGGCGTTATAATTTTGAGAATCCGAAGCTATAAGCAGTGCATTTTTCATAATGGTTTTTAAAGTTGCTTCGCAAAGGCTATCTGTTAAATCTGTATATTTCGTATTTGTAAAATAACGCTCAAAAATATGGCTCATCATATCTGTTACACCATTGGCAACCTGATTTCTGGGTAAAGTAAAGAATAATTCAGGATTCATTATACTGAACATAGGGCGCAGAAGATCACTGCTATATCCCATCTTTCTCTGCTGTTCTTCATTCGTGATAACCGTTGAGTCACTCGACTCACTTCCGGCTGCCGGGATTGTGAGAATCGTGGCAACCGGCAATGCCTTCATGATTGGTATATGCTGTTCATAAACATCCCATACATTACCGTCATAATTTACACCCATGGCGATGGCTTTCCCTGAGTCAATGACACTTCCTCCTCCCACAGCAAGAATAAAATCCACCCCCTCTTTCCTGCAAAGAGAAATTCCTTCCTGAACCAAGGATAAGCGGGGATTGGGAACAACACCTCCCAGTTCCACAAATTCTATACTGCTTTCCTTTAAAGATGCTATCACAGCATCATATAAACCACTCTTTTTCATACTGCTTCCGCCGTAATGAAGCAGTACCTTCTTCGCATACGATTTTAACAACGTTCCTATTTCCTTGTGTGTATCCTTTCCGAATATAATTCTTGTAGGGATGTGCAAATCAAAGTTTAACATAAAATACCTTCCTCTCAAGCTAATTTTTTGTCCTTTACCCAGAATAACATTCATTATTTCCGGTTAATCCAAGCTAGTAAACACCATGTCATTCAACATAGTAAAAGTATAAACCTTAACGTTAACTTTAAGTCAATAGCTAATCATAAAAATAATTCAAACCAAATAAAAGCATGTTTCGCCAACTTATTATCTTGATAAATGAAAAGGTGCCATATACCGTATTCCATGTATGGCACCTCGTTTTTTTATTGTTTTTTAACCGCAAAGCTATCGGAGCGTAAATTAATTTTGCTTTTTCGAAGTAAGAACATCGCTACGAGCAGCGGTGGTGTGGATCCGGCAAGTATCAAAAGGCATCCCTGCAATAAATTCAACTCCATTCCTAATATCGACGAACCGCCATAGAAACATTGCTCAAAGAAAAAAGCAAGCCAGTCTACCAGCATATGAATAATGATCGTTGACCAAATATTTCCGGATCTGACATAAATCGCGCCAAAAAGAACCCCTGCCGCAGCTGCATTTACTACCTGCACCAGTAGATCTACCGGGGGAACAAAAAATATATTCGGAATATGTATTGCACCAAAAATTGCTGCTGATAAGAATATGGCTTTTATAGTTCCCTGGTAGGTATCATTTTCCTGACGTAACAAATTATTAAGTACCAGGGACCGCATGGTAATCTCCTCGTTTACACCAACCATGAACATATTAAGTGTGAATAAGAGAAATGTCATTGCTGACCTGGGTTCCAGTGTTCTTAAATCTACTCCGGCATTACCAACTACTGCTCCCGCTGCTCCAATAAACAAAAACGGAATACCGAGTTTCAATCCCAAACCTATTCCCTTTTTTCGAAAGCCTGCTGTATCCCAAATACCTATGCTGCGAATTACAGCCAGACAGAATAAAGTTATAATTATGTCGCCAATCAGTTTATCCATTCCCATGACCGGTTTATCATCCCAGGATATACTTGATGAAATCAAGAGTGTTACTGCACATACTATCATCGAAAAGATTATTTTATGCTTTTTCGAAAATTCCTTGCTGTTTTTATTTATATAATTCATCCTTATTATTCCCCTTTTTATTTTTCATCGAATTAAGTAATTACGAAACGCAAGAATTATATTAATTGTATACACAGAAAGCACATTTTCTGGAGTGGAAGTTAAGCGGAAGGAGCGTTGGAGCGGAGGAATATGTGTTTTCTGTGTATATAATTTGAACAACTATATAGTTTCGCAATTGCCTATTTCATCTATTTATAGATTGGAGCATTCAACCAATTCTTAATATAACAAACGAAACAATCCATTGATAGAAGATTCCTCTCTTAATAATAACTCAAATTTCCAGATATGGCAAATGGTTTCCTAATTATGGATCAAACATAAAAGCCAGCGGATCAATCTATCCTCTGGCCTATGCTTCTATATAAATTCTATTTTTGCATGTTACTATACTATATCTGTCATACATTCAAATCAGGATGTAGGTAGCGCCCTTTGCTTAAGGTTCCTTTCCCGTATTGGATTGCATGCACCGGACACCGGTTAATACATGCCAGGCATTGTGTACATTTCTTTCCCCAAGCCGGTTTTCCCTCTACCCTTATCGTATGAACAGGGCACAATTTTTCGCATAATCCGCAAGATACGCATTGATCAGTAGCATAAAACCGTTTTGTGCTTAACGCAAAGTGATTAAACAAAGGATTGATCAGACTGCTTTTCATTCCTGGCATATTACCCGGATGAACGAAATATTCGCCTTTCTTTCTCGCTAGTAGTATCTGATGAAAACTTTTTAATTTATGCTCTGCTTTTTCCAATTTTTCTCTCTGCAGTTCTTTTGCATCCACATCAAAGCCAATGATATAATTATTAGGCATGGATAAAGTTAATGAGCTGTCCAGTGCAAATCCTTTTGCATCCAGTTCTTTCCTGATTTTTTTTGTCGTATTTCCTTCATCGTCTCCACAGGTTACAATCAGGAAGACATAAGGTATCTTTCCCGATATTTTCATCTGTTTTATGAAATCCAATACAAGAAATGGCGGACCCCATGCATACACCGGAAAAACAAACCCCAATAACTCACCCTCCTGTATTTCATATGTGAGTTTTCCCCTATCCAGTTCTCCCGGAATATAGAGCAATTTTTCATTTGTTGTCTGTGCCGTCAGCTTTGCGGCATACAAAGAATTTCCTGTTCCTGTAAAATAGAAGATCATATTTTATACGTCCTTTCAAAAAATAAATCACTAATCAGTAGAATAGTTAACATTTATAATTGAAATTGATCAACTAATTTTGTTAAATGATCTGCTACTACTACTTGTTTTTTCACAGAATCATTTGTTTCGTTCATAATACTGTCTATGTTGGATAAACTGGAATTAATCTTCTCGGTAGAATCAGATGATTTATCGGATACCCCAACAACCTTGTTCATCAATTGACTGATTTCCTGTATGGAAGTATTCATATGCACCGAAGAATTATTTACTTCAGATGCGATATCATAAATCAGTTTTGCATCCTCCTGATATTGTTCTCCTGTATGCAGCAAAAGTGCATAATCACCTTTTACATTGTCTTCAATATATTTCAGAATATCCTGCGCACTACTCGACAGGTTGAAAAACACCTCATTCACCTGTTCAATTATTATTTTCACATCCGAAATAGTCAAATTAGTCTGCTCCGCCAGTTTTTTTACCTCTCCTGCAACTACTGCAAATCCTTTTCCCTGCTCTCCTACCCTGGAGGCCTCAATGGATGCATTTAATGCAAGAAGATTTGTCTGATCCGATATTTCCTTAATCTTATCCAGAATCGTTTTAATTTCATCAACCACCTTCACTGCTTCAATAGCGCTTAGTATTTTCTCTTGTTTTTCGCTATATGTATCATTGGCTTTTTCCAGGGAAGCAGTAACTCTATCCTTCATATTAGCCGCTCTGCTTTCCATCTCTGCTGATGCATTTAATGTATTATTAACTTTGACCGTCAATTGTCCGGTAACATCTTTCATATGTTTGATTGATAGATCAGCCTCCCGTGTGGTACTTAACAAGACTTCTGCATCATCATAGAGCCTGGAGGAAATCGTATTGATTGAGCTAATACTGGAATATGTTTTTTCTGTATCTTTTAACAATTCATAATTGGAATTGTGAATCGTTTTCGAACTCTCGGCAATCTCTGCAATTAATTGCCTGATATTTATTGCTGCCATATCCAGAGAATTTCCTAATCTGCTGAGATCATCCTTACCAGCAAAATTCAATTTAGCGGACAAATCCCCATCCCCCACCTTTTTGGCAAATAGTACAACTTTTTTCAACCTATTTAAAACAAGTCTATCATAAGCAAAGACTATGATAAATACGATGATTACAATGTTAATCATACCAGCTAAAACCAGTCCAACGCTGCCATCAAGAAGGAATGTATCTACCCCCATACTGCTCAGTGTATCTTTTCCCTTGCTAATCGCTATATTAACTCCCTGTCCTATGTAAATACTAAGACCTTGAACAACGACTACAGCAATAATCAGTTTAAATTTAATTGAATAGATCGTGGCATTTAAAACTCTTTCTTTAAGATCCATATAAAGCCTCCCTTAGATGTATTCATACGCATTACTTACCAACCATTTGTTATATAACATCTTAAGATAATTATCCGTTCATTGTCAATTAACAAACTCTTTCCTTATTATTAAAATACCATGAAGTGTAAATTATTTCTCTTATACTTTAAGAATAAAAGTTTACCTTACATATTCTTGCAATCATAAATCAATAAATATAACTATGTTCTGCGCGCTTAGCTATATATCCTGAAGTTTTTTTAAAGGGCAAATTTTCTTATAATTATATGAATGAATTTTATGATTAATTTTTATAACTAATTTTCTTATTAATTTTATTTTTTTAAATCATTTTATTAGTTTTCTTATTAATCTTCTTAGATTTTATTGTCAAAAGCCTGATCCAGATTGTGTAGATGAATATGTGTGCATATATATTCATCCAGCAAATCATTTTTTTGTCTTTAGACATTCGAATCCTTCTTATGAAATAAAAAAACACTCGATCAATTTGATATATTCTCTGTTTGATTAACATAAGACATATCAAATTGTCCGGGTGCTTCTTTCAAATATCCGTACTCAACCTGATTAACTATATCATATTCTCCTAATATACAGGGAAAGTTTCAATCTATTCTTAACTAAAACAAGTTTCTGATAATATCCGCACCAGCGATAAAAGTGCCTATCGAAGCTCCTATATTAGCCATAAAGGCAACCAATATTATTCTTAGAAACCTATTCTTAAAAAATCCCTTAAGAGAAAAGATATCTTCCGGGATTCTCTGAATATCCTGAACCGTAGGCTTCTTGATGGACGCCTCTACCAATCCGGTAAACCAGCCACAGGCAAGAACTGGGTTGATCGTAGTAAATGGCGCTACAATCAATGAGGTAAGAATACTAAGAGGATGCGCCAGTGAGAGAGCTGTAAAGAGGCTCGCTAGTACTCCCGTCCATAACAGCCACACCGATAATTGTTTTAATCCTGTTTCTATGTTAATAAAAAACGCATAAAACATCAAGATTACTAAAGCGGCTGGTATGATCCAGCCTGCCATTTTAGCAAGCGGACTTTTTGGTGGAATCGTTGAAATACTTTCTATATCCTGTGTACGATAAATTTCATTCTTTACACCGGGTACATGTGCACCTCCAAGAATAGCTACTACTTTTTCTCCGGGCGCTTCTTTGATTTTTGCAGCTAAATACTGGTCACGTTCACTGATCAGTATATCTCCGATTTTAGGAAACTCCTTACGCATCTCGCTCATAACAGAATCCAGCATGTCTTCTTTTAATAACTCCTGCAAATCCTCATCTGATACATTCGTATCCTCGTCAAAAGAGAACAGAAGACTCATAATCAGCTTTCCCTTCTCCCATAAACTGAGCTTTCGCCATATGCGGAGAAAGGTCGTTTGTATTTTTCGATCTGCCAATACTAAAGTCGCTCCTATCTCCTTCGCACTCTCAATTCCCTGTATCATCTCACCGCCAACATTGGTATTCAAGTTCTTTGCTATTCTCTTCTGATAAGAAGCTAGTACTAAGTTCGCCATCAGAAATCCAAGCTTCTTTGCCTTTATCACTTTAATGATATCCGTATTTTCCCATGCATTCGGATTTTGAATATTTTGAAATCGATCCTCATCAAGCTCTATACATACACTATCAGGATGCTCTTCTTCAACAATCTGCTTTACGAGTGCGGCACTATCTTTGGAAACATGCGCGGTAGCTATTAATATAATCTTTTTATTCTCATAATCAAGCTCTGTTACATTATCCTTCAAATTCTTTACTCCTTCGCAACTTTATACTAATTCATACTTCATAGACTAATATACAGCAAGACGGGATGAAATGCATCATTTATTTTTGAGTTTTATATTCAAGCAGACACCATTCTTACATTACTGATTTGCTGTTTAAAATCAAAAAGGACTTTGTATAGCAACCTTTCAGCCGCTTTTACAAAAGTCCCATTATATTAAATCGTATATTCAAATTTTTCAGTAATACTTATTACCTTGCCATCTTTCACTTCAACAAAAAAAGGAACCCTTTGAGCCGGCGGCCTGTCAGCGTAAGTATTGTTTAGGTGCTTCAAAAACTCTTCTTGTTTCGTTGTTGTATATAATCTGTCGCCCTCATCCTCTTTCACAAATAAAAGATCGAAATCAACAAATGTATACGCAGTTCTGTTAGTAATCTCAAATGTTTGTTTTTTCTTATTTTTATTATAGATATAATAACCATCCGGCATATCAATATCTTCGTCCAGATTAAGTTCCTTAATCCGATCTTCTTCTTCTGTCGTAACGATTTCAACCTCATCAATCCTTAATAAATTATCTTCGAGTACAATATATCCCGTAATTAATTTGGATTCGGACTGATCTGTGTTATTATTTACCAAAGAAACCACTTCATGAGAATTAAAAAACCTATAATTTACGATAAGTCCAATTCCACCAACTACTATAATGGACAAGAAAATAATCAACCAAAACCTTGCCTTTTTGACTTTCAATACTTATTCAACCTCCTTTTCCAACTATATACATACTACACCATTTTTCATGATATTTCCAGTTATATTTATAACATTCTTTTTTCAGTATGTATCTGGTTACTGTTATTTCTGTGATCTCTCCCATAATTATGATTTATTGATTGACATTTTAAGTAAAAGCAGTATAATTTTATTTATTCTGAACAGTCAATTAAAAAAGAAAGGAGAACATCTTATGCCAAAACTAGGAATGGAGCCTATTCGCAGAGCGGAAGCGATCAATGCAGCCTTAGAATGCATTGCAGAACACGGCATTCAAGGCATTACTATAGATATGGTGGCGGAAAAGGCCGGGTTTTCAAAGGGGATTGTGGCTTACTATTTTAAGTCTAAAAGGAATTTAATTCTTGAAAGTCTGAAGGAATTTCTGGCGGCTTATAGTCTGAAGATTGGCTCTTCTATCAAAAAGGATATGCCTGCACTCGATATGGTAAAAACCATTGTGGAGGTTTCACTACCTGCTTTAGCAGATAAGAGTGAGGATACGATTAATGTCTCAACTTTAGAGGGAACGGATTATATCCGATTGCCTCAAAAAAAAATAGCCAAAATATTTATTCAGTTTATCTCCATATCATCCATCGATGAGGAACTAAAGGCTATTATGCGGCAAACCTATCAAAATGATACTCGAGGAATAGCTCTTCTTCTAAAACATGCAAAGAAGACCTATTCTGTAGATGATCTAGATGAAAATAATGAAGCTTATGCCTTACTCGCCTTGATTAATGGCTTAAGCTTCTTTCGAATTAGTGATTTTATGCCATTTGACGAGACAGATAACAGGAATATTGCTCTAGACTTTATAAACAGATTATTTGTGGATTAATAGGTTTAAAGTATCAAATATAACATGAAGTTATGAATTGACTTGCTTTTTTAATACCTAGATAGTTAAATTCTTTGAAAATAAAACATTAGGGAGGGAATGAATAAGTGGAAAATGAGATATTTCTATCTGTAAACGGACTTAGCAAGCATTATGGTGATCTGGCAGCGGTAGATCATATAAGCTTTTCTGTATACCGGGGAGAAGTTTTTGGTCTGCTTGGGCCAAATGGAGCTGGAAAAACCTCCACCATAAAGATGATATGCGGTCTTATCAAAGCCGATACCGGAGATATCGTGTATGATGGTTTATCAATGGCTAACGATTACGAGAAAATAAAGAGTTTGATTGGTCTATGTCCTCAGGACATTGTAATATGGGAACACCTGACCTGTTTGGAGCAATTGAAATTTATCGGGATGTCTTATGGCTTATCCAGTCAAAAAGCAGTGAAAAGCGCTTTTTGCTTATTGGATACACTAGGTTTGAGTGATAAAAAAAATAAACTCGCCGGCTCCTTATCGGGCGGAATGCAAAGAAGGCTGAATATAGCACTTGCTCTCGTACATGACCCAAAAATCATCATTCTTGATGAGCCCCAGGCTGGACTGGACCCTCAGAGCAGAATCCTTGTGCGGGATTTCATTAGGCGGACGGCGAAGCATAAAACTGTAATTCTTACAACGCATGATATGGATGAAGCAGACCGCCTATCTGACAAAGTGGCAATTGTTGATCATGGAAAAATACTTACGATAGATACACCAGAAAAGCTAAAAGAAAAAAATGGAGCGGGTGATATCATACAGATAAGAACAAAGGAAAATAATCAAACAATGATTAATCAGTTTCTAAGTGCTCTCCCGCCGGTATTTACAGAAAAGTCGTATTCGGATGGTCTTTTTCTGCTTAGTGCCCGTAACGCCGTTGAGCTGATTACGGCCATCACCAGTATGCTAAAGGATTTACATATACCAATTGATGATATCAGTCTGCGTAAGCGTACTCTGGAAGACGCTTTTATTTCATTAACCGGAAGGGGGTTACGTGAATGAAACTGATTGCAGCCACAATAAAATCCTGGAAAGAAAATATCAGGAATTGGAAGATTCTCGCTCTCGTCCTTACATTTTCTCCCTTCTTTTTAATCTTAATTTATTTGTTTTATGGACAATCGCCGACTATTTATAAATTAGGTATATTAAACTTAGATCATGGTAACACATCCATTGAATTAACAAAATCCCTTCAGAATATAAAGGGACAGGATGACATCCTCTTATTCCACATCACTGAATTTCAAAGTGAAAAGGAGCTTCAGGGAAAGGTAAAAGATAAAACAATAGACATAGGAATCGTTATTCCGGAGAATTACTCTAATATCACATCACAAGCAAAACAGATGGAACCGGCTGCCGTACATTTTTATGGCAGCATGAGCAATATGCACTACACGGTCGCTGCCGTATTAGTAGGCAATGAAGTGAACCAACAGGGCTTAACTGCCATAAAAGCCACTCTTCCAACTTCCATATCCGAAACCTTTTTGGAAAAGAAGCTGCCCTCCAGTGAATTTGATAGCTATGTTCCGGGACTGATATCCCTGGCCGTTTTGATGCTTTTGTTTACAGCAACTGCTTCCATAGTGAAAGAAAACGATCAAAAGACACTTATTCGATTAAAACTTAGCAAGCTTGGTTCGTTCAATTTTATAATGGGTATCTGCATTGTGCAGGCTGTTATTGCAACGGCTGCCATTGCAATTTCCTATTGGACAGCTCTGGCACTTGGCTATCAGCCTGAGGGAAGCTTTGGAAGTATCCTTTTTGTCGGCCTTCTTTCAAGCGTTTCCATGGTATCGATCAGTGTGGTTGTGGCAAGCTTTCTTAATACAATTTTTGATGTATTAACCATCGGATGCTTTCCCTTCTTTATCCTGATGTTCTTTTCGGGCTGCATGTTTCCACTACCAAAAATTAATATTTTTACGATCAGAGGTTACTCTCTGGGTATTACGGATATCCTGCCATTAACTCATACCGTGAATGCATATCATAAAATTATGGATTACGGAGCAGGGCTGCCTGATATTCTGTTTGAGATTTTGATGATTATTTTACTCTCTGCTTTTTATTTTTCAATCGGATTATTTTTGTATAAGAAGCGAAGGCTTTCGAAAGCGTAAATCAAAATAATTCTATCTCTAAACCGCGTTATGAATAGCCCGACCATATCGAAAAGCAAAATGATTGTTGCTTATGGTTGCATAAATAATTCATTTGACGTACTGCAGTTGGCTGAGTGCAATAATGTAAAGTACGTCGAATGAATCGATATGCAATCATAGGTAATTATATTCAACCTGATGCTGGAATCGGATTTTAACCGGGCTAATAGCATAAAGGTGTACGCATCTCATACCTGATTTTACAAGTATTCCTCAAATAACGTAAGAAAGCCCTGATATGCTTTTTCTTCCTCCTTCCCTTCAAAAACTACTTCAACCATATCGTTTTGTTTTATTCCAAGTCCCATTAATGCCATTAATTTTGATGCATCCACGTTTTTGGCATCTCTTTGTATCGTGATAAGACAGTCATATTGTTTTGCTTCTTTTACAATTAATCCGGCAGGTCTTGCATGTACGCCTAGTTCATCTTTAATTAAATAACGAAAGCTTTTCATTTTTTCTCCATTCCTGCGCACATTTTCGGCGCATCATAATTTTGTAGCTTACGCAGGTAAAAACTACTTACGTTGAAAATACCTTCTTTCAAACATATACCCGTGCCTTTCACTTTTTGATGTTTTTCTCAAAAAGTGAATAGGCTTTCATAAATAGTTTGAAAGTGACCTTCTTTCAAACTTATACCCGTGCCTTTCACTTTTTGATGTTTTTCTCAATTCATAATTATTTCCCGCAGCGGTAAAATGATAGGCGGTGATACCGATAATTCATCAATGCCTGCTTCCAAAAATCTCTTTGTGAGAGCGAAATCTGCCGCTAATTCTCCGCAAATTCCAACCCATATACCTTCCTTATGCCCATCCTGTATCACTTTATCAATCATTTTCAGGATGGCAGGGTGATGAGGGTCATAATACTTATCTAACTTTGCATTTTGCCTGTCTATCGCAAGTGTATACTGTGTTAAATCATTCGTTCCAATACTGAAAAAGTCAACCTCACGCGCCAGTAAATCTGCCACCATTACTGCGGCTGGTGTCTCAATCATAACTCCCAGTGCAACATTCTGATAGGGTATTCCCGCATTCTCTAAATCTGCCTTTACTTCTTTGATTACTGCTTTTACCTCTTTGATTTCCCATACGGATGTTATCATCGGTATCATAATGGATAGGTTTCCATAGGCACTTGCCCTTAACAGTGCACGCAGCTGTGTTCGAAACACCTCTAGATTATCAAGACAAATCCTGATTGCGCGATAACCTAACGCAGGATTGCTCTCTTTAGCTAAGTTAAAGTAATCAATCTTTTTATCGGCACCGATATCCAGCGTTCTTATAATGACCGGCTTTGCGTTCATTTTTTCGGCAACTGTCCGATAAATCTGAAATTGCTCCTCTTCCGTCGGATATTGCTTACTCTGCAGATAGATAAATTCACTTCGAAACAAGCCTATTCCTTCCGCATCGTTTGATAATACAGCATCCACATCCTCCGCCAGACCAATATTGGCATAGAGCTTTATTTCTTTTCCATCCTTAGTTACCGTTTTCACACCTCTCAATTTATCATACAATTTCTTCTTTTCATCTATTTCCACAAGCATTTTTTGATACTTTTCAAGATTATCCCTATCTGGATCAATTAACATAACTCCCTTAATTCCATCAACGATTGCTGTTTTTCCATCAACATCTCCTTCAACTGCTGTCATTACCAGGGCCGGAATATTCATCGTTCTTGCAAGGATTGCCGTATGAGAGTTGGTTGAACCAAATCTGGTGACAAAGGCTAATACATTTGATCTGTCCAGCTGAATTGTTTCACTGGGGGAAAGATCATCCGCAAGAATGATAGATGGCTCCGTTAATGTAAATGCACATTCCTTTTTAGGAGCAATACTGTCCACTAATCTTTTGGAGATATCAAGTATATCAGCAGAGCGCTCTTTCATATAGGAATCGTCCATAGCCCTGAATATCTCTGCGTATTTCCTGCCGTTTTCCCAAATCGCAGCTTCTGCATTAATCTTTTCTGTCATTATGATTTCTTTTATATCATTCAGGAAGTCTTCATCCTCTAGCATTAATTTCTGTATTTCAATTATATCTGCTCCGTCTTGTCCGATATCTATGAAAGCCTTTTCATAAAGAGTATTCAATTGCGTATTTGCAGATTTCATTGCATTCTCAAGCTTTTCGATTTCCAAATCAACAGAATTAATCGGATGTTTCTGTTCTGACCGGTGCTTCTCATCTATCTTTCTTTCCTTTATTTTTCCGATTGCGATTCCTTCAAAAACTGTCTTTCCGCTAAAATTCATGACTTACCTCCTACTCTTTGCTTCATTTTTTTCAATCAATAAAATTATTATAATAGAGAGCAGAACTACAAAAATCATACGAAATCTGTTTTCTGCTGAATTTATCTGAAAAAAGTAACCACTTAGTCCGGTACAGACCGGTGATGAAAAGCCGCCGCAATCGATTGCCGCCATAATGATTGCAATTATCATATTCGTGTTCATAGCTCTATAAGACTTTTATTTCTTTCCTGTGCAATTCCATTTAGCAAACATTTATAAAGTAGAATTAGGAATTACAAATTATTAGGAAAGAACCCTGGAATGAATACTTTTGTGCTCCTTGCGGGGGCTTTCTTCTTGTAAAAGTTCTTATTTTACAATATCCGGCTCTTCATCCTATCTTTCACATTATCATCATTAAAGATTGTAAGGATGAAGTATCCATTCGCTTTTTCTGGAAGTTATTCTTAACTAGTGAGTAACATAGGTTCAATATATTCTCTGATCAGCTTAAGTCTGTCTTTTGCAGAAGGATCCATATATGAAGCTATTGATACTACCATATTCTTCTCTGTATTGATATAGATCACATTTCCGCCATCCCCCAGCGCTGCATAGCTCTTCTCTTTATCGTCAATAATCCACCATAAATAGCCATAGGCCAGCTGTCCCCACCTGCTATGTTCCTTTGTGCTTTCCATAATCCACCCTACCGGTACGATTTGTTTTCCCATCCATTTTCCGCCGTCCAGGTATAATTGGCCTATTTTAGCCATATCCGCTGTCGTTAAGGCAAGTCCCCAGCCTGCCGTATTTATTCCTTGCGGATCGGCAACCCAACCACTATAATTTTTTTTGTGATACCAGGCAAGCTGCTCTTCTTCATTCTGAAAAACCACATTGCCGTCAACAGAGATACCCAGTGGTGAGAAGAGATATTCTGTTGCGAAATCAAGAACAGATTGCCCTGTTGCTTTTACTAGAATTCCCGAAAAAATATCCGGTCCGATTAGAGGAGCATATCGGAATTCACCTATTGCTGCGTTACCGCCTAATAAATCCAGAGCAGCCCTGACCCAGTTATTACTTGTAAAATATTCCATATAAGATTCCTGCTCATACTTATACGGAGCTGTCATTGTCAGCATATCCTTCAGTGTAATATTCTGTATTGTTTTCTCTCCTTCTTTCACTACATAATCAGGATAATAATCTAAAATTTTCTGTTGGATACTGTTAATATAACCTTTATCAATTGCAATACCAATTAATATCGAGATAATACTTTTTGTGACAGAGAAAATATGCAAGCCGGTGGCAGAAGTACATTCATTAAAATAGTTCTCATATACTGTTTTACCATCCTTTTTTACAATGATACCTCCAATATTGTCATAGTCTTTGATGATCTTATCCATCTGCATTTCAAAGTTCACTTCTAAAACCTCCCTGTTTTCTGAAATACTAATATCTGCTTATATCTCATTTCATTTACAGCATATTAGAAATGAATGGGCTCAATCGGAACATAGATATCTACCTCATGGACCGGACTCACATCGGCAGGCGGAACGCTTCGATACACCTCAAAGGGATTGTAGTCTCTGGGAACATACCCACTGCCCCATATCCACTCGCGGTACATATAATTCCATGCATCAAGATACTGCTCCTGCTGCATCTTGAAATGTCCGACTGCGTACAGACCTCCTTCTAATATCATCCTTCCAAGGCTTCCGTTTTCCCTAATCCGAATGTCCTCCGGTACCGTCAGACACAGACTGGTCCGAAACTGGCTTTTCTCTCCAAATTCCGGGTTATCATGATACATGGCTAGTACCCAGTTCTGTCCCTTTGCCAAAAGGCCCTGCTGCTTAGCCTGTTCAAATAATTCCTGTATCAGATGAGGATACTCGTTTGCCAATGTTTCATAGGTACCTGTATGTCTCACGTAAGCAACCTGTTTTTCTTCAAGGTTTTCTATTGTTATCTTTCCGGTAACCGGAAAATGATTGTCTGCCCGTTCTTTCTTTGCTGTGTTTTTATTGTACTCTGACAGCAGAAACGAAGCTTTGCAATTCTTGCTATATTCCTTCCTGTAACTACTTGGACTTATCCCATAAAAATTACGAAAGGCACGGGAAAATACGGCCGAATCCGTGAATCCGAGTTCATAAGCGATATCCGTCATGTTTTTGTCACCCCTGTGTGCCAGCAAAAACTGTGCTCTCTCCATTCGAATTCGGTTCACATAATGAGCTAACGGTTCCTGCAATATACCCTGAAAAATACGGCTAAAATGAAACTTCGAGAATCCGGCAGCCTCAGAAAGCTCCGTAATCGATAACGTTTTCTCTATATGATTTTCAATATAATCCTGTATCTTATGAATTCTTCGCAGGTACTCTTCCTGGCATTTCTGATCCGGCATACGCTTCTCCTTGTTTTTTGTTTCTTTCAGTATAACAGATCTGTTAATTTATTACGAAGCAATATTTATCACTTTCCAGTTTCTTTGATAGACACTGAGGGTTCACAAATCGGTGAAATTCTGTCTTATTGTTATTCACAGCCCGCCAGAAATCTGAACGACATATACCGTTCGTATTTTCGATCAGAAATATTACAAAAATCCGATATATTGAGCAAAATTGGATCGTTTGTGTTTCAACAGTTACTATATTACTTAATAAATTCGCACTTTCAGTAAATTTTTCACATTTTTTACACAGCCATAACTTTTTCATTTTAGAAAAATGATATAATCAAAAAAAATAAAACGCTTAACAGATTGGGGAACTGAATGGGAAAGGATATTGTAAAAAAGTTCAAGAAAAAAATATTTCATCTCTTAACAAGCGGTAATGCTGATATTGCTTTTTACACAGAAGCCTATGTTGCTGCTAATAAAGAGTGGGTAATGAAAAGACCTGTTCTATTTGCAATAAATCTAATGAAGATTAATTTCTACTGTCTTATTCTTCATAAAAATTATTCTATTAAGGAATTGGTTCCGGGGAGGAAATGTATCGCCAGAATTCATAGACGCCCGAAAGTATACCAATACTCTACAGAGCTTATGAAGTACCCTTATATCATAACAGATATTTTTCATTCCCTGCTGGAGCTTTCCGAAGAGTTTGACACTATCTATCGTAAAATCGAGAAAACATATAATTTGCCGGGTTTTTATGAACTTCGCTGCAAAAAAGATAATAATTTCAGATCAATAACAAGCATTTATGAAGAGATCTCAAAGGATCTATCTGTTACCCTATCGAAGGATATCGAAATAGATATGGTAAAGAAGCATCTTGTGTTAAATCCCTATTTAAAGAAAGCTTTCGAAATAGCATCCTATAACAGCTCAACTGTCGTGGGAATTCTTGAGACCAGCTATTCCAAAGAAGATATGGAAGATATTCTAAACGATTTCTCCATTAATTTTACCGAGATCTATGTTTCAAATGAGAAGGGACTTTCCTTTGCTAAAATGAGAAATGTATTTATAAAGCAACATAAACAGGCAAATGACAATCCGGAAGAACTGTTTGTAATCGTCAGCGCGAATTATAAAAAAGCATTCCAATATTCGGGAAGATATAAATTCACGAGTAAATATTATCGCTCCTCGAAAGAGATTATGAGAAGTATCTCTCTTCCCCCTCTGACGGATAACTTCAAGGAAGTCTACCAGACGATTACAGGTATTGAATTGTTCGGCGGAATGTATCATCACAAAAATATATATGAGATTACTTATCTATATATTGCCCCTGCTGTTTATGCTTTTATGGAAAAAACGTATCAGATGGCCGCAAAAAACGAAGCCCGTGTGATTGCTTTGTGTGATCCGGAAAGTATCTTTGCAACACTTTATACGAAATTCTTTGGTACATTGGATACCTGCATCTGGTCAGGATTTGCCGGCTCCATTCCTGTAACTTGGGAGGATTGGAGTGCCTTAATCGAAGATAATCCTTTCATTAAGACCTCACCCGCAGATCGTATTGCACATTCCTTAGGATTTTCATTTCACAATCAGTTGTTAAAAGACTGTAAAGAGGAATTTATCACAGAAGCTATGGTAAATTCCAGATCAAAGTATAAAGAGGGTATCCTGCAGTATTTGAAACCGCATCTTGGAAAGGAAGAAAAAGTGTTCGTTGTGGATCCTATGCCCGGATTATATTCCTTGGATCATTTTGTAAGCTATTGCAAAGAAATTAATCCGCATTTGGAAACTGGGAAGCTTTCTATAAGTCAATTCCTGAATATGGATAAGGATGAACTTTATATATTCCATAGAATATTTCAAATGGATACACCGCTTATCATGGGGATTTATAGTGACGCTGCAAATGACTGTACAGATCCTGCCACCCCTATAAAAGAAATCACCTTCCTACAGCCTAAATTGATGGATGAGATAAAAAAGGAAATAATTAATCAAGCATTACAGGACTATTGCCGTTCTTTTGTATCCTATCAACGTAAAAATCCGCATCTTGAGATATACCCTTCCGATATTAATATGATCCTCAATCATTCCAAAGAAGGGTTAGTTTTACTAGAAGAAGAACTGGGAGGATATATCGAATGATTTTATATCATGCTTCAACCTCATATCACGTATTATGCTGTATCGTACATAAATTAGCATATCACAAAGAGGATAAAGCTACCTTTATGATTGTTGAACATATGCTTCCGAAAAATGAGCTGGAAGCTTTTATTGTTAAGTTAAATTCTTTCTCCTGGTTTGATGAAATCATACCCGTACCAGAAGGAACCTTCCGGCTTTGTCATGGAAAAACTTTGGATCTACGCAGTACGGAACTTGATATTCTCGAAGTTATTAATAATATCTGCGATGAGGTAGATAAATGGCATCCAGCCGGTTTCCATCAATATCAGGATATCTATATAGCATCTGACCAGTGGTCGGTAGGTGTTTATTTATTATATCATAAGATTGCACATCATTACTTTGAAGATGCCAGTGGAATGCTGGGAGATATGGAACGATATCTTACCATAATAAGAGAACTTAATTTATCGAATTATATCCTCAGTAACTATTTGCAAGGCGTAGGAAGAAGTGAATCAGCCGTAGAAAAATTATGTGATATAAAAAATCAACCGGAAGGTTTTTTTGATGAAAAGGCTGTTGATTTTTCTATCTACAAGTTGATTAACGCTATGTCACCCTCGTTAATAGAAGAAATTCTCCTATTGTACAATGCGAAACGATATACCATCAGCAGTACCGAAAAAGTTGTTGTTTATATGACGCAGTTTTTAAGAACCATCACCGTTAAGAATCTTGATGTACAGGAACGCATCACTACTCTTTTGCTCGACTATTTTGCAAAGGGACGTACTGTTATTATCAAACCACATCCAAAGGATAGATGGATTGATTATAAAAGATTATTACCGGGTGCGATTATTTTGGATAATTCTCTTCCCTCAGAGCTGCTGCCTTTTGTTTTAGAAGGGGATATCGATTTGGTTCTCACCGCCAGCTCCACATCTGTTGGAGGTATGTCCCATATATCCAGCAGCACCATCAGCTTTGGTACGGAAATCGAGTTTCATTATGAAAGGCTTCATAAATTATATATGGCTGCCAAAGTAATTCATACTATTTTCGAGGGACAAGAACTCATTACCCGCAATATAAAACGAAGTCACCTGGAGCACTTCCTGTCCTTGTATTCCATTGATCTTAACGTTAAAAGTCCGGATCATGGTACGATCTATATTGACGGAGGGCAGCCTATGATCTGGGAAACAGGCGATCCTTATTATATCTCAAATCCACAATCCGATATTCTGATCTTTTTAAATTTTAATGAAGCTTATACCTTTTTAGCAAATCCTGCATTGGATCACACTTATTTTATCGTATTGAAAGACAAATTGAATGGAAAGAACGAATTCTGGATCTATTGTGAAAACGAAAAGGTAAGGAGAAAAATTATGTCAATCAAGGAAAAAACACGATTATACTATTCCGGAACAGAATTAGAAATCAACAGTGAGGAAGCAACCACCCTTTTAATCATAAATGGAAAAATGAGAGCCTTACAATATGCATTAAGGCAAAAGGAAAAAGAAGAACAAAATCAGGCACTCTATAAAATGAATGATTTGTTAAAGCTATATCAGGAAGAAGAAGCTTTAAAACACATCTTATTAGAAGAAGAGGGAATTTTATATGAATAATGTAGTAGCCTTTGTACCCATTAAAATGAATAACGAAAGACTTCAAGGTAAAAATACCAAAGCATTTACCAACGGAAAACCGCTCCTTCATTATATTTTTGAAACTTTAAAAAAAGTAAATGGTATTGATGAAATCTATGTATATTGCAGTAATCCCTTAATTAAGGAATATCTGCCGGAGGGTATAAAATATTTAACAAGAAGTGAAGCACTCGATCGTAAAGATACCCTTATATTGGATGTACTTCGTGCTTTTGCGATGGATATAAAATCAAAATATTATGTCCTTGCGCATGCTACTGCCCCCTTTTTAAGCGAACATACGATTAGTAATGCACTTGCTATGGTGCTAAGCGGCAGCTATGATTCTGCGCTCAGTGTAGTTGAGTTAAAAGAATTTCTATGGAAGAATAGCAAACCCATGAATTTTGATCTGCACAAGGTAATGAAAACGCAGGATCTGGAGTCAATTTATGCGGAAACCACCGGTTTATATATCTATTCCTCCGATCTAATTCTGAGGGAAAGCCGAAGAACCGGTAATAACCCTTATCTTGCAATTGTGGATAAAGTAGAAGCAACTGATATCAATGAACCAATTGATTTCGAAATTGCAAACGCTATTTTTATGGAACGTCAAAAACTTACTGGAAATGAGAGGACTCAATGAGAACTATTAAATTATTAGACTGCACCTTACGTGATGGCGGTTATATGAATAACTGGAAGTTCGGAGAACAGACGATCTACCATATTATAAAACGTTTATCTTCATCCAATATTGATATTATTGAATGTGGTTTTCTGACTGAAAAAGAGTATGATTTGGATTATTCGCTTTTTCCTGATACGCTGTATGTCCATCCATTTCTTGAAAAAATGAATGAAAACTCTCTCTATGTTGCAATGATTGCTATTGGGGAAAAAGAAATACACCCTAATAAAATATCATCTGCAAAGAACTCAAAGATAAAAGGTATTCGGCTTACTTTTCATGCAGAGGATAAAAAAAAGGCTTTTGAATATGCCAAACTGTTAATGAAAAAAGGGTATCTTGTATTTATGCAGCCGGTAGGTTCTGCTAATTACACTGATGATAATCTTTTATCCCTTGTTAAGGAAATTAATGTGCTTAAGCCTTATGCATTTTACATTGTTGACACTTTGGGAACTATGTTTCATGATCATATAGTACATATGATCTCACTGATCAATAACAACCTGGATACTAATATTGCCCTAGGCTATCACTCCCATAATAATCTCCAGCTGGCTTTTTCGAATGCGCAGGAAATGATTCGCTATCCCATCAATCGAGATATCATAATTGATTGCTCTGTGTATGGAATGGGAAGAGGAGCCGGCAATCTTTGCTCTGAATTAATAACAGATTATATCAATCAAACAATGGAAAATAGGTATAACGTATTTCCTCTTCTGGAAATCATAGATGAATTTCTCCTGCCCATCTTCAGTAATACACCCTGGGGGTATTCGGTAGGTTATTACTTAGCATCTATTATGAACTGTCATCCGAATTATGCTACTCACCTGCTGACGAAACAATCCGTTCCGGTAAGAACCATCGGAATTATGCTTGATCAAATTCCGGAAGAAAGAAGGAATATATTTGATAAAGAATATATCGAGAATATATACCTGAATTACCAGAAACATGATGTTGATGATAAGGAAGAAATAGAACGACTTCGCAATGAATTAAGCAACAGGGAAATTCTTATCCTCGCGCCGGGTCGCAGCCTAACCACTTATAAGAAAAAAATACTGGATTTTATTCAACTAAAAAATCCCTATATTATCACTACAAATTTTTTACCCGATTATCCGGTGGATTTGATCTTTATGGGAAATGAACGCAGATATCATTTATGGAAGGATAAATTGAAAAACCATAGTGTAATCTTCACGTCAAATATCAGCCAAAAACCGGATAATGCCAGGTTAGTCAACTACTCTGATTTAATTAATTCTTCCACGAATGTATCCGACAGCACCGGATTAATGCTCCTGAAGCTATTAGTAAAAGCATCCGTCAAAAAGGTTACTCTGGCCGGATTTGACGGGTTTGGGAAAAACTCGGTCTGGAATTATTATGATGAAAATATGATCGGCTCCACTGATTCAGAAACACTTGCTCAGAAAAATAAAAGCATGATCGTTCAGCTCAAAAAAAGAAATAATGAGATGGAAATCAACTTTCTTACTCCTACGAAATATAAATTGGATTAATTAGTGAATTTGTCTGCCTCTTAATTTCTCATTACATTGTATTGTCCTGCCAAAGACTGGCCGTTTTCACATTCAAATCGTCATATGTTTTATAAAAGTATTCGCCGGTGCTTGTATTCATGAACGCGGTATATTTTGTATAATCATAAGTATCACGGCTGGTTATAACCGCTCCTTTTGGTATGGATACACTTTCCATGATATGAAAGCATGCGCTAATCGCCTCGGAACTGTCCTTTGGTACCTGGATATGTGCTTTTAGATAAGCAGTTCGTACGAAGCGTTCCGGAGAAGTAAAACCGCCAGGCAGCGAAGCTGTTCCTCCGGCCTGCCCAAAAGGAGTAAGCAGAACGTCATTCCAGTAAGTCTCCTCTAGCTGTGACGGAGATGCTTCCATATAATTTCTTAAATTTGTCATATGCCAATGCAAATCCGGACTGTTGGACATAACACCAATCGGATTATTCATAAGTACCACTTCTCCACCGGTTGCTTCGATTACTGCACATGCCCCGCTTTTGTCAGCAACCATCCAGTGCAATGGCGCCGTTGTCTTTGTAACAGGATCCGGAATACCTATTATCGTGATATTTTTTAACAAGTAAGTTAACTCATTTACACAGGCGCAGCTACCCAGTATATAGTGCAAGAAATCAATGGATGCAATGGCTGTGGTATCCTTCCCGGGCATTGTATCATATTTGGCATAACCTGCAAAATATAAGACAGCTGCAGCAAAGCCCTTTTCATTGACCCCATCAAAAAAGCCCAGCATACCATCTAATTCCTGGCCAAGACCTATAAATCGGTACGTATTTTTAAACTGTCCATTATTTAAGCTGCTGTTCCAGACATAGGCGCCGGGTACAATATAAAGCTGCGGTATAATTTCATGCGAAAAATCCATCGTTCTCCCAAAAATCAACTCATTTGATTGAGATTGTAAGGTCATAGCTGTACACATAAGAAATATCCTTCAAAATATGATTTCTTTAATATATGAAATTAAACTGTGAATGTGAGTAGATTGCCGTGATATTATTTCAACGGATCCGTGTCTCTAAATTCAAATCAGGATAACAACATAATCTAATAATTTTTTCTTCAACAAAAATATTCATCAGACATATTTATTCGCAAAGCATATTTCAATACAAACGTGACAAACTAATCCATGGAGGTGATTTGTTGAAACCAAATATTATCTATTACGAAGAAGCGGCACTTAATTATCCGCTTGGAAAGACTCTTTCTGAAAAATATAAAACTGCCCAATGGGTGAAAATTGAAAACCATAATAATATTCCGGAACTCCGTAACAAACAAAATTGTGACTTTGCTAAAATGAAGCAAAATCTTGTGATTGGTATCCGAAAAACACATAAATATGTGCCCAATTTAAAAACCTCGGATTTTTTAGTACCCTATACCTCTTCCGGCTGCAGTGCTATGTGCCTTTACTGCTATTTAGTTTGTAATTATAATAAATGCTCCTATTTGCGTCTTTTTGTAAACAGAGAACAAATGCTGGATAAGCTGATAAAAACCTCCAACCAAAGCAGCAGTGAACTGACATTTGAAATAGGAAGCAACAGTGATCTGGTACTGGAAAATACCATTACCGGCAATCTGGAATGGACCATCGAAAATTTTGCAAAGAATAACCGGGGTTATATTACATTTCCCTCGAAATTTGATATGGTGGATCCGCTGCTTAATCTGGAACACAAGGGCAGAACGATTATAAGAGTCAGTGTCAATCCACAGGAAATTATTCGGAAAGTTGAATTTGGTACTTCTACTTTGGAAAACAGAATAAAAGCCATCAACCGCCTATGTGATGCCGGATACAAAATCGGCCTTCTGGTGGCTCCTGTCGTTTTATTGGAAAACTGGGAGACTTACTACGGGGAATTATTTGATATACTGGAGGATACCTTATCCGGGAAGGTCAAGAATGAGATGTTTTTTGAAGTGATTTTTATGACCTACAGTTATGTCCATCGGATGATCAACGCTGAGGCTTTCCCGAATGCAGTTGACTTATATAATAAAAATATTATGACAGGAAGAGGCATGGGAAAGTACTGTTATAATACAAATACAAGGACAAAAGGTGAAGAGTTTTTAAGATCTGAACTTACAAAGCACTTTCCTAATAATAAGATCATGTATATTGTATAAGTTCACAATCCTTTTCATTGCTGATTCTATCCAAATGTTCTTTCCAGTGAAGTAGTTTACTAGAAAGATAGAACTTAAATAATAATTGACCGTCATCTATCTTTCCTATTATTTCTTCAATTTGATTTAATTTAATCTGCATTGTATTTCTATGAATAAATAATAATTTTGCAGATTTTTTTATATTACAGGCATTTTCAATGTATTTCAGTATGACTTCTTCAAAATTCGTACCATGTTTCCTATCGTAATTATGAATTGTCCAAAATTCATCGCAAATATACAAGGTGTAATTAACCTCAGATGGGACTTTATTAAGGAATGAAAAAAGTAAATACTCATCAACCAAAACAATTCCGCTTTCTTTGTAATCCAATATATTTATTACCGTAAGCATTTCAAGCGTTTGTAAATAGTATTTCGATAAGGTTAGTAAATTATCAAACTGTCTGCTGCATGTTGCTGTCAAATCATTGGAAACCAGTATCTCATCTATTAATTGTATGGCATTGCTTAGGTGTGCTATATTGTCAGCATTAATGATTATCACAAGACTGTCCTGAAAGGAAACGCTTTTACTGATGGATACCTTTCCTACAATTTGTCTTTGAATATAGCTGTTATAATAAATACTGCTATCGTTCTTTTTTAGCGGAACAATAAGTAGATGAAAATACTTTTGTACGTGCCAATTTGCACTCGACATACGCTCCTGTAATATATCCATTCGATATATCTTGCTTTCCAGTAATTCTATGATGATGTTTTCATGTAAACTATCCTGGAAATCAACCATATCATAATTATCGGCCTGAAAAGCCACTTCTAGAATATTGCATAACACTTCTATCAGCGCAATATCTTCCTCTGTAATCTTCCCCTGCAACTGAAACAAACCCAGGTATGCAATAACCTTCTTCTTCCCTTTTATTTTATGAATTACTCTTGGCATCTTCTCACCTACGCTAAAATCAATCATGATTGGTGTATCACTTTCATGTACTGCTGATGTAACGCCTGCCTTACGAAATATATGAATAGCATCCGAACTGCAATAACCATATTTTTCTGCAAAAGTCCAGATTGGATCTTGGTTTTCTATTCCTGTTGTATTAATCATATGGATTACCCTATAGCTTGCGGTGGTCAAAATAATTGGATTATAAAGAATAGCTGCAGCGCTATTCAACAATTCAATAATACTTTTGGATTGATAATAAACATCATACAATTTTAATTTATTCTTCTCAACATTCTCTAAACTCATCTTCAAGCCCTCCAGTGCATTATGCACATTATCATATCATTAATTTAGTTTTTTGCACATTGTTTTTGTAAAATTATAATGTTAATATTTTAACATACTAATAACACAATATATCACAAGGAGCGTAAAAAATGCAGACGAATTATCCAAATCTCTTTTCCAGGGGACAGATAGGAACCCTGAAGCTTAAGAACAGAATGGTTATGGCACCAATGGGTACTTTTTCAGAAAACCGCGACGGATATCCATCAAAGGCTCAGTTAGATTATTATGAAACTCGTGCCAAAGGCGGCCTGGGCATGATTATTACTGAGGTTCAATATGTTACAAATAAAACAGATCCATGGATTGAATACATCCAAACTGCAGGAACCCCCGAACAGATGAAGGGCTGGGCACTAATTTGCGAAACAATTCATGCACATGATTGCAAAGTCTGTATTCAATTAGGCTGTGGATTGGGAAGAAATGCATTTCCTTTTACAGATGCTCAAATGGTCAGCGCTTCAGAGGTTCCTTCCTTCTACTTCCCTGACCAGTTATGCCGTGCTTTTACCTTGGAGGAAATCGCGGATATCATTAACAGTTTTCGAATTGCCGGACGTAATGCAGTAGCGGCCGAGGCGGATGCTGTTGAAATTCATGCACACAGTGGATATATCCTGGATCAGTTTATGACATCTGCCTGGAATAAACGAAACGATCTATACGGCGGCAGCTTTGAGAACAGAATGCGTATTGTAACAGATATTTATAATGTGATAAGGGAAGAAGTAGGTCCAAAGTTCCCGATTTTTATAAGAATGGCAGCTCATCATGATTTTGAAGGTGGCAGAACCCTGGAAGAAAGTATTGAGATTGCTAAATACCTTGAGAAGCTTGGTATAAATGCCTTAGATATTGACCTGGGTTGCTATGAGAATAAACAGTGGATTGTTCCTTCCATCTATACCGGTGATTCATGTATGGCAGATGTAGCTTATGAAATCAAAAAAGCCGTAAATATTCCGGTTCTTAACGCTGGCAGCCATACTCCTGAAACTGCTGAAAAACTGATTGCTGAAGGAAAAATCGATTTTGCCATGTTTGGCCGGCAAGTTATTGCAGACCCAGATATGCCCGAAAAATTACGCAACAATCAAAGAGAGGATATACGTCCCTGTCTGCTTTGCAATGAAATCTGCGTAGGAAGACTCTATCAAAACCGAGTCATCTCCTGTGCCATAAATCCTCAGGCTGCATTTGAAGCTAATTACCCGCTGACACCCGCACCGGTAAAACGTAAGGTAGCTGTTATCGGCGGGGGACCGGGTGGAATGGAAGCAGCACGCGTTGCAGCAATTAAGGGTCATTCGGTAACCTTATATGAGAAAAGTAATCGTTTGGGTGGACAGTTATTAGCAGCTTATACTCCACCATTTAAATCCAGACTACGTATGTTCGTTGAATGGGAGATACGCCAGCTTTCTAAATTGGGAGTGCAGATTGTTTTTGGAAAAGAAATGAATGAGAATTCTCCTAAATTAGCCGAAGCGGACCAAATCATTATTGCTTTGGGAGCAGCCTCTTTCTGTCCTAATATTCCCGGTGTTGACCACTCTAATGTCATTGACGTTATGGAAGCTCACATTCATCCAGAAAAGATAAAAGGTGAAAAAATAATTATTGCAGGCGGTGGTCTTTCCGGATGCGACAGCGCACTTGAGCTCGCCATGATAGGAAAAAACGTTACGATTATTGAAATGCTTCCTACGGTAGCAGCAAATGCGCTTCTCGATAATCGCAATCCTTTAATGTTTAAACTGGCTGATTACCATGTAGATATTAAAACAAATTCCAGAATTGTTGAAATAAAAGATAACGCTGTTGTAATTGACCATTCCGGTGTTTCTGAAGAGTTAAATGCCGATACGGTTGTTACGGCATTTGGCATGAGAAGTCTGAATGCTCTGGCTGATAAGATTGCAGACCGATATCCTAACGCTTCCATCGTTGGTGATTGCAATAAAGTAGGTCAGGTTGCGGAAGCGGTAAGAAGTGGATTTTTCGCAGGATGGGCAATCAGGTAGTTCTATAGGATAAAAAAACAGAGTTGAAGAGAGGCTAATCATTTGTTGATTAGCCTCCCTTCTTTCTGCATTATCTTATGATATCCTATTACATTTCTCCCTCACTTATCAGACATTGCAATTTATCGATCACTGCCAGATCGTTGCCAAATATTCGTGCAAACAACTCCTTGAGTTTCTCCTGCCTTTCTTTAACGAGCATCATCTGACTAATGTGTCTGGGTAATCTGTAGCTTGTATGAGGACTCACACCTAATTGCCCCATATCTGCCAGCAAGTGTCATGTGTACTAAAAAACAGCTCCTCGCATTCGCGCAGTTTTAACTTTGCAGTATCGCTTTCTGTCTTGCGCATAAGCAATGAACCGAAGCCCTCTGCAGCATGCCATCTCGCCTCGGCCATATATCCGGCAATATTATTTAGATAATCCGCCACTGAATGGGCATTCTCTATAGTGATGGAATCAATCATCTTTGGTATCATCGCGTCTACCATGCTGCGTTTTTGCAGCTGCAGCCGTCCAATAAGGAGCGGTGTCTTTTATCAATACTTCGGGGATAAGTTTTCCGCGGTGTCATCCTCTTCCTAGGGATCCTGTCCAACCGGTTCATCCCTATTTTTAGACGCTTGCAGTTTACCCTCTGATTCAACCACATATACGCAATAATCCATAATAACCTTACCTTCGTCATCGGGCATAAAGAAACGCTGCTGATTGTAGCTTTCAAAAGTCCATCTACACGGTTCACCGTCAAAGTCCAGCTTCATCGCATAGCCGGACTCTCTGATTCGTTCCAGACATATCTTTGCTATTGTTTCGAGGTCGATCTCCTCGCAAAGATTGTTCTCAATGTAATCGACCGCACGATTCATACGTTCATGCCAACTCAATCCGTATCCCTCCTTTTCAACTAATACTATCATGTCAAGGCTTAGATTTCCTTGCAGTATCTGTTCTATTCTGCAAGGTATTTCGCACATTACCCTTTCAAAATAGTATAAGTCCAACGACCACAATTACAATTACACAAATCCCTACCAATGAACAAATTAACAATATCTTAGCTATTTTTTTCATCTTTCTTCTCCTATTATCCAAATTAAAATTGGCAATTAAATTCAAAATCATAATTCTGAAAAAAAGCCGAACCAAAATTATTCCAAGTCTTTCGGTGCCGTTTAAAACAAAAGACAGCTATCCTTCGCTGTCTTCGTTCTATGCAGTAATCTATCTATACCGACATAGCCAACTACTCTTAAAGCGTGTTACTCAAAATAAAACAGATCTTCGAATTTCTTATCCAGTGCAATACATAAAACAAGTGCCAGTTTCGCGGTCGGATTAAATTGTCCGGTTTCTATGGAACTGATTGTATTTCTGGATACCCCGACTAAATCTGCCAGCTGCTGCTGTGAATAACCTTTCTCAATTCTTGCCGACTTTAGATTGTTCTTTAATATTAATTGTTCATTCATATTATTTTATTACCGTAACGATAAAAGATAAAAGCGAAGCTACCGATGCTATTCCAGCAGCTACGGAGGTGATCAGTATGGATTCTTTTTTGGAAAATCGGTACTTGGGAATGTTATTCATTGACATATATGCCCAAAACATAGCTGATACGGCATACGAAGCAGCTGTATTATTCCTGCAGAATATCAAATTAAATATAATTACAATACAAAAAACGACTGCCATAGCGGCAACGCCCCATACTCTGCCTTGATTTTCGGCATTTTCCTCTCCTTCATCGCATTTTTCCATTTGACTTTTCAGTAAAATATCTTCTTTATTCATGTTTTCCTCACATTCTCGCGCAATTTTCGTACACATTTCTGTTTTGTCGAAGACTACGTAGGTATAAGCTTTGAGATGGATATGCAGTGTCGACAAGTTTTATTGTCATTATTATAGCACTACCAAGTTTACTTGTCAATACAATATGCCAAGTTTTGTTTGCAGTAAAACATTCTTCATTAAGTACAAAGCCCGGCTATATTCCACTCCAGTACATCCAGTTACTACCACCGAATGTACCATCAGAAATATTGCCGAGCTTTGAGTTATAACTATTTATGATTATTTCTGCTGATTTATTTTATCTGCTTTTTTTTGCTTAAGGGCTCTCCATAGTAATTTCATAATCTCCGATATGATAATAACACTTACCGTCACTCCGAATATTTTGAGCCACATGTATAAATCAAGCGGAATTGTTCCAAAGAATGCTCCTGCAAATTGTATGATAATGATTTGCAGTATAAAAGTAATCGAAATTACTAATAACATAATTTTATTCTGCAGAAAATGCTTGAAAATACTTGTTGCAGCAAGTTCACGGCAGTTAAAGGCATTAAATAATTGAAACAAGGCGAATAAAGTAAAATTCACTGTCGGTATTTGATTCTCCGCTGCTCCTAAAAAGTTAAAAAGATATTGACATAAAAATACTGCTGAGATATAAACACCCGTCATACCAATTCTTGCGAACATTGATTTCGAAATAATATTATCACTTCTCTTTGTCGGCGGACGGCTCATCAGATCATCATAAATAGGTTCCAGTCCTAAGGTCAACGCAGGGGGTCCATCCATGATGATGTTAATCCATAAAAGCTGCAAAGCAGTAAACGGCGCTTTCAATCCCAAAATAATGGAAGTAAATACAACGATTACAGAAGATACATTCACTGTTAACTGGAACTGAATAAATCTTCTGAAGTTTTCATAAATCCCGCGTCCCCAGGCAACTGCTTTTACAATGGTCGAAAAGGAATCATCTAATAAAACCATATCACTTGCTTCCTTTGAAACTTCCGTACCTGAAATACCCATCGCAATACCGACATCGGCATTTTTTAATGCAGGTGCATCATTTATTCCATCACCGGTAACCGCAACCACATTTCCCTGCGATTTTAGAAGTTTTACAACTCTCATTTTTATTGCAGGAGTACTACGTGCGATAACACTGATTTCAGGAAGTAATTTTAATAACTGTGCATCACTTAAATCTGCTATCTCTTTCGCTTCAACCGCTTTATATTTGTCTTTTAGGAGCTTAAGTTCATTTGCTATCGCAGTTGCCGTAACAATATTATCTCCGGTTAATATTTTTAGATCAATTCCGGCAAGTCTACAATTTTTTACTGCTTCATATACATCTGCGCGTAATGGATCCGATATTGCAACAAAACCATCAAATACCATGTCTGTTTCCATACTGGCATGATGAATTTCATCCTCATAATCCCTCATTTTATCAAGTTCCTTATGTGCGAAGGCAATGACACGCATTGCACGTTCCTGTGATTTCGTGATAAATTTCTCGATTTCCACCCGATCTGAGGAAGCTATTTTACACATTGCAAAAACGCTCTCCGGACTGCCCTTCACATAAGAAATAATTCTGTCATCCACCTTACTTATTGTTGTCATGTGCTTCAGTTCAGAGGAGAATGGAAATGCATGAAGTATATCGTGATCTGCACGCTCATTCTTATAGGATTTTTTGCTTTTTTTCTTACTATCGGATTGTTCATAAAAGTTTAACATTGCACATTCCGTAGGATTACCAATAAATGCTCCACCCGCAGAAATATCTGCAGTGGTATTAAGACAGACATTATGAACTAACCAATCGGATGTTAATTCAGATGAGTTCTCATGCCATTTATTATCATAGAAAGCTGTGACTGTCATTTTATTTTCCGTTAATGTTCCTGTTTTATCAGAACATATCACATTAATGCAGCCTACTGTTTCCGATGCAATCATTTTTTTTACCAGAGCATTCTGTTGGGAAAGCTTTATAATATTGATGGAAAGAGAAACTGCCACAATCGTAGGGAGACCCTCCGGCACAGCAGCAACAATTAATACAATACTTGTAACAAATGCTTCCAGTACATCTTCAAAAACAATTCCGCCAGTCATCGCAAATGAAATTACTTCCGTAATGAAAACAATTGTCGCAGCTATTACCCCAAGGACTGTTATTGTCTTTCCGAGCCTTGCCAGCTTTTCCTGCAAAGGGGTAGATGCCTTCTCCGTTTTAGTCAGTTCTTTGGCTATTTTTCCAAATTCCGTATCATCTCCCACTGCAGTGATTACCATCTTACCATATCCATTTGTAATAAAATTACCGGAGTATAACATATTGCAGCGCTCAGCAAGAGGCATTTTTTCATCTGTAATAATACAATCTGCATCCTTCTTCGCAGGAATACTCTCACCGGTAAGTGCTGATTCATCGGACGCAAGGCCTGAGCATTCTAACAACCTCCCATCCGCCGGAATTTTATCCCCTGTAGAAAGTATCACAATGTCACCGACAACAAGTTCTTTCTGTCCCAATACTATGGTATCACCATTTCGTATTACTTTTACTGTTGTATCATCACTAATCTTTGCAAGTGCTTCAAAAGCTTTGGCGCTTTTCCCTTCCATAACTACTGTTATGATTACGGAAAGAGAAATCGCAGCAAAGATACCAACACATTCCAGAAAATCCGCCTCACCACCAGTTGAAGCACGAAAGATATTAACAACAACCGCGATAATGCCGGCCATAATCAGCATAATTATCATTGGTTCGCTAGCTGCTCCCCAAATTCGTCTCAACAAGGATTCTGGTTTTTCTTTCGTTAGCGTATTAACACCATATTTCTCCTTATTATACTCTGCTTGTTTTGTACTTAACCCTGATAATGAATTTGTGTTTAACCGATTTATCACATCTTCCCGGCTTTGCATAAAGTCCATCCTGTAAGTTCCTCCTAATCGTTCTTGTTTTTGTCTATATGAACATTAAAAAGACTCGTGCATAGCTTCTATTTGCTATACACGAGTCGATAAAATCATGTATAGCAAAAAAGCTATACATGAGTCTCGTTCATTAAGACAAGCCAGACTTATTAAAGTCAGTATGTTGACTTGACACACAATACTTTGTGCAAACTACTCCCTCACGAGTATTTTTAATTTCATATAACTTAACATGCCAACCAGTGATTGTCAAGTAAAACTTGATAATTTAAAGAAATTAATAAAGATAGCAAAGCTGCTTCTAACAGGCATACGGCCAATGCAATGACCGCAACAATAATAACAAGTAGTATTTTTTGATAAGGATATTTTCCATTTTCACCCGATTGTTCAATCTCATCCAAACGTTATCCTTCTGTAAAAGCTAAAATTTCCTTATATGTTTGAATATTGTTTCCTTTCTTAACCTTTTCAACTTTCATGATATCTTATCTTCATTCGGCAACAAATAACTTGCGTATCATGATGAAGGTATATGTAAATTCATTCTTATTGCTGTAAATGACAATAAGCGTTATAATACGCATATCCGGAGTTGTTGACAGACAGGAAAGTAAAAAGCTTCTTGAATAGCAGTCAAGCTATATTTTATGTATATACAATTTGAACAACTTTATACTTTCGCAATTACCTGGCAGCAACTACTATAGGGAGGTGTGACTATTGCTATTACTTAAATTTCAAAATGTTTCATTTGAAAGTGAAAATACATCTATTCTTCAAAATATATCCGCAGATATCGAGCAAGGCGATTTTATATCCATTGTCGGGCCATCCGGAAGCGGAAAGAGTACCTTTCTTAAGCTTTGCAGTCATTTAATCAGTCCTACTGCAGGAACAATACTATATAAAAGCAAAAATATTATCGATTACAATCCCATTGAATTAAGAAGAAATATTGTTTACTGTTTTCAAACTCCTTATCTTTTCGGGGATACCGTAATTGAAAATATTTATTTTCCTTATTCCATAAGAAACATCAAACCTGATCAGAGAAGGATAGATGACTTATTTTCAATGTTTCATATGTCTGAAGATTATCTGCACAAGGATGTCACGGGCCTTTCCGGCGGCGAAAAGCAGCGTATCGCACTCATTCGAAGCTTACTCTTTCTGCCTGAAATTTTACTTCTGGATGAAATCACTTCTGCTCTTGACGCAGATAATGCCTCAATCGTGGAAAGTATTATCGATGCACTGAATGAAACAGGTACTACTGTTTTATGGATAACGCATAATCCCGAACAAAGCAGGAAATATGCCAATAAATTATTAACTATAGAGGCCGGTGAAATTAAATCAATGGAGGTAATAAAATGAATGCCATGAATAATATCAGTGTTACGTCACTGTTGATCTCATCTTCTCTGGTACTGGTCACACTGTTTTTCTCCTATTGGCAAAAGCTTAAGCTTGAAAAGGAAACCCTTATAAGCGTTATCCGAGCAATCATTCAGCTTGTTATTGTAGGATATATTTTAGAATATGTTTTTGGTTATCGAAATCCTGTCTTTACTACTCTGCTAATCCTTTTTATGATCTTCAATGCGTCTTATAACGCTGCAAAAAGAGGCAAATCTATCAAAAAAGGCTTTCTTATATCTTTCCTGTCTATCCTAATCGGAACTATTGTTACTTTGACAATTCTTATTGTATCAAAGACAATACGATATGAACCATACCAGGTAATTCCTGTCAGTGGTATGATTATCAGTAATGCAATGGTAGCATTGGGATTGTGTTATAAGCAGATTACCTCCGATTTTAAAAATAAACGGGAGGAAGTTGAAACTAAGCTTTCCTTGGGTGCAGATACTCTTCCATCTTCCATAGAAATTATTCGTGATGCAATAAAAACGGGAATGCTCCCGACAATTGATTCAGCAAAAACACTTGGTATCGTTTCTCTCCCTGGCATGATGACCGGATTAATTCTCGCCGGCTCCTCCCCAATGGAAGCTATCAAATATCAAATAATGGTTACCTTCATGCTGCTTTCCACAACCTCCATAGCGTCTTTTATCGCGTGTTACCTATCTTATAGAGGCTTTTTTAACAACAGAAAACAACTGATCCTATCAAAATAATCTCAATTCGTTTTATTACTTGGCGCCTTTTTTCTTACAGTTTTAACTTAGCAAAGGCATCTGCAAAGGCAGTATTAATAGGTTCCTTTTCCTCGTTCTTTACCTGATTCATATACTTTGCAATATCCTTCTTGCTGACACCGGCCCCCTCTTTTTTACGTCTTTCCTGGAACGCTGTCAATTTCTCCTTATGTCCACAGCTGCAGGTAAATACCTGGTTTTCCCCCCCTCCTGCAAGTTCCATCTTTTTATGACATACCGGGCATCTTGCATTACTAGTTCTGGCTATGGTCTCCCTGTGTCCGCATTCACGGTCCTGACAGACTAACATTCTACTGTTTTTACCATTCACTTCCAGCATATTTTTGCCGCAGACCGGACACTTCTTATTTGTCAGATTATCATGCCTGAATTTACCATCACTGTCTTTAATAACCGCTACCACCTGTTTGGTATAAGACATCATTTCATTCATCAGGTCCTGTTTTCTTAGATTTCCTTTGGCAATTTGCGCTAATTTCATTTCCAGAGAAGCAGTCAATTCAGGTTTCTTCAGGTCTTCCGGTACTAATTCCAATAATTGCTTTCCTTTGGAGGTAATAAAGATATCTTTCCCTCTTTTCTCCATAAGAAAAGAGTTAAAAAGCTTCTCAATAATATCAGCCCGGGTAGCAACAGTTCCCAGGCCACCAGTTTCTCCCAGCGTTTTCACCATCTCTTTATCCTTTTGTTCGAGGAAGTTAACCGGATTTTCCATAGCAGATAGTAAGGTAGCTTCGTTAAATGGAGCGGGTGGGGTTGTTTTCCCTTCTGTTATAAAAAACTGAATATCATTCAGCATTTCATTCTTGTTTAATTTCGGTAATTTTTCATTTTCTTTCTCTTCCTCCACGGAATTCTCATACACCTCTTTATAGCCTAAGGCCTTTGTGATTTTACCTTTCACTATGAATTCTTCTTTTTCTACCTGTACTTTTATTGTAGCTTCCTCATACTCATAAGGAGGATACAGTACCGCAAGGAATCTTCTAACCACCAAATCATAGATTTTCCTCTCCTCCGTACTCATGTTCTCAAGGCATACATATTGTTCCGTTGGTATAATAGCGTGATGATCGCTTACTTTCTGATTATCTACAAAAGAAGAATTTGTGACAATCGGCTTTCTTATTAATGCAGCAGACAATTTTTTATATGGGCCTGTACCGATTGCTTCCAGTCTCTCTTTCAAGGTACCTACAATATCAGTCGTTAAGTATCTGGAATCTGTTCTGGGATACGTTAAGACTTTATGGTTTTCATACAAACGCTGCATGATATTTAACGTCTCTTTTGCGGAAAGATCATACCGTACATTAGCATCTCTTTGAAGCTCTGTTAAATCATAAAGCCCGGGAGAATATGATTTCTTGTTCGCAGAATTAATCTCTGTAACCTGTCCTTTCTTTCCCTTTATGCTTTTTAGCAGTTCTTCCGCTTTTGTTTTATCCGTAATGGTACTGCTCTGAGATTTCTGATTTTTCCAGGTCAGTGTTATCCCATTCACTTTCCCAACTAATCCATAATAAGGAACCGGTACAAATTTTCTGATATCTTCTTCTCTTTTTGCTATCATTGCCAGGGTAGGGGTCTGAACACGTCCGCAGGAAAGACTGGCATTATATTTGCAGGTAAGCGCTCTGGTTGCATTCATTCCCACGATCCAGTCAGATTCTGCTCTGGCTACCGCAGCCTGGTATAGGTTTTCATATTCCTTACCGGCTTTCAGATGAGCAAAGCCTTCCCGGATTGCTTTATCCGTGACAGAAGAAATCCATAATCTCTTCACAGGTTTCCTATTATTTGCTTTCTCGAGTATCCATCTTGCTACCAGCTCTCCTTCACGGCCGGCATCTGTAGCAATGATAACATCGGATACATCCGACCGATGAAGCTGTGTCTTCACAAGCTGATACTGCTTCCCTGTCTGTTTTATTACAACCAATTCAAACTTCTGAGGCAGCATCGGAAGATGCTCCATTTTCCATTGCTTATATTTCTCATCGTATATTTCCGGATCAGCCAGTGTTACCAGATGTCCCAGTCCCCAGGTTACAATGTATCGATCTCCCTCCAGGGCACCATTCATATTCTTTGTACATCTTAAAACTTTTGCTATATCTCTGCCCACGGAGGGTTTCTCAGCGATTACTAATGATTTCATATATTGCTCCTTCTGTCTGCTTCTAATAAATAAATTTTCAAGTTAAAAATAGTACTAAAATTATATTAACTTTAAACTATTATACTATATTGACCAGTATAAGGCAAAGGTATTAAGTATTGGAGGAAGTTTCACGAATGTGATAGAGTTACAGATAACTTCGTATTATAATTATATAATAAGATAAACAATTACCCCTATACGAAAGGATGCAATTATGAAAACTAAAAATTTACCAATATTTATATTGTTTCTAATTCTTATAATGACCACATTAAGCGCATGTACTTCGAAAAACACTCCATCCACTTCTGATTATTCCAAAATAACTGCAAAGGAAGCGAAGGATATGATGGATAAGGATAGTACACTTACTATTTTAGATGTTAGAACGGAAGAAGAATTTAACACCGGACATATACCCGGTGCAATTCTCATTCCTGATACTGACATTTTAGAGAAAGCGGAGGAAACATTAACCGAAATCTGCTATCATCCTGGTATATTGCCGCAGTGGTCGCAGAAGTGCCCTTGCCGCTGCAGATCTTACCCAACTTGGCTACTCCAAAGTATATGATTTTGGTGGTATTATTGACTGGAATTATGACACCGTTACTGAGTAAGGAGGCCTATGCTTATCTATATTCTCTGATCGGCTCGACTCCGTTTTATTTTACAATCAACTCCGCGATGTGTGCTGCCTGGTCAAATGCCGCATCCCCTATAGCATGAAGTTCAATCTGAAGTCCCTGTCGGTTTGCACTCTTACATCAATATAAAAATTATGATAAAACCAAATTAATCACCGTTGCCTTCGGTCTTGACATAGCCTCAATCGAGTAGCGAATTCCCTGCGTTCCGATTCCCGAGGCTTTTACACCAAGGAAAGGAAAATGATCGGGTCCTCTTTCTGTTTTATTATTAATCTGAACCGTCCCTACCTCCAGTTTGCTTGCAATCAGAAAAGCATCGTTAATATTTTGGGTAAATACTGCAGACTGGAGTCCATATTCCGATGCATTGGCAATTTCAATGGCTTCGTCTTTATTTTTCACACGAATGATGGGAAGTACCGGACCAAACGGTTCTTCCCATGCAAGCCGCATATCTGTTGTTACAGAATCAAACAAGGTCGGATAAATAATATTACCCTCTCTTCTTCCTCCTGCTAACAACTTAGCTCCTCTGTTTGTGGCATCTTCTATCAATTCGCATACGAAATCTGCTGCCTTACTACTAATCAAAGGAACAATATCTACATCCGCATCCAGCGGATTGCCTACTTTCAGCTGCTCCATATGATGTAATATCTTTTCGATTAATCGATCTGCGATACGATCCATTACTAAAATACGTTTTACAGCGGTACATCTCTGTCCAGAATAAGAATAGCCGCCGGCCACAATGTTTTTCGCAGTCAATTCCAAATCTGCATCCTCTAGTACAATTGCAGCATCCTTTCCTCCCAGTTCCATGAGCAGCGGCACCATACTTGTTATTTGTGAGATGTGACTTCCTATTTCTGTACTGCCTGTGAAATTAATAAAATTAATTCCTTTATGCGTCGTAATATAGTCTCCGATTTCACTACCCTTTCCGGTTATGGTATTAAGAACTCCTGCCGGAACTCCTGCCTCCTGAAAGATTTTTGTTAAATATAAACCACACAGACTACCTTGTGAAGCCGGCTTTAGTATAACAGAATTTCCTGCCATCAGACCCGGAGCTATTTTTGAAGCTGCTAAATTGATTGGATAATTAAATGGGGAAATTGCCAGTACAACTCCCAGTGGTTCCCTGCTGACAATCGATATTTTATTATTCTTGCCTCCTGGAAAGCTATCTCCCGGAATGCTTTCACCCGAAATATTCTTCGCGGTATCTGCGGTAAATTTGATAAAGTCTGCGGTTCTTTCCACTTCAGACTTACAACTTTTTTTGTCCTTGGAAATTTCCCGAACCATAATCGTCACTATTTCATCGCTATGATTTAATAATATTTCTGCTGCTTTATATAATATCTCTGCTCTCTCATCAATCGTGATCTTCTTCCATTCTTTTTGTGCTTTTTTCGATGTTTCTACAACGATATCCACTTCTTCTCTGGTCATAGACACAACACTGCCAATCAGAGTCCCATCGATTGGCGATCGAACGGGAATATAGTTACCTGTCTTGCTTCCAACCCACTCGCCATTAATCAGGTTTTTGTACTGATTGTTTTTATCTATTATACTATCAAACATAGATTTCCTCCTATTATATGAATTATTTATTTAAGATTTGAGTGTCATAAGCCTAAAAATGATTTGCCGAATAAATACGAGCATATATATATCCATATGACGCAGATCGAGCGTCCTATGATTGCCTGCATTTGGTAATCATAGAAGCTTAAAGACAAGTCCAAATGAATATATATACGCTCATATTCATCTACATAACATAGATCAAGCTTTTAACATTCGAATCCTATTTAACCAGTTAAATTATATGTGTTATGTTTCTCTATTATCGATAATAAAATTCCTTCTTTTAAACAAAACAGCGGCTTTGAATTTAATTCAAAACCGCTGCTTACCCTTGGAGCATATTGTAACAATCATTATGTTGCTACAAATATAATATTATATTATGGATGTTGTTGATAGCTTTCAATATTCCCATTGTTTATCGAAGAATTACTTGATACGATCAACAGCCGTTTTACCGGCAATTCGTCCGAAGGTAAATATATCTGTCAAAGCATTTCCGCCAAGACGATTACCTGCATGAATCCCCCCGGCAACTTCTCCGGCTGCATAAAGATTTTTAATGGGCTGACCGTTTTCGTCTAATACACAGGCATTGGTATCTATTTTAAGTCCTCCCATGGTATGATGAACAGCTGGTTTTCTAGGAGTTGCATAGAATGGGGCTTTCTCCACCTTGAGACTAAAGGTATCTTTATGGAACTCGGGATCGAAGCCCTGATCCACATAGGAATTATATTTATTAACGGTATCTTTAAGGATTGCGGGATCCATACCAGCTTTCACCGCCAGCTCTTCTATGGTATCTGCTCTGAATAAAGTACCGGCCTCTACCTGATTGTCTAATTTCTCCTGGCTTGTATTAGCTGCAGTCTTCTTAATCTCATCATCCGCAATTAAGTAGAACAATCCTCCCTCATTAATCGCAGCTTTTGTTAATACATCCCGCCCTGCAAATTCATTGACAAACCGTTTTCCCTCTCTATTGACAATTACATAGTTTTCAGGTGGTACCTGAACGCCACTAAATAATTCACCGGTCTCAGGATCCGATACAGGCATCATCTGTGTGAATCCCATTCCGGTAAGTGCCGCACCTACTGTTTTACCAAGCTGTATTCCATCTCCTGTCATAGCGTAGGAATTTGTTGTTTTTATATTATCATCAATGTAATTCCAGTAAGTGTTATATTCTTTCAGCATCTTAGTATTTGCACCAAAACCACCGCTGGCAAGAACGACTGCCTTTGCGTGTACTGTTATCTTCTGCCCATTGACACCGGTCGCTATAACTCCTTTTATTTCCCCGTCCTCTATTATAAATTCCTTTACAGGACTGTCCGTGATGATCGTTCCTGCGTGCTCTTCGACATATTTGGTAAGAGCAAGTATAAATGCGGTACCATAGCTTTTCACAGGCTTATGGCCACGGCGCCAAAGTGCACCAACCGGAGCAAATACGATGCTCTTATCATATTCAACACCTATTTCCTCCAGCCAATTTATGCTCTCTAAGGCTCTGTCCGTCAGGATTTTTACCAGGTCATACTGTCCGTATATGGTATTGCCCTTCAGATCTGTCCGTTTTCCTCCAAAATAGGTCTGCATTCTGTGTAATAGCGGTGAATCAAATAAATGACCTTTCTTTGAGCCAAACTTGTTCTGATAGACATCAAATTCCTCTTTCAGCGCACGGAAATCCTCAAGATATTCCGCATGGATTTCACTCTCATCAGTACTTAATAATGCCTCAATGGTATGTCGTTCTCCCGGATTCTCGTCAAACTTACTCTGCCAATTAGGATCTGCCGCATTGACTGGACCGCCCGAACGTATGGTATTTCCGCCCACTGCCGGATATTTTTCAAGAACAATCGCACTGCAGCCATTCTGCAGCACAGTAGCCGCCGCACTTAGTCCGGCACCACCTCCGCCTACCACCACTACATCACAATTAAATTCTTCATCTACTCTGATACGGCTGCTGGCTGGCTTTGGTCTTCTCTTCAGGATATCAGGATTCACTCCTGCAAGCTTAACTGCTTTTGCTACACCATCGATGACTGCATTACTGGTTTCCGATGCACCTGAGAGCGCATCTACATTTAGAGTTTGTCCTTCCAGAATTTTATCCGGTATTCTTACGAAAACTACATCTGCGATTCCTTCTGTTTCACTCTTGGTGTCTATCCTAATACTTTCAATTCGTTTCTCACTAAATAATACTTTCATAGGAAGATTTCCGCTGTGACCGATTGCATTTATCTCATATTCCCCCGGTTGAAAGGAAAATTCCTCTTCCTCATTAAGTTGATTTGCAATTTTAGTAAAACGCAGAAAGCGCAGAAAACATATCTCCAGAAAATCTACGGTTCCTTCATTATTGAGGTTGCCAGCATCATCAAATGCAGTATTTGCTTTCCCAAGTAAAAACTCATATCCCGGCATTACATTGGCATCTACTCCTGGTGCATCCAGAATCTGACGAAGATGCAGCTGTGCACGAGAGGAGCCCTGCGTTCCAAGAGAAGCACCAACAATCATAACTGGTTTTCCGGCAAGGGGATGCAGATCAAAACTTAGCCATTCAATCAAGCTTTTTAATCCGGATGGAATGGAATGATTATATTCGGGTGTAGCCATAATAACACCATCTGATGCAGTAATCTTATCATTGAACATCTGTATTACTTCACCGTAGGACTGATTATCTGATTGATTAAACATAGGAACATCTGTAATCTCAAGTATTTCTATCTCTGCTTTTGTTTCAAAGTGTTTTTTCATAAACTGAAGCAATTTACGATTATATGATTTTTTTGCATTTGTTCCAACAATAGCTATTAATTTCATCTATATTTATCCTCACTTCCTACTCTTGCCAGGTATATTTTTTTTCTTTCTTATTCATAACCTTCTCTTTCAAAAGCTTTGATGTAATATCCGTAAATAAAACAAACTCTCTGAAAATTTCATCAAGTTCGCTTGCCTTATCTGCATAAATAAGATTACCGGAACTATCAAATGCCCCCTGGGATTTTCCCAAAAGGAACTCACTGCTTGGCATGATATTGGCAGCAAGCTCAGGAGAATCGAGTATTTGTCTAAGATGTGCCTGCGCTCTTGAAGAACCCAGGGTACCGTGAGAGGATCCCACTATTAAAACCGGCTTATCCGTAAGTGTCTGCTCCGTATAACTGATCCATTCCAGAGCACTCTTTAAAACAGCAGGTATCGCATGATCATACTCCGGCGTTGCTATTATTACTCCATCGGCTTTTCGGATTTTATCCGATAACTCAGCTACCTTTACCGGAACATCATTATCCTCCGGTTCCATAAAAGCAGGTAGCTCCTTAATTTCGTATACTTCGATTTCTGCCATATCTGAATAATGCTTTTGCATAAACTGAAGCAGCATACGATTCGTTGACACATCTGAATTCGTGCCTACGATAGCTAAATATCTCATAGTAATCTCCTTCCTATATCTTAAGTTTTCACAATCATTATTATGTGTTTGATATTATTTTAACATACTAAGCTTATATTATCTAATAGTTATTCATTGAAGTTTGATAACAAATTTGTTATAATCAAAAAACCAAAATAGTTCATACACTTAAGGACGGAATGAAATGTCAAAAACCAGCTCACAAGATATCTTATCTTATATTGATGCTCTTTTAAAATACAGCAATTATAGTAATGCTGCGAAATCACTTTATATCTCTCAACCTTATTTAACACAGGTAATTAAGCGGGTGGAAGGTGAATTAAACTGCGAACTGATAACCCGTAGCAAACTGCCCTATCGATTAACCGAGCAAGGGAAGATTTATTATCAGTATTTGACTTCATTAGAATTTAGTTATACCAAGCTGCTTCGCGAAATATCAGATGTGTCAAATCCTGATACAACGGTAATAAGAATTGGAGTGCTTCCAAGTCTTGGTACCTACCTTTTACCACTTTTTTTACCGGAGTTTATGAAAATGCATCCAAACTGCAGAATTGAGCTTGCAGAGATTTTACCGGATAAAAGTGAGAAGCTCACACAAAGTAATGAATTAGATTTTTGGATTGGACAAAATTCAAGAAACATTTCTCCAAACTTAAACTCTGTCAGCTGGGGAAGGCACCGTTACCGGGCTGTGATTCCGCGCTGTTGTAATTTATATCAGAAGGATATTGCGATTATCCCGGAAGGAGCGATCGGCATAAGCGAAATCTTATGTCAAAGTCTAATACTAACCTCCAAAGGTTCCGCTATCCGAAAGCAGATTGATCATTTACTAAATGTTTATAAGGTAGAACCCGACATTATCATAGAAAGCACTGAAATCAATACTGCACTCAAGCTGGCTACAAGTAATCTGGGGCTGACGATTATACCAGAAAGCGTCTATGTTAAGGAGTGCCCGTCGGATTATAATATATATCCCATACCCATCGATGAACTGAGTTTAGATTATTTTATTGCTTATCAGCGTGAAAGAAACCTAACCAGTATTGACAATGACCTGATAAATGCCTTTCTAATTCATGGGCAGAACCATTCCAATATAGGAGAGTGAAATGACTGAATCTACGAGGATTATATATCTTATGGGAACAAAAATTTCCCTTTATATCAAGGGAGACGATACCGAAGGTCTGGCAAAAAAAGCGGAGGACATGCTATTTCATTATAATGAGGTTTTTAGTGCCAACAGTGATACCTCACAGCTCGCACTACTTAAGAAAACAGCTGCAATCGCACCACAGAAGGTGGACGACGAGCTGTATGAGCTGATTAAAATAGGAAAAACACATAGTTTATGCGAAGATAGCTATTTGAATATAGCAATAGGCCCCTTAATAAAATTATGGAAAATTGGTTTTAAAGAGGCACAGGTGCCAAAGAAAGAAGCCATTGCAGAAGTGCTGGAGCTTTTAAAGCCTGAAAATATTCAACTAAATGACGAAGAAAAAACCGTCCATTTCTTAAAAAAAGGCATGGAGATCGACCTTGGTGCTATCGCAAAAGGTTATTTTGCTGATAAAGTAATGGAGTTATTTAAAAAGCAAGGAGCTGTCTCCGCTATGGTAGATCTGGGTGGCAATGTTCTCGTTCATGGAGATGCGCCCACTGAAGGCGGAGACTGGAAAGTCGGAATACAAAATCCGTTATTGCCAAGAGGGAATGCGGCAGCATTTGTTAAAATCAGAAATCAATCTGTTGTAACCTCAGGAATATATGAACGAGTTCTTGAACACGGAGGCAGTAAATATCACCATATATTTAACAGCAAAACAGGCTACCCCATGGAAAGTAATATTGCTTCTTTCACAGTGATTGCTGACAGCTCGCTGGACTGCGATATCTATACTACTAAATATTTTGGATTAGATGCTGCCTCCGTAATTCGTAGAATTAACCAAATACCTGGCTTAGGTGCAATAGTAATAACTTTGGATGGAGCCTTAGCCTTTACAAATAATCTCATAGGAAAAATCACCCTGTTTACTCCAGGGCAATAAGCCTTACCCTGTACTTAAACTAACCCTATAATATGATTCTCCTGTTTAATCTACTTTTCATAAGTAAATTAACAGGAGATTTTTTATCAAACCTTACTCTTTAAAAAATACCCCCATCATTCATATCTGTCTTATTTACAAAGTCCATATGATATAATTTTTCCCAATGGTTGATATTTAATGTTCCCTTTGTAAGATGGATTGCTAAAAAGCAACAATCCTCGTCCTTTTCATTATTTGCCATATCATACCAGTTCGCAAAGGCTTTACGAAGCTTAATTCTTATTTCAGCATTTTTGGGGTCGAGTACCCAGCCAAGGTTTTCAGCCACTCCATTGGCAGTAAACATCTCTAAGCATCCAGCGATCGAAACCTCCTGATTTTGTGTGATTTGACGCATTTTATTTGATTTGTTATGTGTAACAATATAAAATATGCCGTTTTCATAATAAGCGTCAACGCTGCGGACAACGGGGCGCGGCTTTCCATCATTCCCCGGGTCTCGTGCAATTGTTGCAAGTGAAATAACGTTATCTTTGCCGTTCCCAAATTTTTCTTCCAATAATTTCAATCCTTCTTCGAATTTGTTCATTTGTAATCCTCCAGTACTAAAATTTTATTTTATCCTCGGCTCCTAAACGGAATCCATAACTCTGAATATACAATGTTAGCCTTGTTTCCATAATACATCTCAGGATAAAATCCATCTGCAATTAAACCATGTTCTTTCAGCCAAAAGCGAGTGTATTTCATAGTTTTTCCCATAGCAATAATCATCATTTCATGGTTTTCAACTTCATATCCGCAGACTATATACTCCCGTACGGGTAGTTGCCATTTCGTAAAGTTATGATTTTTCTCCTCTTTTAGGGTTTCCACACCAACAAAATAACTAGAATAACCAATAGGCGCATCTCCCCGATAAGAAACGCCAACAAAGCGCCCTTCTAAGATATGCGGGATATTGGGAAGTTCCTTATAAAACCCGTCCCATATTTCACCAATCTTATCAATGCCTAGTTTTTCACCAACCATTTTTCCAGGTACGAAAGGGTAATAGCCTGTCACACCAAGAAAATCGATCGGCTTTTCGAGAAATCTATGATTCATTTCCAATACTATCCCATCACTAATCAGCGGTTCGCCCTCATTGACTACAATATGATTAAGGAATAAATCAGGCTTCTCAAAATTTTGTAAGCCAATAGGCTTGCTTCGGTACTGCGATGGCGTAATCCCATAAGTTTGCGTAAAGGCACGTGTATAAGATATGTGGCTCCCAAAACCGTATTCCATCGCAATGTCAATAATACGGTGGGTTTTGTCACGCAGCATTATTGTAGATTTCGCCAAACGACGCAGCTTAATATAATCTCGAACCGATGCTTTTACCAATCGTGTGAATAATCTCTGATAATAAAACAATGACAATCCTGCAATATCTGCAAGTCTATCAATTTGAATTTCTTCGCTAAGATTTTCTTCAATATGATCCAGCGTTTTTTGTATGGATTCCCATGCATGCATATTGATTACCTCTACAGAAACAATTTTATCACAGACCGGAAAGAATGCTTAACCGTGTCTGCTCTTTTTCATCAAAAATACGAAATATTACCCTGTTTTCAAGCATCTGAGAACTGACCTTTTAGGGAAAAATAGAATCTACTTTAATGAAGACAAGATTTGCAGATGTCCCATTTTTATTATATAAAAATTTATTACTATAATCAACGCCCTTTGCACTTCTTCCCGGAAGATAGCCCTAGCTCGTTACAGTTCACTCCCCATGCAAATTCCATTACTGCACATCCGGTAAGTACTTCCGAAGCGGAGCCGCTCTCGCTTAGTTGCATTACGCAGCGGTACATAAGGTCCTAAAACACAGGACCTAAGTACCGGCGAATGCAAATACTCCTTTTCGGAAGTACTTACCGGATGAGCAGCTCGGAATTTGCATTGGCAGTGAACTGTAACCCTAGCTCCCATCTGAAAACTGTGCCTCATATATCGGCATCAGTTATGTGCTTTCTGTTTGTCAGACCAGAAATTTACCACTGGTTAGTATATTCCCAGTATCCAGCTTCCATCAGATTCCACCTCACGATGGACACCCTTGCCTTCGGCTATATTCTTCCCGCTACCGGGCGGATTCACGACTTGCACCCGTTAGAACGTGCGCCCGCCAGGCGCACATAAAAGCCGACAGGTAAATTGCAGCAATTCACCTGTCGGCTTATTATCTATAAAACTAATTTTTCACTGAGGATATCTTTCATACAGAAGCTCTGCATCTCCTGAAAATATTTCAAACGTCTAATCTTTGCTTATTCAATCCAGTCCTTAACATTTTTCTTAAGCCAATTCACCCATGCTTCAAAACCTTCACCGGTTCTTGCTGATACCTCGAATATCTCTGCCTTTGGGTTTAATACTTTAATACGTTCTTTTACCGCTACCATATCAAAATCAAAAACACTCATTACATCGATCTTATTGATAAGTACTGCATCACATATGCTAAACATCAGCGGATATTTTAATGGTTTATCATCTCCCTCTGGTACAGATAGAATCATTGCATTTTTCACAGCCCCTGTGTCAAACTCAGCCGGACATACAAGATTGCCTACATTTTCCAGCACAACTAAGTCCATGTCTTGTGTACCAAACTCTGTCAGACCCTGGCGCGTCATATCTGCATCTAAATGACACATACCGCCTGTATGCAGCTGAATCGACTTAACCCCAGTCGTTGCAATTTTCTCCGCATCTACAGAGGAATCGATATCTGCTTCCATAACTCCGATATTCATTTGATCCTTCAGCATCTTAATAGTACGTACTAATGTTGTTGTTTTACCCGATCCGGGAGATGACATTAAATTCAAAAGAAAGGTCTTCTCCTTCTTCAACTGATCTCTTAGTTTATCTGCATCTATATCATTATTTTCAAAGATACTCCTCTTAATTTCAATTACTCTTACTTCATCCATATAATTCACCTCATCTGCTATTATTAGTATTTACAAATTGTCAATAACTCCAATTTCCTTAATCATAACTTCACGTCCGGTTTTCACCTTCCATTGCTTGCTACCGCACGCTGGACAAATAGGCTGATCCGCTTTTATGTTTTTCAATACAGAATAATCACAGCCACAATCCTGACATGTCGCTATTCCTTCGATTTCTTCTATCGCCAGAATTGCTCCGTTTAATATCGTATCTTCAATTGCAGCCGGCCAGCAAGCGTAGACATATCTTGGTATAACGCCTGTCAATTCGCCAACCTGCAAAGTTAATCTGCCTATTTTGGCTACATGATTTGCTTTGGCAGCTTGCTCGGCCGTTCTAACTATATTTAAAACAACTCCCATCTCATGCATGGTAGGCTCCTCCTGCTATTTTGAGGTTTCTGCAGCTTTCTTATTTGCCAAGCGCTCTGCTCTTTCCCCTGCGTTTGTTAAGAAATTCTTCATCCATTCTTCCGGATCTTCTGCAGAACCGACATTGTATTTACGCTTTAACTTAATTGCATCAAATTCACATTTTGTTGCGCAAATACCGCATCCTAAGCATCGATATTCATCCACAACCGATACACCGCAACCAAGACAGCGATTAGTTTCTAACTTAATTTGCTCATCGGTAAGATCTGTACGAAGATCCTTAAAAGACCGACTTGCTGCATGATGATCTATACTAGCCGGTTTTTGGCGCTGTGCCTGATCAAATCCTGCCAAATCAAGATTATTTTGATCAAGTGCATGATATTCTCTTTCTCTTCGTACCTTCAAATTTTGACCTAAAATATATCTTTTAATAGAAATTGCAGCAGTTTTACCGGAGGCAATTGCATCAATAGCAAATTTTGGACCTGTAACTGCATCTCCGCCTGCAAATACATCCGATTCACCTGTCTGCAAAGTCAAATCATCCACCACCATAGTGCCTCGTCCTGTCAACTCCATTTTTTTTCTATCTGCCAGGCCTCCCCAATTCATTGCTTGTCCAACAGAAACTAATACATTGCTGCATTGAATAATTATGGTTTCGTTCTCATTGAAGACCGGATGAAATCTACCATTTTCATCAAATACCGATAGGCAGCGCATGAATTCCACACCTGTTACTTTCCCATTTTCCCCAAGAATACGCTTAGGTCCCCAGGAATTATTAATTTCTATACCTTCTATCTTTGCTTCTTCCTGTTCTTCCAGAAGCGCCGGCATTTCGTCTTTACTTTCCAAACAGTACATTGCAGTTACATCAGAACCCATACGTACACAGGAACGAGCAACATCAATGGCTACATTACCACCACCGATTACAACTGTTTTTCCTTGCAGTCTACTAGCTGTAGTAAGACTTATATTACGGAGGAATTCTACTCCTGTTATAACTCCTCCAAGGTCTTCCCCTTCAATATTAAGCGATCTTCCTTCCTGTGCCCCAATTGCAAGGAAGAATGCTTGATATCCCTGGGTACGAAGTTCCTTCAATGTAATATCCTTTCCAACTTCGATACCCGTCTTAAATGTAACACCCAACTGATGTAATACATCAATTTCAGCTTCAATTATTTCATTTTCCAGGCGGAAAGAAGGAATACCCATTGTCAGCATACCACCAAGTATTTTCTGCTTTTCATACACACATACTTCAAATCCTTCAACCGCTAAATAATAAGCACAACTAAGTCCTGCAGGACCTGCACCGATGATAGCAACCTTTCCATCTCTTTTCTCATAAATCTTTGGTATGTAACGATTTCCGGATTCCAATTCCTTATCTGCAATATATTTTTTAATATCATCGATTGCTATTGCTTCATCCAGATTTGCCCTAGTACATTCTGATTCACATCCATGAGGACATACTCGTCCACAGATTGCAGGAAACGGATTATCTCTCTTTATTATTTTCAGAGCTTCTTCAAAATTACCCTCTGCTGCTTTGCGGATATATCCCTGAACAGAAACATGTGCAGGACATTTCGTTTTACATGGTGCGGTGCCATATTCATTAACCATTTTACGAATTTTAAAATCCGGATTCCAATATTCCTGTGTCCAGTCGGTATCATGTGGGGTTTGTGTCATAACTGGTGTCTGATTTTCTTTACAGAAAGAGGAACCAAGTGCTAATGCATTTGTATTACAGTTTTCTACGCAGGCACCACAACCAACACATTTATCAGAAGTCACTTCTGCAACAAAATTAGATCGGTTTGGATCTGGATTATTAAATAAGGTTGCTACACGCAAGGAAGCGCAGGAACATCCGCAGCAATTACAGATAAAGGTTGATTTATCCTTTCCTTCATTATTGAAGATTTCATGCACCAAGCCTTCGCGTTCCGCTTTTCTTAATATTTCCTCTGCTTCTTCACGTGTAATTTGTGTTGCACGACCGCTTCGGATATAATAATCTGCTTCCGCTCCAATTTGAATGCACATTCCCTCAATTGTATGTTCACAAGCATTCCCCATTAGCTTCCCTGCAAGCCGGCAGGCACAGTCAGCTTTCGAATACAAATCGCTCTGGTCGAAATATGTCTGAATTTCCTCATAGCTTGCAATATGTGTTTCTGCCTCTATGGAAGCTTTTATTGGGATCGTACGAAGAGCTCCTCCTCCCATACCCATCATTTGACCTACTGTCCTGTCCATATCCGTTGTATAATTATGAAAAGCAATTGCTACTGCTTCATTTTGTAATTGTTTATTTAATAATAAATGTTCGCAAATTCCGGGAGCCCAAGGTACACGTTGATACTTTGTAACGTCATCCTCCACCGTATAAAGCAAAATACCGATATTCCCTAATTCCTTCAAGGTTCCTTCTATGTCTTCGCATTTCATTCCTGCCCTTGAGGCAATTATTTCTGCTGATTCCAGGGTAGTAGAACATAGCATAGCAACTGCTGCCTGATCATCATTAATCACCGAAGCCAGTAAGGCTACCCCTGCATCCTCGGCAGTTCTTCCATTTTCAACATCAGGTGCATTTCCATCAATCATATTGGCTAACTGAATAATTTTCTCCATATGATATACCTCCTCCTTTGATACGTTCCATACAAGTTATAGAATGTTAAAAAATTATCATTGCATATTAATTATATGCATGCTAAAATTTAATTAAATATACATTTCTTATCATTTGTCTCATTCTGATACATTAAGACAATCTTGTCTCATTTTTAACATTTCACTGAAAGGAACTTGCATAAACAGGGAATACTATGATGAAATCTGACACTAAGAATATTTTACTTCATTCTCTACATGAATTATTAAAGGAAAAGCCTCTCTCTAATATAACTGTCCAGGATATTATTGAGAATTGTGGTGCATCACGTGCTACCTTCTATCGGCATTTTAAGGATAAGTATGATTTAATGAATTGGGATTGCAAAGAATATATAGAAAAATGTATTGTAAAGAACCCTAATCTTACAACTTATAAAGAAATTTTATTTCGGTGTGTCTGTAACACAAAAGATAATTGTGATTATTTCATTGAAATAATCAAATTTGAAGGCCAAAACTCTTATTTGGATTTTTTATTTCACTTCTCTACCGATTGCTGGTACAAATATTTTATACAAGAAAATGACAAGAATAAAATAAATGATGATGTGGTATGGTCTGTTAATTTTTTTCATGCCGGATTAGTTCAAATAATGAAAGATTGGTTGAATTCAAATTGTGCTGCCACTTCCGAAAAAATCGCGCAATTGCTATTTGACTGTACCCCACCATTATTGCTTCGTTATTTTATTAACGAATAATTTTTGATTTTATCCGGTCAGTATATGGAATATGCTTCCTTCTGCAGATTGCTCTCGTTAATTTAACATGGATATAATTGAATAGAGCCTTGAAATTCTATTTTCAAGACTCTATTATTTTACTTTTCTGGCCTTTTCAATGATAAGCATTTCACATTGTGTAAAAATGGAAAATATACAGAAATGGTAACGCGATCATCAAATACATGCGCAATCTTTTTATGAATGTCATACCTATCACCATCAGCAATTAAAATATTACAAAGATGATATAAAAAGTCTCTAAACGCAAGAACTCCTTCTTGAATGTTTTCTTCGTATGTAATATTTTTAAACATAGAATTAATTGTATATGTTTCAGGTATCTCCGGCGTAATAACATTTCTCAAGTGTTCTGCCATATCCTATCCTTAAGTGTTTTTTGCATTTATATAGCTTCTTTCTTCCTAAAATCAACTTTATACTGCCATTCACCATATTTTTGTTCATTATCCGTTATTGTTCCTTCTGTAAGGGTTATACGCAAAACGATAGAGTCAGGGTTATCTTCATCTCCATGTGCATTGAACCATTCGAAGATTCTTTTCATTTTTTCTCTTATTTCTGTGTTCTTCTCACTCTTTACCCAACCAAGATTTTCAGCTGTTCCCTGCACAGCAAACAAATCTAAGCCACAGACAGATACCTCATTGTTTTTTTCAATTTCCAAAATTTTATTTTTCTTCGCATCTGTGGAAACATAAAACGCACCGTCTTCATAGAAAGCATCAACCATGCGGACAGAGGGGCGGGTATTGCCTTCGGCATTCGGGGACAGTGCAATTGTAGCAAGCGCAATCTGGTTGTCCTTTCCATTTCCGCAATATTCTTCCATAAGTTTTATCGCTTTTTCATACTTGTTCATCATAATTCCTCCTCGTATTTATTCGCTATTAATTTACCATATGCTGCATGATGTAGTTTCGAAACATTACACAGGAATTCCCTGTATTTTATATCCCATTTTTTAACTTTATTGGAAAATATCGTTGCATTTGTTTATATCCTAGTCCCTTTTCTATGTCTCTATTAACAATATCTCTTCCATCTTCATATAAATAAGGCATATTGAACATGACATAGCGGTCCTTGTCCAATTCAAAATTAGTGTTTTCAATCCACCGGCGAACTTTATCTTCCACTTTATATAAGCTCTCGTTATCTTCATCAATACTGACAGCCATAGCGTATAAGCCTCCCTGAAAATCGAATAATGTAAACGGGCTTACCTCCTCATTGGTGACCCCCTCTTTCACGGCGCAGATCCATTCGGCTTTGCCATTCTTAGTCAGCAAGAAATCAAAACAGTCAAAAATTACATTTTTGTACAAATGAACATACTGCCACAATTGATACATGTATCCGTCGCTTTTAAACATATCTCGCCAGGAATGATCGCCCACTGTCACCGCTCTAAATTCAGGTATCCTGACAACCATGATATCCGGAATTTTTTTATCTAATTTATCCGTTATTTCAATCAAGCGGCTTATATTGGAGGGCTTACCAATATAGTCAATGCTAATCAATTGTGTTTCAATTTCCTTCGCCTTGTTATATAGAAGTTTTATATCGGTGTTGTCTGAAAAGTTAACTTGTTCGATATCGCGGATAAATTCGAGTACGATTTCCTTCAACTCATGCAAAAGTGCAACCTCGTCATCAATACTATGTACTTTCTTTCCAAGCACCTCTAAAACCACCTCGGAACTGGAAGTATGAAAAACACGCTGAATGTCTTTTATACTTATATTCAGCTTGCGTAAGATGAGTATTTGCTCAAGCCTCCTAATAGCGTTTTCATCGTACATTCTGTATGCGTAATCATCAGTTCTAGTGCTGGTCAATAATCCCATGTCCTCATAGTAACGCAGTGTACGAGCTGTAATATCATATTTACTTGACACATCTTTGATTTTGATTAAATTACTCATATGTTTGAGCCCTCATTTCTAGATTATCGGATATAAACTTATTATAAAGGATTACCTAAAGGAAGAGTCAAGAGGATAATGATATAAAAAGTCAGTTGCAAAACAGGTGGCAAGTATATTATTTCACTCCATTCCTGCGCATATTTTGTACGAATATTAAGTTTGCGCCAAGGATTACGCAGGCACAAACTTAATGAGTGAAAGTGCTTTTCCTTTACTCTTCACTTAATATTACGCATGCGTAAGCCGGCATCATTAGGGCATCTCCGTCCATGTATGGAGCATCTTCTCCTGTTATCAGATAATCTGAAATACCATGATAAGAATACGAAGCTTTGGATACCTTAACGGTAACTGGTTCTTTACTCAGGTTATAAAGAACATAAATACTTCTCCCCTTATACTTCTTTACAATAGCGCAGACATTTCCATTTTCATCCGTTACCTCTTTCATGGCAGTAATGATCCCTCTGCCGATTTCCGGATATTTATTGCGTAGGTGTATTGCTTTCTTATAATAATTATATACGGAAGCGGCGTCATCCTTCTGCGTTTCATAAGAACCAAATGCATGCTCCTGTTTAATCATTCCGGATGGTCCTTTCGTCATTCCTGCAGATGCTTTATCGTCCGTCCAGTACATCGGTGCTCTCTTATTTACGTCATCTCCGGAACCGGACATTCCAAGTTCATCGCCGTAATAGACAAATACGCATCCTGTGGAAAGGATCTCCAGACCTGCTGCCAGTTTGATCTTGTCCTCCTTCCTGCTTAAGAAGCCAGCTGCTCTTCCCGTATCATGGTTAGATAAAAATACTCCATCCACATAGTCTGGATTAATAGAGTAGAATGTTTGCTGTATCATCTGAAGGTTCTTGGCAAGGCTTGCGCCTGCTTTTCCATTACCCATACGGTTAACGGACTTTACAAACAGTCCGTCTTTATTTCCTAATACAAAGTTAAACAGACTATCCACACCGCTCTTATAAAATTCCTGGATTGTATAAAAGGAATCCCATACTTCTGCTACTACATATATATCAGGATCTATTCCCTCCACATAATCATAGAACCATTGTAACGCTTTTGTACTCTCTGCGATATTACCTTCATAATAATGAAGTGCTGCATCCAGACGAAAACCTTTGATTCCCTTGTCGATCCAGAAAGTGGCGATTTTTTCAATTTCTGCTCTTACTGCCGGATTGTCCAGATTTAGATCAGGCATCTGATCCCAGAATACACATTCATAGTACCAATCCTTTGTTCCTGGCACTTTACTCCATCCAGTTGGTGCACTGTTAAGACGTTTAAAGTTGTAATACCTGACATAGGGGCATACCATATCATCAGGTTCTTCACCGTCTTTTAATATTTTGATATAGTTCACAGCATCCAAAAACCACTGGTTTTTGGATGAAGTATGGTTGATAACAAAATCCATATACAAATCAATATTTTTCTCGTCACAAGCCTTCACAAGCTTCTCGAAATCTTCCATCGTCCCGTACTCTTTATCAATGGAATAATAGTCTACAACATCATACTTATGGTAAGTAGCAGACGTATGAAACGGCAGCAGCCAGATGCTTGTAAAACCAAGGTTTTTAATATAATCCAGCTTGGAGGTCAGACCACTTATATCTCCAATCCCATCGCCGTTGCTATCACAAAATGAATAGAGAAATACCTGGTAGCAGGTCCCATGCTTATCATATATAATCGTTTCATCCTCTGTATACGCCTCTGTTATTTCTTGATCCTGCGTTTCGTTTTCTACATACGCAGTTATTTCTTCCTTATGACCCGAATTACTATTACAGGAAGAACAAGTGGTCATAACAAGAATAAAAAGTAATACCCATGTCGAAATTTTTTTATTATATTTTACCCTTATGATCTCATCTCCTATTTGGAAAGCTCTTCTCTCACCTCTTGGGTTATGATGTCTCCTCCTTCAGATTTCCATCTGTTAACAAAATCATCAAACGCAGAGATCGGTAGATCACCTGTTACAATCTGCAGATATACCTGCTCTTCCAATTCCTCCAGTTTCCACCATTCGCTAACCATAGTATCTGTCTCTTTATAAAAGAGTGACTTAACTTTATGAAGCTTTCCTTGCGAAAGCAATTTACATGCCGTAATTCTTGAGGTATAGGCAGCCCACTCCTCAGGGGTTGCTTTGCTTTTATTCTTAAGATAAGCCGAACAGGTCTCATAATAGGAGTATTCCAAAAGATTTAGCGTCTTCGGTGAACACTGCCCATTCAAAGCAGCGGATATCTGAGTGTAGCAAAGGGATAATGCATTACTATAATCCACATTAATGGCAATCGGTCTTGCTGTAGGGTCTACATTATCCTGATAATATTTTCCAAATTCTTTATTGTCCTTTTCTTCATAACGAGCATAATCAAATAGAGCACTAATGATTTTACAAGCAATTTCAGGATGCTCGAATTCCTTTCTTACTACAACATATTTATAGGTCGGTTTTTTGGAGTAATAACCGGTGCTCCCATTATCATCCGTCGCTATCAAATACGGCATCCAATTTGCATCCGGGTCATTCTTAATTGCCTGCATCAGTGGATTATTCGGTGCCCACCATGGTCCAAAAAACGAGCCACACTGTCCGTTCGTAATCAATTCAATGATATTACTGCTTGTACGAAGCAAAAATTGATTATCCAGTATACCTGACCGGTACATTTTATTAATATGTATGAGAGCTTCTCTGGCTTCTGGCGTAGTTGAACCATAGACTGCATTCTTATTCTCATCAGCAATCCACTGTTTGGGAAATGCACCAAAGGATGCAAACACGAGATCAAGCATGTATTCGTTGCTGAAGCCTATACCAGCCGATAATTTTGGATCACACACCAGTCCGACCGTCTGCCCGGCAGCATTTCCACCAGGATTTTTACTCATAAATTGGCTCACAATATATTCCACATCTTCAAGATTCTTCGGGTCGCTCATGCCCAGCTTCTCCATCCAGTCTTTTCTTAACCAGACCAGATTAGGCCCATCTTCGATATTGGTCTCCGGAATTGCCCTGATTTTACCGTCAAAAGTCACCGCATCAAGCATGTCTTTGTCATAGGAATTATAGATTTCCCTGATTGTATCGCTCATACAGTTTTCAAACGAATCCGTAAGATCCGCAATCATATCATACTTCACCAGAAGTCGTAAATCCTCCTGACTGCTTACGGTCATAATGTCAGGAATTTTCCCTGAAGAAATTGCCATGGAAACATTGGAATCATATTGATTGTCCATTTTTTCAAATACATTCTGGTTCTGGACATTCAGAAAATCCACAAGGAATCTGGTATATGCATTGTCTTCATAAGTATCTCCTGTCGGAAGATTAGAATTGTTAGAACCGGAAAGTTTTCCCAAAGTATAGGTAATCAGTTCCGGATACTTCCCAAATGGCGTCGAGGATGCTTTCTCCATTTGTTTCTGATATTTAGCGACTTCTATAGTATTTGTGCTTTCCTTTTTTTCACTTTCTCCGGCACATGCCGCAAATAGGAACAAAAACAGCATAATCCCTATGGTTAGGATTCGATTGAAAGGTTTTACCATAAGCTAATTTTCCTTACCTTTATTGTTTATTATGAATCGCGTGTCAAATTCTCACGCTGATTTATCAGCATCTAAGTTAATATAAACCCGCGTGAGAATTAGACAGCCTCCGGTGAAAAACATTCTAGACTTTTATTCCCGAATCTGATTATACCAATAATCTGATAAAATAGAAAGATTTTTTAGCCCTTTACCGCGCCGGAGATACCTTCTCTGTAATACTTTTGCATGAACACGAACAATACTGCGATTGGAATGGATATACAAACTGCTCCTGCCGCAAAGCTGTTAAACCAATTGTTAATATACTCCTTTTCCAGCATATTCCACAATCCGATTGAAACCGTATAATATTCTGCATTGGCACGACAAATCACCTTTGCAAAGATGAAATCTATCCATGGTGTCATAAAGGATGAAAGTACCGTATAGACAATAATGGGTTTACTAAGTGGCATGGTAATTTTTGTGAATACGTTCCATTTTGTCGCACCATCAATAAATGCAGCTTCATCAATACTCTTTGGTATTGTGTCAAAAAAACCTTTTGCAATATAAAATGCGAGACCGGAGCCTGCGGAGTATACCAAAACAAGTGATACCCTGATCATGGCTCCCTCCGAGAGTCCAATTGCTTTCAGAATATAGTACACTGCTATCATAGACATAAAGGCGGGAAACATTCCAAGAATCAATGCTATATTCATGAACGGCTTCCTCATCTTAAAACGTAGACGTGACATACAATAAGAAACTGAAAGTACGAAAAACGTTGAAATGATACAGGTGAACGCTGCAATAATGAGGGTATTCAGAAACATTTTAGGAAAGTTCAGGATACCGGTGTCAAAAAACAGTTTATGATAATTATCCAGTGTAAAGGACTTAGGAAGCAGTCGTCCAACATACGGGCCGTCAACATCAGCGCGGAAACTTAGCAAAATGACAAAAATAATCGGAAGCACCCAGATAAATGACAGCACACCTAAAAAGATATGGATCAATGAGTTAGTAATGGTTTTTCTTACTTTTGTAGTATTTTTTACGTTCCTCATTATTGGAAGCCCTCCTCGTTTTTATATGCGCCGGTATTACGATAGGTCAGTAAGGATACTGTTGCAAGTACAATAAATGTCATAATACCGATCACGGCACCAATATTATAATACTGGTTATCCACTGTCAGTTTGTACAGCCAGGTTACCAGAAGATCGGTCTTTCCTGCTGTAGAACCAACCGGTGTCGGATTTCCTTTCGTAAGCAGATATATAACACTAAAGTTATTTATGTTATTTACAAAGGTTGTAATCAGATAGGGAGCTGTTACAAAGAGCATATACGGTAAGGTAATTTTAAAGAATATTTTAGCAGAGCCCGCACCATCAACTTTTGCTGATTCATACAATTCAGCGGGTATATTTTGCAAAATGCCGGTAATCTGCAGCATAGTAAATGGAATTCCAATCCAGAGATTGATCACAATTACCATGATTCTCGCAAAGGTAGGATTCTCCCAGAATAGCAGTGGGCTGTTGATCATGCTGCTGTTGATTAAAATATTGTTAATCACACCATTTCGGTCAAATATCTGTCTCATTAATAAAAGCGATACGAACTGTGGTATTGCAACCGAAAGCATAAAATTAAATCTCCAAAAGCCTTTTGCCCTGGTCTCTTTTCTATTAATTAGCATAGCTAACATCATTCCAAGAATATAATTGGAGAAAGTCGCAGCCACTGCCCAGATAATCGTCCATCCAAGAACTCCCCAAAAAGTTCCCCCAATTGAGTCTTGAAAATTTAAAACCATGGCAAAATTTTTCATGCCTACCCAGTTGAATATTGTGGTGCTGGAATTCACTTTACTATAACTGGTAAAAGCCATGGAGATCATGAACACCAGTGGTAAGATCGTAAAGGTAAGAACACCCGCAAGAGGTGCACTAAGTAATAATTTATGTAAATCGATATCAAATAATTTTGTAATGTCATCTTTAAAAGAAGTTGGCTTTTCACCACGTTCTACCATGCACTGTGTCTTATATGCACTTTGTATTGCAGTTTTCCATAGCAGAACAAATGCAAGAATAATAAAAACTGTTACTACACCATACAGGAGCATTAATAAAGAATTATCACCCTTGGTATATAGATATACCCCTTTCGATTCATCCCATACCTTTTCCTGTAGTTTCCCGCCAAGCCGAAATAATTTCTCAATTCGATCAATGCCTGTCAAAAGCATAAAGTAAATAAATACAGCTTCAAGCACTAAAAAAGTCATACCTTTTACCATCTGCCTTTTTACAAGGTTTCCAAAACCAAAAAGGAAAAAAGAGATTTTCGTAAAAACATCTCCTTTTTTGAAAGCATCTCTTACGGTATATGGATTTTTGAATTCTCTGTTCATTCGTTTCCTGACTTTTTCCTTCGGCATCTGAAATACCTCCTAACCTGCAACCCCATCCGGTTTGCACTATAACTTTGCCCCTAATAATATTTCAGCGTGTCGGATCCGGCACGCTGAAATATCTTTTCTATTCTGTAGGATTACTTTACTACAGCTGTATTTAAAGATGTATTAAATGCATCTGTCTTTTCCGACGCGTTGTCTTTTGTTACTTCACCATTTACAAGTGAATTACCAAAATTCTCTGCCGGTGTCCAGTAGTTACCCATTGCTGATACGAAGGGCTGTAAAATCGAAGTTTGATCGAAGGTTGCATTCTGGGCCTTTACAAGCAAATCCTTCTGGATATCAGCCTGGGAAAGCAATTGTGTATTGCAGGGTACAATGCTTCTTGCTTTATAATGGGAAAGCTGAGCATCGGCATTACCAAGGTAAAGTGCAAGAGCTACTGCTACCTGCGGGTATTTGCAATTAGGATTTACAGCAATTGCTTTTGATCCTGCAAAGGATTTTAACTGTTTGTCAGCTCCATCAATTTTAACCGTAGGAAGAGCAGCGACTCCAAGGTTATCACCGAGAGCTTTCTTTGCTGCAGCATAGTCCCAAGAACCTGAGAAGATAGCCTTAACCGATCCGTCTGACAGACCTGCCATACCGGATCCGCCTGCATCCGAAACAAAATTTTTATTCTTCACTAAGTCAACCAGGTAATCGGTAACTTTTACAGCTTTGTCACCTGAGAAATCAATTCCTTTTGTTTCATCCGTTCCATCGCCAAAGAATGTACATCCGTTCGCTACATAGAAAGAAGCGATATACCAGGAATTAGTTATCGGGAATGAAATTTTATCTTTTGAAATCATTGTATCTAAGCTTTTGATATCATCCTCTGTGAATGCGCTCTTGTCATAGTACATATACCATGTATTGGTTGTAAAAGGAACACCATAGATTCCATCATCAACTGTTACAGATTTAACAATTGCTTCTGAGTTCGTTGATTTTACATAATCAGCTGTCGTTCCACCAAGCTGTGAAATTGCACCAGCATCTATTAACGACTGTAACTGATCGTTTGCAAACATATAAACATCTGCGGAAGCGGATGGATCCTGCGTTACGGTCTTGCCGGCATCTCCTTCACTGCAGGTACCGTATTTGAATGTCAGCTTCCAATTGGGATGTTCTTTTGCGAATGCATCACACTGTGTCTGAAGCCATTCTCCATAGTCTGCTGATTGATCCTCAGCCGGACTCCATACTGTCATATCTGCTGTAATTGCTTCTGGTGTAGTTGTCGTTTCTGTTGCAGCTGTTGCCTCTGGTGCAGCTGTTGCTTCTGCATTAGCTAAAGAAGTGTCTGCGCTGCCGGATTCCTTTTTTGAACAACCAACCGTGGCTGCTGCTAACATTGTCCCCACCAAAACCAGAGCACCTAATCTTTTTATTCTCATTTTATTTCCTCCTCGTCTACATTCATAAATTTTATTAGAACCAGTTCTTTATGACATCCTTATTATAAATTAGAGCGAAAGAGGAATAAATATCAAAAATCTTTGAATCATGTTGATAATCGAAGAACTTGTTACTGTTCACAGACTAGTCAAATTCCATTGCATGAGAAATAACGAAATCTTAATTTATTACTGGGAAACGGATAACCACCTGTGTCCCCTTTCCCACTTTACTGCTTATTACAAGTGCATATTGACTACCGTAATAGAGCTTAATTCTTTCATTTACATTACGAACACCGTAACCACTTGAATCCTCCGTTAAAATCTTTTGAGCCTGCTCATCCTCCATCCCTACACCATTATCTTCTACCGTGAGCAGTACTTGTGCTCCCACCTGGCTTCCGGTTATGGTAATGCATCCACGGCCTTCTTTTTTTAAATCAATACCATGGTCAATGGCATTTTCCACCAAAGGCTGAAGAATCAGGTTCAAAGTTTTATACCCCAATATATTCTCATCGACATCTATGACAATATCAAAATCATAGTCATGCATCATTCTCTGAATGTTCAGATAGGATTTAATATTGTTAATTTCATCTGCTATGGATAAAATATTTTTGCCTTTATTAAGAGAAGTACGATAAAAAGTAGATAATGACAGTGTGATCTTGCTGATGTCCTCCTCTCCAGCTTCAATTGCCTTCCAATTGATCAGAGAAAGAGTATTATAAAGAAAATGAGGATTGATCTGTGCCTGGAGTGCCCTCATCTCATAGTCTTTTTCTTTAATTTTACTTCGATAAACCTCATTAATCAGAACATTTAGCTTCTGTAACATAGCATTAAAGCCTTGAATCAGATCACCTATTTCATCCCTGCTGTCATTGTTAACCGTCATCAGAAGATTTCCTTTTTCTACTTCTTTCATATTGTGCTGCAGATAAGTAATTCGTTTCGTTACGAATTTTGACATTATCAAAAGACATATCACAGTCGCCACAACACATACCAGCGCACCTAATACAGCTATCACAATAATTGGTTTCATTGAGGATACCATTAAATTCTCCGGTTTATAAAGATATACCTGCCAGCCCGTAGTATCGGAGGTTCTGGAAATAATCTTATAATCGTCGCTTTTTTCTTTTAATTTTTTCTTAAAATTCTGAAAGCTAAGACTATATTTTTCATTGGATTTATCAAAAATAGAGCGTTCATAGACTTCATTATCATGCTGGTCCATAATATAGACACCGTAATTATTTAGAATTGCCTGGTTATAGGGTTCAAATATACTGTCATAATTTACACTGATATAGAGGATACCTGTTATTCCATACCGTTCCGGCATAGCCATTTTACTGGCTGAAAAAGCTATATGATTCTCCTTGTCGATGTACCAGTGAATCTTATTATCCTGCTTTACCTCCTGGTACCAGTCCGTATCTTCTATCTCCGACAGCAGCGCCAGAGTATTACCATGCTTGACCAAACCATTATCTACATAAATAGTTACACGGTTGACCTCATTATGAAAATACAAAAGTGAGGAAAGCATCGGATCCATAATGGATACAAATTTGGTGTACATCTCATAGGTGGAACTATAATCATAGCTAAGAACCTGGGATATGGTCTGGTTAAATGAAATATAGTTAGAAAGATTGTTGTAGATTTCAATCTCATTTTCCACAGAAGCCGATGCCTGATACAGGTAGGAACTTATGGTTTTCATTTCTTTATCCTTTAATATATCCTTCATCTGTATATAAGTAGCCATCAGAATAATAATTACCGGAATAAATCCTGCAATGACATATACCAATGCCAGTTTGTATTTTAGTTTGAAATCTTTAAACCGGTTTATCATACTATTTCTGCTTCCCTTTATCATACAGTAATCTCATCCCCATTTTCCCTGAATTTCTGCGGGCTCACTCCAAAGTATTCCCTGAAGCTGGAACAAAAATAGGAAACATTCGGATAGCCGCAATCAATGCTGATGTCTACAATCTTTGACATTGTGTTTTCCAGCATATCCTTAGCTTTTTCCATTCGATAAGCTTTGATAAACTTACTAAGGTTCTGTCCCGTCTCTTTTTTAAAGATGTAGCTTAAGTAACTTGGTGCCATATACACCATCTCTCCTAACTGGTCAACACTGATTTCATTTCGGTAATTATCATAAATATACTTCTTAACAATTTCAATTTCTCTATGCATCATCTGCGGATTCTGACCAAAGAGTTTTGCGAGCTTATCAATATTGGTATTTACCACATCGATTACCCTGTTTAAATCTGCTGCTCTGTATAACATGTCTATTTCTTCATTCAGATCTTTCTCACTGGTTTCCGGGAAATTATCGTAAAAATCTTTCAGCAGATTAGAAAAAAGAAATTTGATATATACCTGAGAAAAAACTGTTTTGTTTTGGTATTTTAAACAAAACTTATCAAAATGCTCTCTGAGTCCGCATACATCTTTCATTTTGATGTCCTGCTTCATCTGTTTCATAAGGGTATCATCATCCACCTGGATTATGGCTGTATCATCACTGCTCATGCCTGCATAAAATACGCTACAGCCATGTTGGTAGAATTTATTCTCCATTAAGGTATCCATCTCTTCTATTCCAGCCCAGATACCTTCTACACCCTCTACTTCAGAAGATACGGCAGCATAACAATACTCTCCATATGTTTCCTGTACAAAATGGCAGATTTTATTGCCAAGTGCAATAAAATCCAAATCATCTTTCGTAAATAAAAGGATAGATTGCTGGGAATTCAGATTCAGATAATGCTCTGCCACCGGCACAATCTCCCGGATTTTCATCTGGAAATCAGCTCCCTTGCTGCCATAAAAATCATTATTGAATTCCAGGAGCATCAAACGCTTATATCCATATAAAAATCCAAGATCCAGAATTCCCTTGTTGTATTCTTCTACCGTCCGGATATCTGCTTTGTTTGCTACCAGATAGAGCATATGCTCACACATATACTCTATACTTGTATTCTTAAGATTGGTTTCCCTTCTGCTTTGCTCCAATTTTTCTATCACTTTATGAATTGTATCATCAAATTCTTTTGGATCTACCGGCTTTAATATATAGTCGGAGACCCCAAGTCTTACTGCCTGTTTTGCATACTCAAACTCGCTGCACCCGCTGAATATGATGCTTATGATCTTTTTTTTATCCTCCATCAGATGTTCAATTAATTCTATTCCATCCATAAAAGGCATTTTTACATCAGTCAGAAGGATATCGATATCCGTATTTTGAATGAGTTCCAGCGCATCTTGTCCATTCACGGCTTCAAAAATCTCGCATTCGATTTCCGCTTTTTTTAAAAGGAATTTGATTCCGTTTCTTTCGATTTTCTCGTCATCGACAATTAAAATTCTGTACAACCTTCTCCCAACCTTTCCAGATATTTTTGCTTGTGATGCCTCTTATAATATGATTCTGGCGTCAAAAGCCTAAAATTTATTTACCGAATGGATATGGGTGTATCTATATTCATATGGCGCAGACCGGGCATCTCATAATTTCCTGCATTTGGAAATTATGAGATGTTAAAGGCAAGTCCAGATGATTATAGATACACTCATATCCATCTACATAACCTACATTAGGCGTTTGTCGCTCGAATCATATTATTATTTATAATTTCCAGATGTCTTTGTTATACTCCGCAATTGTTCTGTCTGATGAGAAGAAACCGGCTTTGCTGATATTGACAAGCATTTTCTTCGCCCATGCTTTTCTGTCTTCATAATCATCCATTGCAATATCTTTCACTCTGATATAATCTTTAAGATCAAGAAGGGTCATAAACCAATCTTTCTTTATCAGTTCCGCATGAAGTCTTAATAGAGTTGCTGCATCTCCTGCTTTCATAACGGGGACACTGATTATAAAGTCTACCAGTTTTTTTATTTCAGCATCATTTAAATAGTAATTCTTTGCAACATAGTCTCCTGCGTTATAATGCCTGATTACTTCTTCGCTGCTCTCACCAAAGAAATAGATGTTATCTTTGGTTACGAGCTCACCGATTTCGACGTTCGCTCCGTCCTTCGTTCCTAAAGTAACCGCTCCGTTTAACATGAATTTCATATTACCTGTACCGGAGGCTTCTTTGGAAGCCAGGGAAATCTGCTCTGAAATATCGCAGGCCGGAATGATCTTCGCTGCTTTTGTTACATTGTAGTTTTCCACCATAACCACTTTCAGGTAAGGACTTACGTCCGGATCCTGGTTGATTACCTGCTGTAAGCAGAGTATTAGGTGGATGATGTCTTTTGCAATCACATAGGCAGGAGCAGCTTTTGCACCAAAGATAACAGTAATTGGTGTTTTGGGAAGCTTACCTGCTTTGATTTCATGATATTTATGGACTATCCAGAGTACGTTCATCTGCTGGCGCTTATACTCATGGAGACGTTTCACCTGGATGTCATATATAGAATTTTCATTAATTTCCACTCCCTGTGTCTCTTTTAAGTATTGTGCAAGAGCTCCTTTCTTTGTCTGTTTAATGGCAAGGAGCTTTGAAAGTGCCCCATCATCCTCCGCAAATTTCTCCAGATCCGCAAGCTTCTCTGCAGATTCTTTGAAATCTGCTCCGATGTATTCCTCAAGGTAAGCGGTTAGTTCCTCATTGCAATGTAACAGCCATCTTCTGAAAGTGATACCATTGGTCTTATTATTCATTTTCTCCGGATAAATTTTATAAAAATCATTCAATTCTGAATTTTTTAGTATCTCCGTATGTAGATATGCAACGCCGTTTACACTATGTCCATAGTGAATATCCATATGCGCCATATGCACTCTTTCGGATTGATCAATAATATACACGGATGCATCATTATACTTTGCCCTCACCAGGTCATCCAGTTCTTTGATGATTGGAACCAGCTGCGGAACTACTTTTTCCAGATAAGATAACGGCCATTTCTCAAGTGCTTCTGAAAGAATAGTATGGTTTGTATAAGCACAGGTATCCGTTACTATATTTACAGCATCCTTCATTCCAATCCCTTCCAGGATCAAGAGTCTGATCAACTCCGGAATTATCATGGATGGATGTGTATCGTTGATTTGAATTGCTGCATAATCTGCAAGGTCATAAAGGTTAGAACCTTTCTTTGTGCATTCCTCCAGAATCAGTTTTGCAGCATTACTAACCATAAAATACTGCTGGTAAATTCGTAATAAATTACCCTTCTCATCGGAATCATCCGGATATAAGAACAAAGTTAAGTTCTTTGCTATTTCTGTCTTGTCAAATTGAATGCTATCACCTTCCACCAAGCTTTCATCTACCGTTTCAATATCAAATAGATGCAACTTGTTGGTTCTATTATTATAACCTGTAACGTCAATATCATAAAGTCTTGATTTAACTTTGAGGTTTCCAAATTCAACTTCATAGGATACATCCGTTCTCGTAAGATAACCTTTTTCCTCAATCCATGGATTGGCAAGCTCTTTTTGGAAATTGTTTTTAAATACCTGTTTGAAAAGACCCATATGGTAATTCAGTCCAATTCCGGCTCCATTTAATCCAAGTGTTGCCATAGAATCCAGAAAGCAGGCAGCCAATCTTCCAAGACCGCCGTTCCCCAGAGATGGTTCCGGCTCCATTTCTTCGATTTCATAGAGGTTCTTACCATTCTCATCCAGTTCATTTTTCACCTGCTCAAATACTCCAAGATTAATCAGGTTATTGGAAAGAAGTTTTCCAATCAGGAATTCTGCAGAAATATAATATACTTTTTTCTTACCACTGTTACTTTCCTTCTGCGCCGCAAGGCTCTTCGTCATTTCAAGAAGTGCCAGATAGAGTTCCTCATTGGTACAATCTTTGATTGTTTTTTGATAATTATTTTCACAGATATCTGAAAGCATAAAATCCTCCGAATTATAATAATATTTACATTCTGATCTGCCGTAGAGTTTGGTCAACTCACGGAGCTTGTTTCTGATTACCTTTGTAAACTCACCCTCCTGCATTCTCCATTTCCAGTTAGTACCAATTGTGGACGGAAGGTTCATCCTGGATGAATTGTCCTTCTGTAATAAATCCTGCATCTGTACTATGACAGTATCTGATACGCTCAGATACAGAAATCTAATAAGAGAATCGATAATATCATCTTTTTTCGTAACTCCAAGATATTTCATCATATATTCCAGGTTCTTTTGAGAGGCATTATCAATATAGCCTCTAATTGGCTCATTATCATGGGTTCCGATGTATACCACATAATTCTTCTCATGATTATGAAGTGCATGTTCATTGCAGGTATTTCCGTCAAAAGCAAATTCAAGTACTTTCATCCCCGGATATCCGGATTCTTTTACCAAAGCAGTCACTTCCGGAACAACCACACCAAGGTCTTCTGCAATCACTTTCGCATCACCGATTGCACTATCGATTGCCCGTATCAGCTTAATCCCGGGTCCTTGCGCAAAAAATCCATTTTTCGGTACATCATTTACCGGAATGTTGTAGTATCTTACAATTCCTATAAAATGGTCGATTCGGATGATATCATACAGCTTAGCTGAGGAAGCCATTCGTTTCTTCCACCACATAAAGTCATCTATTTCCATCCGTTCCCAGTCATAAAGCGGGTTACCCCATTTCTGTCCATAGTCAGAAAAAGCATCTGGCGGACATCCCGCCACATTCACCGGTTTTCTGTTTTCATCCAGCTGGAACAGTTCCGGATTTGCCCATACATCTGCACTGTCCAGTGCTACATAAATTGGAATATCTCCAATGATACGGATGCCCTTTTTATTCGCATAGGATTTAAGACGGCTCCATTGTTCGTAAAACTTAAACTGTAAAAATATATAAAAATCTATTTCATAAGATAATTTTTCCTCGTATTCCCTAACTGCCTTTGCCTCTCTATTTCTGATTGGCTCTTCCCAGCTCAGCCATTCCCTATTCTGGTGGTCTCCCTTGATGGCCATATAGATCGCATAATCCTTAAGCCACTCCCTGTTGCTGTCAACAAAAATCTTATACTCCTGTGAATTTTTACCGGAAAATGTATCATACGCTTTCTTTAGAATATGAAATCTGGAATGATAGATTGCATCGTATTCTATATATTCCGGGTTATTCCCCCATTTTACAGCGGCTACCTCTTCTTTTTCAAGAAGTCCTTCTTCTATCAGGAAATCCAGATCGATAAAATATGGATTTCCTGCATACGCAGAAAATGACTGGTATGGGCTATCTCCAAAGCTCGTTGGTCCGACCGGTAATACTTGCCAGTAGATCTGACCAGAAGAATGTAACATATCAATAAAATCATAAGCTTTTACGCCAAGGGTTCCAATTCCATATGGTGATGGAAGACTGCTTACCGGAAGCAGGATACCTGCACCTCTTTTCAGTTCTTTTCCCAT
>JAEZZO010000075.1 GCA_023418475.1 Bacillota bacterium
ACTCGACACCATTATTCTACTACAAAAAGGATGAGGATTCCTTATATTTTTGGTAATTTCTTAAAGTTGTTTATTACAATACCGATGAAACAAGGGTACTGTGGATAAAACTACGGAAACTCAAGAAGGAAAACATATTGTAATTTAAAATTAAATTGTTTATACTATTAATAATTATGATTCTTGCTAAATCACATAGAAAAAGCATAAAGCGAATTATTTCATTAATTCACATGTTTGTATTGGCTATTTCTGAGAAAAATACTGATTATGAGAGATATTTATAGATATCGCAAAGGGACTGCAAGAAAATGAATGAGTATACCCAGGTTATTGCAGGTATGCTTTTTGGAGGTTATAATGAGTAATTTTACAATTGACAAATGTGACATAGAAGGGTTATACATCATAGAACCTAAGTTATACGGAGACGAACGGGGCTATTTTATGGAGACCTATCATTATGAAGAATTTAAAAAAGCGGGTTTAGCTATGAATTTTGTGCAGGACAACCAGTCATTATCCGAAAGAGGGGTACTTAGAGGACTTCATTTTCAGAAAACTTATCCTCAGGGAAAATTGGTTCGTGTTCTGACCGGATCCGTTTATGATGTTGCTGTTGATCTGAGAGAAAATTCATTGACCTATGGACAGTATCAGGGAATTATTCTATCAGAGGAAAACAGAAAGATGTTTTATGTTCCCGAGGGTTTTGCACATGGATTTCTGGTATTATCCGACAAAGCTGTTTTTACTTATAAATGTACAGATTTTTACCATCCGGAAGACGAGGGAGGTATCATGTGGAATGACCCTGATCTAGCCATAGAATGGCCGATTGACCAGAATATGCAGCTGTTGTTTTCAGATAAGGACAGGAAACATCCCTCACTAAGGGAATGTGATTTTTCTTTCCGGCAAGGATAAAGGATACACAGAAGCTGAGAATTCGCATGAATTTTATTGCAGGACATACACAAAGGGATCCAGTATGAGACACTATGGTAAGTGTATTTTCACTATAAAAGTATAAATAATGCGTAGAAATGGAGAATTTTATGAACCGGATAATGATAACAGGAGCTGGCGGTCAGCTTGGTTTGGCTATTTATAAACTTTTGCAGAATAAAGCAGATTATGAAATGTATCGTACAGATGCAAGGGATAGTGCTGATGCGGCAATTAAGGCGCTGGATATAACAGATGAGAGCGCCGTTGAGGCTTATATCAAAGAGATACAACCAGATATTATTATTAATTGTGCAGCAATGACTGCGGTAGATTTATGTGAGAGCGAACCGGATAAGGCTTACCGGATCAATGCGCTTGGGCCTAAGAATATTGCGATAGCGGCTGAACGGAACAAAGCAAAGTTTGTTCATGTATCGACTGATTATGTTTTTGACGGAAAATCTAAAATTCCTTATACGGAAGAGGCTGCCACAAATCCCATTAGTGTATATGGCAGGACAAAACAGGAAGGGGATGAATTTGTCCGAGAATACTGTAAAAAATATTTTATATTACGAACAGCATGGGTGTATGGTGAAGGAAAGAATTTTGTTAAGACTATGCTAAGACTGGCAGAAAACAACAAGAAAATCAGAGTGGTATGTGACCAATATGGAAATCCTACCAGCGCACTTGAACTTGCCAGGGTTATAATATTTCTTATGGAAACGGAGGACTATGGTATCTATCATGCAACCTGTGAAGGAAGTACCAGCTGGTATGAATTTACGCTCACAATCTTTAAAGAAGCTGGGATAGACGTTGAAGTTGAGGCGATACCAACCTCGGAATATCCGACCCCTGCGACAAGGCCGATGTATTCCATCTTAGACAACAAAGCGCTTCGCGAGCGGCATGGATATGTTATGAAAAACTGGGAAGATGCTTTTCATGAATATATAATAGATATGAAATAAACAAGCTAACCGGCCTATTGCTTTATGAACTAGATACAATAATGTAATAAGGTATGAGTTTTAACGGTAATGGAATGTGATAGGATAAGCTGTATCGTAGATGATATATTAAAGGAAAGGTTTGGTAATTGAATGAGATATGAGGAATTTACAATAGAAGGGCGAAATGCTGTAATGGAGGCCTTTCGTGCCGGAAAGACGATTGATCGTCTGTTTGTTCTAGATGGCTGCCAGGATGGACCGGTAAAATCAATCATCAGAGAAGCTAAGAAGACAGATTGTATCCTGTCCTTTGTAAAAAAGGAACGACTGGATCAGATTTCTGAGACTCAGAAGCATCAAGGGGTAATAGCATATGCGGCAGCATATGAATACGCTGAGGTGGAGGATATTTTGCAGGCTGCAAAGGAGAAAGAGGAACCGCCGTTTATTATACTCCTGGATAATATTGAAGATCCGCATAATTTGGGTGCCATGATCCGAACAGCTCATCAAGCGGGAGCTCATGGAATTATTATACCGAAGAGACGTGCGGTAGGCCTCACAGCAACAGTAGCCAAGGTGTCCGCAGGAGCAATTAATTATCTGCCTGTTGCTAAGGTAACCAATTTATCTATGACAATCGATGAATTGAAGGAAAAGGGCTTATGGTTTGTCTGTGCCGACATGGATGGGGAACTGATGTATAACCTTAATCTGAAGGGTCCAATTGGATTGGTTATCGGTAGTGAAGGGGAAGGTGTTGGCAGGCTCGTGAAAGAAAAGTGCGATTTTACCGCCAAAATTCCGATGGTAGGCAAAGTGGATTCTCTAAATGCCTCTGTAGCGATGGGAATTATGTCGTATGAGATCGTGAGACAAAGACTTAATTAATTTGTAATCCTAGATTCTGGAATTGCCGGAATCGTTAAGCCATGTGCAAAGCTCTAAGGAGCTTATGTGCATGGCATTAGCTATAATACCTATTCAATTGCATTAATATACGCGAAGAGAATGCGCAGGAATGTGAGGTAAAGATGAATACTGCAAATAAATACATAACATTAAAAGACGAAGAAATCATATGCGGGATTCAAAACGGAGATCTGCCTGCGATTGATTATCTTCTTGAAAAGTATAAATATCTGGTGCGAAGTAAAGCAAAAGCACTCTATCTAATCGGAGGTGATAAGGATGATTTGATTCAGGAAGGGATGATTGGTCTTTATAAGGCAATCCGAGATTATCAACCGAATAAAGAGAACTCTTTCTTCAATTTTGCCGATTTATGTATCTCACGTCAAATCTATAGTGCGATCAAAGCTTCCAACAGGAAGAAGAATATACCTTTAAATACCTATATATCTCTTGACACACCTATCTACAGTGAAAATAATGATGTAGAGGAAAAGGAAAATCTGGTTGACATAATTCACCAAAAATATGTTGCAAATCCTGAAGAATTAGTTATTGACAAAGAGAATACAAGTATGATAGAATATGAACTTGTAAGGCGTTTGAGCGACCTGGAAAAAGAAGTTTTAAATTTGTATATGCAGGATTTGAAATATGTGCAGATAGCTGAGGTACTTGGTAAAGAGCCGAAGACAATCGATAATGCGTTGACTAGAATTAAAACGAAACTTAATCAGGTACTGAAAGAAATATAAGCCTATGCTGCCATGGCTCAGTCGGTAGAGCGTCACCTTGGTAAGGTGGAGGTCACGGGTTCGATTCCCGTTGGCAGCTTATATGAAAAGCTTAGGAAACACAAGGCTTTGAGCGAAATATGAAGAAGTAAGATGGCACTCGAAAGAGTGCTTTTTTGATGCCGTGGGGTTTATTTGATGCCTGTTGAAAAAAGGAGAAAACACCGGAATTAACGGATTTGATTTTAAGGTGCAAATATAAAAAAAGATGATGCTAAATCACAGTTATATTCACACCTCAAAGAGTGCAATTTTAAATTATTTTTTTTAGATAAATAACATTTTATTTATGAAAAAGCAAAGCAATGGCAACTATACTTTTTCACTATGATGAATTGACTGAGAATAGTCAAAAGTATATTCAGTTCTATAATATTCCTCCTGAACTGGTACATAATACCATGGATGTAATTATTAGTGATTATATTATTGGTTGGAAGTATAGATGTAAGAAATATGGCTCGTTATTCTTTTTGTATTTAAGATAAATATTATAGCTCAACGCACTTTATTTTAGAAGCGGATGGAGAAGGATTGTATTTTTGAGATAAAGTTGGTTTTCATCATGTTGAGGGTTATAAATACATCATGATATATAAATAAAGGGGCATCTATTTAAAATAGATGCCCCTTTCATAGCAATAAAATCAGCTTACTTTTTCTTATCGTTTAAAAGAAACAGCAACATCTGCGTCTACGGCGTCTGCGACGGCAACAACACATATAGATACCTCCTTGTATTAAGTTTATAATATAATATATGAGAATAATGTGTTTTGGTGTCGAAACTGCGCGCTGAAGCTTCCCGGTTTAATCTAACGGGAATTCCTGAAGTACTTTACTTAGCATTTTTATACCATTGCTAATCTCATCCAATGTTAAGTGTGCATATCCAAGGATGATTTCATTTTCCGAATATGTCTTTCCAGGCCTCCTTCTTGCATAAAGGAGGCTAGCACATATTGGGAGATTGCTTCGGTATGCACATCAGTATATTGTTTTATTTCTTTATAAGAGGCCAGGAAGCGATCTGGCAACAGTATGAAGCCAAGCCGCAGAGCGGGAGCCAGTATTTTGCGAAAGGATGAGATGTAGATAACACGCTCTGGATTTAATTCATATAATGAGTTGATCGGCTGCCCCTCAAAACGGAACTCGCTGTCATAATCGTCTTCAATAATGTAGCTGTCATTCTGCATTGCATATTGAATTAAAGCTATTCTTCTCGAAAGAGATAGAATACTGCCTAACGAGATGAGGAGAAACTGGATTGGAATACTTATATAATCATATTTTTACAAGCTTTCTGTGGCGTTTTTCTATATCGAATCTTTACGCTCATCGGTTTAAAATCGACAACAGCAGCAACCAGCGGATTAATAACGAGTGCTTCTCCGGTTGTGGTTCTGCTTCTGGCATATTTCCTGCTGAAGGAAAAGATAACAGTGAGGCAAATAATTGCAATTATAGGTACTGTAATCGGACTTGTGCTGTTAAATTTATTTACATTTAAGACAAAGCAAGGACCGGGTTCCTTTTTAGTTAATTTACTAATTGTGGCAGCTGTTTTTTGCGAAGGTTTATTTTCGATACTGAGGAAAGTAAAATGTAAACCGATAAGTGCTTTGTATAGGACTATGATAATTGTCATAGATGCATTTATTTTGTTGCTGCCTTTTTCTCTGTGGGAAGCTTTTCATTTCGACTTCCGTAAAATAAGCATTGGCATGATTACCTATGTTGCTTATTATGGCATTTTCGTAACATTTCTTTCCTATGTTTTATGGTTTTGGGGAATCGAAAAAATAAAAGCGGGAAATGCGGCAGTATTTACGAGTGTCGTTCCAATCAGCAGTATATTGCTTTCTGTAATCCTGCTAAAGGAATGCCTATTGCCTTTCCATATTGTGAGTCTTGTCTTTATTCTTGCGGATATATTTATTTCAATAAAGTAACGGACTGTAACACGGATATCCAATTTAAGGATCTATAAATTAAAATAGAAATTCTTCATCTTTATGTTGACAAATGATAAGGTCTCGTAATATAATATCTTTGCTGTCTTAATGGCATAACATTTTAGACAGAATAACAGATAGATCGAGGCGTGGCTCAGCTTGGCTAGAGCGCTGCGTTAGGGACGCAGAGGTCGCAAGTTCAAATCTTGTCGCCTCGATTAATTATTACTTAATAGGAACATTCTTGTATGGGCTATATGAATTAGAATGATTAAGCTGCATGGTTGAAATTTCAATCGTGCTTTTTTGTTTTATAGGAAAGCTCGTCCTATGAGATAAAAATCCTCCGGCGGATGTACACTCGCTTCGCTCGGTGCGCTTATATAATAAAAGTCAGACTTAATCATTAAATTAAATATAATTTATGATGATTTTAATACTTGAATCTTAAATACATTATTAATAAGGAGGAAGTCTATGAATATTACTTATGACGATATTCTACCTGTAACAGACTATAATAACCTGAGAGATGCAGTGGGCTGGGGAAGGTTGACTCAAAAACAGGCGGAGACCGGAATCAAGAATTCGGCATACGTTGTGGCAGCGAAAGAGGATGGCAAAACAATAGGAATGGCACGGGTTATTTCGGATGGGGGATATGTATACTATATCGCGGATGTAGTAGTCTATCCTGATTACCAAGGGAATAAAATAGGAAAAACTATGATGCAGATGATTATGATCCATCTGAATAGTCTTAGGGGTGAAGAGGAAAAGCTGTCGGTCAATCTTATGGCTGCCAAGGGAAGAGAAGATTTTTATAAACAATTTGGTTTTATAGAAAGGCCAAATGAACAGTTTGGTGCAGGTATGTGCCAGTGGATTGAGGGTAAAGCTCTATGATACTCTCAGCCTCCCGCCGTACCGATATTCCCGCATACTATTCAGAATGGTTTATAAACCGGTTGAAAGCCGGGTATGTATTGACCAGAAATCCCATGAACCATGCCCAGGTGAGCAGGATCCTTCTCTCTCCGGAAAGGATTAACTGTATTGTATTCTGGACGAAAGATCCGGTAAATATGCTGGAGAAGCTGTCAATGCTTGACAGGATGGGGTATCGTTATTATTTCCAGTTTACTCTCACACCGTATGGAAGAGAGATTGAGCGTAATTTGCGTGAGAAACAGGATATTATTGACACTTTCAAGCGTTTATCGGAAATGATAGGGAAGGACAGGGTGCTTTGGCGTTATGATCCTGTGATTATCAATCGATCACTTACGTTATCCTATCATGAAGAAATGTTTTCACAGCTTTGCCGTCAGCTGCAAGGCTATACTGATATCTGTACAATTAGTTTTGTAGACATTTATTATAAAATTAGTAAGGCAGCAGTAAGTGATTTTATCACTGAGATTACAGAGGAGCAAATGCAGCAGATTGCCGCTTCCTTTGCTGCCACGGCCGGAAATTACACAATAGAGGTTAGAGCCTGTAGTGAAACGGTGGATTTGTCAGCATTTGGGATAATGCCTGCATCCTGTATTGATCGTGAAACGATTGAAAGAATTTGCGGATATCCTATAAAGGAAAAGAAGGATAAAAGTCAACGTTCGGGTTGCGGCTGTTTACAGAGTGTAGATATTGGAGTATATAATACTTGCAGGAACGGATGTATCTACTGCTATGCCAATCATAGTGACAGCTCTATTCAAAACAATGTAATAAAACACAACCCAAGTTCTGAAATTATGATAGGCGAAGTGTTGGAGTATGAGAAAATTACAGATAAAAACTGAAATATATTAAACATATATGTTATGCATAAATTATTTCGGAAAAGTATTGACAATGTTTTTTACATCAGTTATACTAAATCCATCAATTTGTATTGAATAGAAGGAAATTGCTTGGAGGAGACGAATGAAAACATCAATGCGCACCATGTGTTGTAATATGTGTGGTATGTGTTACATGCCAGAAGTACATATTTGCATGATAAGTGAATGTGATGTTTTCAAGCTGCGAAAGAATCGTTAGTCATTCTTTTCCGTATAGATAAAAGAACATAGCAGGATGCTTATCAAAGCAGTCCTGTTTTTTTTACATAGGGTAAATTCCTCCCTTGTAATGAAAACCCTCCGGGATTTGTATCTTAGTATACGGAGCAATATTGCTGTAGACTTTATCGTAAAATTCAGGCTTATCCCATGGTACTTATCCTTAACACGCGCGTGTCAGATGAAGCTTCTCAAATTCTTCCGGGACAGATCATTTGATGGGATTATGTATCATCATTCGTAGAATATAAATTGAAAGATGGAGGAGGGAGCATTGGTGAACGAAGAACCGATCGTAGTACTTAGTGGTTTAGGGAAGGTTTTTAAAAGCAATAATAATGAAGTAAAGGCTCTGGAGAATATTAATCTTTGCATAAAGAAAGGTGAGATTTTTGGTATTATAGGTCTCTCCGGAGCAGGCAAAAGCACTCTGGTTCGTTGTATTAATTTTCTTGAGCGGCCAACCTCGGGCTCTGTCATTTTCGACGGAGCAGACCTGGGCAGACTGGGAGAAAGAGAATTGTTAAAAGCAAGGCAGTCCATGGGTATGATTTTTCAGCAGTTTAATTTATTGATGCAAAGAAACGCGCTGCAAAACATCTGCTTTCCGATGGAAATTGCAGGAATACCAAAAAAACAGGCGCAGGCCAGGGCAAAAGAACTCCTTGAGATAGTTGGACTTGCAGATAAGGATAAGTCTTATCCTTCACAGCTTTCCGGAGGACAGAAACAAAGAGTGGCAATTGCCCGGGCTTTAGCAACCAACCCGAAGATCCTTCTTTGCGATGAGGCAACCAGTGCACTGGACCCTACGACAACAAGATCCATACTAAAGTTATTAAAGGATATTAATCAAAAGCTTGGCATTACTGTCATTGTAATAACACATGAGATGAGTGTAATCGAAGAGATATGCAACCGGGTGGCAATTATCGATAAAAGCCATATCGCAGAAATCGGAGAGGTAGAGGAGGTTTTTGTTCGGCCCCAGTCGGCGATTGCAAGACAGTTGGTATTCTCCGGAGATACACATATTGATATATTTGAGGGAGAATATAAGTGCCGCATTATTTTCGACGGCAGGACTTCTTTTGAACCGGTAATTGCGAATATGGTACTGGAATGCAAAACACCTGTAAATATTCTTTTTGCAGATACCAAAGATATAGACGGAAAAGCCTTTGGGCAAATGGTAATTCAGCTGCCGAATGATGAACTGGGACGGAAACGGATATTAAATTATCTGAGCATCAATCAGATACCCTATGAGGAGGTGAAGAGCAATGTGGAGTGAAGCTGTAATCGGTATGATCGGAATAGGAATACTACAGACATTGTACATGATATTTTTTTCTTCACTGATATCCTATATCATAGGAGTACCACTTGGAATTCTTTTAGTTGTTACCGATAAGGACGGAATTGCACCATCTGCTATTTTAAATAAGGTATTTGGTGTAATTGTAAATCTCATTCGCTCCGTACCATTTATTATTCTTCTGATATCGGTTATGCCATTTACCAGAGCAGTAACCGGAACAACCATCGGTTCTAAGGCAATTGTTGTCCCATTGATTATTGCCTCGACTCCTTACATTGCAAGACTCGTGGAATCCTCACTGAAGGAAGTAGATAAGGGTGTCGTAGAGGCTGCGCAGAGTATGGGAGCAACTCCTTTTCAGATTATTTTTAAAGTATTGATACCTGAAGCAAAGCCTTCTCTGATAATTGGCAGCGCAATAGCGATCATAACGATATTGGGATATTCTACAATGGCTGGATTTGTCGGAGGCGGAGGCCTTGGCGATATTGCGATCCGTTACGGCTATTACCGCTATCAAACTGACATTATGCTTGTAACAGTTGTTATATTAGTCATTATTGTACAATTGATACAAGAGCTCGGTACGTTCTGGATGAAGAAATCGGATAAACGTTTGTAGAAAAAATTAAAGTCATTAAATATAAATTATAGGAGGATAATGATATGAAAAAAATTATTACGGTATTATTAGTATTGACATTGATAGGATCATTAACCGGATGCGGAACAAAGACCGGAGCTGGTAAAACACCGGATAAAACAATTGTGGTTGGAGCGAGCTCGACACCACATGCACAAATATTGGAAGCAGCAAAACCTGAAATTGAAAAAGCAGGCTATGAATTAAAAATCGTGGAGTATACAGACTACGTACAGCCAAATGTTGCTCTGGAAAGCGAAGATCTTGATGCCAACTATTTTCAGCACCAGCCTTATCTGGACCAGTATAATCAGGAAAATAAAACAAAGATTGTATCAGCAGGGACAGTGCATTATGAGCCAATGGGTATCTATGCAGGTAAAACAGCCAGTATTGATGCATTAGCAGACGGAGCAAAAATTGCGGTTCCTAATGATGCTACGAACGAAGCAAGAGCACTTCTGTTGCTGGAGGCAAATGGCATCATTAAATTAAAGAAGGATGCCGGAATCAATGCAACAAAGAATGATATTGCAGAAAATCCGAAGAATGTGGAGCTTATTGAAATAGAGGCAGCTCAGGTGGCACGGTCTTTGCAGGATGTGGATTTAGCAGTAATCAATGGTAATTATGCAATACAAGCGAAACTTAATGTGGCAACAGATGCAATAGCGGTTGAGGCAGTCGATTCACTTGCGGCAGATACCTATGCAAATATTGTGGCAGTAAAATCAGGAAATGAAAATAGGGCGGATATTAAAGTATTAATGGATGCTCTTCATAGCGACACGGTTAAAAAATATATTGAAGATACTTATAAAGGTGCTGTTGTACCGAAATTCTAAGTTCTTGTAAAGATAACTAATATAAAAAGAGAAGGGCCAAAATCATTAAGAAACATTAGTATTTCTGTAGAATAAGGTTGAAATGATACCGTATTTTAAGGAAAGTAATTGTATCTTGATGATTTTGGGCCTTTTACTTTTAAAGATGTGAACAGCCATTTTTCTAATAATTTATTCCGCCAAACGATCAATTTGTTGCAGGAATTTCTGTTCCATGGTACTATAAAAAATATCTAATAGATTGGCACAGGCGTTATCAGACGGGGGTTGGCAAGATGAATAGATTCCTAAAATACAAACGCATATATATACTTGGACTTATACCAATTTCTCTGCTTCTTGTATTCGCAGCTCAAAAAAGCAGTTACTTTGCGGAACAAATATATGCCAGGCATATTTACAAATATATATCACAAGTCATATCTACCATAACCGGATTCTTCCCATTTTCGCTGGCGGAAATTATAGTGATAGCAGCTCCGGTTGCAGCGCTGACGATTATTGTAAGGTTTATTCTGAGAATGTTTTTTGAGAAGAACAACCGCCGGGAAAGAGTAATAAAAGCAATTTTAAATCTGATGTGCGCGGCAAGCATACTTCTTTTTATCTTTACAATACTGGCAGGTCTTAATTATTACAGATATTCCTTTCGTGTATATTCAAATCTTGACATACAAAGCTCAACGGTGGAAGAACTATCTTCCTTAACCCGGAGTCTGGTGGAAAAGGCAGATGAATTAAGGGCTACAGTTACAACCACTGATGACAACGGTGTATTTAAATTATCAATGAGTAATTATTCGCTTGCAAGGATGGCAGCCAAGGCTTATAAGGCTCTGGCAAAAGATTATCCGGTGCTTGGAGGCTCTTATGGTTCACCGAAACCGGTTTTATTCTCTGAATTAATGTCAAGGACAGAGATAACCGGAATATTTTTTCCATTCACGATGGAAGCCAATGTAAATGTTGCGATTCCGGATTATTCTATTCCGGATACGATGCTGCATGAATTGGCTCATTTACGGGGATTTATGAGAGAAGATGAGGCCAATTATCTGGCTTATCTAGCCGGTATGAAATCAGACAGTATAGACTTTCAGTACAGTAGTACGATGGCGGCGCTTATTACAGCCGGTAACGCTTTGTATAAGCAAAATCCGGATCTGTATTTTGAAGTAACCGGTCGGTTGTCGGAAGGTGTGGTAAGGGATCTTCAGGATAATTCGAGGTACTGGAAGCAATTTGATGATACAGTGATCAGTACAGTATCAAATCATATCAATAATACGTATCTGAAAGCCAACAATCAGAAGGACGGGGTACAAAGCTACGGAAGGATGCTGGATTTACTACTTGCGAAATACAGAAAAGACGGATTGAAAGGAGATTAGTCTTATTTTCCTATTTGAAATGAATTAAAATAGTGGTTAAGATGTAGGGGTAATCTCATTTGCTTATTCAGATATTATGCATGGATATAACCATGCCATTTTATAATTTCATACTTTTAAGTTGGAATGAACTGTGGTATTATATAGCATAAGTATCTATAAAAGGAAGAAAGTTTCTCATATTTTACTGGTTCATAGTGAATTTAATCTTATATTTTAGATAATAATTTACGACAAACGAATGAACAGACTTCTTCGTAATTGAAAAATATATCTGCCAGGAGGTTCGTCATGGAGAATAAAGATAGGATAGAAGAACAGAGTGGAGCTGAAGAGAAAGAAACAGTCTCCAAGAATTTTATTGAAATGATTATTGATAAGGATTTAGAAGAGGGGAAGGTTAAGAAAATAGTAACCAGATTTCCTCCGGAACCGAATGGGTACCTCCATATCGGACATGCCAAATCAATACTTTTAAATTATGGATTGGCTAAGAAATACGGTGGTCAGTTTAATCTCCGTTTTGACGATACGAATCCTACGAAGGAAAAAACAGAATTCGTTGATAGTATAATCCAGGATGTGAAGTGGGTAGGTGGTGATTTTGAAGACCGCCTGTTTTTTGCGTCTGATTATTTTGAACAGATGTATGAGGCGGCTGTAAAGCTGATTAAGAAAGGAAAGGCTTTTATCTGTGATCTTACCGCAGAGGAGATTAAGGAGTACCGCGGAACACTTACGGAACCTGGTAAAAACAGTCCTTATCGAGATAGAAGTATAGAAGAAAATCTTCAACTGTTTGATGCCATGAAAGCCGGTAAATGCCCGGATGGATCAAAGGTTCTTCGTGCAAAGATAGATATGGCTTCTCCCAATATTAATATGAGAGATCCGGTTATTTACCGTGTAGCAAAGATATCTCATCATAATACAGGTGATAAATGGTGCATTTATCCGATGTATGATTTTGCACATCCGATTGAAGATGCGATTGAAGGGGTAACACATTCAATCTGTACCCTGGAGTTCGAAGATCATCGTCCGCTATATGACTGGGTGGTACGCGAGCTGGAATATGAATGCCCGCCCAAGCAGATTGAATTTGCTAAAATGTATTTAACGAATGTAATCACAGGAAAACGATATATCAAGAAACTGGTAGAACAAGGCATTGTTGACGGCTGGGATGATCCCAGGCTGGTTTCTATTAGTGCCCTGCGAAGAAGGGGCTTTACACCGGATTCTATTCGTATGTTTATGGAGCTTTGCGGAGTGTCCAAGAGCCAGAGCTCCGTTGATTATGCAATGCTGGAGTATTGTATCCGGGAAGATTTGAAACTAAAGAGACCTAGAATAATGGCTGTATTAGATCCGGTTAAATTAGTAATAACAAATTATCCGGAAGGAGAAATCGAATATCTGGATGCACCGAATAATCAGGAAAATGAAGAAATGGGCAATAGAAAGGTTCCGTTTGGCAGAGAACTATATATTGAGCGGGATGATTTTATGATAGAACCTCCCAAGAAATATTTCCGCTTATATCCCGGTAACGAAGTACGTCTTATGAATGCTTATTTTATAACCTGTCAGGATTATGTAACTGATGAAGATGGAAAAGTAACAGAGATACACTGTACCTATGATCCGGAAACAAGGAGCGGCTCAGGATTCAATGCGAGAAAAGTCAAAGGTACTATTCACTGGGTTGCGGCCGAGACAGCTGTTAAAGCTGAGGTGCGTTTATATGAAAATATTGTGGATGAGTCTAAGGGTGTTTATAATGAGGATGGAAGCTTAAATCTTAATCCGAATTCTATCACTGTTTTAAAGGATTGTTATATTGAACCAAGTATTTCCAGCGCTAAAGCACCTGATAGCTTTCAGTTTTTAAGACAGGGATTTTTTTGTCTGGATAGTAAGGATTCGAATACAGAAAATCCGGTATTTAATCGAATTGTATCACTGAAAAGCTCCTATAAACCCGAATAATAACAAGACATAAGAAAGCTTCCTAACTGTGAGGAATAGAAAGATACAATACCGTATTTATAATCAGGAATACGTTCGTTATGTGGCCTAGCGGCACGAAAGCCGTTACAATCTATTCTTGGGGTTAGGAAGACAGATTAGAATGGAGGATTAGTTTTGGCAAATATGTTTTCAGGATTAGAGGCATTCGGCCTTGGTAATTTATCAGGGATGGATGTCTATGATGGCAAGGATAAAGATATTGCAAACAAGCCGAACGAGGAAGAAAAGTCTTCATTTTTAGAAGAAGACTTTATATTTGATAAGACATTTACATGTCCTGTATGTGACCAGGAGTTTAAGACGAAAACTGTAAAATCAGGTAAAGTGAAACTGCAATCCCTGGATACCGATCTAAGGCCGATTTATCAAAATATGGATCCGTTAAAATATGATGCCATCGTTTGCCCGAACTGTGGTTTTGCAGCTTTAAACAGATTTTTTAAATATGTTACGGCAGCACAGGCCTCGCAAATCAAAGTAAATATTTCAGCTGCATTTCGTGGTATAAAAGAAACAGCAGGTGTATTCGAATATGATGATGCGATTGCAAGACATAAGCTGGCATTATTGAATGCCATCGTAAAGAAGGCAAAAACGTCAGAACGTGCGTATACCTGTTTAAAAACAGCATGGGTAATCCGAGGAAAAAAGGATAACCTGCCAAAAAATCTGCCCGATTATGATAAACAGATTACTGAGCTTGAGAAAGAAGAGCTGGATTTTATTTCGAAAGCATATATTGGTTTTGAGGAGGCTTTCAGCAAAGAAGACTTTCCTATGTGCGGTATGGATGAAGTTACAATAACACTGCTTATGGCGGAGCTGGCGAGAAGAATCGGTAAAAATGAGGAATCAAGCAGATGGATATCCAAGGTTCTAATTTCCAGAAATGCAAATGAGCGTATTAAGCAAAAAGCCAGAGATATCAAAGACTTATTGAAGGAACAGAAATAAAATCAAAACAAATTCAAAGGAAAGGCATGTCTAAGATGCGTTAATTGTGCCGCGAGAGTGTGTGAACACACTTTTGTATTTGTGATTTATGCGGGATGGCATGGGGCGTTAGTGTGAAAGAGAAATTATATACAATTCCGGTAAACGAAGCGTTTGAAACGAATTGTGAATGTCCTGTCTGTGTTATGAGAAGGAAACTGGAAGCTGATGCGATTGAATTTACCATGGGTCCAAGCTATATGGAGGATGATATCAGGGAAGCGACATCCAGGCTGGGTTTTTGTGAAAAACATTTACTGCAGCTTTATCAGAATCAAAATCGTCTGGGTCTGGCTTTGATTTTAAAAACGCATATGGATAAGATTGTGAAGGACGTCGGTAAGTATTCTTCTGCCGATGTCAAAGCTCCGGCAGCCGGTCTGTTTAAGAAGAAAACAGAAAGCAGTGAGGTTAGCGCCTATCTGGATCATATGGAGGAAAGCTGTTTTGTCTGTGATAAGATAGAAGGAACATTAAAACGCTATATTGCTACTATATTCCATTTATATCATACAGAGGAGGCTTTTCGGAATAAGTTTAAGGCCTCAAAGGGTTTTTGTGTTAATGATTATAAAATATTGTACCGGGAAGCGCCGTCCAATTTGTCTGGAGAAGAGTTAAACCGTTTTAGGAAGGAATTAAATGAATTATTCTTGCAAAACATGAATCGTGTGAGAGATGACCTGGAATGGTTTATTAATAAATTTGATTATCGGTATGCTGAGGAACCCTGGAAGAATGCCAAGGATGCTTTAACCAGATCAATGCTGAAAACAAACGGTATATCGGAAGCTTAAAATGTTCTTAAGTATTACTGTTTGAAGTGAGTTATGTATAATCTTCATTTGATGGTATATAATTACTAGAATGGAATATACTGAAGTAGTATTGATTTGATAAAAAGTTATTGCCAGATAGGTAATAACTTTTTCTTGCGTCTATAAGGGACAACGAGGATAAAATCATATTGGACTTTTTATAACTAATATAATTGTAAATTATAATATATCAGAATGCATATCAGACAATGGAAATATTGTTCAGATTTGTACACTTGATCAGGGTAATAATGAGTAAGAATGAGATATAACGAGAATACGAGAGATATATTGAGAAATTATTAAATTTGCTGTGATATTTAATATAAGATGAAGTTGCATAATAAAAGCAAATTTACTAATATATAAGCAGCAGTTAGCACTCGATTAAATGGAGTGCTAATAATCTCTAAATAAAGTTAATTTTATATTTTGAAGGAGGAACATAATATGAAACTTGTACCATTAGGAGATAAGGTAGTATTAAAGCAGTTAGTTGCGGAAGAGACAACAAAGTCAGGCATCGTTTTACCTGGTCAGGCAAAGGAAAAACCTCAGCAGGCAGAGGTTATTGCAGTTGGTCCGGGCGGAGTTGTAGACGGTAAAGAAGTTGTTATGCAGGTTAAAGTTGGCGATAAGGTTATATACTCAAAATATGCAGGAACAGAAGTAAAGCTTGGAGACGAAGAATACATTATTGTGAAACAGAATGATATCGTAGCAGTTGTTGAAGATTAATTTGAGAAGGAGATATAAAAATGGCAAAGGAAATTAAATACGGCGCAGAAGCAAGAGCAGCGCTTGAAATCGGTGCTAATAAATTAGCAAATACAGTAAAGGTTACACTTGGACCGAAAGGCAGAAATGTTGTACTTGACAAATCCTTCGGTGCACCTTTGATTACAAATGATGGTGTTACAATTGCAAAGGAAATTGAATTAGAAGATCCCTTTGAAAATATGGGTGCTCAGCTTGTAAAAGAGGTTGCTACTAAGACAAATGATGTTGCCGGTGATGGAACAACAACAGCGACTGTTCTTGCACAGGCTATGATTTCTGAAGGTATGAAGAACCTGGCAGCAGGTGCTAACCCGATTATCTTAAGAAAAGGTATGAAGAAAGCAACGGATTGTGCAGTAGATGCAATTTTAAAAATGAGCTCTACCTTAAAGGGTAAGGAGCAGATCGCAAGAGTTGCAGCTATTTCTGCCGGTGATGATGTGGTAGGTCAGTTGGTTGCTGATGCAATGGAGAAGGTTTCAAATGACGGTGTTATTACCATTGAAGAATCTAAGACTATGAAAACAGAGCTTGATCTTGTAGAAGGTATGCAGTTTGACCGTGGATATGTTTCCGCTTATATGTGCACCGATATGGATAAGATGGAAGCTGTTTTAGATAATCCATATATCTTAATAACTGATAAGAAGATTTCCAATATACAGGAAATTTTACCGTTATTAGAGCAGATCGTTCAAAGCGGTGCAAGATTGCTTATCATTGCTGAGGATGTTGAGGGTGAAGCTCTTACAACCTTAGTAATCAATAAACTGAGAGGCACTTTCAATGTTGTTGCAGTAAAGGCTCCTGGCTACGGTGACAGAAGAAAGGCAATGCTGCAGGATATTGCAATTTTAACAGGCGGTACTGTAATCTCCGATGAATTAGGACTTGACTTAAAGGAAGCAAGCTTAGATCAGCTGGGTCGTGCAAAATCTGTAAAGGTTCAGAAGGAAAATACCATTATTGTTGACGGTGAAGGCGACAAGAATGATATTAAGGCAAGAATTAATCAGATTAGAACACAGATCGAAGAAACAACCTCTGACTTTGATAAAGAAAAATTACAGGAGAGACTTGCAAAGCTGACAGGTGGTGTTGCAGTTATCCGTGTAGGTGCAGCAACTGAAACCGAAATGAAGGAAAGCAAGCTCCGTATGGAGGATGCTCTTGCAGCTACCAGAGCAGCAGTAGAAGAAGGTATTGTTGCAGGCGGTGGTTCTGCTTATATCCACGCTTCCAAGGAAGTTGCAAAACTTGCAGCAACGATGGACGGCGATGAGAAGACAGGAGCTAATATCATTCTGAAGGCTCTGGAATCACCTTTATACAGTATCGTATATAATGCAGGCTATGAAGGCTCCGTAGTAATCAGTAAGGTTAAGGAAAGCAATGTTGGAATGGGCTTCAATGCATTAACGGAAGAATATGTTGATATGGTTACAGCAGGTATTCTTGATCCTACTAAGGTTACCAGAAGTGCACTTCAGAATGCAACCAGCGTAGCTTCTACATTATTAACAACAGAATCTGTTGTTGCTACTATTAAAACAAATGAACCGGCAATGCCTGCAGGTGGTGCCGGCGGAATGGGTATGATGTAATATCCGCATTTAAAATACAGGTATAGGCTGTAAGGAAATGCTGCAAAACATATAAGTTGAAGATATTTCTGTGAGGAAAAAGACGATTTTTTCTGGGAGATTGATTGGCTGTAAGTTTTGCGGCATTTCTTTTTATATAAAGGAGAAGGGTTATGTTTCGATATGTACATACGAATATTATTGCAAAAGATTACAAGAAGCTGATTTTGTTTTACAAGGAGGTCTTTCATTGCAGGAGCATTGGAGAAACCAGAGATCTGAGGGGAGAATGGCTGGATCAAATGACAGGTATCAAGAATGCTCATATCGTGGGAGAGCATTTATGTCTGCCCGGTTATGGTGAAGATCATCCGACACTGGAGATCTTTTCTTATGATGAAATGAATGACAGGAACCAATACGGGGTAAACTTATGTGGAATTGCACATTTGGCGTTTGAAGTAGATAATGTGGAAGATACCTTGAAGATAGTGATTGCTGAAGGTGGAGGAAAAATCGGTGAATTGGTTTCAACAGTTTATGACGATGGAAGGAAAGCTGTTTTTGTATATGCAGCAGATCCGGAAGGGAATATTATTGAACTCCAGAGTTGGTCATAATTACATATAAATCAGGAGGAGATGACCATTTAGTTAGATATGCTTGATACTTAAAGTGGATTAAGATAAAATGAAAGCAACAAAAGAGAATGTGTCGGGGACAAATAGGGGAGGCTATCGGATGTATGGATTAAAAATAGACAGAGCTTCATCTCTTTCAAATACAAAGCAGCTTGAAAATCAGTTGAGGGAAACAATACTGAATGGAAAATTAACGGCAGGCATCAAATTACCGCCTACAAGAAGCCTGGCAAAGGAGCTGGATATCGCACGTAATACGGTCATTCAGGTATATGAACAGCTGATTGCAGAGGGATATCTTGAGAGTAGGGAAGGCTCTGGGACTTATGTGGCAGATATTGGAAAACTACCGGTACCTAAATTGTCAATGTATAAGGAAATGAAAAGTATAAAGCCTGTAAACAGGAATTTGATCTCCTTCAATGCCGGTGATCCTGATGTTCACTCTTTTCCAAGACTGAAATGGGCCAAAATGCTTCGATCAGCTTGCCTGGATGCAGAGGAGACTTCCTTTACCTATACTGGTTTTAACGGATACCCTGATCTGAGAAAAGCAATCAGTTCCTATGTATACCGAGTAAAAGGAATACACTGCAGCGAGGATCAGATTGTAATTGTACCGGGTGCGGCAGGAGGTATGGACATTCTGGCAAAAGCACTAAAAAAGAAAACCGGAAGAATTGCTATGGAGGATCCCTGTATTCATTTTGTGAAAAGTATTTTTATAAGCAACGGTTATGATATCTGTCCGGTAGAGGTGGATTCTCAAGGTATGGATATGAATAGTCTTCTGGGAATACCAAAAGCAGATTTGGTCTATGTGGTGCCTTCCCATCAGTTTCCAATTGGAGGAGTCCTTCCAGCCGTAAGACGTATTGCGCTACTTTCCTATGCAAGTGAGCATAATGCATATGTTATTGAGGATGATTATGACAGCGAATTCCGCTATAAGGGAGAAGCAATCCAGGCACTGAGAAATCTTAGTCCGGAACAGGTTATTTACATAGGAAGCTTCAGTAAGATTTTCCTTCCCTCTCTAAGAATGGGGTATATGATATTACCGGAGCATCTGATCGATCAGGTAAAAGAACTAATGGAAAATACGAATATATGGACAAGTAAAACAACCCAACAGGCTATGGCAGAGTTTATGAAGGAGATGCTGTTGGATCATCACATATATAAAATGAAGAAAATATATGAGGGAAAACGGAAATATTTAATAAAATGCCTTACACAGGCATTCGAAGGAAGGATAAAAATATCGGGAGAATATGCAGGACTGCATCTGTTGGTTTCCTTTGACCGTGAGCTTAACGATACGGATCAGCAGTCTATGGAGCAGTATGATGTTGAAGCTGAATTAGTAGAGGAATATGCTATTCGGAAAGGAAAGCATACGAACCAGCTGGTGCTTGGCTATGGAGGCTTAAGTCTGACGCAGATTGAAGAAGGTGTAAATCGATTAAAGCAGGCTTTACATTACAAAAATAGTTAATTGTAACCTTAGGGATAGAAGTTATATAAAAATTTGTATTTACAGGTTGACAGTTTCCTAAAGTTTCGTTATGATAAGGCAGTACAAATGAATATATTATATTATGCTAGGGGAGCCAAGAGCTGAGAGGTATGAGAATATTACATACTGACCCTTACTACTTGATCCGGTTAATACCGGCGGAAGGAAGCAATCAAGTGGCCCCCTCCTATGCAAGCATTAAGGAGGTTTTTTTATGTTTCAAAGAATTTTTGATTTACTGATTTTAACGGTTAAGGACGGTGACTCGCTTAGTTATTATCCGACAACTGCCGGTAATGTTGTTCTGTTCCTTTTCATAGCATTACTATTTGTAGCAATGGCATCGTTCTCCGGCCGCAAGAGAACGATGAAAGTGAAACAGCTTGCCTTTTCAGCAATGGCTGTTACGCTTGCAGTAGTGACATCCTTTATTAAATTTGCTTCGCTGCCATTTGGAGGCTCGATTACTTTATTCAGTATGTTTTTCGTTTGCCTGATTGGTTATCTTTACGGTACAAAAGCGGGAGTTTTAACAGGTATCGCATACGGAATTTTAGGTTTGATTTTGCAGCCTTATATTTATCATCCGGTACAAGTACTCTTAGATTATCCGATTGCTTTTGGATGTTTGGGACTTGCAGGAATTACGGCAAATTCAAAAGCCGGATTGATAAAAGGATATGCAATTGGTGTTTTCGGAAGATATCTATGTCATGTAGTATCAGGATATATATTCTTTGCTTCCTTTGCTCCGGCAGGTATGAATTCAATGGTTTATACCCTTGGCTATAATGCGACTTATATATTACCGGAAGCAATTGTAACCGTATTAATTCTTTTAATTCCACCGGTTCAAAATGCTTTAAAACAGGTAAAAAGAATGGCAGCAGAGGAATAAGGTAATGAAGAATTTTTGATCAATATATCTGGTAGACATTTTATAGTGGGATATGATTTGGCATATATACTAAAAGTTTTACCAAAACTTTATAATTTAAGTGTTGCTACTTTTTCTATTAATTAAGCTTAGGTAAATAATAAGATATATGGATATGACAAAAGGAGGGATGTGCTTCCCCTCCTTTTAGTTTTGCTATTGTAAGCATAGTTTTGCTTATCCTGTGAAAGTCACCTGAATATTCAAAAATATTCAATAAAATAGTATATATAGATAGTAAAATAACGGATACTTTTTTCTGAACTTATTGTTAAGATAGAGACAGATGAGACAGAAAGGAATGTATATAAATTACGAATAAAGATAGAGTCAGGGAGGTTGTTATCGCATGAAGGATAATATGGTTGAAATTAATTTAATTGTGGGACCGGTTTTAAGGGCGATGGCTTATCATTCACTAAATGATGGGTTAGAGGAGAAATCTAGTAACCTGACACAGGAGAAATCTGGTAAATTGACACAATTGGAAAAGATAAAATCCCTATATAATAGGCTTCCTAAAATTATGATAATAACTTCAGATCGTAACTATGAGCAGAAGCTTTCAGGTGTAAAACAGAACAGAGGAGGTAAGGGAAAGGAAATAGTATTATTTTCAATTGAGGATATGATAACGACTATGGACCATATAACGGAACAGGAAGCAGAGCAGGCAGCCAAAAGGATTGCAGATCGGTTTGAAGATGATGAAATTGACGACAGGCTGTTTCTGGATGATGCAAAATACTATCTTGCCATTCGAAGAATGCTTATTCTTAATCATTGTGATGAGGTTTCATTATCTTGTCGGGAACTTTGCAGTCTGGGAATTCCACAGAAGAAGAATTTTGTATCCTGTATTGCAATTTCCTTGCTGAAGGAGGATGGTGTGAACTGCACTTGTGAAGAATGCTGTCAGAAAATAAATGTTTAGAAGATTGGAACTACCTGATGAAAAGATAGTAATATCCTTAATCCGGTCAGCTTCGTCTTATCAATAAATTAGTTCGGAAAGGAATACTATTAAAGATTCCTCTCCGAACTTTTATTCTGAGTTTACTCGGCAATTCGAGATACTGCAACATAGATCCCGGAAAGCTTATACCAGGTGGGAAGATCAACAATTCCGCTGGCTGGAAGATCAAAAGTTTGCTGAAATATCTTTACGGAATTTGCAGTTTGATCATTAAACTGACCATTCACTGCTACTTTTGGTATAGCAGGATATTTTTCGGATATTTTATTCAACTGTTCTTGAACGGTTCGTACATTCTGTCCTGTGGCACCAATAGTTAAATTTGCTCCGGGCCAGGAAGATGGTACACCAGATACTTCCATTGCTGTATTAATATAGATAGAATCTCCATAGAAGTGACGAAGAATTTCAATTGCTGAAAGTCCCTGGTCACCAAGTGTTTTAGAGCCCCATTGTGTCATCCAGTTCGGGCACTGTGTCCGGTTACCGTCGCAGTATTGTGTCAATATGGGCTGCTTTATGTTTGGCCGGGATAAATAATTATTAAAAATCTGATCTACCGTTAAGCCGATATTACTGAAAACATTTCTCCCCGGAATCCATTTATGGTCAAATGCAGTGGAAGAGGTTATAGTAAAATTAAACCCTTGGTTACGATACCATTCTGTAAAGACACGGTTTAGTGTAAAGGATAAAATGGCAAGTACATTGGCTGTAATGGTTGCTTCCGGCCAGGTGGAATAAATCTCACTGGAAGCAACATTTTTAATGTAATCACGGAATCTTATATAATAATTTGCGGCAGTAGTATCGGTAGGCGGTCCGTCATGTACAACGACATATTCGGGAATAACTACCTTACTTAATACTATTTCACCGGACTCTTTGGTTGCCTTTACCTCAGCTTCGGCAATCTTTGGAGGATAATCCCCAAATAGTGTGTGAGGCGGAATTACAAATAACTCTGCAGTTGACTGGGGGCTGACAGCCTGCAGAGAGGATTCCTGCAATGCTGTTATAGTGGGAAAAATCTCGGCATTCTGGACAACAACCGGTTCAAAACCCTCGGAGGTTATCTTTATCCTATATTCTGAATAAGGTTGTGAAGTGGATGGCTCTTGACTATAGTCAATGGAGGGAGCTGGAAGTTCCACTTCTCCTGTCAAACCGGAAGAATCAGTCTTCAATTCTTCCAGAACAGTATCAGGTACAGATGTAGAGGATATTGTAACGGTCGCATTTGCGACAGGCGCAAGACCGGTAGTGGTGGCCCTTACTCTTAAGCGTCCTGTGGACTGTGTCTCCATTTGCGTAGGATATACTCTGTGATTTCTATTTGCATTTTTACCTATAAAGTGAGAATTTATACTGTACATAACGGTTCTCCGGAAGTGTATTCATTATTAAAATATGAAGTAATCCGCCAGTTGTGATTACAATTCTGCTATTCGTGTGACTGCCACATAAATAGCAGATATTTTATACCAGGTTCCTATATCAACAATACCAGTTACGGGAAGGCCAAATATTTGCTGAAATGCTTTTACGGCTGCTGCTGTTTTTGGACCGAAGGCACCGTCAACAGCAATCGCCGGGATAGCAGTATAAACCTGCCCGATGCGGTTAAGCTGCTCCTGTATCATTCTTACATTAGGGCCGCTTGAGCCGGTCGTGAGGTTATTGCCGGGCCATGATCTGGGAACACCGGATACCTCAGTAGCTGTATTAATATAAATGGAATTACCATAATAATTACGAAGAATTTGTATTGCAGTAAGTCCCTGATCTCCAAGTGTTTTAGATCCCCATTGGCTCAGCCAGCCAGGGCATTGAGTTCTGGCTCCATCACAATATTGTGTTAGAATAGGCTGTTTTACATTTGGACGAGATAAATAATTTACAAAAACACTGTCTACCAGAACACCAATATTACTGTAAATATTTCTTCCCCGAATCCATTTGTGATCATAAGCAGTTGAAGAGGTTATCGTAAAGTTATAACCCTGATTTCGGTACCATTCCGTATATACGCGGTTTAATGTAAAGGATAAAATTGCAAGAATATTAGCATAAATGGTTGATTCAGGCCACGTAGCATAGATCTCACTGCTTGCAACATTTTTAATATAATCGCGAAAACGGACATAATAATTCTGTGCGGCAACCGTTGGAGCAGCATCATGTACAATCATATACTCCGGTATCACTACACGGGAAAGAACAATTTCTCCGGTTTCATTCGTCGGTTTTATCTCAGCTTCCGGAATTTTTGGCGGATAGTCCCCGTAGAGAGTATGTGGACCAATATCAAATACCTCCTCTGCACCGGTGGGCTCTACGGCTGCCGGATTTAATGTGGAGGGCTGCTCAGCCAATACATCCGGTAATATCTGTATATCGTTAAATACGGTATATTCAAAATTAGGAGCAGAGATACGAACATCATAAAGAGAATAAGGCTGTGGCTCGGAAGGTGCCAGACTATAATCAAGAGGTGGAGCGGATAGTTCTATAATAGGTGATAATCCGGAGGAATCGGTTGTAATTTGTTCGATAATGGTGTTGGGGTCATTTGGCGGTGTAATGGATATGGATGCATTAGCGATCGGAACCTCACCTAGGGTGGTGGTACGGACCCTGAGCTTACCGGTTGATTGTGTATCCATCTGGGTAGGATAAACTCTTATGTAAGGTGAGCTTTTTTCGTAGTAGGGGGAATTTATCGTTTTCATAGATTTTCCTCAATATATGGTTTTTATATCAACTTATGTGCCCAATTATAAAGTGTGAAGATAACCGGCAAAAAACTTATTGTTTTATGAGGAATCTGACACAGGGAGCAGCGGTGAATAAAAATAGAAGACGCCAGGAAGATAGAATTTATTAATATAAGTAATAAATAAATCGAAGTTTATTTTTAAAACTACTTGCTATTTTGAAATAGATATGGTAAAATCATAAAAATTGATTAGAAAAAATGAATATTTATGCATCTATAATTTATATTAATAAAAGAATCAAAATTGGTAGGTTGGCAATGGAATATCGCCATTGCGGGTTTGTATTCTTTTTTTTTGCGAAAAAACAGTAACAAGAAAAGAAAAATTGCTCAGTTAAGCCGCCGCAAGCGGAAGAAATGGAGGATACAATGAAAGCGTTCTTAATTCTTGAGGATGGTAATGTCTTTACGGGAGAGAGCATCGGAGCACAGAAGGAGATAATCAGCGAAATCGTATTTAACACGGGTATGACAGGTTATCTTGAGGTACTGACTGATCCTTCCTATGCAGGTCAGAGTGTAGTAATGACATATCCATTAATCGGAAATTACGGTATCTGTCATGAGGATATGGAATCACACAAACCCTGGCTGGATGGATTTATTGTAAGAGAATTATCCAGAATACCGAGTAATTTTCGTAATGAGGAGAGTATTCAAAGCTTTTTGGAACGAAACGGCATTCCAGGAGTTGCCGGAATAGATACCAGAGCCTTGGTAAAGCTTCTGAGAAATAAAGGAACCATGAACGGCATGATCACTACCAATGAGAATTATAATCTTGATGAAGTTCTGGCAAAGCTAAATCAATATAAAGTGGAAAAGGTTGTAGCAAAAACCTCAACGAAAGAAGTAAAGGTAATTCCGGCTGTTGGTGTTACAAAATATAAAGTAGCGCTGATGGATTATGGCTTAAAGAATAATATACCCAGATGTCTTGCAAAGCGGGGCTGTGAAGTTACCATCTATCCTGCATTTACAAAGGCAGAAGAAGTACTAAAAAACAATCCGGATGGAATTATGCTGTCAAATGGTCCTGGAGATCCCAAAGAATGTACTGAAATTATAGCAGAAGTGAAGAATATGTTTGATAGTTCGGTTCCGATTTTTGCAATTTGTCTTGGACATCAGCTGTTAGCGCTGGCAAATGGCGGTGATACCGAGAAAATGAAATACGGTCATCGTGGTGCAAATCATCCGGTTAAGGATCTGAAAACAGGGAGAGTATATATTTCCACACAAAATCATGGCTATATGGTTAAGGGTGACAGTTTAGATGCGGATAAAGCAGAGGTAAGCTTTGTGAATGTCAATGACAGGACGGTAGAAGGAATGCATTATCTTGGTAAAAATGTATTTTCTGTTCAATTCCATCCGGAAGCATGTGCAGGCCCAAGAGACAGCGAATTCCTTTTTGATGAGTTTCTTAATATGATGGAGGTGCAGAAATAATGCCAAGAATTGAAAGCATAAAAAAAGTATTGGTAATCGGTTCGGGTCCAATTATTATCGGCCAGGCGGCGGAATTTGATTATGCGGGAACCCAGGCCTGCCGTTCCCTGAAGGAAGAAGGAATTTGCGTTGTTTTAGTAAACTCTAATCCTGCAACCATCATGACAGATAAAGAAATAGCAGATATCGTTTATATTGAGCCTCTGACGCCGGATTTTGTAAAGAGAATTATTTTAAAGGAAAAACCAGACAGTGTGCTTCCCACACTTGGTGGACAGGCTGCGCTTAATATTGCTATGGAGCTGGAAGAGTCCGGTTTCCTGAAGGAAAATGATGTAAAGCTAATCGGTACGACATCAGAAACCATAAAAAAGGCTGAGGACCGTCTGGAATTTAAAACCACCATGGAGAAAATCGGCGAGCCCTGCGCTCCTAGTACGGTTGTAACAACGGTTGATGCTGCACTTGCATTTGCAGATACGATCGGTTATCCGGTAGTGGTACGTCCGGCTTATACCTTAGGTGGAAGCGGCGGCGGTATCGCGGAAACAATGGAAGAACTGGAAGACATCTGTACCAACGGACTTCGTTTAAGCCGTGTAGGCCAGTGCCTGATCGAGCGTTCCATTGCAGGCTGGAAGGAAATTGAATATGAGGTAATGCGGGATGGTAACGGTAACTGTATCACCGTATGTAATATGGAAAATATTGATCCGGTTGGTGTTCATACCGGTGACAGTATCGTAGTGGCGCCCTCTCAAACGATGGGAGATAAGGAATATCAGATGCTTCGAAGTTCTGCACTTAATATCATTACAGAGCTTGGAATTACAGGTGGATGTAATGTGCAGTATGCGCTACACCCGGATACCTTTGAGTACTGTGTAATCGAAGTAAATCCCCGTGTAAGCCGTTCCTCAGCGCTGGCATCCAAGGCAACCGGCTATCCGATTGCCAAGGTAGCCGCTAAAATAGCACTTGGTTATCACCTGGATGAAATTCAGAATGCTGTTACAAAGAAGACCTATGCCAGCTTTGAACCAACTCTGGACTATGTTGTAGTGAAGATTCCGAAATGGCCATTTGATAAATTCATCACGGCAAAGAGATTACTGACGACCCAGATGAAAGCAACCGGCGAGGTAATGTCGATCAGTACTAACTTTGAAGCTGCGCTTATGAAGGCACTCCGTTCCTTGGAACAAAATATTTACAGCTTAAAGTATGGTCATTATGAGGAGAAGACGATCGAGGAAATCCACAAGGAACTGTATCAGATTGATGACAGACGTCTTTTTGTTATAGCTGAGGCAATCCGAAGAGGTATCACCTTTGATGAAATCCATGCCATAACAAAGATTGATAAATGGTTTATTGATAAAATCTCTAATCTGGTGGAAATGGAGCAGGAACTTGCTGCAAAACCGCTATCCGTAGAATTACTCAATAAGGCAAAGATACTTGGCTTCCCGGATCGTGTAATTGCTGAACTGACTGGTAAACCTGCCAAGGAAATAAAGGAATTTCGTAAACAGAACGGAATTATTGCCGCCTATAAAATGGTTGATACCTGTGCGGCTGAATTTGACGCAGAGACACCGTATTATTATTCCACCTTTGGAAGCTTTAATGAAGTGGAGCAGACAAGCGGAAAGAAGAAGATTATGGTGCTAGGCTCCGGTCCGATCCGTATCGGCCAGGGTATTGAATTTGACTATTGTTCGGTTCATAGTGTATGGGCTTTGTCAAAGAGTGGCTGTGAGACAATTATAGTCAATAACAATCCGGAAACAGTAAGTACCGACTTTGATATCGCCGATAAACTATATTTTGAGCCGTTGACACCGGAGGATGTAGAGAATATTGTAGATATGGAAAAACCGGACGGAGCAGTGGTTCAGTTTGGCGGACAGACTGCAATTAAGCTGACCGAAGCACTTCTTAAAATGGGTGTTCCGATCCTTGGAACCTCAGCTGCGGATGTAGACGCAGCGGAGGACCGTGAGTTATTCGATCAGATCCTTGAAAAGTGTAAAATCCCAAGACCTGCAGGAAAAACAGTATTTACAACCGAAGAAGCTCTTGCGGCTGCTAATGAGCTTGGTTATCCGGTACTTGTCCGTCCCTCCTATGTTCTTGGCGGTCAGGGTATGCAGATCGCAATTTCTGATGCAGACATCGTGGAATTCATGAAAATTATTAACATGACAGTACAGGAGCATCCGATCCTAGTTGATAAATATCTGATGGGCATGGAAGTTGAAGTAGATGCGGTATGTGACGGTGAGGATATCTTAATACCAGGTGTTATGGAGCATATCGAAAGAGCCGGAATACATTCCGGAGACAGTATCTCCGTGTATCCTTCTCAGAATATCAGTGCCAAGGTAAAGGCCGATATCGTGGATTATACAAAGAAGCTTGCCAATTCCCTACACGTAGTAGGATTAATAAATATACAGTTTATTGTATATAAAGAAGAAGTATATGTCATTGAGGTTAATCCACGTTCCAGCCGTACGGTACCGTATATCAGTAAGGTTACTTCTCTTCCGATTGTAGATATTGCGACGAAGGTAATTCTCGGAGATACGATCAAATCCCTTGGGTACACACCTGGATTATGGCCGGAATCAGAATATATTGCAATTAAGATGCCGGTATTCTCCTTTGAGAAGCTGCGCGGTGCGGAGACCAGCCTGGGACCAGAAATGAAATCCACCGGTGAATGCCTTGGAATAGCAAAGACATACCATGAAGCATTATACAAAGCATTTGCGGGAGCGGGTATTAATCTTCCGAAGTATAAGAAAATGATCATGACAGTTAATAAAGCTGACCGAGCAGAGGCGGTTGTTCTGGGACGTAGACTGGCAGCTCTTGGCTATCAGATTTATGCAACCAGGGGAACGGCAGCAGCACTCATTGAGAATGGTGTTCCGGCAACCAAAATTGATAAGATTGAACAGGGCTCTCCGAATATTCTGGATTTGATCTTAAGTCATGAAATCGATATGGTCATTAATACACCGACGCAGGGCCGCGATAAAACGAGAGACGGCTTCTTAATCCGCCGTACCTCAATAGAAACCGGTGTTACCTGCTTTACCGCTCTTGATACGGCAAGTGCATTGTTAACCAGTATGGAAAGCGATAATAGCGATATAACATTAGTAGATATAGCGAAAATCTGATAGAAATCATGTGATTTATAGGTTGAGTTATCCGAAATTCTATAAATATTTCACTTGTACAATACAAAGAATTTAATTATTCAGTGCATATTAAATAAGAGAATGACTTTAATATTTCATATAGTCATTCTCTTATTGTATTTATATAAATATATTCTTTCGTTGTAAAATTTTATAAAAATATTCAAATGAATTAAAATATATTATACTTGCATTATGTTTATTAATCCTGTAGATAAGAAGGAGATTATAATTCACCAAGCTTTCAAGAATTCATTACAGAATTGGTAAAACGTTTAGATGCAGCATAAATGCTCGTTTATTTTACATAGAACGAATACAGAATTTAAAAAAGATGTCAATATGACATCTTTTTTATTAAGTGCGCCCGGCGGGCGCACGTTTCAACGGGTGTAAGTCCCGAGTCCGCCTGGTAGTAGGAAGGACATAGCCAATGGCAAGGGTGTCGTGGGTGACTACGAATCTGAAGGAAGCCGGATGGCAAATCTCTGG
>JAEZZO010000078.1 GCA_023418475.1 Bacillota bacterium
AATCAACCCCTAATTCCTCCAGTCTGTCAGCTGTCAGATTTCTGAATTTGATTGCATCGGGTGCACTGAAAATACTTCTTCTCGTTGGCGCAAATCCAAGTTTTACCTTAATCATTTTCTTTTCCTCCATTGGTTTACTTTATACTATCTCTTATCTCTGTTCCGTATTATACATTCGTAACAGTTTTAATTCCTTGGTAGTTTCTATACTCAGCTTCCTATTGAAATTGCTTATAAAATAATAATAAAACTTTTTTGTTCAAATTTATATAGTATTTTATACAAAGTTTGTTTTTTATTAAATTAGCACAATTTTCATTTAAATAATTATGCAATATTAACGACAATATTACCAGGTTTATGGTATAATAATTTTTATGCCATACTCACTATAACATATTCAGCAAAAATTTTATATAAAATTTTTATATAATATTTAAAAATCGAAATAGTTTATAGCATTATGATTCTCAAATTATCGGTTTTTCATTAATTCTATTGTAAATTAATTGTATCCTATTTACTCAAAAAAATATTTTATGACAAAATAGGTGATAACTTGATATTATCCGGAACAATATAACAGGATTTACATAGAATATAGCAGAATGGAATAAAATTCCTTATATTTCGCTTAAGGAGGCTAACTTATGTTTCAATACCAGCCATCAGATAAATGTTTTCGTTGCTTTGACTGCAGATTTTGCGGCAATGTTCAGATACCAAATCTCCCACTAAAGGGTCCCAAGTGCTTCGAAGAGATATTGCAATGTATTCGCAGAGCAATTGAAGATGAAGCTAATACTGCTGAATTCTATTGCCACTTATTGCGGGAAGCACCCAATAAGCTTAATAAGGATTATATACAACATGCATATAACGACGAATTAGTACATTTAGAGGTTTTCAAGAAACTTTATTGCTATTATACAGATAGTGAACCAAAGTGTACGCTTACTCCGATAACCTGTCCCTGTTATAAGGAAGGTCTGCTGATTGCTTTAAATGGTGAGCTGGCAACTGTCGAATTCTACCGGGATGTCCAGCTATATACAATGGATCAGCTAATTATTGACACCTTCTACATGGTTATGGTAGACGAACAAGGTCATGCTACGATGTTCAGTACCCTTTATAACAGCCTCTGCAAATCCTGAACCTGTTTATTATGATCTGCCCAATAGAAGACTTTAATTTTTTTACTGAATGGGTATGGGTGCATATATATTCATATAGCGCAGACCGGACCTCCCATGATTGCCCGTATTAGGTAATTACAGAAGGTTAAAGGCAAGTCCAGATGAATAATATCTATGCACTCATATCCATCTGCACAATTTGTATCAGGCTTTTGTCGGCCAAATCTTCATAGGAATACCTCATTAAAACAACACCTATTCGATATGATATACTTCCTTTCAGACATACAAGAAGGATGTAGATTTTCACATAGGTGTGATATTAATTTTTTTATAGAAAATAGAAATTACGGGATTCGCTATTTATTTATTCGGATAAATTTTCAACACGACGTCCTCTGGTTAGATATCTTTCTGAATAGTCGGAAGGAATACGGCGGGAGTCAAAGGTAGAATAGTTTAAATCCGGCCGGACCGTTATCCTTTCAAATTCCACAGGCAGTCCTGCAGAAGTAAAAAAATTTACTCCATCCTGCAGTTGAAAATGAAGATGTGGTTCGGAGCTGTTTCCTGAATTACCACAATGGGCAATACATTCTCCCCTCTTCACTTTATCGCCCATTTTCACCAGAACACTGGCCGGTTTCAGATGTGCAAGTAAGCTATACTCTCCTTGGACATGTTGAATAAGAATATAATTTCCTCGTATGTCGTGAGCAGAACAATCGACTTGTCTCGATTTTAGAATAAGACTGTCAGGATAATCGGAAATCGCTTCTATCACTACCCCATCTGCTGGTGCTAATACTTCCTTTCCATAGCAATAATAATCAGCTGGCTCCTTACTGCCTCCCGGGGTGCTCTTACCATTATTATCTAGTATTAGGAAATCATAAGCATATCGCTGTGTTGGAATTTCCCAGGAATGCGAAGAATTTTTCTCCACTCCGCCATTAACCACTGTCCACTCATCCCGAAAGGGCAGTGAATATTTTACCTTGCAACGGTAATTATCTACACTTGGTATGGATGAACCATAACGATGAGGAATAATAATTATCCCCCAAAGTTGCTTTAATGATTGAAGAAAAACTGGATAATTGTAAAATATTCCAATAAAACCAAATAGCCAAAATAACCAGAAACATTCTAATATCTTGTTTCGAAATAGTACCCCGAGTATTCCAATTAGTCCCAGATATTTTACCTTCTCAGAAAATCCGACAAAACGCCTCATACATACCTCCCCGTAAGATAAAAATCACTGTACTCTTCCTTCAAATTCATTTTTATTGTAATGTTTCTCCATGTAAGACAGTTCCATATTGCACATAATCAACAGCAATGATGCCAACTGTGTTCTACTACACATAGCATCCGAAGTTAACACAATTTCTCTTAATTCCTCTAAACCATACAGACTGGATTGGATCTCTTCGTTTACGTTATCAGAACCCAGTATCTCACCTTCCGCTTCTGTAAAAACGATTGCAAGTCTCTCATCTGTCAGACCGGCGGAAGAATAACTTGAAGGTAGCGTAAAGAGAATTCGGGTTGCGCGCAAACCTGTCTCCTCTTGCAGCTCCCGAATTGCGGCCTGCTCTATTGTCTCACCCTGTTCAATCAATCCTGCCGGATAATTATATACCCATCTGTTTACCGGCAAACGGAATTCTCTGCTTAACAGAACCTTATCCTTAACTAAGGGTACAATCATAATGGCATTCACCTTCTCCCCCATGGTTTGAAGAGATAAATCTCCTGTCCTGCTGACCATTTCATACATTTTTACTTCATCTTCACTATTTATATATGTAATTGTGTACATTTTCAGAAAACTGTCCAGATTATTCTGTAATTCAATTAGTTTCATCTTAATACCATGCCTTTCCAAATTCTAATGATTTGTTTTAATACATTCTTACTCAAATTTCACTATATAACAGCTAATTTCTCCTGTCAATTTTTTCTTTTCCCAATTATAGGATTATATTTAATTAAAAAGAATATTATATTCGATAAAAATTCACACATCGTTCATGAATTTACTATAATTTCTCCACAATTTACTATTAAAATAAATATATAAAATAAATCAAAGCCAATAAGTAAATTAACATAGATTTTTTTCATAAATTTCCCTCCCTTTTAAAAAGCCAACTGAATAAGTTGGCTTTTCCTCTGCAAATAATAAGAATGTTATTTTAGAAGATTATTGAAAGCGAGGCGATTTTATATGGGACCGATGCAGCCATTTGGACAAGTATTTCCTACAATACAGGGAACAGGCTTTATTATGCCTGGTATTTTCCCAAGCTTTGATGAAGAGGATAAATATCTTTCTTCTCTAGATTCAGATACAAGAGATTATGTTATGAAACACACGGATGATTTTCGATCACGGCAGGATATCATTGATTGCGTTGACAGATTGCATCATGGAGATTGATTCTTGTATATTTCTTAATTCTAAGGCGTTTTGTATGGCTTTATACAAAACGTCTTTTTCATACGTAAAATTTTCTTTTTTACAATTTTAAATGCCTATTTTACAATGTTAAGCTTCCCTTAAATTTAAATTACCTCTTGCACAATTTATAACTTTTCTTTTACGATGTACAATGCCCTGTTTTACAATATAAAATATTTTTTACTCAAATGCCTTGCTTTATATTTATTGGTAGTAAATAATAACGGTTTTTCTATTTTGTGGATTATTTATAGTAACAGGGAATATATATTACTAAATTATATTCTATATCTGCATAATATTTTATAGACATAGAATATTTTGATACCCCGTGAAGGAAGTTGGCTGATTATGAGCTTAAAAAAATTAATGTATAATATGTTGGTTATTATAACTGCTTTCACTATTTTTGTTCTTTGGTATAACCATATCAAAAAAGAGGAAACACTTCCTCTATCAACAACAAACCAAAATTATCATATTTATCTTATTACAAATGAGCGGCAGGCTCAATTTTGGCATAACCTTAATCAGGGTGTCTCCGATATGGCTTCCCTGCTTGGCTTAACTTACACCTGGGAGGCTTCTAATTTATCCAATGCCGAACAGCAGCTTGCATTATTTAATGATGCGGTAAATAATGGCGCACAAGCTATTCTTATCTCTGTTATCGATTCAGAAAGCCTGTCTGAACCAATCAAAAATGCCAAAGCTAAGGGCATCAAAATCATCTATGTGAATACACCTGCCAAGGAAAAAGGTATTATTACCTTGTCAACTGATAACTACAGTGCCGGCAAAATAGCAGCCACCAATATGATAGAGGAACTGGAACTTCGGCGGTTAGGTACGGGTAAAATAGGAATTGTCAGTTTACTCTCTAATACTACAATCAATGACCGTGAAAAAGGGTTTACTGACGTTATCAAGGAGGATGGACGGTTTACTGTTTTAGATCCTGTATATTTACAGGGCGACCCAGCCTTAGCCCAATCCGAGGCTGAGCGGATTATCCAAGAACATCCTGATCTGGTTGGACTATTTGGAAGTAATGAAGAAACCAGCGTTGGGGTTGGCTATGCCATAAAAGCCGATGATAACAAAATTACCGGAATTGGTTTTGATAAATCTGATATTACAATGAAATTACTGCAAGAAGATAGCCTGAAAGCTATTATTAACCAGAATCCCTATACCATGGGTTATCTAGGAATGGCAGAAGCCTATGCTTCCTTAAAAGAATATAATACCGGACCGGCTTATCTGGACACCGGCGTTTCTGTAATCAAGAAACGTTAATACATACTCCGTATATCAATATATCATATATTGATATTTTATTATAGTATCTTCGTATCTTGCCGTATAAAAATATACGTTTTCCGGAAATACTATTTCATGATAAAACTTAACAGTGAATTAATTGTACTCATAATTTAATCAACAATATAGTTACTCAATAATTTCATCCTATAACAGAAAAGGAGTTTAAATTCATTTATGAAAGATAAGAATAAAGATGCCGCCAAGAAGAATAGTAAGACTAATTTTTCAAACAGTACCGTCGATTATAAATACAGTCCAAAGGTCGAGACACCCAATCCAAAAGCGAAAGCAAAAGATTCCATTAAATAACAAAAATACCTTGCCAGATCCTATATCGTCTCTCGATCCTGACAAGGTATTTTTCAAATCTGCTAAAGCAAGCTCATATGAAATACAGCTCTAATACATACTTTTACATATTCTTTTTATAATATTCAATATCCGCTTTCAAGCAATCCCGTCTTTCTCCGGCATAGCTGTATTCTCTCTCTACAATATAAGCTTCGCAGCCACAGGCATCAGCAGCTTCCTTTAAATTCTTCCAGTTTACAATACCTTCTCCCGCCGCACAATTTATCTCCTGACTCTTTTTGAATGTACGCTGCATTTCTTCGCTAAAAACAGGTCTTCCAAATTCATCGAATTTGATATCTGAAGGATTAATAGCCGGCTGCACTCCTAATACTTCACTGCTTTCTTTCACATGGATCAGCTTAACTCGTCCATTATATTTTTTTACAAATGCAATCGGATCATCTCCTGCTGCAGCGCACCAGCCTGCATCCAATTCTAAACCAACATATGCGGGATTCGTATTCTCCACAATTATTTCCAGGATCTTCTTATCACCACACAGTTTAAACTCCTGCGTATGGTTATGATAGGTTAACAGTATTCCTTCTTTGCTGCAAGCCTCTCCAATATCATTAAGTCTTTTGGCAAACGCTTCTGCTGCAGCCTCATCCGGCAGATATTCCATCCCAATACCCATAAAACGTAATCCCAGAGCCTTCGCATAAGGTATCATTTCAATCACCTTATCTGTCTGCGTATGTAATGAGATTGCCATAAGATGATTTTCATCCAGTACCTTTTTCATCTTCTCTGTTTCCAGATCAAAGTTTGGTCCAAATAATTCTACACCATTATATCCCATTTCTGCAGCTAACTTTAAATCAGCTTCTGTTTTTGCAGGGTCATTGTTCCCAAAAGAATACATTTGCAAAAAAATACGTTCCATATTCCCTCTCCTTCTGTCGCCGACGGCGACTTTAACATTTGAAGTATAGTATAACATCAACCATATTCCGGATTCAATAGCATATATTATTTCCGTAGAACGAAGAATGTACTTTTTTATAATTCACTCAGATCTATTCATCTATATCCCATGTTCTTGTTTTCTCTAAATCCGATTTTTTCGTCACATCTGGCCTGCTGTATATTGTACGGCAGCATAAAATAAATACCTGCTTTATAAGGAAAGGAAGACTACTTCTGAAAGAATATAATGAAATCATGTGTATATAATATATATAATAGGCAATGCAGGGAGGCAATGGGATGAGTGAATTTGTGCCAGATAATATGGCAACAGAATGGAAGGACGGCGTTACCGAAACTGCTCCATTGATACCAAGACGCTATACACTTACACATTCGGATGAAACCGGAGAATTATTCTTAACAATTGCACCCGATTTTTCTTTTTATCAATTAACTGCTATGCGCGATGAAGTACTTGGTGAATGGATGAAAGCCGATGATACCTTCCGTTATTATGTATACCTTCATATTGACGGACCATTCGGGCAAGGAACAGAAGCAATTCGCGATACAATATTCCGACGTGAGCTGCCACTTGCACTGAAAGCAATCCGTTATGGTGACAAATTATTTTTTGAAGCACAGCCCGAGATGGATCACTATCCGATTATTGTTTATTTTCTTTCTTTTTATCCAGAATATAACAAAATAGAAGACTGGGGCACCTTTGCTGACTATACTGTGTGAAGCATACATAAAGAAATGCCTAGTACCTGCTCCTGGTATTAGGCATTCCTAATCTGGTTATCTTTGAAAATTATTTAAAAAGCTTCTTAAAACCTCGTATATAATGACCATTTAATAGATCCAATATTCCCTCCAGCATGCTTTCCGAAATCATGCCGTCCCCGGATGCCACCATGGAATGAAACGGCATTTCCTTCATCATCGCCGACATCATCCCTTGCTGTTCTTTGGATCCCTGTGTAACTTTTCCAGCTATTCTGCCCGCATACCAATTGATCATTTTACCAATAAATGTATGCCTCACATCCTCCAGCGTATTATCCACATGATAGGGTCTGGCAGCTTTCCCCTTACTCACCGGTAGCTCTTTACCGTATAATGCACCAAATTCCTTTTCTTCTATCTTCAATATCCCCTTTGGCAACTGATAATACACCGGAGCGATCTGGCGGTAATCCGGTTGCGGTATAGCAGGACTTAATATTCTGACTTCCGTCTGCAATACCTCCTGCGCAGTAGATTTTCCTACAATAATCTTATATACCCCTTCCGGTGCATACCAATCCCTGGTCTTTATGTTATAATATCCAAATGAGGCCGTATCCAAAGCGATGGATACTTCTTTGCTTTCCTCCGGTTGAAGTTCTATTTTTACAAATTCTCGAAGCTCCTTTTTCGGAAGAAATACTTCCTTACTTTCCTGTGCGGCAAATAAGAAAGCTGTCTCTTTAGAGGCTACTGTTCCGCAGTTTGTAATGCAAAACGATACTTTTATTTTGTCCCCATATTGACATTTATCCCGGTCAAGCCTAAGATCCGAATATTGAAAATCTGTATAGGAAAGTCCGTGTCCAAAAGGAAATAAAACCGGTTTCTCTGCTTTTTCATAATAACGGTATCCGACATAGATGCTCTCCCGATACTCTGTATTATGCCCTGTACCAGGAAAATAGGAGTAAGCCGGTGTATCCGTTAAACGAAGCGGCCACGTTTCGGCAAGCTTCCCACAGGGTATCGACAGTCCAAGCAGCAAATTAACGAGAGCTCTCCCACCGCCCTCTCCGCTAAGGTAACCAAGCAAAACAGATTTCACCTTATTAATCCATGGCAGCTCCATAGGAGCTCCTCCCAGCAGGATAACCACAACATTCGGATTACAGTCCGAAACAGCCTCAATCAGACGATCTTGCTCCCAGGGCAGGGATAAATCTCTACGGTCAAAACCTTCTGATTCATAGCCTTCCGGTAATCCGGCAAATAGATAGACGATATCTCTCCCCCTTGCCGCCTCACAAGCCTCACGGATTAGAGCCTCCTGCTTACGCATATTGCCGCCTTCCGGCTTATTTCTATGATAGCCTGTTTTTTCGCTATAACCCTTTGCATAGACTGCGTCTACCCCCAGCTCCATTAATACCTCCCAGGCATTTTCAACCTTAACCGGATGGAGCTTAGAACTACCTGCACCCTGATATCTTGGTTCCCTTGCGAAGGTTCCGATAACTGCTGCTTTCTGACGCAGATTTCCCGGTAATAAATGATCAACGTTTTTCAATAAAACAGCTGATTGCTCGGCTGCTCTTACCGCAAGTCTGTGATGCTCCTGTGCATCATAATGATAATCTTCCCTTTTATTGGCCATTCCCTTTAAAATCAGCTCAGTTACCCGGCAGGCTGCCTGATCAAGTATTTCCAATGATAAAGTATTTTCTTGTACGGCTTTTATCAATTTTTTATCATTATAGCCATCATTTCCCGGCATCTCAAGATCAAGTCCTGCCGCAACGCCAGCTACTCTGCTGCTTACTGCTCCCCAATCTGATACGACCGCTCCCTCATACCCCCATTCCTTACGCAGGATATCGGTCAGCAGATATTCATTCTCGCTGCAGTAGACCTTATTCAATCTGTTATAAGAACACATAACAGTTGCCGGTTTGCCCTTCTTCACAGCAATTTCAAAGGCTCTCAGATAGGTTTCCCGCAAGGTTCTTTCATCTACAACGGCATTTACCGTCATTCTTCGTTTCTCCTGATTGTTCACCGCAAAATGCTTCAACGAGGCTCCGACTCCCGTACTTTGCACTCCATTTATCATACTGACCGCAAGCTCCCCGGAGAGAAGCGGATCTTCGCTAAAGTATTCAAAATTCCTCCCACATAATGGGCTTCTCTTCTGGTTGACACCCGGTCCCAATATCATTGCTACCTTTTCCTGAAGACATTCCTCTCCAATTGCTTTCCCTACCTGATACAGCAATTCCCGGTCAAAACTGCAAGCCAGTGCACTAGCCGTGGGGAAGCAGACGGAGGGCAGGCTGTCGCCAATCCCCAGGTTGTCACCCTCACCAATCTGCTTTCGTAAACCATGCGGTCCATCCATCATCGTAATGGAATCCAGTCCTAACCGGCGGATCGGCTTTGTCGTCCAGCAATCCCTTCCTGAGCATAACCCTGCTTTTTCTTCCAACGTCATTTGCAACACCAAGTCTTTTGCCTGTTTCTTCCAGTCAGTATTGTTTTTACTTGTCAGCTCCATTGCTTCTCCTCCCCTTCCATTCTTCTTCCGCTCCAGCGATTGATTTCTTCACCTGATCAAATGCTTCCCGTCCAAAAGAAAGCTGTTTGATAAATACTGCCGACAGTACAAAGCAAAGTGCCGGTACCGTACTAATTAAAATCCGGATACCGAATATAGCTGCCGCACTCTGCTCCACATCACTGCCTCCTGCATTCTCAACATAACCGAACAGCCCCATTGCTGCTGTAACTGCGGCAACTATAATCGCAGAACTAATTTTATATAAGAACATTGTCGTTCCGTAAATGATACCTTCTCTTCTAATACCATTTTTCAATTCGTCCACCTCAACGACATCCGGAAGAATAGAAAAGGTTAACACCTGGGAGGCTGAAATTCCGGCTCCTATCAGAATAATAACGAGTACAATCATTGCTATATTACCGGCCGGCAGGAATAGACAGGTAAATAATGGTATCAAAAAATAGACGGCAGAAATAATATAGGTCTTTTGTTTTCCTATTCTATTGCTGATGCCTACCCATAAGGGCGTTACTGCTACGGCAACAACCAAAGGAATTGCCATAAAAATATAGCTGATACTGTCCGAGATTTTGAGAGCATACTTCATGAAATATATGTATAATGCCATAATAATGTCGAAGCCTACCATATTAAAGATAAATACACCCAATATAAGCCTGTATTCTCGAAGCCTTAGCAAAGAGTGCAGACTCTTTCCTATACTTTCCTGCACAGCAGATACTTTACATAAAACCCGCTCCTTAGTTCCCGCAAAAGCCAATAAAACACTGATGGCTATCACTACTGCCAGAGCCCATCCCATTACCGGAAAGCTCACATGATACATACTTTTTCCCGGGTATATAGTATCCACAATCAGAGTTACTCCCATTGCAGATAGCAGGGAGCCTACAAAGGATAATGCCATTTTATAACCGGAGATACTGGTTCTTTCATCATAATCCTGAGAGATCTCCGGAAGAAGGGCATTATAGGGAATGGAAACCAGGGAATACAAGGTGCTGAAAAGAATACCTGCTGCCGTATAATAGATAATCCGCTCCAGGGTACTCTGAAACAGCACCTGCCAAAGCAGCGCAAAACCAATGCTTAGAGGTATCGCTCCAAAAAGCAGATATGGTCTTCTTCTGCCAAAGCGCGTTTTTGTATGATCGGATAGAATGCCGATGATCAGATCAAAAACAGCATTCCACACTCGGACGATCATAAAAATATACCCTGCCCAGATAGGTGATATCCCTGCCACATCCGTCAGAAAAAACACAAGATAAAAACCGATAGCACCATAGGCAACATTATTCCCTAAGTCACCCACACCATAAGAGATTTTTTCCTTTACAGTAATTCCATTTTTCTTTATCATAAATCCTCCATTCCGCCATTGCCCGTAATAATTTATCAACGGCAACTGCATAGCCTCATCTATAAAATACCTTAACAGATAAATGAAAATCTAAATATCAATTTTTCCTGTTTTATATCATATTTTCCTGTTATAATGTATATAAATTTAATCAGAATTCGATTGTCAAAAACCTAAAAATGATTTGCCGGATGAAAATGGATGCATATAAATACAACCATATTCATCTACATAATCTGGATTAGGCTTTTGATAATTGAATCCTAATAATCTGGAGGCTCTTATGTGCTTGTCGGCAGTGGAAGACGCTTTATTACAGGCGATTTATGAATATAACAGAATACCTCTTTGGATTTATAACCGGGATAACAAATTAGTAAAATGCATTTGTACCGAGGTTGTACATACTTTATCGGAACCAATGTCCTCCTTTTTCGAATATACTCTCAAGAGGAGCTCCGCTCCGGATTTTGACATCCTAACCTTTGAAAACGAGCTTTATTATTACTTTTCCTTTGAACGCAGCCGGGAGTTTTTCTATCTCCTGGCCGGTCCCATGCTTCTCTCCGGGTTTTATACTCCGCTATCTATGCGCACACTTTCCTTTGCCCATACAATACCCTCCAAAGAACTGGGGGTTTTGCTTGAGAATTTACCCGCCATATCCTTAGGTGCTTTTATTCCCGGCTTGCGCATCACTATGCTACTGCTTGGTAAATCTCCGCTAAGCGCAGAGGAAATCAGCAATTACAGTTTTTCCTGTCGGAAAGGATCACTGGAGCATAATCTATTTCGTGAATTATTTGAAAATCGTGAGGATTACAGGCTGCATACGCCTTACAGCCATGAGATAGCTGTACTGAATTGTATCAGGGACGGAGATGCAGCTCTGCTGGAAGCTACTTATCGTACCCTTCCGGCAGTGAAATACGGTAATATGTCAGGCAGCAATAACCCTTTGCGTCAGCTCTTTTACGGATGTATTGCGAACACAACACTTGCGACAAGATATGCTATAGAAGGCGGACTGGAGGAAGAAACAGCCTTCACCTTAAGCGACGTATATATCAAAAAAATGGAGAAATGCCAGACTCTTTACGAGTTAAATGTTCTGAACGAAAAAATGGCACTCGATTTCACAGAACAGGTTGCAAAAGCAAAAGCCGCAAAGCATACCTATTCTGAAGCGGTTACCAGATGTATTGATTATATCTTTAAAAATATTTATACAAAAATTACTTTAACTGCCCTGGCAGAGGAAGTACATCTATCCCCGAAATACCTGTCCTGTCTTTTTTGCAGAGAAACCGGACAAACTCTAAGCTCCTATATGGAAGACAAACGGCTGACGGAAGCTAAAAATCTGCTTGTTTATTCACAGTACTCCTACAGTGAAATCAGCTCCTATCTATCCTATAATACGCAGAGCTATTTTATTTGCGTGTTTAAGAAAAAAACCGGAATGACACCGAAGGAATACCGCAAACGGTATTCCAACACAAGCTGGGAGGTCAGGGAGGAAAAAGTGTTTTGACAGAAACATCTCTTTACCTATCATAATTTATATTCATTGGCATATTTTATATAAAAAAATACTCTATACGCGTTTTATTTATATATAGGATTCGAGTATCAAAAGCCTCAAAATGATTTGTCAAATGAATATATATGCACTCATATTCATCCAATAATCTGGATCAGGCTTTTGACATGAGAATCATATATAGCTAGTTGTAAAACTTTATATCTATCCAAATTTTGTACACGAAAGATGCAGATTTCTCCGCTCCTTCTGCTTTACTTCCGTTCCGGAACATGTATCTTCTGTGTACATAATGCTAATATTTTCAGTTTTGCAATTGCCTATTTTTTAAGTAGAGTTGGAGGTATGCATGGTCAAAGATATTCGTAATCTAGTCTTTTCCGGTGGAGGCATTCTGGGCGTTTCCTATCTGGGAGCCCTTGATTATCTATACGGAAATAACCTGTTAGAGCATCTTGGCAGAACAGCCGGTACCTCAGCCGGTGCTATTGCCGCATGTATCACAAGCTTTCATCTGCCTTTTGAGAATATTCTTGAGATTGCCAATTCCCTGGACTACAATAAGGTTCCTGACAAAAGTGATATGAATATCCCTCTTCCTGACTCAGAAGAGTTTCTACATAATTTCGAGGCAATCTTTGGAGATGTCAGCTGCTTGTACCGGCTAATCACCGAATATGGCTGGTTTTCCTCCGAATATTTTTATAAATGGCTGCAGGGCGTTATCAAGAATCAGTTTAACCATATAAAAAAGCCCCCTTACACCTTTCTCGATTTCAGAAATCCTTTACTGCATAACAATAGCCGGGTATTCCATGATTTGTATATTGTCGGCAGTAACCTGACCACCGGTACCACGCAAGTATTCTCCTATGAAACAACTCCCCTGGTGGAGGTGGCACAGGCGGTTAGAATCTCTATGTCCGTGCCTCTGTTCTTTGAAGCAATAAAGCTTGATCAGACAGAGATTAACGGTAACCAGACAGCCAGCATATTTTGTGACGGCGGGCTTATGAATAATTATCCCCTTCAACTTTTTGACAGTCCCCGCTACGGAGGTAATATACTTCGCGGAGCCAATATGGAGAGTTTAGGTATACGCTTTCAAAACAGTACGCAACCTCACAAAATAGATAATCTTCTGGACTATATCATTCAAATTGCCCTCACCTCGGGATATGTCCAGCAGGAAGCTTATCAGCAGGAACCGATGAACAGAGTTAGATCCATAAGCATTGATTCCAGAAATGTTCCTGCCTTTGATTTTAACCTCACTGCCGGCGACAATACTTATCAGCTGTTATATCAGCAGGGGTATGCAGCAACAATGAATTATTTTGCTGCTCACTAAGAGGCTTCACTTTTTATCTATTATCCTTTGGGTGACATAACGGATCAACTCCTCTGCCGTCGGAATCTCGCCGCTTCTCGTTACCTGGCCTTGATATACTTTTGTAACAGCATTATTATATTGCGGATCGGAATATACAGCTGAAATAGCAGCCTGTATCTCTCGTTCAACCTCCGTGGCAGTAACTCCGTTTTCCTTAGCAATCCTTTGGTAGATCTTGTTTATGTTCATTATCTTTATTCCCTCATCGATATACAAACAATAGAAGCATGCTTTTCTATTGTCACCATTTGAAAATGCTCAATAGATTGAGCATTTTTCTTTTAACGTACAATAATTATACATGCAACTAATATTGAGCAATCAGAAGAATTTTATGCATAAATTATGTCATAACATCAACATCGGAGGATTCTGTGTAAACAAAAAAGAAAGGTCATTCAAACTAAATTGAATAACCTTCGCTATTAATAAATCATAATTTCATAAATATTTCGAACTATCACATACAAATTCCTCCATTTTATCCATTGCTTTCTCAATGTTCTCCATAGAGGCGGCAAAAGAAATTCTGATAAAATCCTGACAATGAGCTCCAAGTCCTATCCCAGGAATAACTGCTACATGCTTTTCCTCCAGGAGTCTTTCTGCAAATTCCATACCAGATAAGGCTGTTTTCGAGACATCTACCATGGTATAAAATGCACCCCTGGGAACTACATAGGATAATCCTTCTATCCGGTCAAGACGGCTCATCAGATAGGTTCTTCTCTTTGTAAATTGTTCAATCATCGCGAAAATCTCTGCCCTGGTGTTCTCGGTATCCATACCTTCTGCTACACCGATTTGAAGAAAGGTAGGAGAACAGGTAGTGGAATACTGATGCATTTTTAAAATAGCATTTATTCTGTTTTTCTGCGCGGTAATATAACCAAGCCTCCAGCCGGTCATTGCATAGGTTTTAGAAAAACCATTTATTATAACACAGCGCTCCTTCATTCCCGGGAAGGCTGCAATTGACTGAAATCCGGCATCCTCATACACCAGATTACTATACATTTCATCTGAAACAATGACAAAATTATAGCAAATGGACAGCTCGCAAAGCTTCTCCAGTATATCTTTGGCATAGACTGCACCGGTTGGATTATTCGGGTTATTGATTACAAGTATTTTTGTCTTTTCCGTGAGCTTTTTTTCCACCTCTATCACATCAATCTGGAATTTGTTTTCTCTTTTCAGCTCTACTATAACCGGTATTCCACCGCTTATTTTTACCATATTCTCGTAATTTACAAAGGCGGGAGATAGTATGACAGCCTCATCGCCTTCATCAATCAAGGACAATATTGTATTATTTATCGCCTCCGCACCACTGCTGGTTACCAGTATTTCAGTCTGGTAATCAAAAAGTACACCCGTATCCTCCAGGGTCTTTTCAGCAATTTTCATACGAAGCTTCTCATATCCCTTATTGGATCCGTAATGCGTGTGGTTGTCTGTAATTGCTTTGATAGTAGCCTCTTTTATGTCTGCAGGCGTATTAAAATCCGGTTCTCCTGCACTCAGAGCAAGTATTTCATTCCCGCTCTTTCTCAGCTCATCCACTCTGTTAAGAACCGCTCTGATCATGGAGGACTGCACTTTTTTCACACGCTCGCTATCCTGCATAATGTCAAAATTATTCTTCATAGCATCACCATCCCTTTCTGTTTTCAGCTATTGTAGAAAATCGGACTTTTCATAAGCCCTTCCTAATTTGTCACTTCATTAGAACAATGCTCTGTTTGGCTGTATTCCTGCAGATTTTCAAAAGAGGTCAGGATCATGTTCTTGATTGCTGTATCTGTAAAGAAACTCATATGGGCGGTATAAATTACATTATCCTTTTCCATCAGCTGTTTTAAGATCTGGTTATCAAACTGCTCCGGATCTGCTTTCTTTCTGATATAGGTAGCTTCATCGTCATAAACATCAAAAGCTGCAGCACTTAATTTTCCGCTTTCCAGACCCTGTAGCAAAGCCTTATAATCTACCAGCCCGCCTCTGGCTGTATTAATCAGCACAGACCCCTCCTTCATTTTCCCGATTGTATCAACGTTTATTATTTTCTCATTATCCTTTGTCAATGGACAATGCAGAATAATAATATCACTTTCTGTAAAAATCTCTTGCATAGTGCAATAGTTGACAAGCTTTGTGATTTCCAGGTTTTCGTACAAATCATGGGCTAAAATCCGACATCCAAAGCCGTTTAACAGTTTTACCGTCTCGGCTCCAATTCTTCCGGTTCCTATTACACCCGCCGTAAGATTACGAAGCTCTCTTCCCTTCAAACCATTTAAAGTAAAATCATATTGATCAATCATGATAAGCTCCCGCTTCATTTTCCGAAGAGCCATTAAGGTCATGCAAACGGTATGCTCCGCAATTGCATTCGGAGAATATCTAGGTACATTCGCAGCTTTTATTCCTGCCTTTTGGAGAGCTGCAAGGTCTATGTGGTCAATTCCCGCTGCCCTGGAAACAATATATCTGACACCCGCTGCGGCAAGCTCTTTGACCTTATCTGAGGTCACCCTGCAACCGGTTAAAATCCATATTGCGTCAAAGCCATTGAAGCTTTCCTTTTCTGTTGTATTGAAGTCAAAGTCCGCAATTTGCAAATCAAAAGAAAAATTCTGATTGCACTTGCTGATATAATCTTCTTCCTCCTCATTCACATTGAACATTAAAACCTTCATAAACGCCCCGCCTTTCCTATATAATAAAGAGCACGCTTCGCAAACTTTTTATTATCCCAGCCAAAAAGTGTGCTTCGCACACTCTCAATCATATTCTATAATACAAGCTTTTGTTGTGCGCGCGTAACTTGCGCATACCGGTTCGTGATTCTTCGTCCGGTTTTCCTAAAGCGAGATTAGAAACATACTGATCACAGGTATTGTTATTAAGGACAGCACTGTGCTTATAAACACACAGGAGGATGCAAATTTACTGTCCCCGTTATATTTGTCCGCAAGCATGACAGTTGTGCTTCCGGCCGGCATTGCCGACAGCAGAACAATCACTCCGGTAACCAGACTATCTACTCTAAATAATTTCAGTATAAAAAGAACAGCAAACGGAATGGCAATCAATCTTAAGGCTGAATAAACAAAAAGCTGCCGGTCAAGAATTTCCTTCACTTTAATTTCTGCAAGAATTGATCCGATTACAAGCATGGAGATTGCCGTATTACAGCCTCCTATTCCTGCAATTGTCTTAGTTACAAATTCCGGCAGTGCAAGCTGCGTAAGCATTAGGAAAAAGCCAATATAAACAGCTATGATACAGGGATGCGTCAGAAGCTTTCGCGCGGTTGATTTCCCATATGTCTTTGTAAACAGGGACAATCCAGAAGACCACATGGTAAAACGAAGGGGAATAAGAGCCACGGATGCGAATAAAAGACCCTTGCTACCAAATACAGCCTCTACAATCGGATTTCCCAAAAATCCTGCATTGGAACAAATAATAGCGTACCGCAGTACTGCCTGCCTGTCTTTTGTAGTTTTTCGAAACAGTAATTTGCTGAGCAGAACATATAATGCCTGTGTTACGATAGCCACCAGAAAAACAGCAAAGCAATTTTTCAGAATATCATAGGACCATTGGATCAGAAATGAATTAACAATATTACAAGGTAAAATTATCTCTATAATCAGATCCGTGAATTTATTTCTGTTTTGATTGGTTATAATACCTTTTTTGTGTGCATATATTCCCGCCAGGATCAATAGAAAAAGCATCCCCTGCATTTGTATCATTGCTGCCATGTAATTCTCCATTCCTGTATAACCGTCTTGAACCAATTATTCTTTGTTACCGAACTCATAACGAAAATAATTCATCACAGCCGATATTCCCTTATTCTCTTCAAAGCTGTCCTTTAGTTTATTAACCGGATAAGAGACTGGTCTTCCCTCTAACACCTCAGAAATTCCAAGTGCGGACTGGTATGCCATACGCTCCAATGCTTCTGTTGTGAACGCAGCCGTATGTGGCGTTACTATCACATGATCCATATGCAGCAGAGGATTATCCGCCTTCGGCAGATTTCCCTCAAATACATCCAATGCCGCTCCCGCTATCTTATGCTTTGCAAGAACCTCAATCAGTGCCGTTTCATCAATGATCTCACCCCTGCCGGTATTAATTAAAAATGCTTCCGGTTTCATTAAGCATAATTCCCGCATACTAATCATATGCCTTGTAGTGGCACTTCCCGGCAGATGAAGGGAAAGAAAATCAGCGGATGAAATTACTTCATCCAAATCATTGGTTAGAAGTGCATATTTGGTTTCCTTCCTGCCTTCAATTCTTCTGCTGTAACCGATTACCTTCATATTTAGTCCCGAGGATGCTATGTGAGCCACTTGTGTGCCGATATTTCCCATCCCGATAATTCCCAGTGTTTTACCGGAAACATCACTTCCATATACTTTTCTGACTGCCAAATCACCGCTTTTTAGTCCATTATTATAATGAATGGATTTCTTTGCAAGCATCAGGATAAGTCCAATTGCATATTCTGCAACCGAGCTTTGATTAGACTCTGCCGCATTCGTAACCTGAATTTCCAGCCTGGTAGCAGCTTCCACATCAATACAATCCACTCCAACTCCATGCATTGATATCACCTTGAGCTTTTTGCAGGCTTTTTGTACCTTCTCCGTAATACTTCCATTACGGGTTAGAATTCCGTCACAATCGGCTCCCTCCTCCATCAGTATATCTTCCGTGATACCGGAGCCCATTTTTAGTTCATAACCCTGCTCTGTCAGATAATGAATTCCCCTCTGGTCGATTGGTTCCGTAATTAATATTTTATAAGCCATGCAGCACCTCCGGTATTTTTACGTATACTATAGTGCAAGTATAAAAGAGCGCACAATAACTGGCAATTATCACAATGTACTGTTATGTTCCCAATCGGTGGACATTCTGTCCATTTATTCTTATCGCCTAAAAACTTTCGAGATTTAATCCATTTGCTCATAGTTCATCTTACTAGTTTTAATACAGACGCTTGTTCACTGAACAACATTATGAGATTATTACTAATTAAGTCCTGCATTTTAACATCGAGAAATAAAATAATTATGTACACAGAAAGTACATGTTCCGAAGCGGAAGGAGAGTTGGAACAGAGGAATATGTACTTCTGTATACATAATTTGCACACCCCATTATATTATTTGTACAACCTATATGTTTATTTGGTGTCATATGGACAATTTGTACACTTAAGCATTGCAAAGTAGCCATATTTTCTCTGATTACAGTAAAGTACTTTACATATGCTTAACCAGTATGCTATTTTTAATTCAGATTTTAGAAAGAAAGGGGAACCGGCTTATGAGAATAAAAGGCGGCTACACAAGTTATGGACAATCAATTGGAATATTAATGATGGACACTGTTTTTCCCAGACTCGTTGGAGATATCGGCAATGCCAGAACTTATAAAGTCCCTGTTAAATATTACACGGTAAGAAATGTATCAACTGAAAAAATGAATGCCTCAAATGCTGAAAGGCTATTGCTTACACCATTTATAGAGGCTGCAAGAGAATTGGAAAGGGAAGGCTGCAAAGCAATTACAACCAGCTGCAGTTTTCTGACCGGCTTTCAGAAACAGCTGGCAGATGCCGTTAATATTCCTGTTTTTACCAATACACTGATCCTGGCTCCCTTTATTCACACGATGCTTAACAGTAAGCTGAAAATAGGTATTTTTACAGAATGCGCTGATCTTCTTCAGGAAGATTATTTCAATCAGCTTGGCTGGTCCGGCAATCAAATTCCCGTCTGTATCAGCGGTATGCCAGAGGATTCTCCTTTCTCCAAGCTCTTTATTCATGATAAACTGGAAGAGGATCTTGAGGTGCTGGAAAACTGTATCAGGGAAATGACAATCAAACACATGGAAGAACATCCGGATACCGGAGCTATTCTTTTGGAATGTACTAATTTTGCACCTTTTACTAATCTAATTCAGAATATTTCAGGCCTTCCTGTATTTGGTATTAATCAATTACTGGAATACATCGATTCCTGTATCAATGCTCCAACCTATTATTAATAATCAAGTGGAGAATCTATATTCTATCTTATACTTTCATAGCAAGAAAATGACAAAGAAACGGCGCAGTAAACACTGCGCTTTTTTTATTTCAAAAGATTCGATGCAAAAAGCCTGATCCAGGTAATGTAAATGAATATGAGTGCAATTATATTCATCTGGACTAAAGGAAAGTTCGTCCTATTACAACAAAAAAACTCAAAGTAAATATTATACTTTGAGCTAAAATTCAACCTATTATTATTGACTAAAACCTACACACGAAAATGTACCATCCAACTTTAAAACCTTTTTAGGTCAAGCCCTCGACCTATTAGT
>JAEZZO010000035.1 GCA_023418475.1 Bacillota bacterium
CTCGACACCATTATTCTACTACAAAAAGGATGAGGATTCCTTATATTTTAGGTAATTTCTTAAAGTTGTTTATTACAATACCGATGAAACAAGGGTACTGTGGATAAAACTACGGAAACTCAAGTATTTTAATTGACATTTACAAATGCCAGTTTTATACTTATCATGGCGGACAATTGATTGAATAGTTTAAGTTTGAATGTAATTAATTGGCAAACTTAAAGGACAAGAGATAGGAGGATCTAACATGTCAACGAAAGCATATTTTAAACATGACGAAATTGGTGCTAATAAACCCGGTTTCGCCCGAACCCGTTCCATTATTGAAGCGGCTTTCTATGGTAACAATGTGATAAAGGTAAATACTCTGAAAGAAGCCTATGAACTTGCAAAAAATTCACCCGGTACAGTCATTACAGATATGCCGGTTTATCGCGGAGAAGACTTTGGTCTTGAAAGAGACGCAAAGGTATTGCTATTTAACGATGGTTTTGTTACAGGCCGTGCGGCGGCTGCCAGAAAAATAGCTGGTGAACCGGGCGTTGATTGTGATAATCTGAATGCCAAGGTTATGGATGCTATTTATAATACCCGTTATTCTACTTTATATCATGCAGAGGTATACATCGGACTGGATCCGGAATTCATGGTCAAAGCTCATTTACTAATTCCGGAAGGGGAAGAAAACATACTTTATAACTGGATGCTGAACTTCCAGTACATGTCAGATGAATATGTGAGAATGTACAAAGCCTCCAAACCAATCAAGGATGAATGTGATATTTATATCTTTTCAAATCCCCAGTGGAAACATGCTGAACATCCAATGGGCTTAACTTACTTCAACACTTCTACAAATTGCGCTGCTCTTCTTGGCATGAGATATTTTGGCGAGCATAAGAAGGGTACTCTAACAATTGCCTGGGCAATTGCCAACCGTAATGGATACGCTTCCTGCCACGGCGGACAAAAGAGATACAACCTTGCAGACGGAAAATCTTATGTTGCTTCCGTTTTCGGACTTTCCGGATCTGGTAAATCAACGATTACACATGCAAAGCATGGTGGGAAATACGATGTCACCGTTCTTCATGACGATGCTTTCATTATAAATACAGAAACAGGTTCTTCTATTGCATTAGAGCCTACCTATTTTGATAAAACACAGGATTATCCTACGAACTGTGAGGATAATAAGTACTTATTAACCGCGCAGAACTGCTCTGCTACCCTGGACGAGGATGGTAAGGTCGTTCTTGTAACCGAGGATATCCGTAACGGAAACGGCCGTGCAATTAAGTCTAAATTATGGTCACCTAACCGAGTTGATAAGATCCCTGAACCGGTTAATTCTATTTTCTGGATTATGAAGGATCCTACTCTGCCTCCAATCATAAAGCTAAAGGGAGCTTCTCTTGCTTCTGTTATGGGGGCTACTCTTGCTACAAAGAGAACAACTGCAGAGCGTCTTGCTCCTGGCGTTGATCCTAACGCATTAGTAGTTGAGCCTTATGCAAATCCATTTCGTACTTATCCTCTGGTAAATGATTACGAGAAATTTAAGAAGCTTGTGGCTGAGAGAAATGTAGATTGCTACGTAATCAACACAGGTGAATTCATGGGTAAGAAGGTTAAACCCGCTGATACACTTGGAATTCTGGAAGCAATTGTTGAAGGCAAAACTGATTTCAAACAATGGGGTCCTTTCGAAGATATTCAAATTTTTGAATGGGATGGCTTTATTCCGGATTTGAAGAATGCGGAATATAAAGCACAGTTAACAGCAAGAATGAAAGATAGAATTGCGTTTGTAGAATCCAGAGACACCGAAAAAGGCGGCTTTGACAAGCTTCCTGCAGAAGCTCTTGATGCTCTTAAGAAAGTAGTATCTGAATTAGCCTAATATAGATAATAAAAAGGAAGAATTGGTGGCCAATTCTTCCTTTTTATTATCATCAAAAAAATAAATAGGTGCCTAGGCCCCTGAATAGTATCACTTCGAACATTAGATCTGTCTCGATTACTCCTACTTAAAAATATTTTAAAGAACTGCTACTATTGTAGTCGATTTTGAGTTAAATCATGCCTTCCTTGCTTTTTGCTGTCCGGCACTAATACCAATGGTTAACAAAATTACTCCTGCTGTAAGATAGATTAACCGTGCAGCCAAGAATCCGGAACTTACTGTAAAGGCAGGTTCTCCCTCTATACCAATTGGCAGGGATAAAGGATAACTACCAAAATACCACCCTCCAAAGAAATCAAAATTACCGCTATTAGCAAATCCAAGTACCAGTACGATAACCATAAGTACATACAACAGCCCTTGATGAATACGTCCCGCCAGATGTCCAATTCCCAATGTAAATAATAAGCAGGGGAATACCAGCATTATAAAGGGAAGAAGGTAAAGAACGACTTTTTCATAATCAAAGTAGGAACTATAAAAATAAATTCCCATAAGAAACATAATGCTGCAAATAATCAGAAAACAAACTGCTATAGCTCCATTTCTGACCAGTGCGTAATGCGCTTTATTCATTGGAGTTACCATTGTCAAAACTTCTACCTGTCTTTCCTTCTTAGAATAATAAACCGAAATCAAAAATAATACTGTTATTATCGAAAAAGGTAATACGCAAGCAAGATAGGCTCCAAAGCTCCATAATGAGAAGGGTGCGGTATACGCTACTCCTGCAATGGTTTCTGTTGTGAGGATATACCAGGCATAGATGCAGTTTATGACTAATAATCCGATGAAATACTTATTCCAAATAAGTCTTCTTAGCTCATATCTAAATATCTTATTCAAGATTCAAATCCTCCTCTTTCAACCCGCAGGCACTTAAAAATTCCTGATAAGAGAACGGATTAGTATATTTTTCAGGATCTTGTGCATACTTTTCTTGAATTGACCTTAAAATTTTGTCCATACTTGCTTCGCCGCCAACAAGCTGTTCTGCTTTTAAAATCATCAGAGGCATACGACAGTACAAGTTAATCTCCTGAGAATGACTTTTTAACTCTGCCTGATATTTCTCGGGTAATTTGGTGAGCATTTCCGGATGTCGGTTATAGTATCCGCGGTTTTGTTCCTCTACGGCTGTCTTCCATTTGTCAACATAATTTTGTTTGGCGTAAAGTGATCCGTATTTCTCCTTCATCAGACGATAGGTAGTGTAGACATCAAGACCTTCGTCCGACCATAGACCGTTATCACCACAGTACACACCTAATCCACCCCACCATTCATGGATTATTTCATGTGCGAATACTTCAGCTGCATTAGCCCCTTTCATCTTATCACTCAGATTATTTTGAGTAAATAAATCCTCAGTCCACTCTACCCATCCCTCACCAGCACCTCCACCTCCTCCAAAGCTTGCCGATCGCTGAACCATCATTAGTTTACCGCTATTAATAAAGCTCAACGGTCCTAGATGTGCAGTACAATAATCCATTACATCTGAAATTGATTGTGGAATGTCGTATTTTTTAATGTTTTGATCATACTTCTTACTATAGATAAGATTAATTGTTGCCCCGGCACCCTGGAATTCCACGTTTTCGTAATCACAGGCTGTAAGCCAGACCGTATAACCTGTCATATCAGATTTCTTCCACGTTCTTGTCCCGTTACTGTTTTGGGCATAATCCGTCAGTAATTGATGATTTATAATAGGTACCAGTTTCCTTGGAAGAGTTAGCTTAAGGTCGTATTTATCCGGATGTTCGAAGCTGGTATATGTTGGTATAGTAGCCCCATTACTCAGGGAAACATAATCCAAAGAACTGGTGTTATCCCAGGAATACGGTATAAAGCAGCGTAACATCTGAGGCATCCCCCGATACTTTATAACCAACTTCATGGCAGCCCCTTTCGGGATTGTCAGAGTCGTTTTTCTAAATTCATTAATATCCTTTTTCAGCGTATGGAAGGGAATATCCTTGCCGTCACAGGTCACACTTAAAATTCGATATCCGGGATCAAGCCAAATATTGTCTTTTAAATTGTTTGATTTATCAATTGTGTATTCTGCAATACCATTAACGATACCCGACGTTTTCGCAGTCAGATTGTATGTGATATGTGAGACACTGGCTGCGGTCTTATTCTCAAAGCAAGTATCATCATCAATCCATTCATAGGGAGCGTGGTTGACATAGGGCTGAAATACCCATAGCAGTACCCCCATGCACAATAGCATTGCCGAAATGACAGGAATATACACTTTTCTCAGACTCCGTAGGAATGAGCCTGTTAATCCCTTTTGATACCTCCGGATGCACAGTGTAGATAATAACCACAGGCCTCCTGCCAGCAGTAACCAAAAAACGCGAGCATAAAATGTAATACGTAAAATAAGCGCGTTAGAAAAGCCATCGGAATAACCAATGATAATTGGATTGATCCAACGGGCGAAGTAACTGCGGCTTACGTATCTGCTATAGCTAAAATAGACGCACCCCACGTATAACAATCCGGCAAGTTCTATCTGGTGTGTGATGTGATAGAATGCCGATGCTAACAAGATAGAACACCACCATATAGGCGGAATAAGCATAAGGTAGCTGCTAAAGTACAATAAAGGATTAAATAAATAATCAATCTTTATCATGGTATATGGTAAAAAGAAAATCATACAAAGCAATGCTACCAGCAACGATAAAGTCATGAGGACGAGTACACGGGAGAGGGCCATAACGACGGGAGAAATCATTGTATCAATCAATGTATCGGTTTTCGCACGATAAATCCGGTCAGATTCCAGCAACGCAAGGATTGCCCATAGTACCGCTCCGATAGCGGCACCCGTCAAAATAGGCTGTGCAATATATTGATTTGTCATGGTACTGTCTTCATAACCTTTCGACGTAATCACATAGCCATACAGCAGACTGCAGAAGCTAAGTGCAGTAGTAAACCACACAAATTTGGATAGAATTAACCGACGCAGTTCAACGAGGTAGATCGAAAATAGCTTCATGGATTGACCGCCCCTTTCTGAATTCGATAAAGATATGCATCCTCAAGCGTTGGTTCTACAGCTTCGGCATAGGTTGGAAGCTTCTCTGCGACAATCCGGCATAATATTCCCTTTGAAGTATTAACTTTTGAAACCGCCTGACAACCTTCCGGAAGTGGATCCCCAAGTTGTGATAAATAAGTACCCACATGTCCATTCGTCTGTGTGATTAAGTCTGCGGGGGCACCGTCAAATAAGATCAGGCCATGATTAATAATAAGTACACGGTTACAGATGGATTGAACGTCCTCAACAATATGAGTGGATAATAAAACAATTTTATTCAGCGCCATGTCGGAAAATATATTACGGAATTTAACACGTTCCTCCGGATCAAGGCCTACCGTAGGCTCGTCCAGAATGATAAAATACGGATCACCCAGAAGAGCCTGTGCAATTCCCACCCGTTGTCTTTGCCCACCGGAAAGATTTCGGATGCGTACCTTTTTATGATCTGTCAGACTGGTGCGTTCCAGTACTTTGTCGATTTCCTTCTTGTTTTTTATACCCTTCAGTGCCGCCATATAATCCAGAAATTGCCACACAGTCAGTTCGTCGAATAATCCAAAGCTTTGCGGCAGATATCCGAGCATAGACTTTATACGTTCTTCCTGTGAGAGCAATGCTTTCTCGTCTATGAGAATTTCACCCTTTGTCGGAATTAATCCTGCAATAAGCAGTTTCATTAGAGTGGTTTTACCCGCCCCATTCGGTCCAAGAATACCAATCATGTTCGGACTGTCCATATGTACAGAAATATTTTGTAAGGCCTTTTTGCCGGATGGGTATATCATTGTTACATCATTTACTTCAATTTTCATATAGTATACCTCCAATCGAATTATCATAATAATCATCATATCAAACTCTATATGGAGTTAGGATGAAGAATTATGTGTTTTGTATGGAGTTTTAACAATATGAAATTCTGCTGTAAAAATTACACCGACATCGAAATTATTTATTGAATGCGTTGCGCTGTGACTTTCCAGTATCATTCGGGTTATATAAAGCCCGAGACCACTTCCGTTATATCCTCCAACTGTATTTTTTTCCGTACGGTAAAATGCCTCAAAAAGATGTGGTATGTGTTCTTCCAGAATGTGCACACCATGATTGGCGATTGTTACTATTGCTTTATTATGATTACATATAAGTCTTACTTTCACAAAGCTCCCCTCCGGTGAATAAATAGCTGCATTATCGAGTACATTTTCAAATGCTTTTTTAAGCAATACATAGTCACCAAAGCTATAAACATCAGGCTCTATTTCAACCGTTAACCGGATAGAGCGGGAAGCAATGAACTCATTGCAATCATCAATTGCAGATATAAGAACATCAGAAAGGCTGATCGGTTCATGTACCTTTTTACCAGCAATATCAATATAAGCGATAGATAAATATTCTTTTAATATTACATCCAATGACCGGAGAATTTCAGCGGAACGTGCTAGATATTTTGATTTATCCTTATATACACCAATTTCAGCCTGCATACCCTCAAGCTGCCCGATCACGATTGCAATTGGAGTTTTTATCTCATGTGACACTGCAGAAAAGAATAGAAGCTGCTTACGTTCACGCTCCTTCTCGATTGCAACTTCAGATGCAAGGAAAGAGTTTTGATTCCGCAGCGATGTAAGCGCTACATTTAGTCTATCGGAAAGCTCATTAATACTTTTCGCCAGCAAGCCGATTTCATCATCCCGTAAGTCGGGACAGTACCAGCTAAAATCCAGCTCTGCAAGATTTGCAGTTGTCTTACTCATTCGAACGATCGGGCTGGTCGTATATTTTGAAAAGAAAAAAGCGCCTAGCAAGGATATAACAAGTACCAATACCCCAATATGAGGTAAAGTATTCCATAAGGCGTTTTTTATCTGCTCTGAACGCAATGAGTTGAAATGGACAATTAATACATATTGTTTATTTGAAGCAGCAAAACGGAAGGGGTATTTCTTTCCTGACTGAGAAGTAGTATAAGTCTTACGAAAAGTAAAAAGATCTATCTGTTGTTGCTTCTCATCCATCAAATATAAATCAGCACCTGTATCCCACATAAATTGCGCAAAAAGGTTCCCGCTTTCGGAAGCAGGATATAACCGAACCTCATCAATCAGAACTTTTGACCTGGTATCAAGATCACTAAGAGCCTGTCCTTCATTTATAAATGGAAGAAACAAGCTGATTAATAAATATGTAATAGCGCAAACGGTAAGCAGGAGAAAAAGAAGAACAAGGAATGTTTTAATCGTCAGGCTTTTACTAATTTTCTTTTGGTAATTTATAACCCACGCCACGAATCGTTTCAATGCAATCTTCGACCCCCAACTTTCTGCGAATATTCTTTATATGCGTATCAATGATACGCTCATCACCATAAAAATCATAACTCCATATTTTTGAAAGAAGCATTCTGCGAGAAACTACTTCACCCGGCGTACGTAACAATTCCTGCAGAATTTCAAATTCCCGAAGAGTGAACTCAACGGGGTTACCGCTGATACTAACGCTGTGGCACTTAATATTTAAAGAGATGTTCCGATAATTAAGATTAAATACTTCCGAATTAGTTGATCTGCGCAGCACTGCAGCCACCTTGTGAAGTAAGATTGGCATAGATACCGGCTTTGTAATATAATCATCAATACATAATTTAAACCCACGAACCTGATAGGCCTCACTATCCAGTGCGGTCAGCATAATGATTGGGATGTTTGATTCCCCCCTGATCACTTCACATACTCCGTATCCGTCTATCTTTGGCAGCATAATATCTAACAGTATTAAATCAAATACTTGTTTCTTAGCAATAAGCAATGCTTCAACACCATCCTCAGCAAGGGTAACGGCATAACCGGCACTTTCTAGAAAATTCTGAAGGAGCTCTTTATAATCCGGATTATCCTCTACAACAAGAATTTGTTCCATATATCCTCCAACTTAATATCGTATGCTAGGATTTGAGTGCCTCCGGCGGATGCACACTCGCTTCGCTTGGCACGGTTATATAATAAAAGTCATCAAGAATTATATTAGTTGAATATATATGCAACTATATTCATGACAAAATCTAACTTTTACACTCAAATTCTAAATATCATACGTTCTATTATTTGAATAATTTTACAATGATTTTTGACTTAAGAGTATCATTTATATTAATTTTAATCAATACAAATGATATATTATTCCTATAAAAATGTGATAACAATATTATCTGTATTAGTACTAGAAATAGAATAGTATGTGTGCCTACCGTATGTACAATAAAAATGGCCCGGATATTCTCAACCCGGACCATTCCATATTCTCATAGACTTCAGGCAATTTACTGTATTTCAGCTCCCGAAGGCATCGGCCTTTCCGGAATCATAAGAGCAAGCTTGCCCTCGGCATCCTCTGCGCATAAGAGCATTCCTTCTGATAAAATACCTGCGAGTGTAGCCGGTTTTAGGTTCACCACTACCATAACCTTCTTTCCCACCATCTCTGCTGCCGAATAATGCGCCTTAATGCCGGATACAATCTGTTTTACCTGAGAACCGATTTTCACCTGGGAGCATAACAGCTTCTTTGATTTTTTCACTTCTTCGCAAGCTATGATCTCACCAATCTGAAACTGAAGCTTTGCAAAATCCTCATAGGTGATTTCCGGCTTCGCTTCCACATCAATTACCTCAGAGCCTTCTGCACCCTTTTCATCCTGTGTATTCTCATCCTTTGCTGCTTCTGTTAATGTTTCTTTCTTCTCTTCTTCCACTTTCTGTAGTACCTCCTTAATATCCAGTCTTGCAAATAAGATCTGCGGTGTTTCGGTAACCTTTGTTCCATCCGGATATAAGCCATAGCTTGAAAGCTCCTCCACCGATCTTGCCTTAGCGGAAAGCTGGGCGAAAATTTTCTGTGCAGTTTCCGGCATGAAGGATTCTAATAGAGTAGCACCGATACAGATACTTTCTGTCAGATGATAAAGCACAGTTTCCAGACGTGCCCTTTTCTCTTCGTCCTTTGCAAGTGCCCACGGCATTGTTTCATCAATATACTTATTGCAGCGTTTGAACAAGGTAAATATCTCACTGATTGCATCTGCTACACGAAGCTTTTCCATTTTAGCAGCTACCTTCTTTGGTGTCTCAAGTGCCAAAGCAATTAATTCTTCATCCACCGGCTCCGCCGCTCCGCCATTTCTTACCACTCCGCCAAAATACTTGTTGGACATGGATATCGTTCTGTTTACAAGATTACCAAGGGTATTGGCCAGATCAGAATTAATTCTCTCAACAAGAAGTTCCCAGGAAATAATTCCGTCATTGTCAAATGGCATCTCATGAAGCACGAAATATCTGATAGCATCCACACCAAACAGTTTAACCAGATCATCCGCATAAAGCACATTTCCCCGGGATTTGCTCATCTTATCTCCTGCACTTCCTTGCAACAACCAGGGATGGCCAAATACTTGCTTGGGCAGCTCTACTCCAAGTGCCATTAACATAATCGGCCAGTAAATTGTATGGAAACGCAGGATATCCTTGCCGATCAAATGCAAATCAGCCGGCCAGAATTTCTGAAACTGCTCCGTACTGCTGCCGTCCGCATCATATCCGATACCAGTAATATAATTGCTTAGTGCATCCAGCCATACATATACAACATGTCTGTCATCAAAATCCACCGGGATACCCCACTTAAAAGAGGTACGGGATACACAAAGATCCTGAAGTCCCGGGAGGAGGAAGTTATTCATCATTTCGTTCTTTCTGGATTCCGGCTGGATGAATTCCGGATGAGTATTGATATGTCCAATCAAACGATCCGCATATTTGCTCATTCTTAAGAAGTAAGCCTCTTCCTTCGCGGGCTGAACCTCTCTACCACAGTCCGGACATTTGCCGTCTACCAGCTGGGATTGTGTGAAGAAGGCTTCACAAGGAGTGCAGTACATGCCCTCATAATAACTTTTATAAATATCATCCTGTTCATACAGCTTTTTAAAGATCTTCTGGATCTGCTTTTCATGATTTTTGTCCGTAGTACGGATAAATTTATCATAGGAGGTATTCATAAGATCCCAGATCTCCTTGATCTGTCCTGCCACCCCGTCAACGAATTCCTTCGGTGTAATGCCGGCCTCCGCCGCCTTTAATTCAATTTTCTGACCGTGTTCGTCTGTTCCGGTTTGGAAGAATACATCATAACCTTCAAATCTTTTAAAACGTGCGATACTGTCTGCCAGTACAATTTCATAGGTATTACCGATATGCGGTTTACCGGAAGTATAGGCAATCGCAGTTGTGATATAATATGGTTTCTTGCTCATTTTTCTTTCATCCTTTCTATATAAACTTTCATAAGAATTACAAATCGATATCGTTATCCCGTTTTCGAATATAGCAAATACCAATAAGCTTTCTGTTTAACTTATGCTCATGATAAATGCATTGACCTGATTTTTCTGCATTTGCCCTCATAGAATTGCCACTTCTATAGATATTTTACCCATTTTTTCTAAAGACAACAAAAAACTCCCATCCTTAAATTACTTTAAAGACGAGAGAAGCTCCCGTGGTACCACTTTAATTTACTTCTACCCTGCGGTAAAAGCCTTATTCCCTGCAATATCTACAGTTTAGCATACTAACGGTTGCCTCCGTCGCAGCCTAAGACACAGAATGGGCAGATAAACAATTCCCCTGCCGCCTGTCAGTCCTCGGTGCAAAGCTCCAAGACCATCTTCAGCAGCTTCTTCGTGCCTGTTACGAAACAGTCAGGAATTATTCCGTCTCCCCTTCTCAGCATTCCCAGGGTTCTCTGTTAACCGTTTCACTGCTTACTCTTCTTTTCATAGCCTTTATTCATATTTATGTCAAAGTATACCATGCGTATTATACTTTGTCAAAGGCTTTCTCGGTCGCTTTCCCTTATCTATGTCTGCTCTCCCCCATCTATTTGCTTAATAAACTGGTTACTGCAATCGTAATTAACTTTATTTACAATTACCATAGTATTTTATTAGTGTGCATGATATAATGAGGATAATTCCTGTAAATGATTGGAATAACCTATGAGATGTTATAAGGAGTATATATGGAAAAATCCCTCACTGTAAAATCTATCGAAAAAGCAAAAATGTATCCTATCATCTTCCTGATGTTATTATTCTCCCTGCTGCTATTTTCGGGGTGTCAGACAAAAGGCAAGCCAGTACCCGCAGTTGGAAATGAACCAACTTTAGCCGCCGAGAGTGCGTCAAATAATTCCGATATCTCTGTCACTAATAAAACAGACCTTTCAACGGGAAATATAACTTCTAAGAGCCATCAATCCATAACTATTTCAAGTGCTTCGAATGAATCAACCTCTGCCATTTCTGATAAGGCGGTTTCCGGGAAAGATAAGAGGACTTCCGTTACACTGCTTGCTGTGGGTGATAACCTTATACACACACAGGTAGTCCAGAGCGGAAAGAGAAGGGATGGAACCTATAATTATGATTTTTTATATAAAAATATAAAAGCTGATGTATCAGCAGCTGATATTGCAATTGTAAACCAGGAAACCATTCTTGGAGGAAAATCCCATCCTCATTCCGGCTACCCCAACTTTAATTCTCCGACAGAAATCGGCGATGCTTTAGTGGATACCGGCTTTAATGTGGTACTTCATGCAACAAATCATGCCATGGATATGCGTACCGGAGGAATTTATCATACACTTGCTTTTTGGGACAGACATCCGGATATTACTGTGCTGGGAATTCATAAAACGAGAAAGTCTTATGATACGATTAAAATGATAGAAAAGAATGGTATTAAAATCGCTCTGTTAAATTACACTTATGGATTAAACGGATATACTCTACCGAAGGATAAGCCGTACCTGGTTAACCTGCTGGATAAAAAGAAGATGGAAAAGGATATTAAAGAAGCGAAATCAAAAGCCGATTTTACTATCGTATTCCCTCATTGGGGAACAGAATATATGTATCAGCCCAGTAAAATGCAAAAGGAATTAACAGATTTCTTTTATAATCAGGGAGTTGATCTCATTATCGGCTCGCATCCACATGTCCTGGAACCCGTTAAATGGATCGAGACGAAGAAGGAACACCGTATGCTTGTTTATTATTCACTCGGCAATTTTATTTCTTATCAAAAGGAAGCACCCAGAATGCTTGGCGGTATGGCAAAAGTAACTATAACTAAGGCTTCAGCAGGCACTTATATCACAGATGCATCCATTACTCCGATCGTCACTCACTATGAAAATGGCCCGGCCAACTACCACTATGCGATTTACAAGCTTAAGGATTATAATGCAAAGCTGGCGAAAAGCCACGGCGTGTCAGACATAGCCCAGCAAGGTTCCCTGTCCTATCCGGGACTTTGCAAACTTGCAAAGCAAATACTTGGTCCCTGGTACTAATACTTCCGGCGTAAATGTCATTTCATGATATACCCTGCAAACACCTAATACAGGTTATGAATGTAGATACGCTTATAATCCATCAGGCAAATGAATTTTAGGCTCTTGCCGGGCTAATCACTCTATTTATTACCCACTATTTTAGCTGGCAGTGCAAGAATGAATAGAATCGAAATAAGGTTGACCAAAAAGGTATGTCCCCGTTTACATACGTTTTAGTCAACCTTATTTTATAAATCTACCCTCTCGCTTCCCCAGCTTCATCCTCTGGATAATACCTTCTCGCGTACTAACCTCATTTAGAGTACCAAACTTTCGTCATTATGTCAATACTCTTTCTTATTTTTCTTTCGTTTTTTGTTATAATGCATAAGTTCATATATTTCAGATGACTTTGCATGTCAATTCAATCAGATTTGTTCAATTTTACATTCATTTATTATGCATGTTTTTTGGTACTTGATGTACATGTCCCGAACATGAAACTGTAATGGTACAGATCAAATATTAACCTGTTACCATACTAGCGCATCTCTTTGTTTCAACCAGGCAAATAGATTTTCAAGACTTCAGCTACTCCCCGTCTACATACCATTGCTGTGAATTTAACTGGGGAGTAAATTGTAACTTTCGTTAAATACTTGACACCCTTCTTTTTCCTGCTATACTTAAGAAATCGATAATCTTTATAATATAAGAGGCTTTTTATGAGCGTAAAATTCCAGGTCTGATACTTAGGATTCTAACGAAAAAAGCCCTCATTATAATAGCTTACTTAACAAGTGAGAAGGATAGGGTGATGTAGGTTGGATAAACAATTGTTTGTGCAAATGTGTGATGAAGTAATCGGCCAGCAGCAGGGATTGAATGGCATAGGCACCTTAAGCGAAAAAACCGTACATTCCGTACTGAAGAGCTATCTATCTCCCAATCCGGTCAATCACGAGATAAAGGTTGGCAATTTTGTTGCCGATATCTATACCGGCGATGAAATTATAGAAATACAAACCCGCAATTTTGATAAACTAAGAAGAAAGCTTGAAGCCTTTTTAGCAATTGCACCGGTTACCATTGCCTATCCTATCCCCAATAAGAAGTGGATCCGTTGGGTTAATCCACAAACCGGCGAAATTAGTCCACCTCGCAAATCTCCAAAAACAGGCACCCCATATTATATTTTTCCTGAGCTGTATAAAATAAAGAATTATCTAAATCATCCAAATCTTACGCTTCGAATTTTCCTGATCAATCTGGAGGAATACCGTTTTCTGGACGGATGGAGCCAGGATAAGAAGAAGGGTTCCACTCGTTGTGACCGTATTCCAACTGAATTAGTGGAAGAATTCGTGATTACAAAGCCTTGCGATTATCATTTATTTATCCCGAAGGAACTAAACAGCAGCTTTACTTCCCGGGAATATAAAAAAGCTTCCGGGCTGCCTATGCATCATGCACAAACAGCTTTAAATATTCTTTATTATGTCGGTGTGGTAGAACGGATCGGTAAAAAGGGGAACTCCTTTCTCTACAGCAGAATATCTTGACAGCAAATAGCAGAATACCTAGATAAAACTAATGCTTATAATAATAAAATGATATAGTATAACCAACACAAGTAAAAGTCAGATTTTGTATTTATAGATGCAATCGTATTAAAATTACATATTTTCGCCGGATAAATTATTATATATTTTAATGATTATATAGCCCTGCTCTTCCTCTACCGTTCCAGACAGATCCGCATTTTCCAGCCACTTTAGTGTCGTGCTGTCCGTTAAAATTCTCGGTTTTGTTACAAGCAGTGCACAATCTTCCTGTAAAACGGCTTGATTTTCAACAAAGATGCGGCAGCTGCAGTCCGAGGCATCCTTACCTTCCAAAATGTATCTCGCAGAAAGACTTTTATTTTCATGTTGATACTGTACTTGAGTATCCACTCCTCCCGGCAATACCTTCCCCCTAAAATTGGCACAATCGCAATCCCCATGAAATAGAAGCATTGTTGCTGTTCCGGCGCCACCCTTTACCTCATATATTTCATCCAGTTTAATCTTAAATTCCAGTACTTTTTCCATATAAGCTCCTATCGTATTATCTTATCTAGTTAGGATGCGAGTGCCAAAAGTCAGATTTAATCATTGAATTGAATATATATGCAGCCATATTCAACAAATATAATTTTTGATGAATTTTGACACTCGAATCCTATATATAATACATCCTGATAAACCAGTTGTTTAATTATATCAGGTATTTATAACCACTTTACCATATTTGATGAAATGTTAAAACCACTAAATAATGATTGATTTTACAATTGATTTACTACTGTTCACTCTTATTAGAGTTGAACTTTATTTTGAAATTTGTTCAAATTTATTTTATTATATTCGCTATTCTGTGTTATACTAATCTTAATCTGTTAAGATACATATTAAAGGTATTCATGCGACAAAAGATTTTTCAGTATTACTATTTATCTGTTTCGCAATACCTGGAATGAAAGGAGACCAAGCATCATGAATGAAGAAATGAATAGCCCTATTGAAAATGTAACTTCAGCAGAAATGACTCCTGCACCTCAGGATAATCTCTCGACAGCTGAAGGCCTGGTTGAAACGGAAGTTATTCCTGAGGTTGTTCCTTCTATGGATGAATTTAAGGATGAAATTGCACGTTCTTTTAAGAAGATAAAGGAAGGTGACATTTTAACCGGCACTGTGATCGGAATATCCGAAGCAGAAGTAATATTGGATCTTGGCTACTATGCCGAAGGGATAATAAAACTGGAGGAATTAAGCAATGATCCCGGTTTTTCGATCAAAGCAGATGTTAAGCTCGGCGAAGAACTATCTGCAACCGTCTTACAGGAGGATGATGGACATGGCAATATCTTGCTCTCGAGAAAGCAGGCTGATGATGTCCTTGCCTGGGATCATCTTATAGCAGCCATGAACACGAAAAAAATATTTACCGTGAAAATCTCTCAGGCGGTAAATGGCGGTGTTGTAACTTATCTCCACGGAATTCGTGCGTTTATCCCGGCTTCCCAATTATCCTTAACCTATGTGGAAGACCTCTCCTCGTGGGTTGGGAAAGAAGTGAATGCCATAGTTATCACCGCATCGGCGGAGAATAAGAAGCTTGTCCTATCTGCCAAGGAAGTGGAGCGTGATATCGAAAAGAAGGATAAAAAAGACAAAATATCTCATCTGCAAACAGGTATTGTTACAACCGGTACCGTAGAAAAGATTACTGCATATGGCGCTTTTGTTAACATTGGTGAAGGTCTTAGCGGACTGGTTCATATCTCACAGATCTGCGGCAGAAGAATTAAATCCCCTAATGAGGTGATAAAAGAGGGCGAGACTGTCACGGTTAAAATCCTTGAAATAAAAGATGGGAAAATCAGCCTCAGTATGAAGGCTGTTGAAGAGAAGGAAGTTGTTGTTGAGGATATTGAAGAAACCCCCTCTTCCTATTCCAGCGGGGAAGAAGCAACCACCGGTCTGGCTGCATTGCTTAAGAATATAAAGCTGAAATAGTAATCATTTTTATCAATATCAAATAAGCTTCGGAGCAATGTCCCTAGTACATATCCTCCGAAGCTTTTCTATCATTTATTATTTTAGAAAAGGTTAACTATGAAAGCTAACTTTGTAATTATGGGAACGCTCCCATTACGATCAGTACTAAAAATGCAATTCCGCTCAAACCAAGAACATTTAAGACAATCAGAAAAATGACCAGTGAATGATTTTTCTTCACTTTGTCATGCACTATCTCTAATTCCTCCTGCAGCTCTTGCTTCCACTGCTTACTTTGGCCAGCTGATTGTTTCTGCATCTCCATCATAAACTCTGAGAGGCGATTTACTGCATTTTTATCAAGCCCCTCCAATTTATAATTTGCATCCAAAACCGCAGTTGTTAACCCCTCTAAAGTAGTTTGAAATTTAGTTAGGGTCTCCTGCTTCATTTCCTCAATCATTTCAAAGGATCTATCTGACTGCTCCTTCAGATAGGTAATATCCAGTGCGGTCTGCACCAGAGATAATTGTTCCTCAAGCGTTTTTTTATCGATAATTTCCAGCTTGCCAGAATACTCCTCGATACAGTTTTTATAAATCTCCAGTGTATCTCTGTATTCCCTCAGTTTTCGTTCATAAAGTGCAGCTGCTTCTGTTGTTTCATCCTTTTTTCTTACAATAGTTTCTTTCATATTTGGTAATCCAAATGGTAAATTCATGTCTGCCTCTCCTAATGTTATCCACGAAAGCCAAACAGCATTCGCTTACGGCTGGTTTTACCTTTTTCTGCTTCCGAAGAATCTTCAACCGCTTCCTCTTTTGGGTCTTCTTCCTCCTCAATGATCGTACCGAAAGATTCCGCGACTACAGCAGTATAGGTTCTGGTAATATCCTCATGATATACACCGATACGTTCTCTGCTGTACTCTTTAATTTCTTCATTCAAGCTGAGCATCTTCTGATCAAGGTATGCTACAATATCAGAGCATTCGCGCAATTCCTTGCGGATATGTTCCGGAGCATTCCCTTCAAATTTATAATAAATCTTATGCTCCAGGCTGGCCCAAAAGTCCATTGCGATTGTTCTAATCTGTATTTCCACCTTAGTCTCTACCGTTTTATCCGATAAAAATACAGGTATTGCAACTATCATATGATAACTAGTATAACCGTTTTCCTTGGGACACATGATATAATCCTTGATCTTTAAAACTTTTATATCATTTTGCTTCGCAATCAAATCTGCGATACGGTAAATGTCGGAAGTGAAAGAACAGATTATTCGAATTCCTGCGATATCGTTCACATATTTTACGATATTTTCAATTGTTAATTCCCTTCCGTTATGCCTCAACTTTTTAGCGATACTCTGTGGCGTTTTTATCCTTGATGTAATATGCTCAATCGGATTATATTGGTGTGCCATTTTAAATTCATTGTTTAGTATTTCTAGTTTTGTATTGATTTCTTTTAACGCAGCATCATACAGCAGCAGAGCGTTACCCCAGTCCTCTGCCTCGTTATAAAACATAGGTAATTCCATTTACTCACGACCTTATCTTTGTATTGAATGTCAAAAAAACATATTATTTGTATTCATATTTTGTTCATTGTTTACATTATAACATAGAAATGTGAATAATTCTTTAAGATTTTTATTCTTAATTAAAAATTAAGATTTATTCTTTTTGTTTATCTATCCTTAATAAAATTTATATTTGTATCAAAAAACTGTTGACAATATCCCCAATAAGTGGATATAATAATGGCAGACTATTACAGAAAGTGAGGTAAACATATGAAATCTAAAACCAGTAGCAATCATTTCAACTTCAAACAGATTAATTTATATGATATTACCTCATGGAACAGAAATAATTAGATTTCCTTTCATCTTCCTTTGTGGCTGCCTTAGGAAAATGAAATATTCATAATCTATATTTTTGACTATTTTACCGCGGTATATCATACCGCGGTTTTTTGCGCTTGCAGTAAGCAGGCGCAGTTTTGGGGATGCTTAGTCATCCCTGGAATTAATCCATGGGGAAATAGTTCTTAAGTTATCTGTTAGTTGATTGCATCACTTGCATTTGAAAAATGCAGAAATGGAGAGTTTATGAAAAAAATATCCAGATATATTTTGAAATACTGGTATGCTTACGTACTTGGTATTCTATTTACCTTTCTGGCAGTGTCCCTGGATATGCTGTCACCTCAGGTTACGAAGCGTATTATAGATAATGTAATTATAGAAGGAGATACCGGCCTGCTTGGCAAACTGCTGATTCTCGTTTTGCTTATCGGTTTCGGAAGATGTATCTTCCAATATTTTAAGGAATTTACTTATGATATGGTAAGTTCAAAAATTTCCCTTAACGTACGGCATGATTTATTTAACCATATTCAGGGACTTTCATTGGACTTCTTTGATAAGAATAACACCGGCGAATTGATGTCGCGTGTAAAAGACGATGTGGACCGTATCTGGGAGGGACTTGGCTTTGTCAGTATGCTCCTGATCGAAATCGTCATTCATACCTCAATGGTTTTATTCTGTATGTACCGCCTAAGCCCAACCCTTGCGATTATACCGAGTGTTGTTTTACCGATTATGGCTGGTCTGGCAATTTTTATGGAGACAAAACTAGGTCAAATTTATGAATCCATCAGCGAAGAGAATGCCAAATTAAATACCGTGGCACAGGAAAACCTTGCGGGAGTCCGTACGGTTAAGGCTTTTGCCCGTGAGAAGTTTGAGATAAAAAAATTTCTTTCTCATAATCAAAAATACTATGATCTGAATATGAAGCAGTCAAGAGTATTTATTAAGTATTATCCTTATTTTCAGTTTGTTACTAAAGTTCTTCCCTTATCTATCATAATCATTGGCGGCTATCAGGTGATAGGAGATAAAATGACTCTTGGTACACTGAGCGCCTTTGTGGAATATTCTATGAATATTGTATGGCCGATGGAGATGCTTGGATGGCTTTCCAACATGTTTGCTTCGTTTATTGCTTCTTCCAAGAGAATTAGAAAAATTTACGCAGAGCAACCTATGATCCCTGAGAAAGACGAGCCGGTTGTTCTTGATTCTGTGTCCGGCAGCGTTCAGTTTGAGCACGTTTCCTTCTCTCTGGGAGAAAAAAACATTTTAACCAATATCAACTTTAATCTTAAGCCTGGTAAAACAGTCGGAATTATGGGTGCTACCGGAACCGGAAAAAGCTCCATCATAAACCTGCTTCAACGGTTTTATGATGTCTCCGAAGGTAAGATTATGCTGGATGGTACAGACATACGGGATTTATCCTTAAAGCAGCTTCGTAAAAGTATCTCCCTGGTAATGCAGGACGTATTCCTGTTCTCTGATACCATCAGTGAAAATGTAAAGCTCGGGAAAAAACATCTGGTTGATCAGGATGAAGTAAAAGAAGCTGCCATAGAAGCGCAAGCCAGCGACTTTATTGAGAAAATGGAGGAACAGTACGATACCATCGTCGGCGAACGGGGTGTTGGACTGTCTGGTGGCCAGAAACAGCGCATCAGCATTGCAAGAGCTTTGGCAAAAAAAACGCCCATTCTAGTCTTGGATGATTCCACTTCTGCTCTGGATATGGAAACCGAGCATATGATACAGAAAGCCCTTACTCAGGTTGATGCTACAAAGATTATTATTGCACACCGTATATCCGCTGTGAAAAACGCAGATGAGATTATCGTTCTTGAAGACGGTAAGATTGCCGAGCGCGGAACCCACGACACTTTGCTTAAAGCAAAAGGCTACTATTATAAGACCTATATGGCGCAGTACGGAGATTATCTGCAAGACGCTGTTGCTCCTGCTGCCAAGGCAATGAAAAAGGAGGTGGCTTCATGTCAGTAAATGCCATCACAGAAGATGAATATTTAAAAAAGGTTGGTAAAAAAACCACCCTGCTTCGGTTATTCCGCTATATGCTTGCCTATAAAACACAGATTGCTGTTGTATTAATCGTCATGGCTCTTACCGTCACGATTTCTATCATTAATCCGCTAATTATACAACATGCGGTAGACAATAATATTGAAAATAAAGATTTCAAAGGACTGCTGATTTTGGGTGTATTTGCTCTGACTTTAAACATAGCATTTGTATTTCTGGTAAAGCTGCGTATGTATTTAATGGCGAAAATATCAAACAATGTACTGCTTACGATACGACAGGAACTTTATACACATATTCAAAAACTTGGCTTTCATTTTTTTGACAGCCGTCCGACCGGTAAGATTCTTGCCCGAATTATCGGTGATGTAAACTCGTTAAAGGATGTGCTCTCGGATAGTGTTACTACCCTGATTCCAGATTTCATCACCATCTGTGCAGTCGTTACTATCATGTTGGCGATTAACTGGCAGCTGGCTCTGGCCTCCCTTGTTACCTTGCCGCTAATGATGTTCGGTCTCTGGTTCATACAGACAAGATCCCATCTGCGCTGGCAAATACACCGTAAGAAAAGCTCCAATCTGAACGCTTTTATACATGAAGATTTATCCGGTATGCGGATTATCCAGAGTTTTACCGCAGAGGATGAGACAGAAGAGGCTTTCGGCGGTTTACTGAAGGAGCACCGTGATTCCTTTGTCCGTGCAATTGTATTAAATGACGCTTTCGGACCTGTAATTGACATCTGCTGGGGAATTGGTACATTTTCTATGTATTTGGTAGCAATCAAGCTGCTTAAAATTGATGTAAAAAGTGTAGGTACCTTAATGGCTTTTGCCATGTACATTACAATGTTCTGGCAGCCTATTATGAATCTAAGTAATTTCTATAATAAGCTGATAACAAACATGACCGGTGCGGAACGAATTTTTGAAATAATGGATAACATGCCGGAGTTGTCAGATGCCTTGGATGTTACCGAACTTCCTCCGATCAAGGGTGAAGTATGCTTTGATCATGTATCCTTTGCCTATGACGAAGACAGCAAGGTTTTAAATGATGTAAGCTTCTGCATCAAGCCGGGAGAGATGATCGCCCTTGTTGGTCCTACCGGGGCAGGAAAAACGACGATCGTAAATCTGATTAGCCGTTTCTACGATGTTCAGCAGGGTAATATCTATATCGATGGTTATAACATTAAGGAAGTCTCCATAGAAAGCTTGCGTAATCAGATGGGTATCATGACTCAGGATAATTTTCTTTTCTCGGGTACCATAGCCGATAATATCCGTTACGGCAAGCTTGATGCTACCGATGAGGAAATCATTGCAGCTGCCAAGGCAGTTAACGCTCATGAATTTATCATGAAGATGGAAAATGGATATGAAACAGAGCTAAAGGAACGAGGCGCCGGTTTATCCATCGGACAGCGCCAGCTTCTGGCTTTTGCAAGAACCATGGTTTCGATGCCAAAGATCTTAATCCTGGATGAAGCCACCTCCAGTATTGATACGCATACGGAGCTCCTGGTTCAGCAGGGTATTGAAGCCTTATTAAAGGGAAGAACTTCCTTTGTTATCGCTCATCGTTTATCTACGATCCGCAAAGCGGATAGAATCTTCGTCATTGATGAAGGTAAGATACTTGAACAAGGTAGCTCAGATGAATTGTTAGCTAAGAAGGGGTTATATTATAATCTGTATACAGCACAGTTTAAGAATTTATAAGAGTTTCTATATATTATAGTTTGAATTAAAAAGTTAGGATTTTTAGAAGTTTAAAGATTATAGATAATTATACCGAAAAAACGACACTTATAATTCTTACAAACAACTCATGCTGCAAAGAGTTAAGGCAACCCGTATCAGCACAGAATGAAACAACAAAAAATCAGAAGGTTCAGCGGTATAAATATAAATAAAGCTACTGAACCTTCCGATTTTTCTTACATGACTACTAAGAAGCTTTTCTATCTCAGAATCTTTTCTAATATATAAGCTTTTTATGCTTCCAATAGTTACTGCCTAATTATAACCGATTTTCAACTAAGTATTAACTTCTACTTGAATCTTTCCTGAGAATGAACCATCTCTGACGATTTTAATTCCGTATCATTGGAATTTGTATCCTTACGAAAACTTGTTATATTTCCATAATCATGCGCTATAACATTTCGTGCTTCCATTTCTTCCTCTTCCACGAAGCTCTCTGCTTCACCGTCGTTTTCATCCTCTTCATGCATTTCAGGTTGAATATCTTCCTTATAAAACGATGTGATAATCGTATAGCCAAGTAAATATTGAAATAAAAACACCAAGCTATTTGAATTATACGCCAGATATTTACCAATCCATCCATATAATAATTGCGTTAATGTATTTCCTCCGTAAAATATGAAAAGGAGTGGCGTTAAATATAAAGAAGGAATTCCCATAAGGATAAGCTTAGGTATATTTATTCTTAATTTTCCTGCCTTTTTGAGTTCCTTCAGAAAATGCTCCAGACCCATAGTCGCACCAATTATAATATTAAATAGGATAATCGTAAGAAATACGTAGGTCATAACATATTCATTTCTCGCAGTTTGCTGATTTTTTGAACATAGCACCACAATTAATGTTTCCAAGCATAATTCAGCAAAAAACAATCCTATATAAGCTAAGTAGAGCAGCCAGCGCCTTACCTTTTTTATTATTTTCAGTATAGTATTCTTCATCCTAAGCTCCCTTCATCCTTATCGCTTCCCCCTAAGCCTCTCCCAAATCCAGTGCCTCTATATCCGATTTTCTATAGCAATTATCGCCCTGCTGGCTCTTTTTATACCTCCAGCATAGAATAGCTTCGTCAAGTGTCCTTCCTTTATTATCGGCAAAAAAATCCCGAATATAAGTATTGTATTCAAATTGTTTGTCTATCTCCGGCTTCGTATGTTTCTTCGTATATAATATGTTATGATAAGCCTCGATGGCTTCCCTGTATGTCTTTCCTGTATTTTCTTTTAACCAGTTTTGAAATACAACATTAAAAGAAAATCCGTTACCAATTATCGACTTGAAATACGTCCTGTGTTTTTCCGTACAGGTAAAGTCAGGTTCAATGATACTCTCTGAAAGAATAACCTCTATGTTACCAGATGCCTTTCCTTTTCTCTTTGTTGTTATTCTTTCTCCTGTAGCAAGATAGCAAGCAATTCTTTGCGTCAACTCTTCCTTACTTCCGGTAGTCTGTAACTTTTCTGCCCTGCAAAAACCAACCAGCTCCTCTTTCAAATAGTAATAACTTTTAAATATTTCTGGCTTAAGGCAGGATTTTAGTTCCGGTCTGTTATCCATATTTCTCCCATCTATTTCATTGCATATAATTTACTAATTCTATCTATGTTGTTAATCATCCCGATCTTTCAACAAAAATCTATAACTTATTAATACACAACTAAATCTGATTATAAATATTTTATCATGTTTTGATATTTTCTCAATAAAAATATCGAAATTTTCCATTTTATATTTGATTTTTTTATATTGAAAAAAGCGCTATTTTACAAATACAATCTCCTATCTCCATTGTATTTCATCTGTATATCGCTATAATAAACATAAATAAATTTTATACCTATCGGTTAAGCGATGAGATAATCTATGTTTTATAATATAACAATATCATATACGCAAAATGGAGGTAACTGTGGATACATTTGGCTATACAACCTTCCGCTATGATATCACTGATCAGGTGCATTATGGAATAGAAGCAAATATCAATCCGTTAAGCTTTCTCATACAGATCTATCTGATTCCAGATGGTTCACAGGCTCTGGTATAACCAGAAAAGTAACCTTGCTAATAAAACCCCGCATACATCCGACAGCCAACAGAATTTTTTTTACAACAAAGGATGTATCTGAAGTGTCTGTTAATATAAAAAGAATGTTCTTCATGAAACCTGACCTAACACAATCCGGTTTCATGAAAAACATTCCCATCAGTAATAACACTATATTCACTATTTACCCTTCTTATTTATTCACATTATCTTCTCTTTCGGCGTAAAATTTATTTAAGCGTCGATTAAAACTTTCAGCATCCTTAACCTGTTGATGAAAGTTTACCATCATGACAGCCGTATAAACAATTGCTGTCTGCAGTAACATAACCACAAATTGCGGTATCATACCCGGCGTAATCCAATCCCAAAATATTGCTCCCGTAAATACCACCAGATTAATAAAGAAATAATGACATACTATGCGGATCTTCATCTGCCTTTTACTGAGTATTGCTTTCGTATAATAAATGAGATTGCCAGTAGAACAAATTGCTGCCATACCAATCATTTGCCATAAAAGCAATATTGGAAATTTGGTATCTTTAATAAAAACAGAGATGAAGATTGCTGTGCAGACTGTAATTCCAGCTAAAACATACACAAATGTCTTCAAAATGCTTTTTATATATTCCATTCATGATACCTCCTAAAGTTTGAGTTTACTCTTAAGTTCAGGCACATACTGTCTTGAAATCACCACCTTTTCCCCGTTAAAAAGCAGTGCTTCAAAGCGTCCGGAATAAGCCGGGCTGATGCTTTTAATCTTACTTACATTAAGAATAACCGATTTAGATGCACGAAAGAAATCCGAGTTCTTATATTCTTCTTCAATCTCGTATAGTTTAAGCTTTGTCTCATAAACATTCTGCTTACAATATAGAAAAACCTTATTATCTACACCTTCGAAATAATATACATTGACGGGATCGATCATCGTAATATTGCCATCCTTCATTCCCGTAAGTTTTTTCTGACCGGCTCTAAGTTCTGAAATCACCTTTAATAGATTATCATTCAATTCCCTGCATCGTATTATAATCTGATCCTCTTCCCCCGGACCTGCTTCCTCAATGATTATCTTCATAAAGGTCTCCTATCTGCTCATTACATTACGCCTTCTCTGTAAAACTGCCGATATTCCTATGAAGATTATACCACTGATTATTAGAAATAGCACTTTAAAATCATCAGAGATAACATTCTCATGATGCATAATTGTCATACCCATATATTCTTTGTATCCATCGATTACCTTCTGAGGACAGCCTGAAAATGTTTTTGTCATTATATTCTGAGTAAATATATCCCGTAAAAAGGAGGACCCGTGTACCATAGGGAAACATTTCAAAAATATCTGTACTTTTTCCGGCAGCATGCCCATAGGAAGATAGATTGCAGCCATAAAACCAACCAAGGTTCCAATAATCGTACCAACACCGGATAAAGCACTTTGCGTATGAATAAAATTCAATATAAGAAAAACCATACTAGAAGAGGTGAATACATTCAATATGATAAAAAGCATTATTTTCCCAAGTTGTTCAATCGTAAGTAAATCAGCACCTATAATTGCAAAATAGACTTCTCCAACTGCAAGCGTGAGTGTACACATAATAATACCCATTAAAACCGCAGCAATGATATAACCAAAAACAAATATAACTCTGTTTACAGGAGAAACATAGAAGCTTGACAGCCTTTTCTGAACCTCATCCTCTACCATGATCCCAACAATAGATAAAGTTATTGTCACGGAATTTACTACAATAATCCCGGCAAGCGTCCACAACATCACGAGCTGCTCTGAATTCTTCTGGTCCGCAGCTGCATCACGTATTCCTCCATATTGCTTTAATAAATTCACAACATTATCAGCATTCATTTTTCCAAGGAATACAACCATAAGTCCAATAATGATTAACATAGACAACAGTGAAAAGAAAATGTTTGACTTATCCCTTACATATACTAAAATATTTCGCTTAATTAATCTTAACAGCAGCATATTATCCTCCCATATTCCAAATATACAGTCTTTCATCCACAAATTTACATAGTTATCCACTTAAAGGCTTTTTCCTGTAATATTTAAAAATACATCATCCATCGTTCCTTGAATTACTTCAAAAGATCTCAGATTATTTTGAATGTTCTTTAAAATTTCCAGTCCATAAATCGTATTCGGTATGGTTACCTGATAGTGATTGCTTTTCTTCTCAAAGGTAAGCTCTGTATCCGCTAGATACTGCTCCATATTTTTTTCATTTTCAGGAACGAGCTTTAGTAAATCGTGAGCATACATTTCCTTTAATTTGGAAGGTGTTCCGTCAGCTACCAGCTTACCGGCTTCCATAATGGAAATATACTGTGCTTTCGCAGCTTCCTCCATATAATGAGTTGTCAGAAAAATTGTCATATTATCTTCACTTCGTAATTTATCCAAACTTGCCCATACACTTTGCCTGGTCTGAGGGTCAAGACCTGTTGTCGGCTCATCCAGAAATAAAATCTCCGGACGATTCATCAATGCCTTCGCAATTTCACACTTTCTCTTCTGCCCTCCTGATAGCTTTCGAAATTGCCTGCCAAGAAGCTCTCCAATTTCTAAGATTTCACACACATATTCTAAGTTCCTGCGAATGGATTTATTCTCCTTATCATACAGGGATGCTCTCGTAATCAAATTCTCTTTCACAGTAAGGTTGTCATCAAGTGTATTATCCTGAAATACTACACCGATCCTTCTTCTGATTTCACGGTCTTCTTTCCCCAGCCTGAAGCCGCAAATAGTTATCTCTCCCTCCATGCTGGCAAGTAAGGTACAAAGTATGTTAATCGTAGTTGATTTTCCTGCGCCATTTACCCCTAGAAAGCCATACAGTTCACCCTTTTTCACTCTGAAGCTGATGTCATCCACTGCTTTAATTTCTTTGAAATATTTTTTTAGATGGTTTACCTGAATAATATCTTCCATATTTATCTGTCTTCTCTCCTAATTTTATTTCTATTCTCTCTGTTTCAGAGTATATTCTATATCCTTCCAGTCAACAAGATCTAAAAAGGTAAGTTGCAGATATTGTATATAAGCTGTAGAAATAATGGCATATGCGGTAAAATGTATCAGGCAGTTATGTATTAGCAAGAGAAAACTTCACAACAATAGAAGGCACGCTGCGCGAACTTTTTATTGTCATAAAGAAAAAGACCTATGCTTATCTTTCATAAGCATAGATCCTCGTTATACATTCTTCTTTGCCAAACAATACGATTAATTTTCTCATCTATTCGGAAACATTGGTCAAAATCTTCTTTTTGGAAGTGTTATAATAAAGCTGGTCCCGACCTTAAACTGTGATCTAACTTTTATTTTACCGGTATGCGCCAGAATAATCAGTTTAGCCAGCGATAAGCCAAGACCATGACCGCTGATATTCTGATTTCTTACATGATCGGAGCGATAAAAACGGTCAAAGATATGATCTATATCCTTTTTCGTCATACCGATGCCGGTATCCTGAACCGTAATAACACAGTCACCGTTTACTTTCTGGCACAGAATTGTAATCTCATCCCCATCCTGCGTATACTTTACCGCATTATCTATGAAAATACGGATCGCCTGTTTCAAGGATTGTTTATCTCCATATACAATAACATCTTCAAGAACCGGATTACTTATCACACGATTTGAAGCAACAAGCTTTGTCTCCTTCACCATATCCTCTATTACAGTCCGCATATTAAAACGCTTTTTATCAAGCTTCAGTGTCTTTTTATCATGCCTGGACAGGAATAAAAGCTTTTCCACCAAATCCTGCATGGATCTGGCTTCATTCTGGATAGCATCAATTGATTCGTGCAGCACCTCCTCGTTAGACGATCCCCAACGACTTAGCATATTAACATAACCTTGAATAACAGCGATAGGAGTTCGAAGCTCATGTGATGCATCTGAAACGAATTGTTTTTGGCTTTCATAGGAGGTTTCAATACGATCCAGCATTGCATTAATCACATTTGCAAGATCCTTTAACTCATTTTTGGTTCCCTCAACATTCAGTCGCTCACTGTGAAGGTTATTAACTGTCAGACGGTTTGCTGTTGCAGACATGATTCGAAGAGGTTCAAAAAGCTTTCCATCACTTTTCTTTCCTTTTTTAATAATGATATAAACCATAAAAAGATATAGAAGTGCTATTTTCCATAAGAGAGACAGGCAATTTTGATAGCTTTCTGTCATATCATATTCGAATTCTGCCAGATACTCCGTATTTTGTATCTTAAATTTACGCTTTTCCTCTACAACCAGAATATTGTTTTCACTTTTACCGCCATAGTGAATACCGTAACGAAATTCTCTGCTTGATAATGGATTATAGCAAAGATCATTATAAATTTCTTTATTTACAGTTTTATAGGATATTCTTACAGTAAGTCCATCCGTACCGTATGGATTCTTAACGCAAGCGGTCCCGCTCTTCTCTAGTATGGCAATCATATTATCAGCCATATTATCGTATTCCGCTTTCTCCGAAAACATATAGATTACCAAAAATCCAAATAAAAATAACATACCATAAAGCAATAGCAATTTAAGGTATGCAACCGAAATGCGAAAAGCCATTGACAGTCTGAAGTTACTTAGAATATCCTCTCTTTTTTTTCGAATAGGGAGGACTATCTTCCTTAAAACATTACGTATCGCTTCCAATATCTTTTTTTTCATTATGATACCGGCGTTTTATCCCAGCGCCTTCCTCCCTTAGCCTTCCTATCATTAATCTTTAATAATATATCCCAATCCCCTTACGGTTGAAATTAAGTGTATTCCATATTTTTCATCAATCTTTTGCCTTAAATAGCGGATATAAACATCCACAACATTGGTATCTCCAAAATACTCGTAATCCCATACATTATTAAGAAGCTGTTCTCTGGTAAGCGCCACATTCTTATTTCTCATCAGATATTCCAGCAGCTCATATTCCTTCTTGGTAAGAACCAGTTCATCTTCACGGTAAAAAGCTGTATGGCTCTTTACTTTTAGGGTTAATTCACCAATTTTCAGAATATCTCCCTGCGGTTGCATCATCTGCTTCTTACGATTTAAAGCAACTCTTATTCTTGCCAGGAGTTCTTCAATCGCAAACGGCTTTGTCATATAATCATCCGCTCCTGTATCAAGACCTGCTACCTTATCTGTAACATCGTCCTTTGCTGTAAGCATAATAATCGGTACCTGTGATTCTAAGCGCACTCTGCGGCAAACTTCAATACCACTTAATCCGGGAAGCATAATATCCAAAACAATCAAATCAACATTATCCTTGAGTGCCTTTTCAAGTCCCAGTCTTCCGTCCCCTGCAAGTTCTACCTCATATCCTTCATGCTTTAACTCTAATTCTAGGAATCTTGCAATCTTACTCTCATCCTCGACTATTAATATCTTAGCCATGTTCTATCCTCCTACCGGTGCTCATCTGTCTACATTTTATCGGTTATATCCTCTTTTTGCAATATGCTGATATTAGAATTCCATTAGAAATAAGTCCCAATGTTACAGTTCACAGGCAAGTAATAATAAAGTGTTCTGGCAACAGTTAACGTTGAACAATTTTCATTTCATTGTTATAAGAGAAGGACCACAGAATAAGTGCATTTTTAAGCCTGCTGTTCTTACTTGTCAAGCCTACTTTAAAGCACCTTACTCTGTGGTTCTTGATTTAAACTAAAATAATTTATTCATAACGATAGCAATCGGATTTCCTGACTACTTTATAAAACACTTTTTACTGCATTAACTACATTCTCAGTTGTAAAGCCAAATTTCTTAAACAGAATACCAGCCGGTGCAGAAGCACCAAATCCCTTCATAGTAACCGTTGTTCCGTCAAGGCCAACATATTTGCCCCATCCAAAATCTGTAGCAGCTTCTACAGCTACTCTTGCTCTTACGCTCTTTGGAAGAATGCTCTCCTTGTATTCGGCTGATTGAGCCTCAAACAGATCCATGGAAGGAATACTTACAACACGTACATCAACGCCTTCCTTCGCAAGCTCTGCCTGGGCATTAATGCCAAGCTCAACCTCAGATCCGCTTGCCATAATTATTGCATCCGGAACCTCTTTCTTAGAAGGTGCAACTACATAGCCGCCCTTTAATGCTTCCTTAGAGGATCCGGCAAGCTGAGGAAGATTTTGACGTGTCAGCACAAGCGCCGAAGGAGTCTTCGTCGAAGTAACTGCATAATACCATGCAGCAATACATTCTGTTGCATCAGCGGGTCTGAATACGGTGAAGTTAGGCATTGCACGCAGCATGGCAAGCTGCTCAATCGGCTCATGTGTAGGGCCGTCTTCTCCTACTCCGATACTATCATGAGTGAGTACAAAGGTTAACGGCAGACCCATCAGAGCAGATAATCTTGCCATTGGCTTCACATAATCACTGAATACAAAGAATGTGGAAACATAAGCACGAAGTCCGCCATGCAATGCAATACCATTACCGATCGCTGTCATTGCTAACTCTCTGACACCAAAATGAAGGTTACGTCCGGCGTAATTATCCCTGGAGAAATCACCTTCCTCATTCATGTTTGTCTTAGTGGAAGGTGCAAGATCCGCAGCACCACCGATCACATTCGGAAGATAATTCTTTATTCTGTTAATCACCATTCCAGAAAGGTTTCTGGTAGCTTCCGGCTTATCTGCAAAGGCCCAAAAATCTTCACTATCAAGTAAAGCCTTACCGGCATTCACATCATGGTATTGCTCCCACAATGCTTTCATATCAGGAAATGCATTACAGTAGTCTGTAAACAGCTTATTCCAAGCCTCTTCTTCTATCGCACCAGACTTAGCAAGCTCTTTATAATTCGAATAAACTTCCTCAGGAACAGCAAAAGCTTCACTGCTTGGCCATCCAAGCTTCTCTTTCATGGCAACAACATTATCTGCTCCAAGAGGCTCGCCATGAGCACTAGCTTTACCTTCCTTCGGGCTGCCAAATCCGATCTTTGTTTTTACTGTAATCATGGAAGGTCTGCTAAGATCAGCCTTTGCTGCTTCGATTGCGGCTGCAATTTCATCGAGATTGTTGCCATCTTCTACAACCAGTGTCTGGAATCCAAATGCTTCAAAGCGTTTCTTAACATCCTCGCTAAAAGCAATATCTGTACTTCCCTCTATGGAAATCTTATTACTGTCATATAATACGATTAATTTTCCAAGTCCCAGTGTACCTGCAAGTGACATGGATTCAGAAGAGATACCCTCCATCATACATCCGTCCCCACCAAGCACAAAGGTGTAGTGATCTACAACAGGATAACCTTCCTTATTAAACTTCGCTGCCAGATGTGCTTCTGCCATAGCCATACCAACAGCCATAGCCATACCTGCTCCCAAAGGTCCGGTTGTTGCTTCCACACCTACAGTGTGGCCGTATTCGGGATGTCCCGGTGTTAAAGAATTTTCCTGCCGGAAATTTTTTAAATCATCTATCGTAAGTCCATATCCGAATAAATGTAATAATGAATATAACAGCATGGAACCATGTCCGCCTGATAAAATAAATCTGTCTCTGTTATCCCATTTTGGATTAGCCGGATTATGCTTCATATGCTTTGCCCATAATTCATAAGCCATTGCAGCAGAACCAAGCGGCAGACCGGGATGTCCGGAATTCGCTTTCTGTACACCGTCAGCTGATAATACTCTGATCGCATTTACTGACATGGTATCGATATTGCTCATTATAAATCCTCCTTATAGTAAAGACTAATCATAAATACATGCTATTATTAATTATCACCAAAAACTGCTTTGTAATCCTGAACAAATCTTTCAATGCCTGCGGTTGTTAAAGGATGCTTTGTACACTGTTCAATTACACTGTAAGGAACTGTGGCTATATCGGCACCTGCTAAAGCACAATCTGTTACATGTTTCGGATTACGTATGCTGGCAGCAATAATCTCAGATTTAATATCAAACATTTTAAATATTGTTGCTATTGTGCTTATTAATTCTGTACCATCCTCAGAAATGTCATCCAGACGACCTACAAAAGGAGATACAAAGGTTGCACCTGCTCTTGCTGCTAATAAAGCCTGGTTAGCTGAAAAAATCAGCGTAACATTTGTCTTAATTCCCTCACTGGCCAATACCTTTGTAGCTTTTAAACCTTCTACCGTCATAGGAATTTTAACAACCATATTCGGATGAATTTTAGCGATTTCTCTGCCTTCTGCAATCATACCCTCAGCCGTTTCAGTGGTAGCTTTTACTTCACCGCTGATAGGTCCGTCAACAATACTGGCGATCTCTTTAATAACTTCTACAAAATTTCTTCCTTCTTTTGCAATTAAGGATGGATTTGTCGTTACACCGCAGATAACTCCTAAATCATTGGCTTTTTTAATATCAGCCACATTTGCCGTATCAATAAACAGCTTCATAATTTACCTCCTGGGGACTGAGTCTTTATAAACCGTTCTGCTTCATAACCTGGTTCGATAACTCGTCCATATTTTATTTTTACATGCATACTATTTAGAAAATACGCTCATTTTGCCGCAAAACAACATCTGTATCAATTGCAGCCCATAATACTACTCCCCAAATTGAAAAGTTTATTGACTTTCCAAATAGTATAATGAGTACAAATATACAAATTCGCTATACATTTCTTATATTATGCATCTATATTAATAAATATACTACAAAACCTAGCCTATTACAATATGCAAATTACCCACACATTTTCAAGAAAATCCTTGAAAAATATCCGCTTCGCCTAATTCTGTTTTTGTATAAAATATTTATTTTCGAATTGGCTCACTGGCATAGGTTTTGCAAAATAATATCCTTGAATCATATCACAGCCTACCATACATAAAAACTCTACCTGTTCCTTCGTCTCTATACATTCAGCCACAACTCTCATATGTAAATCCTTTGCCATTGTTATTGTATTGCGGATGACTGTTAAACCCCTTTCTATTTCATGATTCATATGAAATAGTTCTCCATCCAGTTTCACAATATCAAGCGGCAGATCTTTTAATGAATTAAGAGAAGAGTATCCTGCCCCAAAGTCATCCATTGATACCAAAAAGCCGTATCTTCTTAACATTATGACTGTATCAACCAGCATTTGCTTATCCTGTAAGAATGCGCTTTCGGTTAATTCTAATTCTATTAAATTGTGAGGAACCTCGTAATCATCTACAATGGCATTAATTATTTCAGCTAAATGAGGATTTGCAAAATGTAATCTTGATATATTAACAGAAATAGGGACTGCTTGATAACCGCATTTAAGCCAGCTTCTTATCAACTGACACACCTTTTTTAGCATATAAAAATCCAATTGTGTTATAAAACCATTTTTTTCAAATATAGGTATAAAATTTGCAGGGGATATCATATCTCCATTCAGGTTAAACCATCGGACTAATGCCTCTGCACCTGTAATTTTAGAATCCCTTGCAGTATATTTGGGCTGAAGAAATATATGAAATTCACCATTCTTTAGCGCATCATACATGGTATTTTCTATATTCTCTTCTTCCAGAAGCTTTGCCCTGGCGGCATCGTCAAAGAAGGATATAAATCCATCGGAACTGCTTTTATTATTTTCTTTTGCGATACTTGCAAATTCTCCCATTCGGTCAATTGAATCAATCTTTTCTGTAATATTATATACACCATAAGAGATTTTTGATGTTTTGGTATAACGCAGCTGGTGTAAATTATTATCGAGATCATGTATTCTTGCTATTAAATTATTTTCTTCCTGATAAGACATCAATATATAAAATTGGTCAGCTGCATAACGGGTAAATGGTTCTCCAGGGTTCGCACATCTTTTTACAACATTATAGATTTCTTTTAATATCTCGTCTCCCTTTTGATATCCGTATACGTCGTTAATAATTTTAAATCTGTTAATATCAAAATTGACCAGCGCATAATTCTTCTTACCCGGCTGCTTACCAGATAATAGCTTATTCACAATTATTCGAAATTTATACCAATTATCTCCCCCTGTGACAGGATCAAGATATAACATCTTAATAACTTTTCGGTTGGATCTTCTTTGTATCAAGATAAGAAATAGAAATACCAGAAGCATACTGACAGATATGAAAATCCACATTATATTTGTTAATTGCAAAATTTCCTTCGTGATAGGATTTAGTATATTTCGTCTTCCAATAACAAGGCTCCAGTTGTTTATTCCTAGTGATTTTCTTTCCCATATATAAGTCTTTGCATGTATATTTGTACCTCGGTAATAATCTTTTAGACTAATTTCTGGCATTAATTGATCAGATGCATCGAAAAGGTAACCCTTAGCGACTAATTTATCAAAATCAAATGACGCTACATCTGTATCCTGCATAAATGATACTAATTCATTCTTTTCATTAATAATATATATTTGTGTACCATCTTCCAGCTCATTGTGATATGGTGCCTTATTGCTTATCTGAGCAGCGATAACAGAAAGAAATATACCTTTTCTGTTTCCCTCGTCAATGATTGGAATTGCGATTTTTATAACTGGTACATGATCTTTGGTATACATAATTTCATCGGAAAATACTGACTTGCCGTTTTTGGCTATTTGATAGTATGATTCATCAGCTATATTAATTGAACTACCAGATCGATTATATCCTTTCCCATCGAGATTAACAATTGCCAAGTCTACCACTTTCTTATTATCGTATATTCCAGAAAGAAGTGATATAATGTTGTCTTTACTAAGCTTCCCCGTTTTTGCTATTAAATTCGCAGAAGACAGGGCTGACTGGTATTTACTTTCCATATCTTGTTTTAATAGTGAAGCTACATTTTCAGTTAGCGCGTCATACGTCTCCATTTTTGCCTTATAATTATATTGTATCATTCTGTCCATTTGATATATTCCTAAAAGAAGTGATACAATAATACTAAAAAAGGCAAATATAATAATAGGCGCTATTCTATTTCTTGGCTGGCCAAACTTCATGTAGTATCTCCTTAAATATGCTGTTTTTATTATAATATACCATAAATTTATTAAATTGGATATTCAAATTTATATAATGATATGAGTTTTATACAGTGCACTTTATAGAATAGAAAATACCTCCCCCAGTCCTGTATTAAAAAGCAAATTAGCATCATTATCGTATGATGTGACCGATTTATTAATTAAAACTAATTTTTTCCCTTGATAATATTGAATTAAACTGGCTGCCGGATAAACACTTAGTGATGTACCTCCAACGATAAACACATCAGCCTCTCTTATCAATTTAACAGCTTCCATAATTACATCATTATTAAGCGCTTCCTGATATAGCACTACATCGGGCTTAATTATTCCACCACAGCTGCATTTTGGAGTATTTTCAGCTTCCATAATGGTATCCAGGTCATAGAATTTATTACATTTCATACAATAATTACGAAGTACGGACCCATGAAGTTCCAGGACTTTTTTACTCCCGGCTTTTTGATGAAGTCCATCGATATTTTGAGTTATTACTCCTTTTAGCTTACCAGCTGTTTCTAATTCCGCCAATTTTATATGCGTTATATTTGGTAATGCCTCTTTATAAACCATCTTATCCTTATAAAAATCATAAAACTCGTTCGTGTTTTTTAAAAAGAAACTATGACTTAACATTGTTTCTGGCGGATAAATATATTTCAAATTATATAATCCTGCTGTACTTCTGAAATCTGGTATTCCACTTTCTGTAGAAACTCCTGCGCCTCCGAAAAACACTATGTTTTCACTGCTATTAATCCATTTTTTTAGCCTATCCACCTCAGTATTCACCATATACCTTCTCCTTAATTCCTTTTAAATATTTCTACTTATTTAATGTAATATATAGTTTCCCCCACATTAGCTTATTCCATAAGTATTTCCTTTTATATAGGTTATTTGTCGCAGAATAATTATTTCCTTTACTTCAGCGATCATAGATTTTTAATGAAAAAAAAAGACCTCAAAATGAGGTCTTATGAGACATCCGGGATTCGAACCCGGGACACCATGATTAAAAGTCATGTGCTCTACCGACTGAGCTAATATCCCATGCTTATTCAAAGCAAAATGCCCAGAACCGGAATTGAACCAGTGACACGAGGATTTTCAGTCCTCTGCTCTACCAACTGAGCTATCTGGGCAAGGTCATAACTTATTTGGTTAACTTATTAATAATTTTTCATTCAATTTTGAATAAATTGCGGGGATAGGATTTGAACCTATGACCTTCGGGTTATGAGCCCGACGAGCTTCCAGACTGCTCCACCCCGCGACAATTGTATTAGTCCTGTAAAATATTATTTACATTAACAAGATGGATTAAATATCAATTCACTTGAATGAACTAATTTGGCTATAAGCCAGTGGATGGGGAAGGATTCGAACCTTCGAAAGCGTCGCTAACAGATTTACAGTCTGCCCCCTTTGGCCACTCGGGAACCCATCCATATTCAATATATTAAGTTGTTGAAGCCGATGATCGGACTCGAACCGATAACCTGCTGATTACAAGTCAGCTGCTCTGCCAATTGAGCCACATCGGCATATCCAATAATTACACAATATATAAAACCATATTGAATGGGACCTATAGGGCTCGAACCTATGACCCTCTGCTTGTAAGGCAGATGCTCTCCCAGCTGAGCTAAGATCCCATGGGTATATTATATACTATAATTTTTATATTGCAACAATATATTGAATATTTAATAAAAAATTTACATTTACAACAGAGAAATCTATTGTATACGACCCAGAAGGGACTCGAACCCTCGACCTCCGCCGTGACAGGGCGGCGCTCTAACCAACTGAGCCACTAGGCCTTAAATAATTGATACTACACACGAAAATGTTACATCCAAACTTTAAAACCTTTTTAGGTCAAGCCCTCGACCTATTAGTAACAATCAGCTCCATGCGTTACCGCACTTCCACCTTTGTCCTATCCACCTGATCGTCTCTCAGGGGTCTTACTAGCTTGTGCTATG
>JAEZZO010000042.1 GCA_023418475.1 Bacillota bacterium
CTTCTATATGAAGACGGACAATGTTTTTCTTAAATTCTGGTTCAAAAATTTTCATGTGGTTACCTCTTTCCTTGATAGATATTATATCTATTAGGTTGAGGTGTTACAACTACATTATACCACTACATAGTATCCAAATTATGTTTTCAAGCAATAATTTATTGTTATATTATATTTAAATAGGACTAAAGTATGTTTTCGTTACATTCTTATAGCAATGTCGAAAGAGTATACAATTCTTCCAACCGCTAGCTCTACAATAGTTATATCCGTAAGTTTCAATAATATTTTTAGCGGTTTGCGTGGAGTAAACACAAAATCATAGTACATTGGTGCCTGTTTATTGGATAATAAGTCAATAGTCAGGCGTCGTTTGGGTTACAAAGGGTCTGATTTTTGTTTGAATAATGTTAAAATTTGAAGCCAGTATTCGAAGCTTAATAATAGCTGAGATAAAACAAAGTTCTATATCAATTAAAAAACTAGTTGATATGGAACTTTTATTATTGTATAACCTCGATTTATGCAAAGATATTACTCTCCGGTAAATGTGGTATGAAGCTTTTGTAATACATTTATAAAAATTTACATATATATGCAAAAATGAATTGATAAAAGTTGTGACCTATTATAAAATATTTGGAGAAGTAGACTGAAAATTAGCAAGTCATCGCAGGGTTGATATTACTAGATACAAAACAGACATACCAAAGAAGAAGTATGATTAATCGGAATATATATTGATAGGAAAGGAGCAGGAGAAAGTAGATCAGGGTCTTTTTTGGACAAGCACAATACTATATTGCTAGCAATAAAAGAAATATCAAAAAAACATGGGGATGTTGAACTTGTAATACTATATTACAGGCAAAACCTAAATTTCAAATTTGAGGGGTGAAATTATGTTTAGAAACATCAAAAAGAAAATTATTTCTATCGTAACAATTATTACAATGTTATTGTCATTTGTACCTGTACCAACATATGCAGCAGATTCAAATGCTGCAACCACAAAAGAAGCTGCTTTTACCAGTCTGCTTGGTAATGCAAATGTTGAAAAACCATCCACTGCAGGTGCATTACGGGTTCTTAGTAAAGATGGAAAGATGACATTATGTGATAAAGATAGTAAACCAATTCAATTAAGAGGAATGAGTACACATGGATTACAATGGTTTTCCGAGATTCTGAATGACAATGCCTTTAAAGCTCTTGCGAATGATTGGCAAAGTAATGTAATTCGTCTTGCCATGTATGTCGGCGAGAGTGGTTATGCGACCGATCCAAAAGGAATGCTTGAAAAGGTTGAACAGGGCATTGATTTAGCGATTGCTAACGACATGTATGTAATTGTGGACTGGCATGTACTGACACCAGGAGATCCTAATGCTTCAATTTACTCAGGAGCTGGTGATTTCTTTCAGACTATTTCCAAAAAGTATCCGAATGATCCACATGTTATTTATGAAATAGCGAATGAGCCAAATGGAAATAATCCTGGAGTAACCAATGATGCTGCTGGTTGGAGTAAAGTAAAGACCTACGCGGAAACAATCATTGGTGCGCTTCGTACGGCGGGAAATCATAACCTTGTTTTAGTAGGTAGTCCTAATTGGAGCCAACGGACTGATCTTGCTGCTGATAATCCAGTTGCTGATACAGATAACAATACAGCATATACGGTGCATTTTTATACCGGTACTCATAAGTCTTCGAACGTTGATACGGATAGAGGAAACGTTATGAGTAATGTTAAATACGCAATAAATCATGGCATAGCTGTATTTGCAACAGAATGGGGAACTAGTAATGCAGACGGAACCGGCGGACCGTTCTTTCATGAGGCTGATACTTGGCTTAACTTCTTAAATGAGAACAACATCAGCTGGTGTAACTGGTCACTTAGTAATAAGGCTGAAACTTCTGCAGCCTTTACCGCTTACGAAAGTGGTAAGACAGATGCAGCTAATCTTAATCCGGGAGATGATCATGTATGGTCAATGAAGGAGTTAAGTATTTCAGGAGAATATACACGTGCACGTATAAAAGGTATCGCATATCAACCAATTGACCGTAATGCATATACAACAAATGTATGGGATTATAATGATGGAACAACACAAGGCTTTGGTGCCAATGCAGATAGCCCAAATAAAAATATTGGCATAACCAATAAAAATAATACATTAGAGCTATCAGGGCTTAATACCAAAGGAAGCTATTGGGATAATAGAATTTCTGCGAATGGCACGGTACAGAAACCTGATCTTAAGGGAGCAACAAAGTTAACAATCGATGTAATTACGAAGGAGCCCTCTAGTGTGTCAATTGCGGCAGTACCCCAAAGCAGTACGCATAGCTGGGCAAACCCGGCTAATGCCGGACAGGTTACACCGACTGATTTTGTAAAGCAGGCAGATGGAACCTATAAAGCTACCTTGACAATTACCTCGGAGGATGCTCCTAATTTAAAAACAATAGCAGAGGATGCAAATGACCATATCTTGACAAACATCATTTTAATGATTACTTCCAGTACGGATACAATTGCATTGGATAATATCTCTGTTTTGGGAAATCGTGCTGATACAGGAGAAGTTGTAGTGAATGATCCATTGGGTAAAGCAACGCTTCCGTCTACATTTGAAGATACAACCCGGCAGGGATGGAGCTGGGATGCAGCTTCGGGTGTAAAAGGTTCTTTAAAAATTCAGAAAGCAAATGGCTCGAAAGCACTTTCCTGGGACGTTCAATATCCGGAGAGTGTACCTGCTGATCCCTGGTCTGTGTCACCAAGACTTATACTTGGAGGAATTAATGCTACTCGTAATACGAATAAATATATCACATTTGATTTTTATTTAAAGCCTGTAAAAGCTAGCAAGGGAATGCTTCAGATTAATCTGGCATTTGCGCCTCCGGCTCTGAGCTACTGGGCTCAGGTGAAGGATACGTATAATATTGATTTGACAAAGCTTCGTTCTAAAACTAAGACAGCGGATGGTTTATACAAATTCAAGGTATCATTTAATTTGGATAATCTAAGTGATGGAAAAGTATTTGCGTCGGATACGGTTTTACGTGACATCACAGTAGTTGTTGCCGATGGAAATTGTGATTTCTCGGGAACTATGTATATAGATAATTTGAAATTTACAAATAAATCACCTGCAAAGACAAATACAAAGGCTGAATCCAAGGGTTAGAGGTTAAGGTAAAAGAAAGGCTAGTTGGAAAGAAGCGGGACGACACCGGCTTGCATAATAATCGGTAACTATTTCTCTTAGTGAAGAATGAAGCTTAAGAATAAGGTTTCAGAATAAGGTTTAAGAATAAAAAGAGACTCTTCTATCGACTAAAAAAGTAGATAGAAGAGCCTCTTTTACATTTATGTTAATAATGAATGAGGACAGTATGAAAAGAATGCTAAGAAGTATTGTCTCTGCGCATTAACGCAAGGAACTGTTTTGGTGTTACATCGTATTCATTTTTAAAAGCCCGAAAAAAATTAGAATAATCACCAAAACCACATTGTTCATATACCTGTATAATTGGGATGCCGGTAAGAATAAGCTCTTTGGCGAGAATCAATTTCTTTTGGATGATAAATTTATGAATCGTAGTACCAGAGTATTTTTTAAATTCCCGAAGCAGATGAAATTTGCTGATGAAAAACTTATTTGACAAATCTTCAATTTTTATTTCTTCTTCAAGATGATTATTTATATATTGTATTATTTCATCAATCTGGCGGCTTTTTTCGATTTTAATCTTTAAGTTGTTACTATTTAGAAACAGAAGATTATTCAATGTAATGAAAAGCTCAACAATATAAGCTTTATATAAAAGTTCTTTCCCCATTCCATTGTAATGATCCAAATTCAAAAGCTTGTTAAGGATTACCTTGACAATTTGCTGTGATTCTATATCTGCTCTGATAACATTTTCTTTTTTATGGTCTTCAAAACATCTTTTTAAGTCTGCTGTTTCTGTAGAAAGGCTATTTAGAAAGGTAGAGTTTATCCATAGTACAATTCGTTCGTAGGGAATTTCCTTTGTGTTGATAATCGGCTGATGAAGCTCCCTTGAGTTAATTAAAATAATGTCTCCGGGAAGGAGAGGATATGTCTTCCCTTCAATAAGATAGGTTACATTTCCGGAGATAAAAAAATAACACTCGTAAAAATCATGATGATGTAGATTGACTTTATCAAGCTCTCGATCGGAATAATGGAATACTTCATAATTATTGGTTAACATACTTTGACGTTTAAGATATTTCTGCGTTTTCTTTTTCATAGACACCTCCGAAGCATACTCCTGTGGGTGTAGAAAGCAATAGATTATTCCATAGCAATCTTCCGGTGCATTGTATAATAAAAGTATCTTACCACAGCAATTTTTGCAAGTCAAACAGCAATAAAAACATATTATTGTTTCAGAAGATGGGTTATAATATATTATTAATTTTTTAGAATTGGAGGAAGGCTTATGAAAATGTCATTTCGGTGGTATGGAGAAAGTGATCCGGTAAAACTTAAGTATATCAGACAGATTCCGGGCATGAACAGTATAGTAACAGCTATCTATGATGTGCCCGTAGGAGAGGTTTGGGGTCAGGAAAGTATTCAGCAGGTGAAAAAGCAGGTAGAGCAGGCAGGACTTAAATTTGATGTGATTGAAAGTGTACCTGTTCATGAAGATATCAAGCTGGGGCTTCCCAGCAGACAACAGTATATTGATCATTATAAAGAGAATATAAGAAGACTTTCAAAGGTCGGAGTGAAAGTTATCTGCTATAATTTTATGCCGGTGTTTGACTGGACACGTACTCAGCTGGACAAGGAACTGCCGGATGGTTCAACGGCTCTGGTATTTTATAAAGAACAATTGGAAAAAATGGATCCGCTAAAAGGGGAATTGTCTCTGCCGGGTTGGGATTCCAGCTACACAAAGGAACAACTGGCAGAAATTTTTGACAAATATAAAACAATAGATGAAGAAAAGTTATGGAGCAATCTGGAGTATTTTCTAAAAGAAATTATTCCTGTGGCTAAGGAGAATGATGTGCGGATGGCAATCCATCCGGATGATCCTCCCTATCCAATTTTTGGACTTCCCAGGATTATTACCAATGAGAAAAATATGGATCGTTTTTTATCTCTGGTAGATAGTGAATACAACGGTCTGACTTTCTGCACTGGTTCTTTGGGTAGTGCTCATTTTAATGATATTATAAGGATGGTAGATAAATATTCTGCTATGAGACGAATTCACTTTATGCATATCCGAAATGTAAAACTACTAGAGGATGGCAGCTTCGAAGAAAGTGCGCATTATTCACCCTGCGGATCTCTGGATATTGTCGAAATCGTAAAGGTCCTTTATAAAAATAAATTTGACGGCTATGTTCGCCCTGATCACGGTAGAATGATATGGGGAGAAACTGGCAGACCGGGCTATGGATTGTATGACAGGGCTTTGGGTGCCATGTACCTGATTGGAATATGGGAAACCCTTGAGAAGACTTACCAAAAATAAAAGTATATAATATTGTGAATAATGAAACAGCGATAGGAAAAGTGAAAAAAGCATTTTCACACTAAGAAGGACCCCGAAATGAGCACAGCGGTGCTAATCCCAGGCTTCTTCCCCAATTATTTATGATGCCGCTTGCGGCATCATTATGGAAGAGTGAAAGAAAAGCATTTTCGCTCAGAAAGAATCCGTGAGACGGCTTCTTTCATCAATCTTGTGATGGCGCAAAGCACTATAATGGAGGATGAATATGAAATTACCTTTTTATGTAGATCTAAGTAATAAAGTTGCTGTAGTAACCGGAGGAGCAGGTGTCCTTGGAGGTTATTGGGTAGACGCGTTGGCAGCATGTAAGGCAAAAGTAGCCATTCTGGATAGAGATTTGTCCAGTGCAGAGAGAAAAGCAGAGGAAGTCATAAAAAACGGAGGCACTGCAATCGGCGTGGAAGCCAATGTACTCGATAAAGAAAGTCTTGGAAACGCTCATAATGTTATTCTGGAGAAGTTAGGACCCTGTGACATCTTATTAAACGGAGCAGGTGGAAACCATCCCAAAGGAACAACAACAAAAGAATATTTATTTCCAGAGGATCTGTACAATAAAGAAAATGGTATTACCACTTTTTTTGATTTGGATGAACAGGGAATTAAGTTTGTATTTGATCTTAATTTCCTTGGAACATTACTTCCGTCACAGGAATTTTCCAAGGATATGATTGGAAGAGCTGGATGTACCATAATTAACATTTCTTCTATGAATGCATTTACTCCATTAACAAAGATACCGGCTTACTCAGGTGCTAAGGCAGCAGTATCTAATTTCACCCAGTGGCTGGCGGTGCATATGTCAAAGGTCGGTATACGCGTGAATGCCATTGCCCCTGGTTTCTTTGTAACAAAGCAAAACGAAGCACTTTTAAAAAATCCGGATGGAAGTTTCAACGAACGGTCAAATAAAATATTAAACAGTACTCCAATGAACAGGTTTGGTGAAGGCGAAGAACTTGTTGGTGTACTCTTGTTTCTTGTGAATGAGGAAGCTTCCAGCTTTGTTAATGGTGTAGTAATACCAGTAGATGGTGGATTTTCCGCTTACTCGGGAGTATAAAAGAGGAAGAAACCTATAAAATAGACATTAAAAGCGATGCTAAGATTATGATGTTTGGAATATTGAGATGAAAAGAAAATGGTAGAAAGGTAAAATTAAAATGGAAACTATGCTATATCCCAGAGCTACAAAGTCAAGAAGAATTCTGAACATGAATGGAATGTGGAAGATTTTCTTTGACTTCAAGGAGGAAGGTACGACTAAGACATTTTGGGAAGGAATTCCCGGGAATGATTATATTCCGGTGCCCTCCAGTTTTTCAGATCTTTATACAGAGAAAGAAATTAGAGAGTTTTGCGGAGATATATGGTATGAAACAGAGCTTGTTATACCATCCGAATGGAAGAATAACAGATTGGAAATTCGTTTTGCATGTGCTACGCATAGAGCTGTAGTTTACATTAACGGTGAGAAGGTGGCTGAACATGAAGGTGGTTTTATGCCATTTTTGGTTGATATTACAGGTAAAGCTCTGTTCGATCAACCCAATAAAATTATAGTGAAAGTGAATAATGAACTTTCAGCAACATCCTTACCCAACGGGACAACGAAGACACTGCGTAGTGGCTATAAGATGAATGTACCCTACTTTGATTTTTATAATTACAGCGGACTTCAAAGACCTGTAAATCTTGTGGTGACACCAGTGACCAGAATTGTAGATTTTACCGTTTCTCATGCGATTAACAACAATAGTGCAGAGGTAAATTATTCGGTGGATATTGAAGAAAGGAAGGATAATCAGAAGCTGCTTCTAGAAGTATATGATGAAGAAAATAAACTGGTAACAAAAACAGAGGGGATAGAGGGTATTCTTCAGATCGAAAATGTTAGATTATGGAATGTGAGAGATGCCTACTTATACAAGTTTGTTATCCGCATAGTGGAAGGCGATAATATAATCGACGAGTATTATGATCTGATTGGTATTAGAACAGTCGAGATTTCAGGAACCAATATATTAATTAATGGAAAATCAGTATATTTAAAAGGATTTGGAAAGCATGAGGATAGCCCGGTAAATGGAAGAGGATTTGCACCTTCTTTTATGAAACGTGATTATGAATTAATGAAGTGGATTGGTGCCAATTCATTCCGAACCTCTCACTATCCATATACAGAAGAAATGTATCAGATCGCAGATAGAGAGGGATTTTTGATCATTGATGAAGTTGCTGCTGTAGGTTTTGTGGAAAGAACTGGAGCTCGTATGTTCATGGATGCAGGAACAGGAGCAAAACCAAAGAGCTTCTTTTCGGCTGAGACAACAAAAGAACTGATGGATAATCATATTAACGCACTAAGAGAAATGATAAAAAGAGATAAGAACCATGCCAGTGTAATTGCCTGGAGCCTGTTCAATGAGCCAGAGAGTGCAACTGACGAAGCTTCCTCCTATTTTAAGATGATTTTTGACGAGGCGAGTAAGCTTGATAAGCAAAAGCGTCCAAGAACGTTTGCAATGGAATTAAGCAGCGGTCCAGATGCATGGAAGTGTCACCGGTACTGTGATTTCTGGACAATGAATCGCTATTATGGCTGGTATGTGAATGGAGGATATGAAATCTCTGATGCGATGGAATTGTTCCGGGAAGAGCTAGATAAGTGGGCGGAACAAGTACCCTTAAAGCCTATGGTATTTACGGAATATGGAACAGATACAAGTGCATATGAACATAAGCTGCCATCTGTTATGTGGAGCCAGGAATATCAAAATGAATATTTATATCATTATCATAAAATCTTTGATTCCTATTCGTTTATTAGAGGCGAACAAATATGGAATTTTGCGGATTTTCAGACAGTAGAGGGTATTGCAAGAATGAATGGTAACAAGAAAGGAGTTTTCACAAGAGATCGGCAGCCAAAAGATAGTGCATTTCTATTAAAAGAACGTTGGGAGAAACTTCCCCTTTCCTACAAAAGTGAATAGAAGTACACCTGGATTACAATGGTATTCCGAGACTCTTAATGATCCATTGGGTATAGCAACGCATCTAAGGAATAGAGGTTAGAAATGTAATAGAGTTGCTTTGAATTAAGTAAGGGAAGCTACACCAGCAATGTTTAATAATTGAATAATTTTCATGAGAAAAACACAAAGTTTTTTACAAACAAATAAAGACTCTTTTATTGACTGGAATAGTTGATAGAAGAGTCTTACCTTATATCCATATTGGTAGAGAATGGAGTCATAGTATTCTATTCGGCAAACAATAACGGGAGTTACTGTTCACTGGCATGTCATATTCCATTGCTGTGCATCCGGTAAGTACTTCCGAAACGGAGCCGCTCCCGCTTAGTTGCATTACGCAGCGGTACATAAGGTCCTAAAACACAGGACCTAAGTACCGGCGAATGCAAATACTCCTTTTTCGGAAGCACTTACCGGATGCAAAGCTCGGAATATGACATGCCAGTGAACAGTAACTAACGGGATGCTTTCTGTTATTAAAATGGAATACATTGGTTGAATTTTATTGGTTTTTATGTTAAATTTATTTCTATAAGGTTACAAAAGCTACATAGAGAAACAAAGAGTGACTTCAAGTTTTATAAATGGAAAAAAACAGTGGTTTTATTCGTTCAATGTTCCATTTTATATGGTATTTGTGCATTGCCTTGAAGCATCAATGAATAAACATGTTGTAAAATTGATTAAATACTGTAAACAGAAAGGTGGAAATTATAATGAAGGAAGAAAACAATGGCAAGCCAGTTAAGCTTTCTGATGAAGAAATGGATATGATTGCGGGTGGCAAAGCAGTGGTTGCACAAGTGAATGGTAAAACATATGATATTTATCAATGTGATGCAGAAAACATGACCTCAGACTATTTTAATGATATCTTAAATGGTAAACCATGCAGTGAATGGGCGACATACAGCTATAAGACAGACAGAGTGTGTACTAATTGCATGCATTACCGCTTCCACGGTGAAATGCCTGGTAAATTAGTAAAGAATTATCTCGAGTACTTAAATAGTGAAGGATATGGGAGTAAATACGTTTATTAGGAGAGTCAAGGCTGGTGAACATTGATGTGTATAGACTGGACACAAAATGAGTTAATCAGGCTTTCGGTACCTGAAACTTAACAATAAATCTATCAATGGGAATATGCTCTTGGGATAATAAGGGGCATATTCCTTTTTCTTATATGGCTTGGGGTATCATGGAATCTTTCCCGGAACATACGCCGGAATAGTTTATAATTTGCAAAACCATGTAGTTCCAATAATCGAACTAAAGGAGTATTTGTTGCTATTAGGTCACGATAGATATAAGATAAGCGTAACTCATTCAGGTATTCTATATAGGTAGAGCCCATACTCGCTTTGAAAAAACGGCAGAAATATTTTGGCTGAAGGGCTGCAATACCGGCTATTTCATTAATTGTAATCGGCTTTGTATAGTTTCGATCGGTATATTCAATAATCGGCCTCAGCTTAACTAAATTTTTAGCTCTCTTATTATAATCGAAATGCTTCATTTCGATAGAGAAATTTTGATATAAATGATATATTAAATTAAATAAAAGATTTTGAAATTGGAGATAAGCACTCGTGGAGTCTAATTCCTGAAGGAAGCGCATCTGATTAAAAATATCTTTCATTCTCATAAGTTCGGACTTTTTATTATCATTTTGCGAGTCATTATTCATTTGAAAAATAAGTGAATCGATATTTGGAATGTATTTCTTTAGAAAGGGGTGCGGTATTTGTAATAAAATAGCTTCATTTCCATGAAGACACTTGGTGGAATGAACTACTGTGGAATTAATAATAGTAAAATCCCCTTGTTTTAATAATTCTGCTTCATTCGCTATAGTCACTTCTAATTCACCTGAAATAATATAGATTAATTCTAAAGCATTATGCCAATGGCTGGAGACATAACTGATTTTATCAGCAGTTATTCGATAATTAACATCTTTTCCCGTTTGCGGTAGAATAACTTCGTGGGATAATTCAAGATTTTCACTGGTTTTCATAGGATAGGATCCTCCGTGTTCGTTACAGAAACCTCAGTATCTTATTATGATGCTTATTTTATCATTTTTTATCAAAAACAACAATACTAAAAAAGATACCATTGACCTATATATTTGTAACTATAAATGCTTATCCTAATATCTGTCCCATGTTATACTATTAGCATCATAAAATAGATCATTCAAGAGAAGAATAGAAAGGATAAAAATGAAAATAAAGCATGTGGTTAGTTATGAAAATAATTATTGGCAAGAAGAAGCGTTCACACTTGGTACTACCTCAAAAGATACTTTAGAACTAACGGGTGAAAAAGCCCAGGAAATCTTAGGCTTCGGAGGATGCTTTAATGAGTTGGGATGGGCGGCATTACAATTGATTGCGCAAGATAAGAGAAATGAATTTTTAGATGAATTATTTTTAGAAGAAAATTGTAACTTTAACTATGGGCGAATTCCGATCGGAGCAAATGATTTTAGTATAGAATGGTACAGCTGTGATGAAGCGGCAGATGATTATGAACTCAAACATTTTAACATAGAGAGGGATAAGAAATATACAATACCATTTATCAAAGAAGCGCAAAAAAGGCAGAAACAATTTTTTGTATTTGCTTCACCCTGGAGCCCGCCAACCTGGATGAAGACGAAAAAAGCATATAACTATGGCACATTGAGAAACGAAGATAGGGTATTAGAGTCATATGCAAAATATTACGTTAAATTTGTGCAGGCGTATGAAAAAGAAAATGTACAGGTGTCACAAGTCCATGTTCAAAACGAGCCAATGGCTGACCAGAAATTTCCATCCTGTATGTGGAACGGTGAACAAATGCGTGATTTTATTAAGTATCACTTGGGACCACAGTTTGAAAAAGCAGGATTGGATACGCAATTATGGCTTGGAACCATAAACGGACCTTTTGTTGATTTTATGCTTCCGGGAATGTCTGCTCCATTCTCCGAATTTTATGATCAATTTGCAAATACCATACTATCGGATGAGAAAGCACGCGGATACCTTCATGGAGTAGGGTTACAATGGGGTGGAAAGCATGTTATGGAGCAGATTGCAGTAAGCTATCCGGAAATGCATTATATGCAAACAGAAAGCGAATGTGGTGATGGTTTCAATTCCTGGGAGCATATGGAGTATATATTTAATCAAATGTGGTTTTATTTCCGGCATGGAGCAGAACGCTATACGTATTGGAACATGGCTCTAGAAGATGGAGGAATCTCTACCTGGGGATGGAAGCAGAATTCATTATGTACGATAAATCCTGAAACAAAAGAACTTAAGTTGCAGCCTGAGTTTTATTTAATGAAGCACTTTTCACATTTTGTAAAAAAGGGAGCCAGATTATTAAAGACTAAAGGACACTGGACTTCTAATACGGCAGCATTTGAAAATCCAGATGGATCGATTATACTAGTTGTTGCCAGCAATATGAACAGGGATAGAGATTTTAGCTTTGAATATGGGGAAGAATCGTTCTCAGCTGTCATAAAAGCACATAGTATTCATACATTTCAGCTACTAAGTAAATAAGTACCTTTTTGAATTAAAACAAACAAGCACACACATCGAAACCGGAAATCGAATAACAAAAAATACACGAATACCTTAGCAAGAGGAAAGGATTAATCAGTAAAACCTTTGGTTAGAAATATATAAACTAAAGATTACTGGTTGATCTTTTTTTGTATATTAATAAAGCTGGATATCAATTGAAAATGCATAAATTGGTAAAAATAAATAAATGTATGTAAAAATAGTGCGTCAAGAAGTAAAAAAATAACATTTATGTTTGGAATAATTAATTATATAATGAGAATTGAAAGAGGTAAATATATGAAATTAGTAAAATTTATTCCGGTCTTGGCAGTAATGACTCTCATACTACTGTCGATGACAGCATGCAGTAAGAATGGGAATACCACTGCTACATCAAAGGAAGTAAAGCAAATATGCGGAAGCTGGGCATATTCACATGATAAAGAGACTGCAATAGCAGTATTTCGTGAAGATGGCACTGCACAATATGAAGACAAGAACTATTCCTTTGATTGTGACAGCCAGTTTATTAAGCTAAAAGATACAGATGGTGATACCACACAGCTTCGCTATACTTTGGATGAGAAGGGAATGTATCTCTATAGCAATAATACATATACTTTTTGTGGCGAGGGTATGCCGGATGGTCTGGTTGGTGAATGGTCATGTGCTGAAAAAAACTGGTCCTATTCCTTTACGGAGGAGGGAACATATATGGAAGATGGTTTTTTTTCCGGACACTATACAGTAGATGATGAAAATTCTACCTTTCAGCTTATTTACAATGATCACTTTGAAGATACAATTTGTTTTTATCAGTTGGAAAAAGATAAGTTGCAAATTGAATATCCGTGGCGCATGGTTAAAATGAGTGAGATATAACAGAGATGGAGATGTGATTTGAACTTAACTGATATTTGGCAGAAAGCCAAATGTTTCAAAGACTTTTTTAAGTCAAATCATATTAACATAAATAAAACATTTTATGAGGAGGAGTACTATGAAAAAAATTATTTCATTACTACTGGCGGTGGGGATGATGATATCTCTCGTTGGATGCGGAAAATCTTCCGAAACCCAAGCACCTGCCGAGACCGAAACACCTGCTGCAACCCAGGCAGCTGCCGCAACGCAGGCACCTGCTGCAGACTCAAGTAAGCCTACAGACTTATCAATGTGGTGTATAGCAGTAGAGAGTGATTCAAATCGCCATGCTTACGAAACTTCTATCGCTGATTTCCAGAAAGCTCATCCGGAAATCAATCTCAAATGGGAAGCTACCCAAAACCAGGATTATAAGACAAAGATTAAGGCTGCTGCAGCAGCTAATGAACTGCCGGATGTCTTCTTTACATGGGGCGGCGGGTTCCTTAGAGATTTTGTTGATGCTGGCCGTATTTATTGCCTGGATGATGCTTATAAAAATTATTCTTCTGAACTGCCTGATAAAGTGTTAACAAATCACAAAGTTGATGGCAAACTCTATGGCGCACCTACAAACTATAACGTTGTGGCTATGTTTGCTAATACGGATCTTCTTAAACAAGCAGGTTATGATAAAGTTCCGGCTACATATGATGATCTGATGGCTTGCTGTGATGCTCTTGTGAAAAAAGGAATTATTCCTTTTGGATGTTCAGGAAAAGAGACCTGGTGTGTTACCGAGTATCTTGAGTCAATTATCGAGAAGAGCGTTGGTGCATCTGCACTTACCGATATGTATCTTGGCAAAGCTTCCTGGAATAACCCGGGTGTTATAAAGGCAGTTGATAACTTCCAATCAATGATTAAAAACAAGTATTTTGATCCGGATGGTATGGCACTTAGTAATGACGAAGTAAAAGCAAACTTCACAGCAGGAAAGTATGCATTCTATATTAATGGTACATGGAACTGTGCAAGTTTTGTTGATATAGCTGAAAAAGTTCAGATTGCTGAATTCCCGGTTATTGATTCTACAAAGTCTCAGCTGGGCGAGCTCATCGGAGGACCTAGTGATTCACTTGCTGTTTCAGCTACTTCTAAGAATCCAGAAGCTGCTGCAAAGGCTGCTTTTGAAATTGCTAAGGGCGTATGCCATTATGGTTATCTTGATGGCAACGGACTTCCTGCATGGAATGTTGATTATGACACAAGTAAGCTCAATAAACTGACATTGGCAGTGGCTGATATTATGAATAATTCAAAACAGAGCGTACTATTTGGGGATGGTATTCAGTCTGCTGATAATGCAAATATTTATCTTGACTATGTAAACCAGATTTATGCTTCTGCTATTGATGGCAAGGCATTCGCTGAAGGTCTTGATAAAGATCTTAAAAAATAATTCTGGGAAGTACATGATAATTTAAGATACATGAATGAGGACCGCAAACAATAAGGTTCTAATTCGGTAAAGAAGGAAGCGGTTTCCCAACGATTGTCTGGATTAAAATCATTAGGAGCCGCTTCTTATCTATTAGGGAAGGAATCAAGATGAAAAAACTATATAGTAATAAGCTAACAATTATTCTTTTTATTCTCCCTGCGCTGCTGCTTTTTCTTCTCATTCTTGTTGCACCGATTTTTATATCGGGCTATTACAGTCTTTTTGATATGAACGGTTTTGGCAAAAGGACTTTCATTGGATTGGAAAATTATGGAGAACTGTTTACCAGTAATTCAATTGGCTTTGTGAAGGCCCTCGGCAATGCGTTGCTTTTGGCATTGCTTTCGGTAGTAATTCAATTGCCTCTTGCACTGGGGCTTGCACTTCTTCTCGGCAAGGGAAGAAAAGGGGAACGTGGTCTCCTTTCAATTTATTTTATGCCTGTACTTATATCTACTGTAGTTATCGGTCAGCTCTGGCTGAAGATTTACAACCCGTCCTACGGCCTACTTAATGTAATGTTAAAAAGTATTGGCTTGGATGGTTTAGCAAAAATTTGGCTTGGAGATACAAAAACTGCACTTGGTGCTGTTTTTGTACCTATTTTATGGCAATATGTCGGTTATCATATGCTGCTGATGTTTGCAGGCATCAAGAGTGTTCCGCCCGAATACCGTGAGGCAGCAATGATTGATGGAGCCAGAGAAGGACAGGTAAATCGCTATATTGTTTTACCGTACATAAAGCCTATCCTGAAGATATGTACTATATTTGCTGTTACAGGTTCCCTGAAGTCTTTTGACTTAATCTATGTATTGACAAATGGCACACCACTGCACTCTACAGAGGTGCCAAGTACACTGATGATAAGTATGTTGTTCCTGCGTAATAGATATGGTATGGGCAGTACGATGGCTTTCCTTCTCATCATTTTATGCTTTGCATTTGCTCTGGTTATTAGCTTTATATTTAGGGATAAGGAGGATTAACAACATGAAAAACGGAGATCAAAACAAGAAATCCAGACCCCTGGGCAATTCCCTCCTGAAGAAAGATGGTATGGGCAAAGAGTTTTGGGTATATATAATATTTGGTATCTGGGCGCTAATTAACCTGTTCCCTGTCTATTGGATGTTTACCTTCTCACTCAAGAGCAACGAGGAAATATTTGGAAGCAACATTGCAGGTCTTCCGAAACAATGGCTGTGGTCAAATTATGAAAAGGCATTGGGTGCCGGGCATATAGGAAAATATTTTTTGAATAGTACGATTATTGCTATTATAACCATTGCAATCGTTATGCTGTTTTCGCTTATGGCAACCTTTGCCCTAACAAGATTTATCTGGAATGGAAAGAAGCGAATGAATGCATTTTTTATGCTTGGTTTAACAATTCCTATTCATGCGGCAATTGTACCAATCTATGTTACATTATCAAAACTCCATTTACTTAATTCTTATTTTTCTCTTATTATTCCCTACGCTGCCTTTTCCCTGGCAATGGGGATACTGATATGTACAGGTTTCATGCAGGAATTACCCATGGATCTTGATGAGGCAGCATGTATTGATGGCTGCGGGGTATGGGGTATTTTCTTCCGAATTATAGTACCACTGATGAAACCGGCTGTTGCAACCGTGTCAATTTACACATTTCTACAATGTTGGAATGAGCTGATGTTTGCAACTGTCTTTATTAGTGATTCAGCACATAAAACACTGCCAGTTGGTGTTCAGGGCTTCTACGGACAGTATAATACGGATTGGGGTCCTATCGGTGCGGCGCTGGTCTTAGCGACATTCCCGACACTTTTATTCTACATATTCTTTAGCAAGAAAATACAAGATAGCTTCATTGCAGGTGCAATCAAGGGTTAGTGATAAGTTAATATTTGTTCCGGATGGGTTTCGGGCTCTGTTTCAGTAGATTAATACGTAACAGAGTCGGAAACTCTTTGTATTCTGTTGCTATCAGCAGTATTGTAGCTACGTTATTATCAGTGGGTGCTTCTTCTTTGCGGTGGACAGTAACTTTTGAATGTACTTTATTGAAAATAAATTATGGATGTGGTACGATACGTATGGTAAGATATGGTATAATATAGTAAAAATAGCATTTATTATAATTGAGGTGCAGAAATGATGCATGGCGGCAATAAAACAAAACGCGATGTTAAAATGTCACTGCAGCAAACAACCCTGTTAATGCTTTTTATTCTGTTGTTATTTTTCTGTATGATGTTTGTGATAGCAACCTTTATCGTAATCAAGAAAACAGAAGATGATTTCAAAATAAGAACATCGGAAACGGCGGTCAATAATGTGGTCTCCACCATTAAAGCAAGTTTGGAGAACTACAATTATTTATCTCGTCGTATTATGGTTACAGATAGTGTTGTGAGATTTTTAAAAGCGAAAGAATTAAATGGAGATTTGAAGTATGAAGCAAGATGGGGGATATCTGTAATACAAAGTTTGTATGGCAATGTTGATTCGGTATACATTATGCGTAAAGACGGTAAGAGTATAAGTACAGGAATAGGTACTTATTCAATTAATATGAACAGCGTAGAGCGTTCTAATATATTAAATGCACGTGGTGCAACAGTTTTTTCTATTAATGGCAATGGAACATTCATGAAAAGAGGCAGTAGGCCATTGCTTACAATGTCTCGTGCAGTATACGACGTTAATTCACAAAAGCTCTTAGGAATACTGATAATTAACATATCCAGCAATGTATTTGACGATACCTTTACACTGCAAAATTCCAGCGGTATGTGTATACTTGACAGTAAGGGCACACTTCTGTGCGGAAATAAAGAAATTGCAGCATTGTATGATAGTGACTATAATAGCCAAACTATGGCATATAAGGATATACACTTAGGTGGTGAGAAGAAGACACTAACCGGCAGATTGGCGGTAGAACCGCTGATTGTTTTATGTGCGAGCGGCAAGGGCGCTGAAGCACTGCCGCGAGATACAATCTATGCACTGATGTTGACACTGATAGCATTTATCCTGTCTTTCATGATATGTGCCTGGTTTATTACAGTCAATGTTGCTCAACCGATCAGAAATCTTAGTACAGCAATGGAACGTACCAAGTCTTCCGGATGGCTTAAGAAAATTGATACCGAAATGCCAAACAATGAAATTGGCAGGTTGGCTGAAAGCTACAATAGTATGATAGAATATCTCAATGAGCTGTTCAATCGTCAGCTAGCGGATGAAAAAAATGTGCAGAAAGCAGAAATGCGTGTACTCCAGGAACAGATAAAGCCACATTTTCTTTATAATACGCTGGAAACGATCAGCTACATGGCGGTGCAGGAGAATGCATGCGAAGTACACGATGCACTGGAGACACTGGGAAGCTTTTATCGTAATTTTCTCAGCAAAGGCGATCGTGAGATACCACTGCAGCGTGAGCTGCGTATCACACAGGATTATCTCTCCCTGCAAAAGCTGCGGTATGGAAATATCTTTGAGGATGAGTATATTCTTGACGAAACTACGCTTGATTATATGATACCTAAGCTGATTCTTCAACCGCTTGTGGAAAACAGCATCTACCATGGAGTGCGTCTCAAAGGTGAAAAGTGCCTTATTCGTATCACTACCCGTATGGAAGAGGATGGTTTGTATATACTTGTGTATGATTCTGGCGTTGGCATGAGCAATGAGCAAATCAAAAACGTGCTGGAGGCAAGCGAGGTGGAGGATGTAAAGATATTGTCTGGTTTCGGCTTGCGTGGTACCATCAATCGGATACGTTATTACTATGATTATGATAACGTAATACAGATACGGAGCGAGCCGGGTGAATATACTGAAATTGAGATATACATTCCCAAGATTAGGGAGACAAAAACAGTGGGGGGAAAACCATGTACCGAGTTATGATTATAGACGATGAAACATCTGCCCGCAAATTGCTGCAGGTATCCGTAGATTGGAAATCATTTGATATGGAACTGGTGGGTGAAGCGGCGAGTGGAATAGAAGCTATTAATATCATTGATGAGTTGCGGCCGGATATTGCTTTTGTTGATATTTCCATGCCTTTTATGAACGGGATAGAATTCACACAAATAGCAAAGACACGGTATAAAGACTTGGTTATTATTATTTTGACGGGATTTGATGATTTTGAGTATGCACGTCAGTGTATTCGTCTGCAGGTGGTGGAATATATGTTAAAACCAATAGTTCGGCAAGAACTCAATGAGGTGTTAACCAAAATAAAGAAAAATTTGGATAAAACAAATATTCATGCACAGGAGACTGGTCCGGATATTACTCCGTCTGTGATCGAGCAAATAACACAATATTTACGTGATAATTACACGGATTCCAGTATTAATCTAACCTCTGTGGCACAGCAGTTTGGATTTAATCCTAGTTATCTCAGCAGAAAATTCAAGCAGGAAACAGGAGAGAGCTTTGTCGAATTTCTTATTAAGTGTCGGATGGAACAGGCGATTGAGTTAGCAAAAACCAGCATGAAGATGTTCTATACGGCAAATGCTGTCGGAATCCCTGACCCGAACTATTTTGGACGTTGTTTTAAAAAATATTCGGGCATCAGCTATTCGGAGTATGTCAGTTCACATACCTCACAGTAGTATTTATAGACTCATTATGAATTATTGCAAGTATAGGATTATAGAAGAAATATAATTATGGAGGTTACATATTATGCCGTATGCAATTGCAGGTTATTTTGATAAATATACAGATGAAAAAATAAAACTTTTATGGACAGGCCTGGCTGATATTGGTGTAGATGATTATTTGATAAATTCAAAGAATAATCCACATGTGAAATTCGCTATGTACGAAGATATCGATGTAAAGAAAGCAGAACAGGCAATCGCAACGATTACAAAGAGTAAAGGGAAGATACCAATTCAATTTAAAACATATAGCTTTTACCCAAATGAAAAACCGTTCCTTTGCATTGATCTGGCAGTATCGCATCTAATACTGGATTTACAGGCTGATATCCGCAACAGCTTTGATAAACTTGCAAAGTTATACAATATTAATTTTTTTGATCAGGGTATATGGAAACCAGATTGCCAATTAACGATTGAATTTGAGAAGGGGAAGTTAAATAAGGCAATAGAATTCCTTTCAGAAAAAAAATTACCAATAGATGGGACTATAGAGCGAATTGGATTAATTGAATTTCATCCGGCAAAACAGCTGTTTTCATATGAGTTAAATGAAAATCTTTAGAGAAATAGTAATACTGCAATAGAGCGATAAAATTGTGCATAAATAGTAAAGTCAAATAATGATGTTTATGATAATCTTTAATACTAGGATGGGATAAGGTTGAAGAAAACATTCAACCGTTGAAAAAGGAGTATACTTCTCACCAAGGTTTTATGTGCCGCGGGTGAGGTGAATGGAGGGTAATATGGATTGGCTTGATAAAATGAATTCTGCAATTGATTATATTGAAGCAAATTTAACAGAAGAAATTGATGTTAATGTAGTGGCCAGGAAGGCATGCTGCTCACCTTATAATTTTCAGCGTATGTTTTCATTTATCACAGATACCAGCCTTGCTGAATACATACGGCGAAGAAGGTTGACACAGGCAGCATTGGACCTGCAGAATACCAGCTTAAAAGTAATTGATGTAGCTGTAAAATATGGATATGACAGTACAACCTCCTTTGCAAGAGCCTTCAAGGCTCTGCATGGATTGACGCCTGTAGAAGCGAAGCAGGAGGGTGTAAAACTGAAGGCTTATTCTAAAATCTCCTTTCAAATATCTATTAAAGGAGAAAAAGAAATGGACTATAGAATTGAAACAAAGGAAGCTTTCGATGTTTTTGGTATTGAGACGATATGCTCCCTAAAAGAAGAAAACGGTTATCTGGATCCAGGACAGTTATGGCAGAAGTGTCAACAAAATGGGGAGTATGAAAGACTTTTTAGAAATGCTGGTGAATTACCTGGTTTTGTTGCGCAGGACCTATGTAAAATACATGGCGTTGAATATTATGAGAAGATGCAGGAAAATGCCTTTCCATATATGATGTGTGCCTTTGTCTCAAAAGGAAGTAATACATCTGGATATAAAACAGCTCATATTCCGTCGCAGACATATGCGATATTTCCATCGGAGTATTTTTCCTGGGAGGATGATTTTAATCACGTTCTTACAACTTTACAGAAGAAATTCTACAGCGAATGGTTACCCACCTCCGGCTATGATAGAGCAGAAGGAGCAAATTTCGAAATATACGGGGGGACAAAGGAATACGGATATATTGAATTGTGGTATCCGGTTGTAAAAAAGTAAAATTAGTTTACTTAAATTTTATAGCAGGATAGGATGAGATAAACACTTATAAATGAGATAAATTTTAGTTTATCTTCGTGACATAAAATTCAATCAATGTCGATTGGTATATTGATTGAACAAAAAGATTGAACACTCTATTAGGTAAAAAGTGATAGAGTGTTTTTTTATTTACTATGAAAGTATCCTGGACATTCATTTTATAGTGTTGCTTGGAAACATGGAAGTTCATAGGAAGTCTATATTTTACATATAGCATTTATCGATTTATTTGGTTTTTTATGCAAAAATGTAACACACAAATAATTAGAGACATAATGATATCATAGAGTCTTTTTTCTATCAGGGTTTTCTATCTAGAAATAAAAAACCAAATTATTATTTAAGTATGGAACGATAGATAGCTATCTTTAGAAGAAAAAGATAGCTTATCCTATGAAATATATTTTTAATATAAGTAAGGCTTCATTCTATAAAAAGATTGGACGTGATAATTTGGATATCAATTTAGATCCTTTAGAGGCACAACAAAATAATCCAAAGAAAAAAATGGTATTTTATGTAAAACAGGGATTGGATAGTTTTTTGGGAGATATTATAAAAGGTCTATCCGATTGTTATGAAATAAAGAAAATAGTGGTAACAGAATTTAAACAAATAGATGATGGATTAGAATGGGCAGACCTCGCCTGGTTTGAATGGTGTGATGAGCTTGTGATTTATGCAAGTAAGCTGGCTTTATCAAGAAGTAAATACATCATATGCAGACTGCACAGCTATGAAGCATTTACGGATTATCCGGATAACGTAGCATGGGAGAATGTAAATACTATAATTTTTGTATCAGAACAGATCAGGAATTTTATATTAGAAAAGTTATCGCTGGATAAAAGTAAAACTGTAGTAATCCCGAATGGAATTGATACCGGTATATACACTTATAAAGAGAGAAAACCGGGCTTACGGATAGCTTATGCAGGATATATAAACTATAAAAAAGGACCAATGCTCTTACTTCATACATTTAAGGCAATCTATGATAGAAATCAGGAATATCAATTATTTATCGCCGGACAGTTTCAGGATGATCGTGATCTTTTATATTATAAACAGATGATGAAAGAATTTGGAATTGAAAAAAACGTATTCTTTGAAGGGTGGCAAGATAATCTGGATGCATGGTTGGAAGATAAAAACTATATCTTATGTACCAGCCTGTTGGAATCTCAGAATATGAGTGTTATGCAGGCAATGGCAAAGGGAATCAAGCCGGTAATACACAATTTTGTTGGAGCTAAGATAATCTATAACAGTGAGTATGTCTGGAATACAATAGAGGATGCTGTCCGGATGTTGGAAGATGATAGATATAATTCCGGAGAATACTTAGATTTTATTAGAAATAATTATTCTATTGAGAAAGAAATGAGTTCAATTAAGAAGTTGATGCAATCGAGGGGCAATGAAAATAGTAAGCAGTCTGGAAAAGACAGAAGCGAAGAAATGCCTTTAGTCACCATTGGGATTACTAATTATAATGGTAAGCAGTATATAAGAAAGTGCGTGGAATCATTTTTGAATCAAACCTATTCTAATCTGGAAATTCTATTAATTGATGATTGCTCAACGGATGGATCAAAAGAAATACTTCAGGAGTATGAAAAAAACAACAGTAATATCAGGGCTATTTATCATGAGAACAACTCGGGCGGAGCATCAAAGGGAATTTCGGAGATCATCGAGAATGCCAGAGGAAAATATTTTCAGTGGATAGCCTGTGATGATTATGTTCAGAGGGATGCGATAGAATCCTTTGTTAACTATTTGGAAGAGATGACGGAGAAAGATTACGTTTACAGCAATTATAATATTGTGAATGAAGAGAATGAACAGACGGGGAAATGGGTCTATGTTGATCATAATAAGGAGGAGGTAATACAGCATATATTTAATACAGGTTCTGGCCTTATACCAATGAATTGTCTGTATCGGAAAAGCTTTTTTGAAGAATACCATGTGAGCTGGATTGTATATAAGGAGAATGATTTTTCGGCAGACACGCTTAATTCCTTGCACTTTATCAAACATAATTGGAGATATGGGAGAATTGATAAGGCATTGATAAATTACCGGATTCATAATAATAATGCTTCACATAATTTAGAAAAGAGAATAAATACATCTGTGGCTCTTTATGATTATATTATTCAGAATTTCAATGAGGATATCTATCTGCCTCAGATAGATTGGAAGAATATGACGGATAGAGAACAATTGAAGATGTACTATATTGCACGATTCTATTATCTTCAGATAGAAAACCATATTAATAAGAGTGCCATACCGCAATATTTAAGAATTAATTTATCGAAGGATCAAATTGGCAGGTACTGTAGCATTTTTGCTGAAGAAGGCTTACGATATGCAAGCAAAGGATTGAAAATGGGAGATATCTACAAAGTTGAATTGCTGAAAATAAAAAATTTACTGGAGAAATTCTTAAATGATATCTCTGACATATAAATTATTGAATGGGATTTTTATTTTGAAGGAATAGAAATGAGTAAATTAAAGCAAAAGTTATTAGACAAATCTGCAATTCTTGGCGTAGTTGGTCTGGGTTACGTTGGCCTTCCCTTAGCAGTAGAAAAAGCGAAGGCAGGATATCGGACAATTGGTTTTGATGTACAAAAATCTAAAGTTGATTTGGTGAATGCAGGAATTAATTATATTGGTGATGTAGTGAATGAAGATCTCATGGATATTGTAAAATCAGGTCTTCTTTCTGCTACAACTGATTTTGCACAAGTCGTAAAGGCTGATTGTGTCTGCATCTGTGTACCCACGCCACTGGATGAACACCAACAACCTGATATAAGCTATGTGAGAGATTCGGCCCTTAGTGTTGCGGTATATATACATAAGGATATGCTGATAGTATTAGAATCAACAACCTATCCAGGGACAACACAGGAACTGTTAAAGCCCTTATTGGAATCATCGGGATTGAAGTGCGGAGAAGATTTTTATCTGGCATTTTCACCGGAACGAGTGGATCCTGGTAATCTCTTATATAAAACAAAGAATACACCGAAAGTAGTTGGAGGTGTTACACCAGCCTGTACCGAAATAGCAGCTGCCCTTTATGAGAATGTACTGGAGGCACCCATATATTGCGTGTCAAGTCCGGCTATTGCTGAAATGGAAAAAATATTGGAAAACACATATCGTAACGTGAATATTGGCTTGGTGAATGAGCTTACGATATTGTGCAATAAGATGGGAATTGATTTTTGGGAAGTGATAAATGCAGCAAAAACAAAACCCTATGGTTTTCAAGCCTTCTATCCGGGACCCGGATTAGGGGGTCATTGCATTCCGCTTGACCCATACTATCTGTCCTGGAAAGCTCGTGAATACGGTTTTCATACATCCATGATAGAAGCCTCTATGATGATAAATGATCGTATGCCCGAATACTGTGCTCAGAGAGCAGGCGGTATTCTAAACCGATTTAAAAAGGCATTAAACGGTTCTAAAATACTTGTCCTTGGTGTGGCTTATAAGCAGGATATAGATGATTATCGTGAAAGTCCGGCAATAAAGATGATTGAAGTGCTAAAAGAAGAGGGAGCAAAGGTATCATACTATGATCCATATGTTTTTGAGTACTGCGAAAAAGGAATGATGGTGAAGGGGGAACGGCAATTGAATGAAGAGCTGCTGAAAAGTGTAGATTTAATCATCATTACAACAGCACATACGAATGTGGATTATAAGCTTGTGCAAAAGCATGCTAAATTCATATTTGATACAAAAAATGTTATGAAGGATATAAAAAAGCGGGAGAATATTGAATTGCTTTAGGAGGTATATAAATGAAACATCGTTATGCATTGATTGGCTGCGGACGTATTTCTCCAAATCATATAGCGGCAGCTATCGGTAATGACCTTGAAATTACTGCTTTATGCGATACGATACCCACGAAAATAGAAGCACTTATAAAAATGTTTCATCTTTATGATAGGACGCATTCTTATACCGATTATAAAGAAATGCTTGAAAAAGAAAAACCTGAATTGGTAGCAATTGCAACCGAGAGTGGTAAGCATGCAGAAATTGCATTAGCATGTATTGATGCAGGTTGCAATCTTATTATAGAGAAACCCATTGCTCTTTCATTGTATGATGCTGATGCAATCATTCGAAAGGCAGCAATAAAAGGGTGCAAGGTTTGTACCTGCCACCAAAATCGATTTAACAAATCCATAACGAAAATTAGGCAAGCAATAGAGGAAGGACGTTTTGGAAGACTGTTTCATGGAACGGCCAATATCAGATGGAACAGGGATATCAATTATTATAAACAGGCAGTCTGGCGTGGAACCTGGGAAATGGATGGCGGAGCATTAATGAACCAGTGTATTCATAATATCGATCTCCTTCGCTGGATGATGGGTGATGATATTGAGCAGGTAATAGCATTTACAGACAATTTAAACCACGGCTATATTCAGACCGAGGATTTTGGAATAGCACTAATTCAGTTTAAGAATGGCAGCTATGGAATAGTTGAGGGAACTACGAATATATATCCAAAGGATTTGGAAGAAACGCTTTCTATCTTCGGTGAGAGAGGTACTGTTAAGGCAGCCGGCAAGTCGGTAAATATCATTGAGGAGTGGAGATTTGCAGACACCCTGGACAATGCCGATCAAGTCAAACAGGAATATCATGAAAATGCTCCCAATGTATATGGATATGGGCACAAACCGCTTTATAAGGATGTTATTGATTCAATAGAAAATAACAGAGAGCCATATGTGAATGCTGAAGCAGGAAGAAGAGCAATTGAGCTGATACTTGCAATTTATAAATCGGCGGCCTATGGGGTAAGTGTGAGGCTTCCGCTAGAACAGGGAAGCTGTCTGGAATATAAGGAGATATTTGGAAAATGAACTATTTTGTACAAGAAGGCAGTATTGTGGAGGAGAATGTCTCTATAGGAGATGGCACAAGAATATGGTATTTTTGCCATATACAGAACGGCTCTGAGATTGGTGAAAAATGCTCCCTTGGACAAAATGTGAATATATCCAGTCATGTAAAGATTGGAAATGGAGTTAAAATACAGAATAATGTTTCTATATATGAGGGTGTAGAGCTTGAGGATTATGTCTTTTGCGGACCGTCTATGGTATTTACGAATGATCTTACACCAAGAAGCAAATATCCGAAGGGAAGTAGCGGATATAAAAGTACACTCGTTAAATATGGAGCATCCATAGGAGCAAATGCCACAATTATATGTGGTATTACCATCGGTAGGTGGGCTATGATAGCAGCCGGAGCAGTAGTTGTGAAGAATGTGCCAAACTATGCTTTAATGGCAGGAGTACCTGCGCGGCAAATTGGCTGGGTATGTGAGTGTGGACATACATTATCAAATGATCTGAACTGTAAGGAGTGTAACAGGGTGTATACTCTCCTAAACCAGGAGTTAACAGACAAATCTGTTTAAGATAAATAGCAGGAGCGTACCAACTCTATATATTGTAATTGTAAAATGCCGTAGTGTACGTTCTGTGTGTTCAATTTGTATAACGATATAGCTATCATTATTTAATTCGTTGATAGAAGAAGGGAAATAGAATGCTGTTTAGAGATTTATATGCTCAATATCAAAAATATCAGGGTGAGATAGATTTAGCAATTCAGAAAGTATTATTGACTACCAACTTCATTGAAGGGAGTGAAGTTGCTGAGTTGGAGGCACAGTTAGCAGAATATGTCGGAGTAAAAAAATGCATCAGCTGTGCAAACGGAACAGATGCCATGACCTTAGTTGTGATGGCATTAGGACTAAAAGCTGGTGATGCGGTATTTGTGCCCGATTTTACCTTTTTCTCTACAGGTGAAATAGTCGCTCTAGCAGGTGCAGTTCCAGTATTTGTTGATGTGGACAGGGATACTTTTAACATAGATACCGGAAAATTGGAGGAAATGATAAAAAGGATATTAAAGAGAGGTGAATTAATTCCAAGAGGGATAATTCCTGTAGATTTATTTGGGTTACCGGCAAATTACCCGGCTATAGAAGCAATTGCAAAGAAATATAATTTGTTCCTTTTAGAAGATAGCGCACAAGGGTTTGGAGGCATAATAAATGATCGTAGAGCGGGAAGCTTTGGTAATGCGGCGACAACATCCTTCTTTCCTTCAAAACCATTGGGATGTTATGGAGATGGAGGAGCTATATTTACAAATGATGAAGATTTGGCAGGATTAATAAATTCACTTAAGGAACACGGCAGAGGCTCTGATAAATATGATAATATCAGAGTGGGAATGAATTCCAGACTGGATGCGATACAGGCTGCCGTATTAAAAGTGAAGCTGAAAGCATTTATTACTAATGAACTTGAAGCTGTTAACCAAATATATTGCAGGTACAATGAAAGATTAAAGGAGAGTGTTAAAGTACCGGTAATTCCGGAAGGATGTAGATCAAGCTTTGCACAATATACGATCATTCTTCAGAATGAAAAACAGCGGGATATGCTGAAAAGCAAGCTCGCTGCCAGTGGAATACCGAGTATGATCTATTATAAAAAACCCATGCATAAGCAGCAAGCCTTTTCTCGATATGATTATAGAAATGAGGATTTTTGTGTGAGCAATGAGCTTAGTAATTGTGTTCTCTCCCTACCAATGCATCCGTATCTGACAGATCAGGAGATAAATGAGGTGTGTGATCTGGTTACTTTATACTGTATATGAAATGATAGCCCTTAAATGTTGGCAGGGTGCCTTTCACTTAAGGGTTAATTTGTAGTTATTCGTAATAGAGTGAATATCGCAGAATATTGAAATAGGTTGAGATGCTCATGAAACATTCTATGATTTATTTGTAGAAAAATGTTGATGACATAATAGAAATTGCACTGAATATGATGAATGAAGGGTTAATATGTTGATTTATAGGAACATAAATTATTTAATCTCATATAATATATTGAGATATCAGGTATTGCTAACACATCAGTGATATTCCTGTATGCTACTCAATACGAAGGAATTCCTGTATGAACTATGTATAAAATTTGACTAATAATTTTATGGATTTGTCTTATTTGTTATAAGCAGATACCTTATCTTAGTTTAAAATAAAGGAAGGTGTATTAACATTGGCAAATAGTATAGTTTTTCAGAATAATGCAGAACAATTAAAATCCTCCATGTATGGATATAACAGTTCCAGTAATTCTTACCAAGCCGTTCAGGTGAATGATAGTGGCGCGTTGAATGTTAGTCTTGGAACATCCGTTGTTCAGATTGGAACTATACACAGTATTGGGACTTTAGGAAGAGTAGCGAGCGTAGGAACCCTTGGAACTATAAATAAGCTGACAAGTGTAGGAACGATCAATAGGCTTGCGAAAATAGGAACCCTGGGAACGATTAGTAAACTGCTAAGCATAGGAACCTTAGGAAGAGTAGCAAGTATAGGAACGTTGGGAACCATTAATAAGCTGACAAGTGTAGGAACGATCAATAGGCTTGCGAAAATAGGAACTCTGGGAACGATTAATAAATTGCTAAGCGTAGGAACCTTAGGAAGAGTAGCAAGTATAGGAACCCTGGGAACCATCAATAAACTGGCAAATGTAGGAACCTTGGCTAAAGTAGTTGGTACAGTAAAAATGAATTTTGTTGACAGGATTTTTACATCCATAACTCAAACAATTGCTGTAGCAGCTGCTACCATAACCTATACAAATCTTATTGATATTTCTAAATATCAAGATACATCCTGGTATCTTAGAAATATTACGACGACAAACAGAATGGTGTCAGTACAATTAGCTGCAACTCCTAGTGTAACCCTATCGACATATCCGCGGGTATTAATATCAGAATCAGCTACGATAAGTGTAAATCCGGAGTTAATTACGAATAGTCGATACTTGAAATATATTACGGCACAAATCAACAATGCCTCCTCAGAACCCCAGAGAGTGGTAGTGGTATTTAATGGAAGATATTAACTAAATATTTAGGGGTTCTTTCGAAGAACCCCTTTCAAAAATACTTTTGGGCATATAAATGCGACATATCAATAAAGGCGGTGTTTTATGAATAGCGGAGTAAGTCTGTGCATGATCGTTAAAAATGAAGAAGACAATCTTGTCAGATGCCTTAACAGTATTAAAGATCTTGTAGATGAAATAATTATCGTGGATACTGGTTCTACCGATGGAACAGTATCTATAGCAGAAAGTTTTGGAGCAAAAGTGTATCACTTTCCATGGACCAATAGCTTTAGTGATGCAAGAAATGAATCCTTAAGGCATGCTACAAAAGAATGGACACTAATAATGGATGCAGATGATGAATTTTGTAAGGAAGATAAAGAAATGTTAAAACATTTAGTAAATGACGGCTCGGAAGACAACATTCTTTATTTTTTTGAGACATTGAATTATTGTGGCAGTTTTCCAGACAGTAATAATATCAGTGTCAATTTAAATCCCCGCCTTTTTAAAAATAATTTAGGCTTTTGTTATGAAGGCGATGTGCATAATCAGCTTGTTAATCGTAAAAATAGCAGGAAGGATGTAAACCTTCCAATCAAAATATATCATTATGGATATCTTGATAATAATATTAAATCGAAAAACAAAAGACAAAGAAATATTACTCTTCTGGAAGAACAGTTAAAAAATGAGCCGAATAATAAATATGCCAGTTTCAATCTTGCAAATGAATATTTTGCTTTGGATGATATACAGAAGGCACTTGAATTATACTATGAATCATACGAAGAATTTAATCCTAATATTGGCTATGGCTTTATTCTTGTCATAAAAATCGTGATAGCAAATTATTACTTGGGATTGTATGATAAGGCACTGGAGTTTGCTGATACAGGTTTGAAATATTACCCTAACTTTACGGATTTATACTATTTTAAAGCAATTGTATATAAAACGATGAGGAGACCTACGCTTGCTATAAAATCTTTTGAAAAGTGTATAGAAATGGGAGAATCTCCTGTTGATTTGAAATTCTTATACGGAACAGGGAGCTTCAAACCTATCTATGAGCTGGGTAATATCTATATGGAGCTGAAAGATTATCAAACCGCTTTTCGCTACTTTAATGATGCATTAAAAGCAAAACCAGATTTTATTTATCCGGTATATCGTATTGCGCATATATTAAAAGAAGAAAAAGCTCCGTTAGGGGATTTTCGGAAGTTGATGGAAAATTTTTTTGAAAATACAGTTAGTGCTTATCCTATTCTTGCGGATATTTTCTATATGGAAGAATTTTATTGGATTGCACTGGAGTATATTGCAAAATGTGAAGAAAACAAGATTATATCAGAAGATATTATGATTGTAAAAGCGAAATCATTAATCAGAAACGGAGATTTTGAGCAATGTATTCAGATGGATTTCTTCCAGAGTGGCAGTATTTTTTATGTGAATGCATATATGTATAAAGTGATAAGTTACATTTTAACGGATAGGACACCTGAAGCGATTGCTCTTCTGGATTCTTTTGATAAAAGCGTGCTAACAGGAAAAGACAGCAAAATGTTTGAGGTATACGGCCAATTCCTAAAACTGTATACCAGAGAATCCACGAAGATATTATCTGAGGATGAGAATGAGAAGGAATATACGGTTTATATTTTCGAAATATGCGAAATTTTATTGCTTCATAAGAAATTTGATGAATTTGAAATCGCTTTAAATTTAATGAACCTAATCAGTGATAAATCTGTACTGCTTCAGCTTGGAAAATTATATAATAAATATGGATATAAGGAAATGGGGAAAAAGGAAATAATTAGATCAATCAAAGAATTCGAGGTATATGATGCAGAAGGGCTAGATATTTTAAAATAAGAATATGTTAATGAATATAAAAGATTTTTATTATAATGTAAAAAGTAAATATATTCTTTCTTTGATCTGAATGTTTAAAGCGATTGACGGTATTCCCATGGAGTGGCTACTAAATAAATGAAACAATCTTTGATTACACTATATTATTTCGAGGAGGTTGCACCATGTTGCCGTCTGATTATAATAAAAAGCGGAATATTAATTATGAAATTACTGAAATAAATTCATTTGATAAAATTCATGCAAAAACTCATAGTGACCATATGACGATCGGAATGAATAGTCATATGGTTGAATATAGGGTATTATTGAAGTTTAATTTCGATCAATTACCTGATGACATTCAGGTTTTAAAAGCAACCTTAACACTTGTAACTACGAATGAAACGACCTTTCGGCTTAGTGGATATGACCTGAAATCAGGGTGGAATATTTATGGGATAAATTGGGTAAAGCAGCCTGCGATTGATTTTACAAACACTATATTTGAAGAAATGATCGTAGGTTGCAATAAATATAGTTTTGATTTTACGAATCAGGTGAAAAGTTGGTTGGAAAATTCAGAAGATAATTATGGAATGGTTCTTATGGGGCTGGAACTGTCCTCATCGAAAGAAATTCAAATATGTACGGAACAGGGTACAGAAAACAACCTGGCATTATTGGTAGAATATTGTATAGATAAAAATGTGCATAATGTACCAAAGTTCTATGAATATACTGAAAAAATATGGGTGTCCTGTGCTGCTAAGTATTATACATCGGGTATTAATATTTCATTAATGGATAAAGTCTCTTATTTTATAAAGAATAACAATATTGTTTCTATTACTGTTATAGCAGAAAATAGTCCTGATAATGTAAATTATGCAAAAGAAATACAAGCAATTGTAATTTCACCGGGAGCTTCAAGTTTACTGGTGCCAATTAATTTTAGTAAATATATCAGGCTATCCATAACTGTTCCACCGAATGGTAAGTTGTCATATATTAAGGTATGGCTCAATTTACAACAATAAAATATGACAGATTAGTAAGAGTGTCCGCTTATTGTGAAATGGAACATCGTTATATTAGGATTGCTCTGTTGGAAGGAATAACTATCCTGATTTAGAGAGGAAGGATATACGAATTTAAAATTTCTTCTTGACAAAAATTCTAACAAAGTATATTATTAACAATGTTAGATAATTGATTATCAAAATACTAGTAGGTGTAAGAATGGATTATTCAAGTTTAGCTCGTGAATTTATGGGGCTTATGTACAAGCTGAGGAAAAGGAACACACAAAAGCGGCTCAATGAGTCAATGCATGGCGAGCTCATCGTACTCACTTATATTTCCATGCATGAAGGAAATGTGATCCCAAGCGAGATCAGCAATGAACTGGCAGTCAGTACGGCACGGGTTGCTGCAACACTGAACAGCCTGGAGAGTAAAGGCTGGATATCTCGCAGGATTGATGTAAGTGACCGCAGAAGAATTCTGGTGGAACTAACCACACAAGGGAAAGAGCAGGTGGAGAAGCATCATCAGATGATGATGGACATAGCAACGAATATGCTCAGCTATCTGGGAGAGCATGACGCAAAGGAATATGTCCGTATTATGGGCAGACTTGCGGAGAGAAATCCGGAGGATTTCATGTAAAGGGTATTTTAACATAATGCTGTTAACAGGTATTGTTTTAGGATACTCTTCTACTTATCCAAATAGCTAACAGTATTAGAAGGTATTACTGCTAGATGAATATGATATTAGTAAAAATAATCTTTAGATATTAGCAATATAAGATAAAATTAATACTGGGTTATAACGGTAAAAAAAGGAGGAAATTACTTATGCTTAAAATATTAAAACGTCTAAAAGCCGCAGAATGGCTGCAGGCATTTGTAAGTCTATTATTTATTATTGCACAGGTTTGGCTGGATTTAAAGCTGCCGGACTATATGTCCGAGATCACAAGATTAACACAGACACCGGGAAGTAAAATGTCAGATATCTGGATAGCAGGTGGGCGGATGATGCTTTGTGCGTTTGGCAGTCTTGCAGCAGCTATTCTTGTAGGCTTTTTTGCAGCAAGGATTGCAGCATCGTTTTCACAGAGACTGCGGAGTCAGTTATTTACGAAAGTAGATTCCTTATCTATGGAGGAAATTAACCGCTTCTCTACTGCAAGTTTGATCACCCGGTCAACAAATGATATCACGCAGATACAGATGCTGATTACCATGGGACTTCAGATGTTAATTAAAGCCCCGATTACGGCGGTATGGGCATTCACAAAAATTGTAGGTAAGGGTTTGGAATGGTCCAGTGCGACAGGAGCAGCAATTACAATTCTAGTAGTTATGATGGCTCTCATTATGCTTTTGGTTATGCCAAAGTTTAAAAAGATGCAGATTTTGACAGACAATTTGAACCGTGTGACGAGAGAAAATCTGACAGGCCTGCGTGTAATCCGTGCTTATAATGCGGAGGGCTACCAAGAAGATAAATTTGAAGCAGCAAATGAGGAACTGACAGCAACGCAGCTATTTACCAGTCGAGGTATGGCAGTGATGATGCCTATGATGACTGCGCTTATGAGTGGAATGTCCCTGGCGATATACTGGATTGGAGCACATCTGATTAACGGAGCTGGTGCGATGGAGCGTTTATCCCTTTTTTCCAATATGGTCGTATTCTCCTCTTACTCTGTTCAGATTATTATGTCTTTTATGATGCTGGTCATGATTTTTGTACTTTGGCCCAGGGCTTCTGTATCTGCAAGACGAATTAATGAAGTATTGGAAACAGAGCCATCTATTTTAGACGGACAAATTACAGAGGGTGTGGCTGGAAGAAAGGGCGAGATTGTGTTTGATAAAGTAAGCTTTCAATATCCGGATGCTTCGGATTATGCATTGCAGGATATTAGTTTTACGGCGAAGGAAGGAGAAACAGTTGCTTTTATTGGTTCTACCGGAAGCGGGAAGAGTACACTGATTAACCTTATTTCTAGATTCTATGATGCTACCGAGGGTAATGTTTATGTGGATGGAATAAATGTCAGGGATTTTACGCAGGAGGCCTTGCATAATAAAATAGGATATGTTCCGCAAAAAGCGGTAATGTTTCATGGTACAGTCAGCAAAAATGTCAGTTATGGAGACAATGGAAAAGCTGATCCGGGACTTACGGATATACAATCGGCCGTTAAGATTGCACAGAGTAAGGACTTTGTAGAAAATATGGAAGGAAAGTATGATGCCGAAATCGCGCAGGGCGGGGCCAATTTATCCGGTGGTCAGAAGCAGCGTCTTGCCATAGCGCGTGCGGTATGCCGTAAACCTGAAATCTATATTTTTGATGACAGTTTCTCTGCACTGGATTATAAGACAGACCGTATTCTCCGTTCGGAACTACGTAATGAAACAGCCGGAGTAACCAGCCTGATTGTAGCACAACGAATCGGTACAATCATGGATGCAGATCAGATTATAGTGCTGGAGGAAGGAAAAATGGTCGGGAAAGGTACCCACAGGGAATTACTCAATTCTTGCGAGATTTATAAAGAGATTGCCATGTCCCAATTAAGTGAGGAGGAGTTGACAGCATGAGTGAACAAAAAATAAATCAAAATTCAATAAAAGGTCCTATGGGACGAGGTGGCATGGGCATGGGAGGAGCAGTCGAGAAACCAAAGAACTTTAAAATAACCATCATGAAATTACTTAACTACTGTAGAATATATTTGCCGGCAATCATTGTGGCAATAGTGGCTGCAGCAGCAGGAACGGTTCTGCAGATTATCGGTCCCGACAAGCTGAAGGATTTAACCAATGAGGTAATGAAAGGACTTCCGGCAATTGTAAAAGGAGCTCCTGTCATTGGAAGTATTGATATGCGTGCTGTATCAAGTATTGTATGGATGCTGTTATTTTTCTATGTGATTTCTTTTTTATTAAATTTACTACAAAGCTTTATCATGGCCACTGTTACACAATTCATTTCCAAGAGAATGAGAACGGACATCTCCGGGAAGGTCAACCGGCTGCCCTTATATTATTTTGATAAAAACAGTTATGGAGATGTACTTAGCCGCGTTACAAATGATGTGGATGCTATTGGCCAGACACTTAATCAAAGTGTCGGAACACTGATTACATCTGTCACCATGCTGATTGGATCGTTAATAATGATGTTTTATAATAATTGGATTATGGCATTCACTGCCGTAGGAGCTAGCTTCCTTGGGTTAATACTGATGATGGTGATTATGAAGAACTCGCAGGTGTTTTTTAAGTCACAGCAGATGGACTTAGGACGCATGAATGGACAGATTGAGGAGGTATATGCAGGTCATAATGTAGTTAAAGTATATAATGGAAGCGGAGAAGCGAAAAGGACCTTCGAAGAGATTAATAACAGTCTTTATCAAAGTGCATGGAAATCTCAATTTTTATCAGGTCTTATGATGCCCTTTATGGGTTTTGTAGGTAATTTTGGTTACGTTGCCGTATGTGTGGTTGGAGCAGCGCTTGCGATGAACGGTACAATTTCTTTTGGTGTCATTGTTGCATTTATGCTCTACATCAGATTGTTCACACAGCCCTTGTCACAGATTGCACAGGTAATGAATAATCTGCAAAGAACGGCTGCAGCTAGCGAACGTGTATTTGAATTTTTAGAGGAAAAAGAACTGGATGATGAAACGAATAAAACCCATCGATTAGATCAGGTAAGAGGCGAAGTTGAATTTCAGAATGTAAGCTTTGGCTATTCTCCGAATAAGCCTGTTATCCGTAATTTCGGAGCTAAGATTAGGGCAGGACAGAAGGTTGCAATCGTTGGTCCGACTGGTGCAGGCAAAACTACAATGGTTAATCTGCTAATGCGATTTTATGATTTGGACGGAGGGAAAATATATATAGATGGATTTCCCATCAGCGAGGTACCAAGAGAGAACGTTCATGAACAATTCAGTATGGTTTTGCAGGACACCTGGCTTTTTGAAGGAACAATCAAGGAAAATATTATTTATAGTAAGAAAGGGGTAACCGATGAGCAAGTGAAGGCTGCCTGTCAGAAGATTGGACTGCACTATTTTATTAAGACCTTGCCGGATGGATATGATACGATATTAAATGATAAGGCAAATTTGTCGGAGGGACAGAAACAACTGATTACGATAGCAAGGGCAATGATACAGGATGCACCCCTATTGATACTAGATGAGGCAACGAGCTCTGTGGATACCCGAACAGAGCGCATTGTGCAAGCGGCAATGGAGCAGCTGACAGTAGGAAGAACTTCTTTTGTAATTGCACACCGATTATCTACCATAAAGAATTCTGATTTAATTCTTGTAATGAAGGATGGTGATATCATAGAAAGCGGCAGTCATATGGAGCTGCTATCGAAAAACGGTTTTTATGCGCAGCTATATAACAGTCAGTTTGAGGTGGCATAATATCTATATATGAAATACACCTTTTAATTTTTCAGACGTATCGTAATAGAGATTTGTTGAAATTCGTTATGTCACCGGAATTTGACTGGCCTACGGACAGTAGCCGGAGTTTCACTTATCGAATTAAGTATTTGAATTTTCTGTTGAAAATGTAAATAATCTCTGTTATTCTTGCAGTAAGACTTTTGGTAATTACTGAACTATTAGGATATTTGCTAAGATATAATACTTTTTTACTGAGAATAATCTTATAATGAGCAAAGAAGTCCTCATTATAAGATTATTTATTATATATGTAGCCGAAGCAGGCGGAATGAGAGGTTATTATGGAAGAGGAGAGAATTGCAAAAGTACTACATAATATGAAAGAGCAGGAGCTGTCGCAGTTTTTAATCTGTGACCCGATTTCAATTTTTTATCTGACGGGCGCATTTATCCTTCCGGGAGAAAGATTCTATGCTCTTTATTTAAAGGAAAACGGAAAACATGTAATGTTTATGAATGAGTTATTTACTGCACCAGAAGATCTGGGAATAGATATTGTATATTATAATGATGTTTTACCGATTACCGATATGGTGGCAGAACGAATAGATCATACAGCAATATTGGGAGTAGATAAAAATATAACAGCCAGGTTCCTTCTTCCGCTGCAAGAGAAGAAGGCAGCAGCAGGATATGTGGTTGCATCCCTTTGTGTTGATCTGGCCAGAGGGTGTAAGGATGCCAGAGAACAGGAGATGATGAAAAAAGTCTCCGCTATAAATGATCTTGCAATGGCGGAATTTAAAAAACTGATTATCCCGGGAGTTACGGAAAAGCAGATTGCAGATCAAATGCTGGAAATCTATAAAAAGCTGGGAGCAGATGGCTATTCCTTTGAACCCTTGGTGATCTTTGGTGAAAATGGAGCAGAAGCACACCATATACCGGATGATACCGTATTAAAGGAGGGAAGAAGTGTAATCTTTGACGTGGGCTGCTGTAAGGATTTGTATTGCGCGGATATGACACGAACATTCTTTTATAGAAAAATCTCTGAAAAGCATCGTGAATTATATGACCTTGTGAAAAAAGCAAATGAAACAGCAATCGCGATGTTAAAACCGGGAGTTCAATTGAAGGAAATTGATAAAATCGCAAGGGATATCATTACAAAAGCGGGCTATGGCCAATACTTTACGCATCGCTTAGGACATTTTATCGGTATGGAGGTACATGAATACGGAGATGTTTCTGCTGTCAGCGATATCATTGCAGTGCCGGGGATGATTTTTTCAATAGAGCCTGGAATTTATCTGAAAGGTGAAGTGGGGATACGCATAGAGGATCTTGTGCTGGTTACAGAAAAGGGCTGTGTGAGGCTTAATCAATATTCCAAAGATCTGGAGATTTTGGAGTGAATGCAGGAGTTTTCCTTTCAAACGGATTTGATCGTTAAAAGATTATCCGGGCTTTGGAGATGAATAGATACGCTCATATTCATCCGGCAAATCATTTTTAAGCTTTTATTATATAAACGCGCCGAGCCAAGCGGGTATGCATCAAGCCGGAGAATTTGATACTCGAAGCTTACGTGGGGTTTTGTGGAGATTATAATCCTTATTACTATAGTATAGGAAGAATAAAAAAGCGATAAGGGGTAAACTTATCGCTTTTTATCATTATTAACATTCATTAATCCAGGGCAAACCGGATTAGTTTATAATCACATTTTATATATTATATTGAAGACAGAAAAAATAAATTTATTTCAAACACAGGATGATTATTACAATGCGTCAGAAGTAATCATTTCATCGCCTCTGAAGTAAAATCTTTGAAATATTTAATTAAATAATTAATAAACATCCCCTCACAGGCAATCATTTCTTTTTTCTTATGATACATAACTCCACATTCGATAACATGTGAAATCTCTTTGATACTTACCGTATGCAGCCGGATACCTGCGGTATTAATTTTAATCATGGATAATTCCGGCAGGATTGCAACAGCTCTGTCAGAGGAAAGATATTCCAATATTAAATCAAGTTGTGTTGTCGATAAAATAACATTCGGCTGATAACCATATTTATGAAATACATTCGATAGATCCGATCGGATTTTTGTGTCATTTGACAACAAGATAAAATTTTCATTTTGTAATTCTTTGAGAGTGATTTCCTTCTTATGAGAGAGTATGTTGTTTTGATGCATATATAGCTTTAAGCTTGTCTGACATATACGAACAAAATTAAATTTTCTGATATTATCCGGTTTAGTTGTGATGCAGAGATCAACCCAATTATTTTCAATATACTGCGCACAATCTAAATAGCCCAGCTGTGTTATTTCAAGATTAATGTCAGGATGCGCTTTATGAAAGCTGCTGATCGTGTTGGCAATCAAGCGAGAATCAATTGTATTCGTAATACCGATACGAACACTGCTTTTTTTTTCTGCCTGATCAAAATGTAAGAACTCCAGCATCTCATCATATTCTATCAGGATGGAACGGCATCTTTCATAAAGAAGCCTGCTTTTATCAGTAGGAAATAATCCCTGATTGGTTCTTTTAAAGAGCACAATATTAAGTTCGGACTCCAGATTTTTTAACGCTTTACTTAATCCTTGCTGGGAGATATATAACTCCTTTGCAGCCTTCGTTATAGACAAATCTTCATATATCTGTATGAAATATCTCATTTGGTGAATTTCCATATGCTTTGTCATCCCTTTCGCTTTTGTGCAAGGCACTTTACCGATTACTTAATGCCTGTTTGGCAGGTGACGCTTAATGGCCTGCATTTCTAGTGATCGTCATAATATACCTTGAAGGATAAGCTGATACTGGATGATATGGCTATACAAGAATTCACTCGTTTTTAACAGGCATTATCTAAACGCTGTACCTCTATTTATCTAACTGTTTGTATGATCTAGGTGCATATTTCAGATAATAATATTGAATGATTGATATTTTGCACTAAGATCATTTTATTATAAACAAGGAATGTATGAAATAAGAGGTATCATATATTACTAAAAATCATCCCAATAAATAATATGATTAGCCGGACAAAAGCACGCCTAAGATGATTAGGATGGATATGGATACACTCATATCCATCCGGTATATGATTTTAGGCTTCTGTTGCGCTAATTATAATATGAAAGGCATGCCAAGAAATAAAATGAATTTTTCTTGGCATGCCTTATTAAATATTAAGTCTGAATTTTATAGTTTGGGTATTATAACTCTAAAGCAATTTTATTAAGTTCGCCAGACATATTGGTGATTTCTTCAATACTAGCTGTAATTTCCTCTGTAGCAGCAGCCTGATCCTGGCTGGAATCCAATGACATCTTACTTTTTTCACTGGTAATTTCTACTGCTTCCTTGATTTTATGGGTTAACTGCTTGATTTTGGGAACCGTACTTTTTGACTGTTCTGATAGTTTCCTTATTTCGTCAGCCACAACTCCAAATCCTCTTCCGGCCTCTCCGGCTCTGGCAGCCTCAATCGCGGCATTCAATCCAAGCATTTTGGTCTCATCTGCGATTTCCTTGATAAAACTGCTTACTTCCTCTATCTCCTCTGATAGTGTGGTGATTTGCTTGATTTCATTGTTCAGGTTTTGCTCATTGGAATAAATTGAAGCTGCGGAGGAAGCAAGCTCTTCAATTGCAGCAGCAATTCCGGTAACACCGTTTTCCATGCTTTCCGACATCTTTTTCAGATTATCAGCCAATACTTTTGGTATAACAACACCAAAGGCTCCAAGCACTTCATTTTTATCCTCATCCTCAAATAGCGGATAACAGTTTTCGTATACAGGAATTCCAAAGAAAATGCGTTCCATGGTAATTACTTTTTTTGCCTTTATGGCTTCAAAAGGAGCATCACCTTCATGAATAATAAAATCGATTGTTATATCCGGAACATCAAACTTCTGGGAGGCTTGCCGATGGGTTACTTTTTGCTTATCAGTCAAATATAGAAAAGAACCTTCGGAAAACATATTGGATATGATTGGAGCAAAATCGGAAAAGGCTTTTTCGATGGGATGCATTCTGGGATATACAATCGAAAGTGCTCCAACAGAGTTTCCCTCTTCGTTTATAATAGGAATGGATTGTGTTTTTAGCAGTACACCATATAAATTTTTTGAAACATTTTGATGTAAGATACGTTTTTCTCTTACTGCCCTGCCGGTAATACTGTTTTCAGGCAGCTTATCTCCAACCTGAAATAAATCGAGATCAAAGCTTTCACTTGCACGGCGCCATACAACTTTGTCCTCTTCAAACAGGATGTAAAGAACTCCGCCTGGTACAGTATCCGCTTGCAGATCTAAAATTGTTTTCAGAGATTCTATTTCTTTGCTTAAAATCATCTTACAGCCTCACTTTCTGGAATATAGCTAAATACATCTGTTTTAAAGCTGTTTGCATTCAGCAATAAAATCAGACGGTTTTCAATCATGAAAATTCCATCAATACTATTTCTGTTAAAACCAGTTAATTCTGAACCCAGTGCCTGAAACTTTAACTGATCCGTACGAACTACTTCAGAGATATCATCGACTATAATTCCAAATTGCATATTATCGTATTCCAAAACCAGTAGCCGGCTGTCCATCCCATATTCTGTCATTTTCATATGAAATCTACTTTTTAAGTCAACTACAGTAATAACAGTTCCCCTAATATTACAAATACCTTTAATAAATTCAGGAACATTTGGAATCGGAGTTATTTCAGGTATGCGTATTATTTCTTTGGCGTATTTCATATTAATGGCATACTCTTCATTTCCCAGATTAAATACCACCAGTTGCTTGGCATCAGTATTTTCTGTACCCATATCTTCTCCTTTGCATGTTAATGACTGTCCGGATATTGTGAAAGTAATGCTTGTCCAAATTGTATACACAGAAAGTACATATTCCTAAGTTTCATCGCTCCTTACGCTAAATTTACACTCCAGAACATGTACTTTCTGTTTGTTGTTATATTATTTTATATACTTCACAATAACCTGTTAAAATTTGATGTTAAAACCCAATTAATCACTGTAAAAAACTATAAATTCAGACTTAAATACATTAAATAATCAATATATTTAAATAAATATTATTATACTCTTATCTGCTTATACTGTATAACACATTTAAGTTGGTACCATTAACAACGAAAAGTTGTACATCGTTGCATTATGTCAGTATTTGTATTAAATGAATGAAATAAAACGAATAGAAGCGATCAAATCAAAATAACAGGAAAAAAAACCTCCCTTTGCATAGATATAGAAATGCAAAGAGAGGGCTTATTTGATAAATGGATTATAATTGATTAAATTGTCTGTGCGATTTTGCCAAGTTCTGAAGACATGAGGGTGATTTCTTCAATACTCGAGGTTACTTCTTCTGTGGCAGCTGCCTGCTCCTGGCTGGCATCCAGCGATTTGTTGCTTTTCATACTAGCTTCATTGACTTTATCTTTTATGTCATGGGTTAACTTGTTGATTTTCGGTACCGTACTTTTGGATTGTTCTGATAACTTCCTTATTTCATCAGCTACAACTCCAAAGCCGCGGCCTACTTCTCCGGCGCGGGCTGCTTCAATTGCTGCATTTAATCCGAGCAGTTTTGTTTCTTCAGCAATTTCTTTAATAAAACCCGATATTTCATTGATTTCATCTGAGATAGCAATTATTTCCCGGATACTGGAATTCAGTATCTGTTCGTTGGAGTTTATTTCGGTGGCGGAAGCGGCAAGCTGTTGAATCGCGGATGATATTCCGGTTAATCCGTCCTCCAGGTTATTTGACATATTGCGTAGCTTGGATGCAGTAATCTTCGGTAAAATTATTCCAAAGGTCGCGACCAGCTCGTCCTTGTTTTCAACATCATAGAGAGGATAATTTGCCACCAGGGCAGGAACACCAAGCCTGGACGCATCGGATTCGACAGAAGCGGGTTTTCTGTTTCGAATTACCTGATACGCGGTGTCCGTTTCCTGTAGTTCATAACCTGGACGAAAGCCGGGTAAATCAAATTTGCTGGAGGGCTGACAATAGGCTATCTTTTTCAAATCAGTAATATATAAGAAGGCACCTTCATGAAACATTTCAACCAGAATTGGAGCAAAATCCGGGAAGGATGCCGCAACAGGATGCAGAAGAGGAAGCGCTATGGCAATAGCACCATAAACTTCACCATCATTCCTAATCACAGGTATGGATAAGATATTCAATCTCATACCATAAATCTCACGCGCAACCTTCTGATTTTGAATTTGCTTATTCTGCATCGCCAGAAGAGTGGTTGAATTTTGGGCAAGCTTGTCTCCGACATTTAATGCATTTATAGTAATAGAAGCGGAAGCTTTTCTCCAGATGATGGTATCACCCTCAATAATACCCATGATAGCACCACCAGGAATATATTCTATAATAATTTCAAGTAATTTTTTACATTCCTCTAAACCTTCTAAACTTATCATTACACTTCCTCCATTTCCTTATTATATGTAAAAATATCTGTCTTCAGATTTGTAACATTTAGCAAAAGTATTAAGCGCTCACGATTCAGGTTAACAATTTGATTTAGACTATTTTGCCCGATTTTGCACATAACCGAATTCAATGTTTGTATATCACTTTCATTAATATTCATGATTTCGGAGACATCATCCACGATGATTGCAAGTTTGGTATCTTCCAGATCTAAAATGAGAAGCCGGCTGTCGCTATTTCTTTCCTTTTGCGGGAGATTAAAACGTTTCTTCAGATCAATGATAGGAATTACAGTACCTCGGATATTAATAATACCCTCTATATAAAATGGCATATTGGGTAAATGCATAATATGGTTCGGTATTCTAAGAATTTCTTGGGTATATTTTATTTCAATCCCATATTCTTCATCATTTAGTATAAAAACGATATAAGATTCCGTTTTCACTAATTTCATCAACTCCTTTGCTAAAATCTCAAAAAATACTATTGTTTTGCATGATTCGACATGTCGAAGTGACAGAATAACGAATGCCATTATACCAGATAACTGGAAAGTAAATTGATACAGAATTAAGATATTTTATAAAATATTAATGACATTATATGTAAGGTATCTTCAATATTTGACGGATACAGGAAAGGGAAGGTATAATATTTTTGTGGGAAAAGTAGAAAATAATACTAAATTTTAGCAGTACTTTTCATAGGCAAAAGATATTCCATACCTGTTTTATTCCAGTAATGTACATCCAATAGTATGAAGAAGATATTTATAAGGTTACATAAGCATATTTACATGGCTTGGCTATGTCACAGATATATTTTATAGGAAGGCTGCGGTGGCAGGAATATACGTGGTTCCCCAATTCAGGATGTAAGCACTATTCATGTTTGTACATCCTATCAATAGGCACAGTCAGTATATTTTAAGGAATGATGCAGGTGAATATCGGTGCGATTAAGGACATTATGGAAACATATACAGAACTTACTAAAATAACAACAATCTGCATGGATACGTCTCAAAGAAAGATTCCGTTATATATAAAAGGTCTGGATTTTGCTTTTTTATTAGGATATACAGAATATGGGGAGGTTATAGAGTTTTTAGGTTCAAAAAACAAATATCTGTACCATGACGAGAATAATATGTTCTATACATTATATACAAAAAGTAATTATATATATAATATAGTCTTAATGAAGATGGATGAAAATACAAATATTGGATTGATAGCAGGGCCGATGATTAATATCGTATATGATGGTGAATTCAAAGAAGATACGGCACCAGATTTTAATATTTTAAAGAATAAGCGTATCCTTGTTCAAAATAGTACTTTACCGGTTATTACAGAGAAGTCCATCTATAGTCTGGGGAAGCTCTTAATGTTGTTATTAAGAATGCAGGCCTCCAATGATAATCCACCAATACAGAAAATATATAGAAGAAAAAATGATGTAATATTACATTACGGGAAAATAAATGATTATACAGCTGTTAAGGTTTATACAAATGAATATAAGAAAATATACCAGATTTTAATAAACATAATGCACAAAATACGAGATGGTGATACGAGCGGAATTGGAAGTATAGTGACACATAATATCTCTTTACTGGCAAAGGGTAATCTTTTAAATGATAATATTCGCTCAGTAAAAGACAAATGCATTGTAATTTGTACAATAGCCTGCTATACTGCACTACAAACCAACGCGCCATTTGATCGGATGCTGGATATTCTGATCAAGGCTGTTTTGAAAATAGAAAAAATGCAAAGCAATGCCGATATTATACAGATTATGATAAGTACATTAGAAAGATATACGCGTATCGTGAAAGCATTATCGGAGGAACACTATTCTATCCACATCCGGCATGCGCTCCAATATATACATAATCATTATTCGGAGAAAATTACTCTGCAGAAACTGGCCGACTATATACATATTAATCCGGTATACCTTTCCAGCCTGTTAAAGAAAGAAACGAATCTATCGCTATCCAATCACATTAATCTGATCAGAATAGAAAAAAGCAAAAGTTTATTAACAGGAACCAATAAATCGATTCAGGAAATTGCTTTTCTTGTGGGTTATAATTATCAAAATCATTATAACATGCTATTTAAAAGACATGAGGGGATTACCCCAACAGAATATCGAAGAAATCATGGAAAGAAATAGAAAGATCAATGATGTAAAGTTTCAGATGTTTCTATATGAAAGGAGTTCAAAATGATTTATCCAAATCAATTAAAAAAAGGGGATACAATTGGAATTATCGCTCCATCTTCACCGGTAGCTCCGGATCGGGTAGATAAATGTATTGAATTGCTGGAAAGCATGGGATATCGCGTAAAGACCGGGAAGGGCTGTAAAATGGAGTACCATGGTTATCTGGCAGGAATTGACGAAGTCCGAGCGGAAGATATCAACCAGATGTTTGCCGATCAAACAGTCAAAGGGATTTTTTGCCTAAGAGGAGGAAATGGAAGTGGCAGATTGATGAGACTTTTAGATTATAATCTAATCCGGCAAAATCCAAAGGTATTTGTCGGGTATTCGGACATTACCAATCTTCATATGGCCTTTAACCGGCTATGCGGTTTTGTAACATATCATGGACCGATGGTATCTAGTAATATGCTGGAGCATTATGATGATTATACCCGTTGCAGCTTTGAAGCGGTATTAAATATGGAAAAATATCTGGAATTTACAAACCCCTGCGATGAGAACATCGAATGTCTTATTCCCGGATGTGCGCAAGGAAAACTGATTGGCGGCAACCTGTCATTGCTTATTAATATGCTGGGTACTTTTTATGCTCCAGTTATGCAGGGGGCAATTTTATTCATAGAAGATATTCATGAAAACATCGCTAACATCGACCGTATGGTGGGACAATTAAGGCTGCTGGGTGTATTTGACCAGATCGCGGGCCTTATCCTTGGAGATTTTTCTGAATGTAATAATGACGGGGATCCTTCCTTCTTGATTGATGAGTACATCAGAGATGAATTTAAGGATTTAAAAATACCTGTTCTTTATAAGGTGAAGGTGGGACATTGTTATCCTACCGGGTCTTTTCCGATGGGAGCCCATTGCATTTTGAATGCAAATGACAGGAAAATTATATTTGCCAGGTAAATGTGAAGAAAAAGCACCTTCACACTAAGAAGAACCCCGAAATGAGCACAGCGGTGCTCATTCCAAGCTTCTTCCCCTATTATTTGTGATGCCGCTTTGCGGCATCCTCTTTGGAAATGTGAAGAAAAAGCACCTTCACACTAAGCAGTTGCTGTTCACCGAATTGGTGTTAAAAATTTCACAAAATTGGTAGACTTGCTTTTGATTTTATGTTAAAATAATGATTGAAATGCGATTACTGGCTCATTCCAAATAATTGGAATGAGCTCTATTAATATATGTCTTATCCGGAGTATGATATCATGATGATAGGAGTATATTAATAGCGTCTGGCTATTAATAAAAATTACGAAAATTTTTATAAAATAACTATAGCATTTCATACCAATTCTATGGTATTCTATTTTATATAGCGTTTGTATACATGTATTATAATATGCTGGAATGTTTTAAGAAATAGAATCAGATCAGCTGGTAAGGGAACGCTAAAATATGATGGTACCGTTTGTATGGGATCATTAGGAAGTACAAGGAATAAGGCTCCTGCTTTAAATTAGTCAGGGGTTCAGTTATTGAAAGGAGATTAGTATGACAGAGAACAAAAAATTATTGGCATGGGTAAAAGAAATGGCCGATATGTGCCAGCCTGACCAGATTTACTGGTGCGATGGCTCGGAGGAAGAAAATGCAAAGCTTTTACAGCTGATGGTTGATAGTGGTATGGCTATCAAATTAAATCCTGAGAAACGTCCGGGATGCTACCTTTTCAGAAGTCATTCATCAGATGTTGCACGTGTTGAAGACAGAACATTCATAGCTTCCAGGACAAAAGAAGAGGCAGGCCCTACAAATAACTGGGTTGAGCCAAGTGAATTAAAGGATACAATGAAGGGCTTATACAAAGGTTGCATGAAGGGAAGAACAATGTATGTAATTCCTTACTCCATGGGCCCGATTGGTTCTCCAATTTCCAAAATTGGTATTGAATTAACCGATAGCGCATATGTAGTAGTAAACATGCGTATTATGACACGTATTGGCACAAAGGTATTAGAGGCACTTGGAACCGATGGCGAATTTGTTCCGTGTTTACATTCTGTTGGCGCTCCTCTGGAAGAGGGACAGGAGGATGTAGCTTGGCCATGTGCACCGATTGAGAAGAAATATATCAGCCATTTTCCGGAAGAGAGACTTATCTGGTCCTATGGCTCCGGTTACGGCGGCAATGCTCTTTTAGGAAAGAAATGCTTCGCACTCCGTATCGCATCAGTTATTGCACGTGATGAAGGATGGCTGGCAGAGCATATGCTGATCCTTAAGCTGACTAATCCGGAAGGCGAGACAAAGTATGTTTGCGGTGCTTTCCCGAGTGCCTGCGGCAAGACAAACCTTGCTATGCTTGTTCCTACTATTCCTGGCTGGAAGGTAGAAACGGTCGGAGACGATATTGCATGGATGAAATTCGGCAAGGACGGACGTTTATATGCAATTAATCCTGAGGCTGGCTTCTTCGGTGTTGCTCCGGGAACCTCCTATGATTCTAATCCGAATGCTATGCACAGTACAGAGAAGAATACAATCTTTACAAACGTAGCACTTACCGATGATGGTGATGTATGGTGGGAAGGCATTGGAACTCCGGCTCCGGCTCATCTGATTGACTGGAAGGGTAATGATTGGACTCCGGATTCCAAAGAACCGGCAGCTCATCCAAATGCTCGTTTTACAGCTCCTGCTTATCAGTGCCCTGCAATCGCATCTGATTGGGAAGATCCTGCTGGTGTTCCGATTTCAGCAATCTTGATCGGTGGACGTCGTCCTAAGACAATTCCGCTTGTTCATGAAAGCTTTGACTGGAAGCACGGTGTATTCTTAGGTTCTATCATGGGATCTGAAATTACTGCTGCAGCTATTTCCAAGAATATTGGACAGGTTCGTAGAGATCCATTTGCTATGCTTCCTTTCTTCGGATACAATGTATGTGATTATTTACAGCATTGGCTTGAAGTTGGTGAGAAGTCAAGTGAAGATAAATTACCAAAGATTTTCTATGTTAACTGGTTCCGTAAGGATCAGGACGGCAAATGGTTATGGCCAGGTTTCGGTGAGAATAGCCGTGTGCTGAAATGGATCTTCGAAAGAACTTCGGGAGAAGGTAAAGCTGCAAAAACTCCGATAGGCTATATGCCGACAGAAGACGCTTTAGATCTGACTGGTCTTCAGGGTGTTAGTGAAGCTGACATGGAAGAACTGCTTAAGGTAGATAAAGATGAGTGGTTAAATGAAGTTACATCCATCAGAGACCATTATGCTAAATTCGGTGAGAAGCTTCCGAAGGAATTAGCGGCTCAGCTTGATGCACTGGAAAGCAGATTAAACGCCTAATCCTGGAGCTTGTATTCCCGATGATATTGGCAGTAATCCTTTTATAAGTTAATAATAAGTAAACAAAGTCCTATATGAAGTAGCAATCTTCCGATAGGACTTTGTTGTTCTAAAAAAACCACCAACCGAATCATTGACGTGCTTGTAATCAGTCATAGGGGAGGTTGGTGGTTTATGATTCCTATTTAAATGTAAAATAAGATTAATATAAAATTATTGAATAACTACGCCTTTTTTCAAAATAATATTTGCGTAAATAGCAGTTTCACCTGTCATAATGACTACTGTGGATTTTTCCTTTGTTTTCTCATAAAAATCCCACTTATCGATTTCTTCGAAGCACTCAGCACCTCTATCATCATACTTAGCAACGATTTCTTTATAGGTATCCCAGATTGGAGTTTTTGCGGTATCACCCTTTACAACACCCATTAATGTAACCGGCTTGTCTACATAAGTATCCAGCGGAAATACCTGAAGAATTGCGTCCAAGATCTCAGGTACACCATGTCCGTCCAGACGGATTACTTTCTTTCCGTAGGTATGTCCCGGAAAATTTCCGTCACCGATGGTAAGCTCATCTGTGTGACCCATCTCGCATAATACTTTTAATAATTCAGGTGATAAAATCGGTGGTATTCCTTTTAACATTATTATAGTCCTCCTTAAATAATTTTCGCAAACTGAAACGTTTCTACTTCAATATATCATATTCATTCTGAAATGAAAAGTCAAAAAAACAATAAGAACCAGCGAAAGCAAATACTCCTTTTCGGAAGTACCGGCGACATGTTTAGCTTGGAATTTAGATGGGCAGTGAAATGTAACAATACTTCTTTTTTGGAAGTATGAACCGAATGTGCAGCTTCTACTTAAACTATTGTGTACAGTGGTAATACTTTAGTGAAACACAATTATAACCAAGTTGAAGCGCTGCTGCTTCTTAATCATTAAAATCTGTAGCAAAAGCAATTTTATTCTACAATATAGTAATATGAAATTGATGAACACAGGACTGGTTCGGAGAAAGTATTTTTACACCTCTTTTTTCCTCGAATAGATCGGATTCATCATTACAGGTGGAAATTCCGCTCCAGGGTTCTAAAGCGACAAACGGGCCATTATTAGAACTAGACCAAATGATAAAATAATTAAAATCTGCAAAATCTATTTTCACACCTTTTTTTGTTGACGGATGATAAAGCTTCGCAGAGCGTGACTTCAAACAGTCAAAAATTAACGCATCTACACTGAAATAGCTATGCTTTAAAGGAAGAACAGCTTCCTCGTTAAGGACACAGAGCCGGTTGTCCACGTTAATAAGACCGGTTGCAGGGATGGATTCCGGACAGAAAGCTGTCTCAGGTTTTTCGAATTCTACTACATAATCTTCAAAGTCTTCGCCAGGCAAAAGCGGACAATTAAACCCGGGATGACCACCGATAAAAAACGGCATTGATATAGAATCATGGTTGAACACTTCATAAGAGGTGGTTATTGTTCTTTCCTTCAGAGTGTAAGTGATTTGTAATTCAAAATCATACGGAAATTGTGTTTGTAATTCCTCATTCGAGCGAATAGAAAATGTAATGGAAGCTTCTGTCTGCTTGATATATGTAAATTCCAATTTCCGAACAAGTCCGTGGCGGTCCATCGTACAGGTCAAATTTCCGCCAACCGTAGCTTTTTTATTTCGAAGACTTCCACAGATGGGAAACATAACCGGAGCCTGTCCTGACCAGAAAGCTGCATCCCCCTGCCATAAGTATTCCAGCCCATCGGTATCTTTAATCGAAACGATTCCGCCACCTTTTGTATCGAATTTTACTGAAATGGCACTGTTTTCTAATATATACTGCATAATTACCTCTTTTCCGCTGCCAATGACAGCTTATAATCTTCCAGCCTGCTGTTTAGCAGTACAAAGGAGAAGTTTTCTATGATTTATCATATTAACTTGATTTTGAAAAGTCAATAGAAAAATCTATCAATTATCGATATTAATATCTTGTTGACAAGGCTTTCAAATGCCTCTATAATAAAAAATGTAGACAAACAGAAACGTTTCGGATATTTAAAGGAGGATAAGGATATGTCATTAGTTACATCAGAAACAATGCTATTAGATGCGCAGAAGGGCGGATATGCTGTAGGTGCTTTTAATGTTGAAAATATGGAGATGGTTAAGGCTGTTATAGCAGCAGCAGAGGAGCTTGGCGCGCCGGTAATGCTACAGACAACACCTTCTACTGTAAAATATGGTACCTTGGAAACCTTTGCTGCAATGGTAACTGCAGAAGCAAAGAAAGCAGCAGTTCCGGTTGCATTGCACTTGGATCATGGCAGCAGCTTTGAGCTTGCAGTCAGAGCCATTAAGGAGGGCTATACTTCCATTATGATTGACGGTTCTCACGAATCCTTCGAGGGAAATGTTGAAGTCAGCAAAAAAGTTGTAGAAGTTGCGAAACCGAATGGTATTCCGGTAGAGGCTGAGCTTGGTAAAGTAGGCGGGAAAGAGGATGACCTGGAGGCAGAAGCTGATACCAATACAGATCCTTTGCAGGCAAAAGAATTTGTTGAAAGAACAGGAATAAGTTCTCTAGCTGTAGCAATCGGTACCGCACACGGTTTTTATGTGGGAACACCGGTACTTGATAAAGAAAGACTTTCCGAAATCCGCAAGGTTGTTTCCATACCGCTGGTTTTACATGGGGCATCAGGACTTAGTGATGAAGATGTAAAGGATTGTGTGTCACGTGGAATTTGCAAAGTGAATTTTGCTACGGAGCTTCGTGTGGCATACACAGATGGAATGAAGGAGTTATTAAAGGAGAAACCGGACACCTTTGATCCTAAGAGTTTTGGAAAAGCCGGTATGGAAAAGGTAAAGGAATTAGTGAAAAACCGCATGAAGGTTTGCGGATGCGATAATAAAGCTACAAAATAGAAGGAGAAAAATTCATTCTATGAAGGCAGGGAGCAAAAGCATTGGCATCTACGATTAAGGATATAGCAAAGATTACAGGGCTTGGACTTGCTACAATATCTTCCTATATTAACGGAGGAAGTGTTCGCGAGGAAAATAGAATTAAAATTGAAGCAGCTATCAAAGAGCTGAATTTTGAAGTGAATGAAGTGGCCCGTAATTTAAAAACAAATAAAACGAAAACCATAGGCGTGGTAATCCCGGAATTAAACAATAATTTTTGCACTGAGATTATACCGGGTATGGAAGATATATTGAGAAAATCCGGCTATGCAACGATTGTCTGTGATTGCAGAACAAATAAGGAGCTGGAGAAAAATGCTGTAGATTTTCTATATCGGAGACGAGTGGATGGAATTATTAACATGCCGGTTAATTCGGACGGCTCTCATTTAAGCTGCTTTCATAAGGTAAAAAAGCCGATTGTATTGATTGATCGTAAAATTAATGGGATTGAATGCGATTATGTGTTAGTGGATAATCTGACAGCCGTAAAAAATGCCATCCAGAAATTGATTGACTATGGTCATACAAGAATAGGTATGATAGGCGGACCGGAGGATATCTTTACGGCCCAGGAGAGATTGCTTGGCTATAAGCTTGCACTAATGGAAGCGGGAATTGTACCGGAAGACAGACTGATTACGCATGGTGATTATACGATTAACGGTGGGGTCAGATGTCTGGAAGAGCTTGTTAAGACTAACCCGGATATGACGGCGGTCTTTGTTGCAAATTACGAAATGACTATGGGTGCGGTGATTGGTATGAACGAGCTGGGAGTAAAAATTCCTGAGGAGCTTTCTGTTATAGGCTTTGACAGTGTGGAATTTGCCAGGGCATGTAAACCAAAGCTTACCATAGTAACCCAGCCGACACAGGAAATTGCAGAAAATGTAGCACAGCTTATATTAAAGCGAATAGAAGATAGCAGCCATGGAGAGGCACCGGATTATCAAATCATAAAATTACAGACCAAAATTATGGAAGGTAATTCTATCAGAAAAATATGAAATTAGTTCTCAGGCGGCTTAGTTTAAAGGAAAAGTGTTTTATACTTTTTAAAAGAAAGGCACTTTTAACCGGCAAGTGACAGAAGGTGCTTTCGCTGAAGTTTTGTATGCCGTAATGAGGCAGATGGAGGTTTTGTGAGAAAATACTTATTAGGTATTGATATTGGAACAAGTGCCTGCAAGATAGCCATCTTCAACCGGGAAGGTGAAGTAATTGCCAGTGGCACAGGGGATTATGAGGTTTATTATCCAAAGCCCGGATATGCGGAGCAGAACCCGGAGGAATGGTGGGAAGCGATCTGTAAAACCATACACGCCACGATAGTGAAGGCAGGAGTAAGCAGTGAAGAGATTGCCGGAGTCGGGGTGGACGGACAGAGCTGGTCTGCTATTGCGATTGATAAGGAAGGAAAGGTTCTTACCAATACACCGATCTGGATGGATACCAGAGCAGATGCAATTTGCAAACGGCTGAATAAGGAAATTGGAGAGGATATCATTTTTAATTTGGCAGGTAATTCTCTGCAGTCTTCCTATACAACGGCAAAGATTATCTGGTATAAGGAAAATCTGCCCGAGGTTTATGAGAAAATTGATAAAATTCTACAATCCAACAGCTTTATTGTTTACCGGTTAACAGGTGTACTAAGTCAGGATAAATCCCAGGGCTATGGCATTCATTGTTTTGATATGCATACTGGCACCTGGAATGAAGAGATGTGTGAGCGCCTTGGAATACCGCTTAGTTTCTTCCCGGAGATCTATGATTGTCATCAGGTAGTCGGCTATGTGACGGAGCAGGCGGCAGGTCTTAGCGGTCTGGCACCGGGGACACCGGTTGTTGCGGGTGGTCTGGATGCAGCTTGCGGAACTCTAGGCGCTGGTGTAATTCATCCCAATGAAACGCAGGAGCAGGGTGGTCAGGCAGGAGGAATGAGCATCTGTCTAAAGGAGTACAGTGCGGATCCCAGGCTTATTTTAAGTTTCCATGTTGTTCCGGATCAGTGGCTGTTACAGGGTGGTACCGTTGGTGGCGGTGGAGTGATGCGCTGGTTTGAAAAAGAATTCGGTGATTTTGAACGGGAAGAAGCAAAGCAGCTTGGAAAATCCTCTCTGCAGCTTTTAGATAATCTTGCTGAGAAAGTTAATCCTGGCTGTGATGGAATGATATTTCTGCCTTATATGGCAGGAGAGCGTTCTCCGATTTGGGATGTTCATGCCAAAGGGGTATATTACGGACTGGATTACAGCAAGACCAAAGGACATTTTGTTAGAGCTTCAATGGAAGGTGTTGCTTTTGCCCTAAGGCATAATCTGGAAGTGGCAGAGGCAGCCGGAGCACAGGTAAATGAACTGAGAGCGATGGGCGGAGCAGCAAATTCTGTTCTATGGACACAGATGAAAGCGGATGTCTGCGGAAAGCCGATTGCGGTACCATCTTCGGATACAGCTACTACTCTGGGTGCAGTTATTTTAGCCGGCGTCGGAGTGGGAATGTACCGTGATTTTGAAGAAGCAGTGGAACTGACGGTAAAGGTCAGAAAGTATTATACTCCGAATATGGAATACCATGCAATCTACGAAGAAAATTATAATACTTATTTAGAGCTATATAATAATCTAAAGAATACCATGAAGGAGAGGTAATGAAAATGAAAGCAGCTGTAGTTTGTGCAAATGAAGATGTGCGTTATATGGATTATGAAGAGCCGGTAACACAACCGGGCACTGTAAAGGTAAAAGTGAAAGCCTCCGGAATCTGTGGTTCTGATATTCCCAGAGTATTGCATAATGGTGTACATTTCTACCCTATCGTATTAGGACATGAATTTTCAGGGGATGTGGTAGAGGTTGGAGAAGGTGTAACGAAAGTGAAGGTTGGTGACAGAGTTTCCGGAGCGCCGCTGCTTCCTTGTCTTACCTGCGATGATTGTCAGAACGGTAATTATTCCCTTTGCAAGCATTATAGCTTTATCGGTTCCAGAGAACAGGGCAGTAATGCAGATTATGTGGTAATTCCGGAAAGAAACGCAGTGGTATTTGATAAAAGTATACCTTACGAGCAGGGAGCAATGTTTGAACCTTCTACGGTAGCCCTTCATGGTTTAATGCAAAATGATTACCAGGGCGGCAAATGTGTTGCGATCTTAGGCGGTGGAACGATTGGAATGTTTACAATGCAATGGGCAAAAATCTATGGCTCTAAGAAAGTGGTTGTCTTTGACATTAATGATGAGAGGCTTGCACTTGCCAAACGCCTTGGTGCGGATGAGGTTGTGAATACAACAAAAGAGGGCTTTATGGAAAAAGCAATGGAATATACAGACGGTAAGGGTTATGACTTTGTATATGAGACAGCAGGTGCAGCACCTACCATGTATATGGCTTTTGAACTTGCCGCGAATAAATCCCACGTATGCTTTATCGGAACACCGCATGTTAAGCTAGAATTTACACAGAAAATGTGGGAAAACATGAACCGTAAGGAATTTAAGCTGACAGGATCCTGGATGTCTTACAGCGCTCCTTTTCCGGGAAAGGAATGGGAATTAACTGCTCATTATTTTGCAACCGGCCAGTTGAAATTTGACCAGTCCTTAATAGGAGGAAAATATCCGATGAGCAAGGCACAGGAGGCCTTCCAACTCTTTAAGATACCGGGAGCGGTAAACGGAAAGATCCTTTTGATGAACGAGGAATAGTACTACGGGGCAGATCTGATGCTTCTTGGAAAGGAATGAAAGAAATGATTTTAACAGTTACATTAAATGCCGCGATAGATAAGCGATATGTAGTGGAGAAATTCGAGACCGGCAGTGTAAACCGTGTTAAGGAGTGCAGCTATTCCGCCGGTGGTAAGGGGCTTAATGTATCCAGGGTAGCAGTAATTGCAGGAGAAGAAGTTACGGCAACCGGATTTGTCGGCGGACATGCAGGCAATTATATTGCGCAGACGCTGGATGGACAGAATATCAAAGGTGATTTTGTGCATATCAGCGGAGAGAGCCGTTCCTGCATCAATATTTATGATGAAGCAACTCATACGCAGACAGAGTTTTTAGAGCCGGGTGTATTTGTAACAGATGCCGATAAAGAAAACATGCTGGTTAAGTTTATTGAACTGATAAAAGACTGTTCTGTTGTAGCAATCTCAGGAAGTGTACCTAAGGGTGTAGACAGCTCCCTATATAAGGCAATGATCGAAATTGCAAAGCAGTACAAGAAAAAAGTAATTCTTGACACCAGCGGTAAGCTTTTGGAAGAGTGCATCGAAGCAAAACCTACGATGATAAAGCCGAATATGGATGAAATAAAGGTACTAGCCGGTAAGGATATCAAAACACAGGATGAACTGATTGAAGCAGCCATAAATATTCAAAAAACTGGAATCGAAGTAGTTGTTATCTCCTGTGGAGCCAACGGATCATTAATTGCCTGCGAGGAAGGTGTGTACCGCGCACTGGTTCCGAGAATTGATGCAGTTAATACAGTTGGGTGCGGAGATTCCATGATAGCAGGTTTTGCAGTTGGGTTTTCGCGCGGCATGAACATGGTAGATACCATTCAGCTTGCCAGTGCCATTTCTGCAGCAAATGCAATACGCATGGAAACCGGATTTTTTACGATGGAGGATATGAAGCAGCTGCTTCCCCGTATCAAGGTTGAACAGGCAGTACAGATGTAAGAATTGGACAGCGAAGCCGCCATAATTGTTCTGTTGAAAGAAGAACATACAATATGCAATTTATTTTATCAAGTTAAAATAAATAATTGGCAATTGCGAGATTTGTAATACGGTTTCGCAATTACCCACAAGAAAGAGAAGGAGAATTCAGTATGACAACATTTATTGATCCAAAATCAGTACCGCAGAGAAAAATGTATAATGGTGAATATATGCCCGGTATCGGAATGGGAACCTTTGGTTCTGACCGTTTTACACCGGATCAGGTTTCTTCCGCTGTTGCAGGTGCAATTGAGGTTGGTTATCGTCTGTTTGACTGTGCAGCCTGCTACGGAAACGAGGATCAGATCGGTGAAGTATTCAAAGCAGCATTTGATAAAGGAACCGTTAAAAGAGATGAATTATTCATTACCACAAAGGTTTGGAATGATATGCACGGACAGGGAGATGTTCTGATTTCCTGTGCAAAGAGCTTAAAGGACTTAAAATTAGATTATATCGATCTTTTCTTCGTACACTGGCCGTTCCCGAATTATCATGCACCGGGCTGTGATGGTGATACCCGTAATCCTGATTCAAGACCCTTCAGCGTGGAAGAATTTATGACAACCTGGAGACAGTGTGAACGCCTGGTAGATATGGGACTTGTAAAATATATTGGTATGTCTAATATGACAATTCCAAAACTTGAAGCAGTACTGCAGCTTTGTCGAATTAAGCCGGTAGCAATTGAAATGGAATTACATCCCTGCTTCCAGCAGCCGGAACTTTTTGATTACTGTATTGCGAATGAAATTCAGCCGATCGGCTTCTGTCCAATTGGCTCACCTACCAGACCTGATCGTGATAAAACAGCAGATGATATCGCTGATATCCAGGTACCGGAACTGGTTGAGATTGCCAAGGCACATAATGTACATCCGGCTGTTATCTGTCTGAAATGGGCTGTTCAAAGAGGACAGGTTCCCATTCCATTCTCCGTATATGAAGCTGAGTACGTAAGTAATTTGAAATGTACTACACAGGATCCGTTAACCGATGAAGAGATGGCTGTTTTAAAATCCATCGATAAAAATAACCGTCTGATTAAGGGCCAGGTATTCCTGTGGGAAGGTGCAAATGATTGGGAAGATCTCTGGGATCTTGACGGAACGATAACAAAATAATGTTGCTTTGAGGCTGAATTATATTTTCCAATAATTCACACTAGATATAGATAAAAGTAATAGGGTACTATATGATAAGAGATATAGTACCCTATTTAGCTGCAAACATTATGGGGGTGATAACATGTATAGAGTGTTATTGGTAGATGATGAGGTGCTTGTACGTGAGGCGATCAGTGAAAATATAAGATGGGGTGAATTAGGCTTTACGCTTGCAGGCAGCTGTCAGAATGGGAAAGAAGCAATGGAGTTTCTGGAGAAAAACTCTGTGGATGTTGTATTAACGGATATCTGTATGCCATATGTGGACGGAATGGAGCTAAGCGAATTTGTTTTCAATCATTTTCCGAAAACAAATATTATTATTTTCAGCGGCTTCGATGATTTTGAGTATGCAAAAAAGGCAATTAAGTTTAACGTGGAGGAATATCTTTTAAAGCCCGTGACCGCATTTGAGCTGTCTGAGGTATTGACCGGACTTAAGGATAAAATGGATAAGAAGAGGGAAGAGGAAAATAAGTTCGGAAGGTTAAATGAAACTTATTACAGGAATAAACTGATTATTGAATCCAAGGCCTTAGAGGATTTGATCAAGGGAAGCAAGACAGAAGAGGAGAATGAAAAAGCACTTCGTGAGCTGAATATTTCACTGGATGCTTTTGCATACAGGGTGGCCATTATTGACATAGATCTACGTTCGGACGTAGATTCCACGGAAGAGGAGATGAAGCATAACAGTGCGTTAATGGCGTTTTCGGTGTATAATATCTGCGACGAAATATTGAATGGACAACAGGCGGGTCTTGCCTGTCTGGGTGGTGATAATCATGTGTTTATTCTATTTCAAAGTAGAAAACCCGGGAGATTTGAACCGGAGAGTAACGATCTTTGCACGGAAATCAGTCACATGGTGAAAAAATACATGAAGCTTATGATTACAATTGGGATCGGAAGCAGTGTGAAGAATCGCAAGGATATTCATATCTCTTATGAAGAAGCAAGAGATTCGATGAGATACCGGTATTTACTGGAAGATAACAGTATCCTTGACATGGAAAATATTGTCCGTACCCGGAACGCAATTAAAAATCAAAGAAATGACTTGGAATTAGAAGATAAAATTGATCCGTTTATACTTGCTATGAAGATGAACGACAAATTAAAAATAGAGAGTATTTTACAGCAAATAAAGGAAGCAATGAAAGAAGCACTTGAGGATAGGACAGAGAGTGATTTATATCTGCAACAGATATTACTTGCGGTGAATAACCTGTTAAAGTCCTCAAATCTGGAAGAAAGTGATATCTACCGTCAGAAGGATCAACTAATGAAGGATATGGCCAATTCAAAAACGCTGGCAGAAACGATAGAGTTATTTCAGAATTACTGTTATCAGGTTACGGAAGAGATGGAAATGCAGAAGAATATAGGAGGTAAAAAGCAGGCAGTATTGGCAATGGACTATATCAAAAAAAACTATTCCGATTCTGAGCTTAACCTCAATTCTGTCTGCACTTATTTAAGCATCAGTGCAAGCCGGTTTAGCACAATATTTAAGAATATAACGGGAGAAACCTTTATGGAAGCTCTCACAAATATCAGAATGCAGAAGGCAAAGGAGCTGCTTGAGAATACCGATTATAAGAACTATGAAATAGCGGAAAAAGTAGGATTTTCCGATCCGCATTATTTTAGTATTGCGTTTAAAAAGATGACAGGAAAGGCGCCGTCCGAATATGCGAAGGAGAAGAGGAGGGTACGGTGATAAGAGAAAGAAGACAGAATGTAATATTTAAGCATTTTAAAAGTATTCGAATTACGATACTGTTCTCCTTTTCCGTACTGATTGTTTCTTCGCTCTTGATTTTTTTGTTGATTTCGCTAAATTATACGGAGGATACGGTTCTGGACAACTCCATAGATTATTCCTCGCAGCTGATTACACAGGTAAATGCCGATATTGATTCCTATATTGACTATATGGAGAATATTTCTTCCTTGGTAACCAATAATGAAGACGTTAAAAAATATTTATTTGATAAACCTCTATCGGATCAGCAGATGACTTACCTAAATAAAGCAATTCTGGATCAATTTAATACAATTATGGAAGTACGGCGGGATATCTGCAATATTGCGGTTATTTCAAGCAATGGAAGATATATGATTAATGATGGGAAGGATAAGATAAATGAAAATATCTCTCTTACGGATCTGGACTGGTATAATAATACCTTAAAAAATCCGAAAGGAACCTCACTCTCTTCTTCGCATGTACAGAATGTCATAAAAAACAATTATAAATGGGTTATTACATTGAGTAAGAGTATAAAAAATTCATATGGTAATGATAACTCAGCTGTATTTTTTATTGATTTAAACTATAACGTTATCAGTGGTTTATGCGAGAACAACACCTTTGGAAAAAAAGGATATGTATTTATTCTGGACCAAAATGGTAACATTATCTATCATCCTCAGCAGCAGCTGCTTTACAGCGGGCTGAAAACTGAACGGGTACAGGAGGTTATGAAGAGCAAAAGCAGCCATTTTGTTACGGATGAAGGAGATGAAAGCAAACTTTACACAATCTCAACCTCTGAGAAAACCGGTTGGACGGTTGTTGGTGTCGTTTATGAATCGGGATTGATGAAGAATAAAACTAACACGCAGATACTATATATCCTGATGGCATCGATTTTACTTGCGGCTGCGGTGATTCTTTCTGCAATTATCTCTGCCAGCATTACACGACCGATCAAAAGATTGAAAGACTCGATGAAAGAAGTGGAAAAAGGGCGATTTGATAATGCAAGTATAGAGGTAGTATCGGAAGATGAGATAGGAAGTTTATATAAGTCCTTTAATATTATGACAACAGAAATACAAAAGTTGATGGAAGAGAATATTTATGAACAGAAACAAAAAAGAAAAAGTGAATTAAAAGCTCTTCAATCACAGATTAATCCTCATTTTCTCTATAATACACTTGATGCGATTATCTGGATGGCAGAAGGAAATAAGACGAAGGAAGTAGTCCTTATGACTTCATCCCTTGCTAAACTGCTTCGTCAGAGTATCAGCAACGAGAATGAAGTATTGACGATCGAGCAGGAAGTAGCCTATATCAAAAGTTATCTGACGATACAGAAGATGCGGTATAAGGACAAGCTGGAATTTGAGATTGATGTAGATCGGGATATTTACTCAAATGAGATTGTAAAGCTGGTTCTACAGCCGCTTGTTGAGAATGCCATATACCATGGAATAAAATTTAAGGATACGATGTGTCTGCTTCGTGTTCGCGGATATTCGGTAGGAAGCAATATTATCATTAAAATAATAGACAATGGGGTTGGAATGACGCAGGAAGTGCTGGATCATATCTTTGACGAACATAAGATTAATTACAAATCAAACGGCGTTGGAGTTTATAATGTACAAATGAGGCTTCAGCTATATTATGGCAGGGATTACGGCGTTTCTTATGAAAGTGTGCAGGGAGAAGGAACAACAGCTACCATAACAATTCCTAAAAAGAGGATACAGGGTGATAGTGATGAGAAAGCATAAGGGATTATTAATCAGTATAGTTCTTCTTTTCCTGGGGACTATAATTTTTGCTCTTTTTTTGCTTACGGCAAATCAATTTAAAACGGAGGACTCCATCCATATCATATATATTCCGAAGACGATGGATGATACAAATGAATTCTGGTCGGCATTACTTGCCGGAGCGAAAATGGCAGCAGATGAATTTAATGTAAAGCTTACACTTGTGTCTCCGGAAGAAGAACAGGATTATAAGAAACAAAATGAACTGATCGAGTGGGCAATTAAACAGAAACCGGATGTAATCGCATTATCTCCTGCTGATTATTCCCAGACCACTGCGATGGCAAAAAAAGTAGTAGAAAATAATATTAAACTTGTTTTTATAGACTCCACAGTGGATGAGGAGGTCCAGGATGCATTAGTTGCAACGGATAATTTTCTGGCCGGGGAACGAATAGGCGGCTATATGAAGAATTATGTTGATAAAAATACGAAAATAGCTATTGTCGGACATGTTAAGACGTCTTCGACGGCAATTGAACGTGAGAAGGGCCTTCGTAATGGACTAGGTAAGGATGAGGATAAAATTGTTGATGTGGTATTCTGCGATTCTTCCTATAGCAAGGCATATAAATTGACGGAAGAGCTGCTGAAAAAATATCCGGATATTAATATGATAGCCGGCTTAAATGAATATTCGGCAGTAGGGGTAGCGAGAGCCATAAAGAGTCTTGGACGGAAGGATCAGGTAAGAGTAATCGGTTTTGACAGCTCCATTGAAGAAGTAGAACTTTTGGAGGAAGGGGTAATCCGAGCCATGGTGGTTCAAAAATCCTTTAATATGGGTTACCTTGGAATTGAGCAGGCTGTGAAGCTGGCAACCGGTGAGAAAGCGGACAAAAGTGTAGATTCAGGTTCGGAACTGATAACAAAGGATAATATGTATACCGAGGAAAATCAGAAATTGTTGTTTCCTTTCTGGGAGAATCAATCTACGAAAGAAGAATAACGATACGAGTCTTTTCTGCATACAGACAATTAGGACTGCCGAAGATAAATTGGGAATTACAGCAAAAGCTAAAATTATGGCTGACACATAGAAACATATAGCATAGAAGAGAAATAATAGGGAGAAAAACGATGACATCGTTTTCTCCCTATTTTAGGTTAGTAGAATTTTAACTATTTTGTGAAGGAAATTCTATTAAGTTATTTACAAATCAGACATATAATATTCACATGTTTAGAGCTTCTGATACAAATTGCCTAAATGAAAAGCTGGAGGAAGGTTAAGAATTATCTGAGTCTTCTGAAAGACATAAGTATTATGAATGGGTGATCGTATCATTATATCAGATGCAGACAGGAAAACAGATAGGACAACAGAACCTGAAATGCATAGGGGAAAGGATGAATGCGGTTATTCTTAGAATTAGGAGGAAGAAGAAGTGGATAAAATGAAAAACAATGCATTGGTAAAAAAAATTGGATTTAACAAGATTGTGCTATGCGGCGTAATTATCCTGATGTACATAGCATTTGCAATTGTAAGTCCAACCTTTGTCAGCTACTCCAGAATATTAAGTGCATTAAGCTATGCTTATTTCCTGGGATTTTTGGCACTTGGCGTAACCTTTGTAATTGGTACCGGAGGAATTGATTTCTCGATTGGACCGGTAATGTTTTGTGCAGCATTGATTTCCGGACAATTACTGACAAAAAGCGGTTGGCCGCTCATTGTGTGTCTGTTAGTCAGTATTCTGGTAGGATTACTCTTTGGAGCATTAAATGGAACGATGGTTGCTTATTTTAGAATACCGCCATTTATTACATCCATGGCAATCATGCAGATCTCAAAAGGTGTGGGCTCGGTTTTCACGAAAACACAATCCGTAAGCTGGCCGCAGGCCGCTGAGGCAAACGGATGGTATCGCTATCTGGTGAAAGCGACAATCGGAGGAGTCGTAGTACCGACCGGATTGATCTTTTTGTTGGCAGCAGCAGTGATTTGTACCATTATATTAAATAAGACGAAAATCGGACGTAATATTTTATGTCTGGGCAGCAATAAAGAAGCAGTTCGTTTATCCGGTGTAAACGTAAAGAAATGGGAAATGACAGCATATATGATATGCGGTATTTTAGTCGGCATTGCAGCAATCTTTTTTGTTGGTGCTTATACGACGATTCAGCCTGGTCTTGGCGATCAGTATAACAATGAAGCTATTGCATGTGCTGTAATGGGAGGTACCTCTATGGCAGGCGGTGTAGCCTCTATCGCCGGAACATTTATTGGCACCATGATTATCGCATTACTTCAAGAAGGTATTCTGGCTATGGGATTTACCAAGGATTATCAGCTGGTTATTACAGGTATTATCGTAGTAATTGCCGTATATATGGATATCCTGTCCAGAAGAAGAAAGAATTAATCAGGTTAATAAGTACTGCTTTGCATAGATGGCAGCTGCTAGACAAGTAGCGGGTAGTACCGGGTACTAATAATGGAAAGGATTAAGGTGAAAACGTGGGCGAAGTAATATTGACTATGAAAGGAATTGATAAAACATTTCCGGGTGTGCATGCGTTGGACCATGTAGATTTTGAAGTCAGAAAAGGTGAAGTGCATGCGCTGATGGGCGAAAATGGAGCTGGAAAATCAACGCTGATGAAGGTACTGACAGGTATTTACCGGAAGGATTCCGGAAGTATCAGCTATGAAGGCCGGGAAGTGGAATTTGTAAGCCCGAAGGAAGCACAGGATGCAGGTATTGTTATTGTTCATCAGGAGCTTAATATGATGGGTCACCTGACAGTGGCACAGAATATTTTCATAGGAAGAGAGTTCAAAAAAAGGGGTCTTATAGATGACGCCAGAATGAACGAGGAAGCAAAGAAATTATTTGATAAATTAAATATAAACATAAATCCGTCTGAAAAGATGGGCAGATTAACAGTAGGAAAACAGCAAATGTGCGAGATTGCCAAGGCAATTTCCCATGATGCAAAGGTAATTGTATTCGATGAGCCATCGGCAGCCCTGACAGAATCGGAAATTGAGGAGCTGTTTAAGATCATCCGTGATCTTCGAAACAGAGACCTGGGAATTGTATATATCTCTCACCGTATGGATGAGATCAAGGTTATTACCGACAGGGTAACTGTAATGCGTGATGGCGGCTATGTTGGAACATTGATCAGTAAGGATTGTACGAAGGATGATATCATCAGCATGATGGTAGGACGTGTAATTTATGAGGACCCTAAGACGGAAAGCTTTGTACCTAAAAATGCACCGGTTGTTTTAAAGGTGGAGCATTTGAATGCGGGAAAGATGGTACGGGATGTTAGCTTTGAACTGCATAAAGGCGAAATACTTGGCTTCTCCGGACTGATGGGAGCAGGAAGAACGGAAACAGCCAGAGCGTTATTCGGAGCTGACACAAAGGATAGCGGTGAGATCTACATCAATGGTAAGAAGGTTGAGATCAAAACACCGATGGATGCAGTAGCACATGGAATAGGATATCTATCCGAGGACCGGAAACGCTATGGAATAGTGGTTCAGAAAACAGTGTCCGAGAATTCTACAATGGCGTCCCTTGAAAACTTTATGTCGGGTATTTTTATTAATAAGAAAAAAGAAAAAGAAGTGACACAAAAATATGTGGACCAGTTAAAAACAAAAACACCGGGTGTAGATCAGCTGGTAGTCAATCTGTCAGGAGGAAATCAACAGAAGGTAGTAATTGCAAAATGGCTGGTAAGAAATTGTGACATTCTGATCTTTGATGAACCTACCAGAGGAATTGATGTAGGTGCTAAGAATGAGATTTATCACCTTATGAATGAGCTGGTTGCAGAAGGAAAGTCAATCATCATGATTTCTTCTGAAATGACTGAAATATTAAGAATGAGCGACCGTATTGTAGTCATGTGTGAAGGAAGGAAAACCGGAGAAATAGATATTTCGGAGGCTACACAGGAAAAGATTATGAATGCGGCTACGCTAAGAAATTAGGAGGAGAAAGTGATGTCAAATAAAAAAGGAAGCAAATTTGCTGATAATCAGTTTTTGCAGAAGATGGGAACACAGAAAACGATTGTATTTCTGATCATAATTGCTCTCTTTTCCTTCTTCTGTATCGCAAGTCCGTCCTTCAGACAGTATTCCACTGTTCTTAGCATAATGGATTATTCTTATTACATCACATTAATGGCAATCGGTGTTACCTTTACACTGATCTCCGGGGGCGTAGATTTATCAATCGGTACAGGACTCGTTTGTTATTCCATTACAGGAGGCTATCTGGTTGTTTATAAGCACTGGCCGGTAGCACTGGGCATGCTTGTGGCAATATTATTTGGACTTGCAATCGGCCTTTTAAACGGTATTCTGGTAGCCATCATGAATTTACCGCCGTTTATCGCAACCCTATGTACAATGATGATGACAAGAGGCTTAGGTTCCCTTTGCTCCGGTGGTTTTGGTATTCCCTGGCCACAGGCAGGCAGCCAGGGTGCATGGTTTCGAAGTATATTTAAGATTAAAATCGGTACGACGAAATATCCTCTTGGCTTTTTATTCATTATCCTATTTGTTATTATTATGTCGATTGTTTTAAATAAGACAAAGGTTGGACGTTATATTATTGCAATCGGAAGTAACAAGGAAGCAGCAAGGCTTTCCGGAGTTAATGTTAAAAAATATCTGATCATTGCTTATGTGTTATCCGGTCTATTCGCAGGTCTGGCAGGTATTGCATATGCTGCAACCTTCACCAGTATCAATCCTGGTACCGGAGCGGGTCTGGAACTTGATGCAATCGGCGGAGCGATTATCGGTGGTGTGTCCACAACCGGCGGAGCGGGTTCGATTGTAGGAGCTTTACTTGGTGTTTTCGTTATGTCAATGCTAAAGACCGGTCTTCCCTATATAGGTCTTCAGGCAAACTGGCAGCAAATTATTACAGGTATTATCTTAATCAGTGCTGTGTTAATTGATGTGTTAAAAAGAAAAGAGAAATAATTGGTATGGAAACGCATTTGCGATTCATAAATAATTAAAAATCAGGAGGGTACAAAAATGAAAAAGAAATTATTGGTAGGTTTACTTAGCGTAGCAATGACAGTTAGTATGCTGGCAGGCTGCGGAAAAAAGACTGAAACACCATCTACAAATGACACGGCTGCAACAGCAGCACCAACGGTTGCTGCAGATGCAACAAAAGCACCAGCTTCAACAGATAATTCAGCAAGCGGAGAGATAAAGGCAAACTCGGCATATCACTTTGAAATAGTATCAAAGGGCTTCCAGTCTACTTACTGGCAGGCAGTTTACAAGGGTGCATCTGCTGAAGCACAGAAATTAGGCGTAACCATTAACATGGTTGGACCTAACTCTGAATCAGATATCGCTGACCAGGTACAGATGTTAAACAGTGCAGTAAATGCGAAACCTGCAGCAATCGGTTTAGCAGCACTTGATACCAAAGCAGCATTGGATGCAATTACAGCAGCACAGAGCGCAAGTATTCCGATTATCGGATTTGACTCCGGTGTTCCATCCGCTCCGGAAGGCTCCGTATATGCAAATGCTTCAACAGATAATTACAAAGCAGGAGCTGTTGCAGCAGATGGTATGTATAAAGGAATTAAAGACAGAATAGCAAAAGCTACCGGTCAAGTAAGAATTGGTGAGGTTAACCAGGATGCTACCTCTGAATCAATCTGCAACCGTGGTTTAGGTTTCATCGATGAAATGATTAAATTACTTGCTGCAGATGGCAAAACAGTTTGTGTAACAGGTAATGATTACTATGTAACAAATACAAAGGGTAGTGTTGTAGACGAGAAGAGTGCTAATGTTATCATTGAAGTACGTGTTCCTTCCCAGACAACAACGGAGTTAACAGCAATCGAGGCTTCTACTATCTTAAATGAAAAAGATACCATTGCAATTTTTGGTTCCAATCAGACAGCAGCAGAAGGTGTTGTTACAGCCAATGATAACTTAAGCGTATTAGGTACAGACGAAGGAAAAATTATCGGTGTAGGCTTTGACTCTGGAGCAGTTTTAAAGGGTGCAGTATCAAGCGGAACCTTATATGGTGCAGTTACTCAGGCTCCTGTAGCAATCGGTCAGAAAATGGTTGACTTATTAGTTCAGGTTGCGAATGGCGAAAAAGTATCCAATGTAGATACAGGATGCCAGTGGTACAATAAAGACAATATCGGCTCCGAGGAGATTTCTCAGAATTTATATGACTAATTCAGTGCTTGAATAGCTTGCATAAAAGGAGCTGCCGCATAACGCGGCAGCTCCTTTTCAATAAACAAAGTAATCAAACCTATCATCAGAAAAATAAGCAAGAATAGTTACATAAAGTATTTTAATTCTGGTAGCCTTAATAGTTTTTTGCAATAATTGCGATCTATAAAGCATCCACTAGAAATACAATTCAAAAAACAGCGGAATATTATAATCTGCTGCTACAGAATATTGACACAAAAGCTCAAAAAGTTTCGGGCGACAGTGAAATACGAAGCTATTATAATAGCGAATATAAAGGATCGCCAAAAGAGGAAACGTCACATTACAGTAACTTAAACAAGAATTTACTTTCTGAAAAACTTCGGATTAAAATATAAAAAGGGGGTTGCAGAAAGACTACAACAGTTCAATATTCTCGCTTAGTTGCATTACGCAGCGATACATAGGGCTTTAAAGGATAGAGCTAAATACCAGCGAATGCAAATACTCCTTTTTCTGTAGCACTTACCGTGTACACAGATCGGAAATAACTGAGCAGTGAGCAGTAAATAACGGATGTTCTTTCTATAAATAAAAAATTATGGTTGAGAATAGAAAACAGCTATAGTAAAATGTTTAGAGCAACCATATGGCTTTTTCTTACCGGGATAATCCAGGTGCAAATAGGAACAGAATAATATGCTAAACGATGAAATGGAGAGATTAATAATGGGCATTCGATATTACGAGCAGGAAAGAGTATTCAAACTGGACACACCGAAAACCAGTTATCTGATAGGAATTGTAGATAATGAGAATTTCGTGGGACATATTTATTATGGAAAAAGGATTGAAGATTATGATCTTCAATATCTGATGAGAGTGGAAGAGCATCCAAATGTACCGTCCACGAATAATAAAGACAGATTATCGTTTTATGACAGTTTTACGATGGAGTATTCCACACATGGAATAGGAGATTTCAGAGAGAACAGTATTGCGATTGAAACCCTGTCAGGTCATAAGGCGCTGCAATTAGGATATGTGTCACATAAGATATATAAGGGAAAGCCAACGCTTAAGGGTCTGCCGGCAACCTTTGGCAAGGAGGAGGATTGCCAGACGCTTGAGCTGTTATGCACAGATAAGATTTTAAACCTGGAGGTAATACTTTGCTATACTATTTTTGAGGACGTGGATGCGGTAACCAGAAGTGTGAGGGTCGTGAATGCAGGCGCAGAGGCAGTTTATCTAACAAAGGTATTGTCGGCAAGCTTTGATATGGATAATAATGAATTTGATCTGATAACCCTCCATGGCTCCTGGGGAAGAGAACGCCATATACAGAGAAGAAAGGTCGGGTATGGAATACAGGGGACTTCTTCCATTCGAGGAGAATCAGGACACCAGGATCATCCGTTTATGGCACTGGCTGCAAAAAATTCGACACAGGATCAGGGAGAAGTATATGGGTTTAACTTTATTTACTCCGGTAATTATACTGCAATGGTAGAGATGGGGCAGTTTGATACGGTTCGGACCCTCATCGGAATTAACCCCTGTGATTTTAAATGGAAGTTGGAACCGGGCAATACCTTTCAGGCACCGGAAGCAGTACTCGTCTACTCGGATGAGGGTATCGGCGGCATGAGCAGGAATTTTCATGACTTATACCGGAATCATTTAATCCGTGGAGAATACCGAAACAAAAAAAGACCTATATTAATCAATAACTGGGAAGCTACTTATTTCGACTTTAATACGGATAAATTGCTAAGTATTGCAAAAGAGGCCGCTTCCCTTGGAATTGAAATGCTGGTAATGGATGATGGCTGGTTTAGTAATAGAAACAGTGATAACTGTGCGCTGGGAGACTGGGTAGTAAATGAAGAGAAGCTTGCAGGAGGACTTCATTATCTGGTGGAGGAAGTAAATCGTCTGGGAATGAAATTCGGTATATGGTTTGAGCCGGAAATGATATCTCCTGATTCTGATCTTTACAGAGCACACCCTGACTGGGCAATTGCAGTGCCACAAAGAACTGCGGGTCTGGCACGTAATCAGTATGTGTTAGACTTATCCAGAAAGGAAGTTACCGATTATATCTATGAAAGCGTAGCCACCATTCTTCGGAGTGCGAATATCGAATATGTGAAATGGGATATGAACAGACCGCTTAGTGATCTGGGAAGCATTGCATTGCCGGCAGACCGCCAGGGAGAACTATTCCACCGTTATGTTCTGGGTGTTTATGAATTACAGGAGAGACTGATGAAGGAATTTCCACATCTGCTTCTTGAAAACTGTTCAGGCGGTGGTGCACGTTTTGATCCGGGTATGTTGTATTATAGTCCCCAGATCTGGTGTTCGGATGATACGGATGCGATTGAAAGACTTGAGATACAGGAAGGTACTTCAATGGTTTATCCGTTGTCGGCAATGGGTGCCCATATCAGTGATTGTCCTAACCATACAGTGGGAAGGGTTACCCCTTTTGAAACCAGAGGGTATGTAGCTCTTGCAGGAACCTTCGGATATGAATTGGATGTTACAAAAATCCCGGAGGAAGATAGGGCGATGATCCCCGAGCAGATTAACATGTATCATAAATACAATGATCTGGTCAGAATGGGAGATTACTACCGCATAGCCTCCTATTCGGAAAACCATAAATATGATTGCTGGCAGGTTGTTTCCAAGGATAAGAAGGAGGCGCTGGTTACTTATGTGCAGGTACTAAACTCTGCTAACAGCAAGTCGAAGAAGCTTCGCCTGAAAGGTCTGGAGCCTTCCAAAAAATACAGGATAGAAGGTACCGAACGTGTATACAAAGGAAGTACGCTGATGAGTGCCGGTATCCTGATTGATAATCTTTGGGGAGATTTTAAGGGGAAGCTGCTTTATATCCGGGAGTGCTAAGATGCTAACGCAGTCCAGCGTATGTTCAAAGATGTACTGAGTTTTCATGTGTTCAAGTTCTTGAAATGACTTTGCTTATTAGAAACAGCTGCTTGTCTTTCATTTTGTAAAAGCAGATTATTTCATAAGAAAATATATTAAATGACATCAGGTATAGAATAGAGTAGCTTAAGCAACCCTATTCTATACCTGATACACTTATGAGTGAATAGAATTCTGAAGTAACAATAATTTACAATGATTATCTCCTCACGTTTCACAGACTATCTAAATTCGGAGCTGAACTGTAACCTTATCCTAAATTAACAGTTTCTATTGACAAAAAAAATAAAACATCTATAATGCAATATATAGATAGTCTATATATAAAGGAGAACGATATAATGATTGATAAAAGTCTTATTACTGGAAGTACAACAACTCTTATCTTGAAGTTGCTTGAGAATCAGGATATGTATGGGTATCAGATGATTGAGACTCTGGCAAAAAGATCAGATGATACCTTTCATTTGAAGGCCGGGACTCTGTATCCTATCTTGCATAACCTGGAGAAAGAAGGTATCGTGGAAGCCTATGAGGAAAAAGCGGATGGAACGAAGCTCAGAAAATACTACCATTTAACTACAAAAGGCAGAAAATTTTTGGTTGGAAAACAGCAGGAATGGTTCGAATATACTGCGGCCGTTAATAAGGTTTTGAATGGAGGTGTCAGTGTTGCCGTCCTTTGATGAGATTAAAAAATACAGTACAACAGTATGTGATCAAATTAGGTGGAAAAAAGTACATCCTATGATAGCTAAGGAGATAGAGGATCATATTTGCGATCAACGGGACAGTTATTTATCCCAAGGAGAAGAGGAGGAGACAGCAACCTTTAATGCAATTAAAGAGATGGGTGATGCAGTGAAGGTTGGGATGGAATTCGATAAAACCTATAGACCCAAGCCTCAATGGAAGTTAATTTTGTTAACTATAACATTAATGCTGGTTGGAACCGGAGTAAGATATATTGTTTATGAACAGGAGAAAGGGACGGGAAGTTTTGGTCTCGCCTCTTTATCATTTGCAATCATTATATTTTTTGCAGCTTATTTTCTGGATTTCACGTTTTTAGGTAAATATCCAGTGGCTTGCTATCTTATTATGTTACTGACGGGTATTGCGGGCTTTCTGTCTTCCAGGCAGGTGAATGGAAGAGCCTGCTGGTTTGCACTTTTCGGAGCCTCAATCAGTCTTGCCTATTTATCGCTGATATTTCCTCTTGCGTATGCACTGCTTATTTATGCTATGAGAAATAAGGGAGTACGGGGGATATTAATCTGCGGAGCGGGCTATTTACCCTATGCAATTATCTTATTACTGGTTCCAACTACAACCGGTTTTCTGATTTATACGCTTTCCGCACTTATCACATTATGTGCCGCAATTACGAAGGGCTGGTTTGGAATTGGTAAAAGGCAGGGGCTGATGATTGTCTTATTGCCCACAGCCATTGTTGGAAGTGCTATGCTCCTCTTACTTCAGTTTCAGTCCTACCGAATGGAGCGAATCCGAATAATGCTTGATCCTTTTTCCCATCCTGGAGGTTATCAGCTGGTCATGATTCGCGAGATGATGACAGGAGCTGTATTTTCAGGAGAGGGTACGATGCCGCAGCAATATGCCGGAGCTTTATCATCGCCATGGTTTCGCACAGATCTGATTCTTACTGCATTGACACATAAATATGGCTGGAGCGTATTTCTGGGAATCGTAATTCTTTTTTTCCTATTCACTGTATTGGCCTTTTATAAGGTATCTAAGCAGCGAAGTGTATTGGGTCTGATGGTATCACTATCAATTCTTATCGTATTTGTATTACAAACCTTCTTATATGTAGTAGATAATCTTGGTTATGGGATATTAACCGGATTATCCTTACCTTTGGTATCCTTCGGTAAATCGGCATTATTCCTTAATGCTGCTTTAATAGGATTTATGCTTTCTGTATTTCGAACGGGGGATGCAATGAAAGATAACATCCAAACATCTGTAAAGTACACTCCATTTATTGTTTATGAAGATGGAAAGTTAATAATTAATCTAAAATGAAAATCTGGTAACGGACATTTTTTGTAGTATACCACATAATATGTAGATTTTCCCAAAGAAGGATATATCCTGTTAGCGTATCTATTTGAGAAAGGCTTGCTATATAGTCTTCTTTATTAACACATACATAAATTAAACTTGATTTATTATAGAAGTTTGTCCGATGAATAATAGCATGAAGAGGTTCGTAATATCTTGTATTTTAAGTTATTATGAATTTCTTCTATTTGATATTTTTTCTGGAGCTACCGCTCATTTTCTTTCTGAACTGGGCAGGAGAACACGAAAATTTCTGTTTAAATAAATGATAAAAATGACTTAAATTATTAAAGCCAACCATTTCACTGATGCTTAGTATGTCATTGGTGGTCTGTGATAGCAGGAAGACACAGTAGTTGAGGCGCTGTTCATTGATATACTCGGTAGGAGTAAGTCCAAGGGTACTTTTTAGTAACCGGCACAGATGATTTTTGGAGCAGGGCGACAGAGAAAGCATCTTTGTAAAACCTTCCTGTAGATTTTCCAGTCTTTGCATCTGGGATAAAACATCCTCTAGCCAGGTAGGAGAATTCCGGCCTTTGACTTCAAACTGCGGGTATTCGATAAAGTAGTCATTTAATAAAAGGGCAAAATAACATTGTGCATGAAAGGATAACTGAATTTTATTCATGGAGTAGTTCATCCGCTCCCCAATATCTAAAAAGTTCTTTGTAACACCGGAAAGCTCCTTTTCCTCCAGATGAATATATTTTGGAAAAGGGTTGTCTAAAAGGGAGTTCAATTCCTTTGTATTCTCAAAAAAATATTGAATACTCTGAAACATTCGTATACTAAAACCAAGATTAATCAGAATAAAATCCTCCGAGTGGTAAAAATCATAACAATGTATATCCTTTGGACGTATAAAGAAAAGATCACCTCTGGTGATTGTTTGTACGCTGTCATTAATCAGGTGAAGCGCACTGCCATCTGCCACTACAAATATTTCATAAAAGTCGTGTGTATGCAGAGGAGCGGTTTCATTGATTTTATTATAAACAAAGAGCAATTCGGTATCCTTATCCAGATCTTCTTCTCCATAAACCAGCATGGCCATACCTGTTCCTCCGTTTTGATATTATATTGCAAAATGATATAACCTCCTGTGAGTTTCAAATGCAGGCGATCATAGGACTCCCGGTCTGCGCCGTATGAATATATATGCACTCATATTCATACGACAAATCATTTTTAGGCTTTAAACATTAGAATCCTATAAGTAATACTTACATATATCAATATACTACAATAAATTGGTGATTACAAACAAGAAATATATATAACAAGGTGATAAAATACAGATATGTTACAGCTTACAGGCCAGAAATATTCCTAGGGGTACTGTAAACGGTAATACGAATATAAATCAGAGGCAGAAGGTTCCGGACAAATTCAATCATGCTTTTGTTTATAGGATTATGGGTAATGGAATTCCCCAAAATAAAAATAAGAATATGGAACGATGGAGGGAGAAGTTGTAATATGATAGATTACATATTTCCGGAGGATTTTGTATGGGGAGTGGCAGCTGGTTCGTATCAGATTGAAGGAGGGTGGAATGAAGACGGAAAAGGGGAGAGTATTTGGGACCGCTTTGTACATACACCCGGAAGGATTAAGGATGGAACTACGGGGGATAGATCCTGTGACTTCTATCACCAATACCAGGAGGATATTGACCGAATGAAGAATTTGGGTTATCCGAATTTTCTAATGACTATCAGCTGGCCGAGAGTAATTCCGGATGGAATTGGAGTGGTGAATCCGGAAGGCATCCTATTTTACCGCAATGTACTGGCTTACCTTAGGGAAAAGGGTATTAAATCCTATGTGGTGCTTTATCATTGGGATCTACCGCAGAAGCTGCAAGACCGCGGTGGATGGGCGAACCGTGAGATCGTTGGATGGTTTGAAAATTATGCGAAGCTGATGTATCGGGAGCTGGGAGATCTTGCGGATCATTGGATTACTATTCTGGAGCCCCATGTAATTAGTGTATTGGGACACTGGCAGGGCATACATGCTCCCGGACATCATGACTACCGGGAGATGTTATTGGTGGCACATCATCTCAACCTGGCACACGGTTCGGCAGTAAAGGCATATCGTGAAAGCGGATTAACCGGAAAAATTGGAATCAAAATATCAAATCAGATGGTATACCCGGCAGATAGATCCAATTTAGAGGATGTGTATGCTGCCAAGCTGATGAATTATGAATTCAATGATTTATTCAGTGATCCCGTTATGCTGGGAGAATATCCGCAGGAGTTTATGAACTTCCTCCAGTCAAAGGGTATTGATCCTCCTAAGATACTGGAAGGCGATATGGAGCTGATGCATCAGGAAATAGACTTTTATGGTTTGAACAGCTATACCACCTATTATGTGAAAGCGCAGGAGGACTGGCCGGTTCCGGCAAAATTAGTAAAAACAGGGCTGCCGACGACACAATGCGGCTGGGAGTATCATCCAGAAGGCTTTTATGAAACGATCAAATATATTAATGACCGGTATCATCCGAAGGAAATAATCATAACGGAAAGCGGCTGTGCCTCCAATGATTGGGTTACCCAGGACGGCTGCTGCGAGGACCCGATCAGATGCCAATATATTAAAAATTATCTGAAGATGGCACATAAGGCTATTGAAGAAGGAATTCCGTTGAAAGGATATTTTGTCTGGTCTCTGCTAGATAATTTTGAATGGGCAGAGGGACTGGCAGTTCGCTTTGGTTTAGTCCATGTTGATTATAATACCCTGGAGCGTACACCGAAAGCGAGCGCGCTTATGTATTCAGACATTATCAAACAAAATGGTTTTCGGGCATAAACACTGACATAAAATTTGTGTAAACATTGGCATGAATATAAGAAAGAATACAGGTTGTTTTTACAGCAATCGTAAACCTGCAGGAACAGAAGAAAAATAGTGTGTTGTGAAAACCATTATTTACACGCATAGTTTATGCTTGAGGCGTCTAATTTACAGGTTTTGAAGAAAGGTACTTTTATGATAAAGAAGGATTATGATCTAGTTACTTCCTTGCTTGAAAAACTGCAAAGGACTGATTTATCGAAGATTAAAATGCTAATTGGGTTTGATGGCTTTGTAGATGAGGTACTATATGTGGTGGATAAAAGATGGAATGCCATAGAATATCAACGTCTGGTCTATATGAAGGACTACGCTAAAAAAATAATGCAGGGTGCCGGTCTTAGTATTAATGTTGAAATGGTTGTGGTACAACAGAAGCTAGGAGGAAATGGAACAATTCTTGCCAACTCACTCGCTGTTATGGGCTGCGACATTACTTATGCGGGTGCTATCGGACATACAATGTTACATCCTGTATTTCAGGAAATGGCAGAAAAGTGCAGGCTGATCTCATTGGCTGATCCGGCATTTACTGATGCAATTGAATTCGTTGACGGAAAGATAATCAGCTCCAAACTGGATAATCTTAATCAGGTAACCTGGAAAAGAATCCTTGAAAGATTAGGAATTGAGGGACTGAGACAATTGATTGTGGAGAGTGATGTAATAGGCTTTGAAAATTGGACGATGCTTGTTGCTATGACGGATATCTGGAAGCATCTGCTTGTGGAAGTATTGCCAGGCATTGTGAGTAATACAAAAGAAAAACTTTTATTTATCGACCTTGCAGATCCTGAAAAGCGAAAGCCGGAGGACCTATTGGAAGCACTGATGCTGTTAGGAGAGTTTTCAAACTACTTTAACGTTATTTTAGGGTTGAATAAGAAGGAAGCCAACGAAATTGCCAGGCTATATGGATACTCGTATGAAAATCGACAGGATAACGATACGATGGAGCAGGCACAATTTTTAAAGCAAAAAATACATATAGATACCTTAGTGATTCATCCGGTGAAGGAAGCTTGTGCAGTTAAAAATACGGAAGCCTTCTATGTCGAGGGACCCTACTGTAAATGCCCGAAGCTTGTGACCGGTGCAGGGGATAATTTCAATGCGGGCTTCTTACTGGGGCAGGTGATAGGATGTACTTTAGAGGAAGCCCTGATACTTGGAACAGCAAATTCGGGGTTTTATGTCAGAAACGCTAGGAGCGCAGAAATCCCAGAGCTGTGTCAATTTATTAGTGACTGGAAACGGAATGGACTTTTTAGTGAGAAATAATTTGAGTGCCGAATTCCCATACCGGAATATACTTTTTAGGGATCCCATAGAATTACAGGAAAATTTGTAATTTTAAAGAAAAATAAGATAGGTATTTAAGAAATTCAAGAATTATATCATTATATTTATAAATTTACATAACAATATTGTTTCACAATTAACTAAAAAGATTTGAATGTCAAATTCTCGAGCTGATTTTTCAGCACCTAGATTAATATAAACTTGCGAGAGAATTAGACTGCCTCCGGCGGATGCACGCTCATATTCATCTTCATAACCTGGATCAGGCTTTTGACACTCGAATCCTAAAAATAAAAAGGGGATAATGTGATGAAACCAACAAAAAAAGCATGTGAAATGACAGAAAAGGAATTAGCAAGCTATATTGACCAATCCGTTTTAAAACCGGAATTTACAGAAGAGGAAATCAGAAAGTACATAAAGGAAGGAATTGATTATGGCTGCGCAACAGTATGTGTAAATCCTTCCTCAATGGATATCGCAGCAGAGCTGACAAAAGGAACTGGGACAAAAATATGCGTGGTTTGTGATTTTCCGTTTGGATTATCCACTACCACATCGAAGGTACTTCAGGCAGAGAGCTACTGCCGGAGGGGAGATATTTTTGAACTGGATATTGTATCAAATTATGGGCTGCTAAAAAGTGGAAAATGGGAGGAGTTTCTGACTGATATTCAGGCTGTGACAGAGGTATGCCATAAATATGGAACGGCTGTTAAGGTTATTCTTGAGACAGATGCACTGACCAAGGAAGAAATTGTTGCCGGAACTACGGCAGTTGTTGCAGCCGGAGCAGATTTTGTAAAATCGTCAACAGGATTTTTTACCGGAGCAGACTGTGTCGGAGCAACGAATGAAGTGGTGCGCACTATGATGGAGGCTGGGAATGGAAGAGTTAAGGTCAAGGGCTCTGGAGGTATACGGACCAGAGAACATTTTCTGGAATTAATTGATATGGGAATCGACAGGATGGGAGTCGGTTATAAGTCAACACCGGTTGTATTAAAAGCGGATTAAACAAAGGAGCTTATGAAAAATTTACTTATTGCACAGTCAGGCGGTCCCACGGCAGTAATTAATGCAACCCTAGCTGGTATAATTGAATATGCCTATGCTAATAATCAGGTAGATCAAGTATTTGGAGCCATTAATGGGATACAAGGGGTCTTGGAGGAAAGGTTTATTGATTTAAGGGAAAAAGTGAGAAATTCTGTTGACATCAATCTTCTTTGCCAGACACCGGCGGCTGCACTTGGATCCTGCCGGTTTAAATTAGCAGATTACAAAAACAATAAAGAACAATATAGAAATATTATTAATATATTAAAAAAGAAGCAGATCACTTACTTCATATATATTGGCGGAAATGATTCAATGGATACGGTGGATAAGCTTTCATCCTATTGTAATCAGCAGGGAATTACCGATATTACAATTGTGGGAGCACCTAAAACAATTGATAATGATCTGATTGGTACAGATCACAGTCCGGGGTTTGGTTCCGCAGCGAAATATATCGGTATTACCTTTGCAGAATTAGAAAGAGATTGCAGAGTCTACGCATCAAAAGCGGTAACTATAGTGGAAGTGATGGGGCGCAATACCGGATGGCTGACAGCGGCTTCATCCCTGGCAAGGTTAAATGGAAATCAGGGACCTGATCTGATTTATTTATGTGAGCATGTCTTTGATGAAGACAAATTTCTAAATGATGTGCGACAACAGCTTAAATATAAGCCTTCTGTGTTAATTGCGGTAAGTGAAGGTATAAAAAACAGGGATGGGAATTATATATCGCACGAACTTCAGAAAAATACATCGGATTCCTTTGGGCATAATTATCTCTCAGGAGCGTCAAAGGTACTTGAAGAAACAATTCGCAAAGAGATAGGTTGTAAAGTACGTTCTGTCGAATTAAATTTGATGCAGCGCTGTGCGGGTCATCTTGCCAGCCGGACGGATGTAAGAGAAGCGAGAAGCGTCGGAATGAGAGCCTGCCAATATGCTACAGAGGGACGTAAGGGTGTAATGGCTGCTATCATCCGAACAAGCAATGCTCCATACCAGATAATTTATAAGCCGGTGCCGGTTTGCAGTGTATCAAACAGAGAAAGAAAAGTACCGGATTGTTATATCAATGAGGAAGGCAATGATGTAACAATTTCGATTATTGACTACTTACGGCCCCTAATCGAGGGACAAACAGACCTGGAATATGATAAGGGAATACCAAAATATATTGATTTATATTAGAAGAATACGATACATAAGGCTCGAAAGAGCTCGATGGATCAAACCCTAAGAAGTGTTAGTATGATAAATTGTTAGTTTTAAAAGTAGCTGATTATGAGAATGTACTGAAATAATGCAGAAACAGCTGCTTGCCAATGTCCGCTATCAGATCAAAAAAGGAAAGCGGGAAGAATTCTACGTTAAAGTAAAAGAACAGGAAATTGATAAAGCATCAAAGGAAGAACCCGGACATTATCAGAAGCTGTAAAAATTAAAGAAGGAATACGTAGAATCGGTGCAAATAGAGAAATATTAGATTTCTAACAAAATATGATTTACCTTACAAAAGCCTGATGCAGGCTGGCAGGCATGATTTTCGGATGCATCTGTCTGGGATTGCTTCCGGGACGGAGCTTTTTTATTTCTCAAGCATTACCCTGATACTATAATCCTGCTTGCTATTATTTGGTCCCAGAAAATGTGCCCGCTATAAGGAAGTCGGCAACTGTTATTATGAAGCAAAAGTTAGTGAAACGAAAATAGAATGAATATCTATGGCTGCTTCCGTTTTTTCATCGGAGTGCAGCCGTATTTTTCATGAAACTTTTTTATAAATAATTTGTAATTTGTAAAGCCGTGGGTTTCCAGTATCCGTGTTATGGTTTCGCCGGTATTTAACAGGTCTTCATAAATATGTGACAGCCTGATTTCATTCACATAATCCAGGAACGTGGTTCCCATATACTTCTTAAAAAAACGGCAGAAATACTCCTGATTGAGAGAAATCAAGGAAGCGGCATCCTTTAAGGAAATTGGTTCCGCATAATGCTCCTTCACATAATTTATAACCAGCATAAGCCTGTTTCGGATGATATCATTTTTCATAATTTCATTGGAGGTAATATCTGTCTTACATTCCTTAACAAGCAGGTAGAGCAGATGATACAAAATGCTGGAAAACTTAAGGGCATAACCACCCTCTTGTGAATAATATGCATTACCCATTTCAGACAAAAGTTCATAAATAGCTGTGTGTACAGAAGACTTTTTTTGTGGATCGGAGATGGATGCGGGTTCAAAATGGATATGTTCAATATCCGGTATCTTAGCTTTCAGAAAGGAGTACGGAATCTGAAGAAGCTGTACCTTTGTAGGTTCTGAAGTTTTTGTAGCATGGATATCCATTGAGTTGATTATGATAAAATCATCCTTCTCCAGATCATAGCTTCTGTCGCTGATCCATACCTGCATTTTCCCAGACTTGATCAGTAATATTTCAATACTGTTATGCCAGTGGTTATTAATCAGGAGATTACTGTATTCGTAAATAGTAAATCGTACCTGAATGTCTGATTGTATTTCTATATTTTCATGAATTAAATAATCCATTAAAATCCTCCACGATTATCTCTATTCCATCAAAAGGTTAATAATTACCTAAAAAAGCATTTTTATTCTCTCACTTTACTAGAAAAAAGTCAATATTGACCTAAAAATAAGTCATTTTACTTGATAGAAAACAAAGGATTCATGTGATAATATTAAGTGAAGGCAACAAGTTTAAAAAGAAAGACACATTAAAACTATTTATGAAAGTTTATTCACATTTTGGATAAGTCATCAAAAAGTGAAAGGCACAGGTATAAGTATGGAAGGGGTAATTGAAAACTTTAAAAATAGTATCAAGGTATACATAGAAGACTTATTTTTGGGAGCGGAAGAGCGAAGAGATATGTATTTTCTGTATACACGATTATGACAGCTATAATGTTTTCCAATTACCAGATCAAGCAACGATAAAAGGAGAAGTACTATGACATCAGAAAAAATAAAGAACTTAATTGCACAGATGACGTTAGAAGAAAAAGCATCCATGTGTTCCGGAGCTGATTTTTGGCATACGCAGGCGATAGAAAGACTCGGGATACCGGCAACCATGGTAACTGACGGACCTCATGGACTAAGAAAGCAGGACACAGAAGGCGATCATCTGGGGATTAATGAAAGTATCAAAGCGGTCTGCTTTCCGGCTGGCTGCGGTACAGCCGCATCCTTTAACAGGGACTTACTGATAACAATGGGTGAAGCACTGGGGAATGAGTGCCAGGCAGAGGGCGTCAGCGTAATCCTCGGTCCTGCTGTTAATATTAAACGTTCCCCTCTTTGTGGACGTAATTTTGAATACCTGTCGGAAGATCCGCTTCTTGCTACAGAGATGGCAGGTTCCCTGATTGAGGGTATTCAGAATAAACATGTGGGAACAAGTATCAAGCACTTTCTTGCAAATAATCAGGAAACACGCAGAATGTCCTCTTCCTCTGAGGTAGACGAGAGAACCTTGCGAGAAATCTATCTGGCAGCCTTTGAAGGTGCCATTGTGAACAAAAAGCCCTGGACCGTAATGTGCTCCTATAATAAAATTAATGGTGTTTTTGCTGCAGAGAATAAGACCTACCTGACGGATGTGCTTCGGAACGAATGGGGCTTTGAAGGTTATGTTATGAGCGACTGGGGTGCTGTGAATAACAGGGTTCCCGATCTGGCTGCCGGAATGGATCTTGAAATGCCAAGCTCCAATGGTTTAAATGATAGATTAATCGTAGAAGCAGTGAAAAATGGAACACTGAAGGAAAGTGTTGTTGATACTGCGGTGGAAAGAATTTTAAATATTGTATTCCGTTTTGAAGAAAACAGGGACAAGACAGCTGTTTTTGACCGTGACAAGGATCATGAACTAGCAAGAAAAATTGCGGGAGAAACAATTGTACTTTTGAAAAATGAAGATATTCTTCCTTTGAAGGAAAACGAGAAGATTGCTTTTATCGGAGAATTTGCAGCAAAGCCACGCTACCAGGGCGGCGGAAGTTCCCATATCAACAGTCATAAGATTACCTCTGCAATGGAGGAAGTAGCTGGATGGGAGAATATCACCTACGCCCAGGGCTATCATACGAGTCAGGATATAGTAGATGAGAAACTGGCAAGCGAAGCTGTCGAAGCGGCTAAGCAGTCCAAGGTAGCGGTCATATTTGCAGGTCTTCCTGATAGCTTTGAGTCGGAAGGTTATGACAGAGAGCATATGAGTATACCGAATTGCCAGAATGAATTAATCGCAAAGGTGACAGCAGTACAGCCGAATACAGTTGTTATCCTGCATAACGGATCACCTGTCGAGATGCCTTGGATTAATAAGGTGAAGGGTGTATTGGAAGCATATCTTGGCGGACAGGCAGTCGGCGGAGCAGTAGTTGACATCTTATTTGGCAAGGTTAACCCGAGTGCGAAGCTGCCGGAATCCTTTCCGCTTCGTCTGGAGGATAATCCCTCCTATCTTTATTACCTTGGTGAGGGCAATAAAGTAGAATATAAAGAAGGAATTTTTGTCGGATACCGTTATTATGACAAGAAGAAAATGGAGATCCTGTTCCCATTTGGCTACGGATTATCTTATACAACCTTCGAATATTCGAATCTGCAGATCAGTAAGGAAGCCATGAAGGATACGGATACTGTTACGGTAACCGTTGACGTGACAAATACAGGAAGGATGGCAGGTAAGGAGATCGTACAGCTGTATGTATCGGATAAGGTCAGTACAGTTATCAGACCAGTAAAGGAATTGAAAGGTTTTGTAAAGGTTGATTTACAGCCCGGTGAAACAAAAACAGTATCGTTCGAGCTTGACAAGAGAGCGTTTGCTTATTATAATACGCAGATTAGTGACTGGCATGTGGAAAGCGGCGAATTTGACATATTAATCGGCAAATCCTCCAGAGAAATAGTACTGTCAGGAACTGTTACAGTGGAATCGACAGTTAAGCTTCCCTTTACATTCACAATGGATACCATTTTTGGCGATATCCTTCAGAATAGAAAAGCAATGGAAATAATGGAACCTTTCATGAAGCTGGATTTCTTTGAGGAGGATACGAAAGAGGGTACTGAGGATGATACTTCTTCGGCTGTCATTACGCAGGAGATGAAGGAAGCAATGTTAAAGTATATGCCGATCAGGGGCCTGCTTAGCTTTGGAAGCGGCAAGACCCTGGAAGAGTTTGAGGAAATCATTGATCGACTGAATAGAGAAGCATAAGAGGATAAGCAGCATTCAAATTATATAAAGGGGCACGGCGCAAGACATTTTTTAGTTGTAATGCGGCGTGCTCTTTATGCTATGAAAATAAAATATTACGAAAGAGTCTTTCTGCTTCCAGAACTCAGACTGCTTGGTATTACTCAGATGCTCTATACTTGATGTTGTCAATAAGGATACATTTCCGCCGAACTGTTCCGTAATATAGTTTAGAACCCAGATCTCGATTAGTAGCAAGCTGCGGATAGAAATCAGCATCAACCGTCGTACATAAATAACTGTATCTTTGCTGAACGGCACAGAAGAATTTATAATCATTCTAATACCTGTGATAGAGCAGATGAAGAATTAGGAAGAGGAATATATAGAGGAAAAGAAGAGTAAAAGAAAATCACTTTCACCCAACAAGCTTGTGTGAGAGTAGCACAAATAGACTTAAAATGCGCAAAAAGCAGCGCTGAAATGAGGAAAATCAATCCGCTGAACTGTCCCGGTATTTTAAGGGAGTGATACCAAGGAGCTTTCGAAAGGCGGTGCAAAAGGCACTGGAAGAGGGAAAACCAAGGGAAAGTCCGATTTCTTCGATTGTCAGTCGGGTTGTTTTTAAATAAAATTTAGCAGAGTTGATACGGGAGGACAGTACATAGTCATGTGGAGTCTTTCCCGTTATTTTTTTAAATGATCTGGCAAAATAAAAGGGACTCAGGTTTGCCAGGGAAGCTAAACGGTTCAGGCTTAAATCCTCGTTTGGATGTTCGTTGATATACGAGGTAACTCCGTTTATTATGCCAGAGAGTCCGGATACGGGATTGATTGCTGTTACGGATAGAAGGAGATCTGACAGGATGTTAGAAATATATCCGGAGAGTATGACTTCATTTATATTTTGGGCAGCAGAAAGAGAGCTATCCGGCAGACCTATATTACTTTGCACAAAACTTTTCAATATTTTCTGCATAGTATTCTCTATCGGATAGGGACTGGGAAGCTTCATAACAGATCCGGTGGTCGAAGTAATCGCCTGATAATATTCCCTTGATAGCGGACCATCAAAATGAAACCACAAGCACTCCCAACCCACGCTGGAATAATACTCGTGAGGCTGGTAGCAGTCAAGGAAAACCAACTGACCGCTAACGGCAGTATAATCTCTGCCGGATACAACAACATTACATTCGCCCCTAAGCAAATACATCATCAAAAAGCTATCATAAGAATTCCGCGCAAGATGATATCCGGGTTCATAATAAAAATGACCAAGACAGATCGGATAAAAGAACATTTTCTGAGCCTGTAGGCTCGGGGTATAGAAAAATATGTCTGACTGCGGCTTGATGCCGGTTTCTTGTGATTTCATATGGTGACAGCTCCTTCCTGCTAATCGAAACACCTACACTTTTAGGGCTTTCCCTTCTTATAAAAGCAATATAATAACATCCATTTGCAACAGTAGGATTATTATTTTGGTAGATAATCTGCTTTCAGAATAACATAAATTTGTCAAATTGCAAAGAGCAAGAAATCATAATTTATTAGCAAGTTATAAGAATGATATCGCCTGAGAAATATGATAAATTAAGCAATAAGACAAGTGAATTTTCTAATTAAGCTATTATTACACAGAGGCAGAAATGGAGTAAATGATGGAACAGGCAAAAGTATGGAGAGAAAAAGTTATCATTCCGACTTACGAGATTGGTGAACCGGAGAAAAATCCAATGTTTATTGATAAAAGAGTATACCAGGGAAGTACGGGCAAGGTTTACCCCTATCCTACCATTGAGAAAATCAGTGATACGAAAACCGATAAGGAATACAACGCAGTTTATCTGGAAAACCAGTACATGAAAGTGATGGTACTTCCTGAACTCGGAGGGAGAATCCAGAGAGCCTATGACAAGACAAACGGTTATGATTTTGTGTATTACAATCACGTGATTAAGCCGGCATTGGTTGGCCTTACAGGTCCCTGGATATCCGGGGGGATTGAATTTAACTGGCCCCAGCATCACAGACCATCCACCTTTCTTCCGGTGGATTGTCAGTTAAAAGAGTATGAGGACGGCAGCAGCTCCGTATTATTAAATGATGTTGACCGGATAAATGGCACGAAAGGCTTGATGGAATTTCGAATTTATCCGGATAAGGCTTATCTTGAGATCAGGGGACAGCTTTATAACCGTACGGCTATGCCGCAAACCTTTTTATGGTGGGCAAATCCGGCGGTTGCGGTAAATGATAATACACAATCCGTATTTCCTCCTGATGTACATGCGGTTATGGATCATGGAAAGCGGGATGTATCCAGGTTCCCGATTGCCACTGGAGTCTATTATAAGCATGATTACGGTGAAGGAGTTGACATTTCCAGATATAAAAACATTCCCGTTCCAACCTCCTATATGGCAGCAAAATCGGAATATGACTTTGTAGGAGGCTATGACTACGGCAAGGAGGCAGGAATTCTCCATGTAGCGGATCATCGTATCTCTCCGGGCAAGAAGCAATGGACCTGGGGTAATGGTGACTTTGGCAAAGCATGGGACCGTAACCTTACCGATGAAGACGGACCCTACATAGAGCTGATGACAGGTGTTTATACCGATAATCAACCCGATTTTACGTGGCTGAAGCCCTTTGAAGAGAAAACCTTCAAGCAGTATTTCATGCCTTATAAGGCAATAGGTTATGTGAAAAATGCGACGACAAGTGCTGCTGTTAACCTGACGGTTTTCGAAGGCAAAATACGAATATTGGTATATGCGACCGGACTTTATGAAAATGCAAAAATTATTCTTAAAAAGAAATCAGAGGTGATATTCGAAGAAAATGTCAGAATTTCGCCAGTGGATATTTATGATAGAATAATAGAAGCACCGGAAGCAAAGGAAACTGAGGTTAGTGTCCTTGTGGAAGCGGATGGCAGGGTACTGGTTGCCTATCAGGCAAAGGAACAGAAAATCGAGAAGCTTCCGGAACCTGCACAGGCAGCAAAAAATCCGGAAGAAATCTCAACCAATGAAGAATTATATCTTACCGGACTCCATATTGAACAATACCGTCATGCAACCTATCTGCCGGACCCTTATTATCTGGAAGGGCTCAAAAGAGATCCAAAGGATGCCCGTATTAACACAGCATATGGTGCTTTGTTGCTTCGAAGGGGTAATTTTAGTGAGGCGGAAAAACACCTTCGAAAAGCAATCGAGAGACTGACCTGGAGAAATCCGAATCCCTACAATAGTGAGGCATATTACAATCTGGGACTTGTACTACTTTTCCAGAGCAGGGAACAGGAGGCCTTTGATGCTTTCTATAAAGCCACCTGGACAAATGAACAGCAGGAAATGTCTTTCTATTATCTGGCGGCATTCGCTGCGCGGCAGGGGGATTATAGCAATTCACTGGAATATATTAATAAAGCTCTGGTTAAAAATGCTCATAATATCAAGGCAAGGGGGTTAAAGGCAGCGGTTCTAAGAAAACTTGGTTATACCAATGAGGCTATATGCTGGTTGGCCAAAAATCTTAGTCTTGACCCGTTTGATTATGTCTCCCGGTATGAGGCCTATCTGGGAGAAGGCAGCAAAGACAGCCTGCTCCTCATGAACAATCTGATGAGAGGACTGGATGAAAATTACCTGCAGACAGCCAGGGATTATGCAGATGCCGGTTTCTATGAAGAAGCCATAGGAGTTCTAAAGCAATGCCAGGAGCCAAAGCCTCTATTAAAATATTATGAGGGATATTATCTGGGACTTTTAGGAAGAGCTGAAATAGCGCTTGCTTGTCTTCACGAAGCAGAAAACAGAACATCTGATTACACCTTTCCGAATAAGCTGGAGGATATCTCTGTATTAAAGTATGCAATAGAGAGTAATCCGGAAGGCGCCAGAGCATATTATTATCTTGGAAATCTATATTATGATAAGCTACAATTTCAGGAGGCAAAGATATTATGGGAGAAATCGGCGGAGCTTAACGAAGACTTTCCTACCGTGCTTCGTAACCTTTCACTGGTCTATTATAATAAGTTCAGTGAATACCAGAAGGCAAGAGAAGCAATGGAGAAGGCATTTGCACTGGATACTACGGATGCACGAATCTTTCTGGAACTGGACCAGCTATATAAAAAGCGCGGAATGTCTGCAGCGGACCGGTTACAGCGATATGAACAGTACCGGAAAACCTTTACCGGCAGAGATGATCTGTGTGTGGAATATGTAACTCTGCTTAACAGCACCGGAAGATTTAAAGAGGCCTATGAATATATACTGCACCATAAATTTCATCCCTGGGAAGGCGGAGAGGGTAAGATAACCACGCAGTATGCAACAGCCCTATTAGAGCTTGCGAAGATAGAAATAAAAGCAGAAAATTACAATCTGGCAGAGGATTATCTGGAACAAGTACTGGTGTATCCGGATAATCTGGGCGAAGGCAAGCTGGAGGGTACAAAGGACAACCCTGCATATTACTATATGGGAATTGTTCATGAGAAAACCGGCAATTTAAAAAAAGCCGAAGAGTGTTACCGGAAGGCTACGCTGGGAGCCATTGAGCCGGCAGGTATGATGTATTATAATGATCAGCCCGCTGATATGATCCTATACCAGGGACTGGCATATTTAAAGCTTGGCAGCCGGTCTGAGGCCGTAACCAGATTTTATAAGCTCATTGATTATGGTGAAAAGCACATATTTGATCATGTCCGTATTGAGTATTTTGCAGTATCCTTGCCGGATTTTCTGATCTTTGAGGAAGATCTGGAACTTAAAAATAAAGCGCACTGTTATTACTTAATCGGTCTTGGATACACCGGACTGGGAAATGATACGGAAGCAGCAAAATATTTTACAAAAGTAATGGAGCTGGACAAAAATCATTTAAACTGTATATTGTTGAAGAATGAGATAGATGCAAGGGAGTAATAAGGCTTAGAAAACTACGTATATCCATCCGGCCAATGAACTTTCGGTTTTTGTCGGGCATTTCATAAGATTGATCAAAGAAAACAGTAATACTTGAAAAATAGCAAATATTTTAAAACATAAGTATTCAGCATCATATCTGCAATAGGGAGACAGAATAAATATAAGTAGATAAAAATACTGAAATATAGAGGACAGACGTAAGAGTGAAGGAAAAGAGTCTTCCCCAATTATTTGAGATGCCGCTTTGCGACATCATGATTGGAAGAGTGAAAAGAATTTGAGAAAATAAATTCTTAAGAAAAACAACTTTCACTCATAAAGTTTGTGCCTGCGTAATCCTTGGCGCAAACTTAATATGCGCACAAAACATGCGCAGGAATGAGGAAAAATATGAAAATAACAGATCTGGGCGGGACATGGACGGTTAGGACAATTAATGGGAAGATTTACAAGGCAATGCTGCCGGGAACACTGGACGAAAATGGTATCGGGCATAAGGATAATGTTCTGCATCAATGGAAACCGATGGAAGTGGATAAAACAAAGGAAAAGGATAATATATTGCTAAAACATTCCAAGGTGATCACAACACGTTTCACCAGAAAGTATTCCTATGAAGGGGAAGCTGTTTTTACGAAAGAGTTTGCTTATCAAGCAGAGCAGAATGGGAAATGCGGCCGGTTATTTCTGGAGGCAGAGAGAAGCAGAAAACTGGAGCTCATCGTGAATGGTAGCAGGGTAAATCCATATACCTGCGGTACTATGTCAACTCCTTATGTGTTTGAAATCACGGAGAAGCTTGGGAACGAAAGTAGAATGGAGCTGATCTGTGACAATTCGTATCACGGATGGCCCAAGGATTCCATTCGCTTTTCCTCTGCAGCTACCGATGAGACACAGACTAACTGGAATGGTATATTAGGATATCTGCAGCTTCGAAGAGAGGATAATGCCTTTCTGTCTGCAATCAGAGCTTATCCGAAGGAAGGCAAGCTGACGGTGCAGGTGGATATTGATACGGCATTCCCCTATCAGGGTACATTACAGATCACAAGTAAGGCACTGCGGGGTGAGCTGATTAAGCAGATTTCTCTTACAGAAGGACGTCATACACTTACCTTTGATGCATTGCTTTTGAAAGAGAATTGCAGGCAATGGGATGAATACGAAGGAAATCTATATGAGCTAAGCGTGACAGCCAGTAATTTAGAAAGAAAATCAATCATTTTCGGGATCCGTGACTTTGGCGACAACGGTAAGGGGCGGCTCGCCTTGAACGGAAGAACGATTTTCCTGCGGAGCGAGACAAATTGCTGCGTATTTCCCGAGACTGGGCATATGCCATTTAGTGTTGCCGAGTGGGAGGATATACTTAACCGGTATAAAGCTTATGGAGTTAATTGTGTGCGTTTTCATTCCCACTGTCCGCCGGATGCAGCTTTTACGGCAGCAGATAAAATTGGATTGCTTTTACAGCCGGAGTTATCGCATTGGAACTATAAAACAGCTTTTGGGGATGAAGAAAGCCTGGACTACTTTGAACTGGAGCTTCGTCAGCTTCTGCTGACCTATGCAAATCATCCCTCCTTTGTAATGCTGACCTTTGGTAATGAGCTGCAGGCAGATGAACTGGGACATAAGCGGATGGATGCGCTGCTTTCTCTTGCAAGGAGTATTGATCCGACCAGAATGTATGCGAATGGTTCGAATGTTCATTACGGAATGCAGGGAGCGGATCAGAACAGCGATTTTTATACCTCTTCAAACTTTTATGAGAATAAGCTTCGGGGTACCTTCTACGGGATGACCGGTTATATCAATGAATGCTATCCGGGCAGCAAAACAAATTATGATAAGGTAATGGCAGAAGTTAGAAAGGAATTTCGCAAACCGGTATTTAGCTTTGAGGTGGGACAATATGAGAGCCTGCCGGATTTTGAGGAACTGGATGAATTTCAGGGAGTCACACTTGCGAATAATCTGGCACTAATTAAGAGGGAAGCGATAGAGCGAGGCATGTTGCCGGAATGGAAGAAGCGAGTGGAAGCAACCGGTGAGCTGGCGCGTTTAGCCTACCGTGAAGAAATAGAAGCTGTCCTGCGTACCGGGGAGTTGTCCGGTATCTCTCTTCTGGGATTGCAGGATTTTCCGGGACAGGGAACAGCACTGATTGGAATGATGAATTCCCATTTGATACCTAAGCCATTTTCCTTTGCAAGTCCACAGAAGTTTCGGGAGTTCTTTACAGATGTACTGCCACTGGTGCTATTGGACCGATATACTTATACGAATGAGGAAACAGTAGAAGTGGATCTGGAGCTGGCCAATTACGGAAAGAAAAGTATTGTTATTCCGGCAGTCTGCGAACTGAAGGAAAATGATAAGACATTACAACAATTGGAACTTCCCGCAATACACTGCCCCTGTGGTCAAACAACGGTAATCGGCAAGCTTTCTCTGCCGCTTCACAAGATCACAACCGCAAAAAAACTTCTGCTGTCAGTTCAAGTAGGAGAATATAGAAATGAATATCCGCTCTGGGTGTATCCTAAGCAGCAGGTGGAAGCTTTTGATACGGTGATTGTTACACAATCATTTGCAGAGACGATCGAGGCTTTAAGGGATGGGAATACAGTATTTTATTCACCCAAAGCGGATCAGGAGCATTTTCCAAATTCTATTGCCTCCCAATTTACGACGGACTTCTGGTCTGTTGGAACCTTTCCGGCACAGGAAGGCTGCATGGGCTGTCTGATGGACCCGGCACACCCGGTTTTTAATGAATTCCCGACCGATTTTCATACAAACTGGCAGTGGTGGCCGATGACAAAGGGAAGAGCAATGGTGCTGACGGAGGATATAAAACCGCTGATTACAGTGATTGATTGCTATGCAAGGTTACGTAACCTGGGATTCTTATTTGAATGCAGGGTGGGAAGCGCTAAGCTTATAGTAAGCAGTATGGGTCTGTTAGAAAAACAAAAATACCCGGAAGCACGGGCACTTTACTTCAGTATTTTAAAATATATGTCTTCCGGCCAATTTGTCCCGGCCTGTGTGCTTACTCTGGAAGAACTGAAGAATATATTGGGATTAACCTGACAAATGTCGAAAGTTCATTCACCGGATGGATATGAATATTGATACACTCATATTTATCTACATAACCTTAATCAGGTCTTTTTCAGGCTAACCTCATTATGATATAAAGTTGAAATGGGTAAATTTTAGAATTAAAATGAATAGAAATATGGAGGCTATCTCATTAATATTAAACTTATAGAATAATTTGTACATCTAAAGTCTGATTAAGGTCATACAGATGAACTTTAGCTTTTCATATACAAAATATAGAGTAACTGTAAGTCATTTTCAGCTAATAGTAAACTCACGAGGAGAATAGCCATGGTAAAAGAGAAAAAATTGGTAGAAGCACCGTTATTTCGGGACCCGATTTATGATGGACCCACAGATCCGACTGTGATATGGAATAGAGAAGAAAAAAGCTTTTATATGTTTTATACCCAGAGAAGATCAACCGATGTACAGGTTGGTTATTCCTCCATTCATGGTTCGAAAATCGGGGTGGCATCCTCGATGGATGGAACCAGATGGCTGTATCGCGGAACCCTTCCGGAGCTAGACTTTGAACCCGGCCATAATACCTTCTGGGCGCCGGAGATTATCTGGGCAGAGGGGGCATATCATATGTATGTTACCTATATCACCGGAATACCGACCGACTGGAATTATGAAAGAAAGATCCTTCATTATACGGCAGATAACCTGTGGAAATGGAACTATGAGGGTGAAATAAAGCTTTCCTCCAACCGGGTAATTGATGCCTGTGTATGTGAGGTAGCACCTAAGGTTTATAAAATGTGGTATAAGGATGAAGTCGATCAATGTTATACCTATTCCGCAATTAGTTCGGATCTTTATCAATGGGAGGTATTAGGTCCGGAAATAACCGACTGTCCGCACGAGGGTCCGAATGTTTTCGAACTTGGCGGGAAGAAATGGATGGTTACTGATTTCTGGAGTGGTCTGGCGGTATATCGTTCAGAGGATTTTAGCACCTGGAGCAGATGCAGCAATATTTTAGATACTCCGGGAAGTAGACCACTTGATCATACGATTGGACATCATGCAGATGTTGTAGTAGCTGGGGATGAGGCATATATCTTTTATTTCTGCCATCCTTATGAAACAAAAATCGAAGAATGGCCTTCAAATGGAAAAGAAGCGCTTACGGTAATACAGGCAGCCAAAATTACAACAGATGGAAACCAATTGATCTGTAATCGTGACGAAAATTTTGAATGGAAGTTTATAGAAACCAGGTAGCACAAAGCCGCTTTATGCGGCGGAATGGGGGCAAATTGGATGGATTACAGTATAAGCATAAGTGATAAAGAAATATTACGTGAAGTAGCAAGAAAGCAGTTGGAGCTGGCAGGGCAGGAGCGGAATGCGAAGCTTAGGAAGGAATGGACCGCACATAATGAACTGTTGGGAGAGAGGCCAATGATTCATCTGGAGGCCTGGACCTTTAAGGAGGAAGTAATTGAGCCGAGATTAAAGTGCACCGGTGTATTTGCCAGAGATATAGAACGCCATATGTACAGCATGTTTACTAATCAGGAGCTTTTTGACGATGACAGAGTAACACCGGATCATTACGAGCTAGAATATGATACCGAATTTATTCTATTCGATGTCAATGTAAAGATCGAGCATACATTGGACACAAAGGGCAATGATAGTGTCGGTCATCATTTTGTATCAGTATTAAATGACCTGGAGGAGGATTATCCGAAGCTTAAAAAGACGGTGTTCTCCGTAAATATGGAATCAACCAGAAAGAAAAAGGAAGCAATTGAGGAAGCGATCGGTGATATCCTGCCGGTGAAAATCCTAAACGGCTGTCTATATTCTGTACCAACCCAGATGCTGGTACATATCATGAGTATGGAGAATATGATGTACAGCATGTATGATTATCCGGAGCTGTTTCAGGAAATGATGGGAAGAATAGCGGAGGATACGGTTGCATATTACCGCTATCTGGAGAAGGAAAAGATACTGCTCCCGACGGTGGCAAATGAAAGCCTGGGACAGGGAACCTGGTGCTATAATACAACTTTACCGGCTAAGAAGGATGGCAGCTTCGTATCAAAGGATTTGTGGGGGTTTATGGATTCTCAGGAAACAGTTGGAATATCTCCGCAGATGTTTGAAGAATTTATTTTCCCGGCATATCAGAAAATCTCTGAAAATTACGGGATGCTATCCTATGGCTGCTGTGAACCGGTGCATCCGATCTGGGAAAACTGTATCAGTAAGTTAAAAAATTTAAGAAAAGTATCTATTTCCCCCTGGTGTAATGAAGAATACATGGGAGAACAGCTGCGCGGCAGTAAGGTAATCTATCATAGAAAGCCGTCTCCTAACTTTCTGGGAGTTGGTACGACACTGGAGGAAGAGGTCGTTAGGGAGCATATCAGAAAGACCTTGCAGGCAGCAAAGGGCTGTAAGCTTGAAATTACACAGAGAGACGTTTATACAATTAATAAGGATATTAAGAAAGCAAAACGTTATGTCGATATTATAAAAGAAGAAATTACTAATCATTGGTAGGCAAATCTACGTGTCACTTGATCGGATAAAAGCATCTTCTTACCAAGAAAATTCTCATGCAAACATTTTTCCTGGATTACTGCGATACTGCTTTGTAATATTCTGATCGGAAGGACAAAGGTTTTATAATGTATGGCTGCTGAGGCATTAAGTAACCTGATAGGAGGATCATTCAATGGTAAAGGGCTTTAAAATGAAGCTTTATGAAGGAATGGAAAAAGAATATGAAAAACGCCATAACGAATTATGGCCCGAAATGCAGGATATGATACATCAGCATGGAGGTAAGAACTATACAATTTTTTTAGATAAAGAAACAAATACTTTGTTTGGATACATCGAAATAGAAGATGAAAAGCTATGGGCTGAAAGTGCCGATACGGCGATAAACCGAAAGTGGTGGGACTTTATGGCTGACATCATGGAAACCAATCCGGATAACAGTCCGGTATGTACAGATTTACATACGGTTTTCCATTTGGATTAACAGCAAGGACTGCTCTCCCCAGTAATAATATGAATATATTATTACTGGGGAGAGCAGCTTGGATAAAGTTGACTCAGTGATATAGAAATTATCCAATAACTGAGCATATCATATAAATTATAGTTTCCTAGTAAAATTTCTTTTTTATAGATTGCTTTCCATAAAGTAGAGATAACTATTAGTAAGATTAATTATGTTAAAGTTCCCAAAACAGTTGCTACTTTATATGAATATTCCGATTTAATAACTAATCTTATATTATAAAAGAATAACATAACTTCTTTTTAATTCTTAAATTATGTCTATTTTTCATTTATGGTACCTCGATAAAAATTTTTTACTGTCTCACAAAAATTAATTTCTGTAATAGAGATATCGTTTATTTTATTGTTATGCATAGTTATGGGAATGACACTTTGAATTTCACTAGATTCTATATCATTAAATAAAATTTTATATTCTTCGCATGTTACTTTATACTTTGATAAATCAATTGTTGTCATGTCTGGAACTCTATTCTCCGTTACTATTGTTATCCCATTACTTTTACTTCCCATAGAAGCAATATATTCAAATTCATTATCTATGATTATTTCACCATGATCTAACAATAAAGCACGATCGCATATTTTTGATATTTCATTTAAATCATGAGTTGCTAGTATTAAAGTAGTCTTCTTTTCCATCTTAATTTCATTTAAAAAATCTGCAATTATATCTTTACTGAATACATCCAATCCAATTGTTGGTTCATCTAAAAACACTAATTCTGGATTGTGTATAAATGCAGCTACAATTTCACATTTCATTCTTTGCCCTAGACTCAATGTACGAACAGGTCTGCCAATAAAGTCATTCATATCAAATAATTTAAAATACTTATTACAATTTACATTAAATTCATAATCGCTTACATCATACATGATTTTAATCAATTTGTATGTTTCCATAGCTGACCGATTTCTCACTATTGTAGACAGGTACACCCATATTCAGGAACTGACATCCAAAATCATCAGAGAGTTTGTTGACAGAATTTTGGTGCATGAATGCTCAGAGCAGTAGAAGAAGAAAAACTATATATAAGAGATTGCGGTGTACTTCAACTTCTTAGGCAAGGTTTAAGGTATAGAACTTCAAAAATCCTACGACAAATCTTAATAACCGCAAACATCTTCATTAGACTGTGCCATTCGACACAGAGCTTTTTTAAACCCAACCGGTAAATTCAAGAATCGCGGCTTTCGGAGAATTAGAATCCGACAAAACTGCCTGTTTTCTCCAGACATTTGGAGAAGTCTTCATCAGCTTCATAAAACAGCGGTCAAAACTTGAGATAGAATGGAAGCCAACCTTCTCCGAGATAGTCAGTATGGAATCCTCTGTACTTCGCAGCAGCCAGCAAGCTTCATCAATTCGTGTGCTGTTTAAATAATTCAACGGAGCTGTCCCCATAATCTCATGAAAGGTTCTTCTGAAATGGCTGACACTCAGGTGGCATATATCTGCCAGATCACTGATACTGATTGATTGCATATAGTTTTTATGGATATGCTCTAAAGCATCGGAAATAACAAGGATATTTTCCACATCCTGATTAATGCTGTTGTCGATCTCCTTCTGAAGAATTTCGGAAGCATGGATCCGTAACAGCTCTATATATAAAGAAAGCATGAGACCTTTTACACTGGTCTGATAACAGGTTTTCTGGTTTTTTAGCTCTTCTACGATAGAAGTTGCCAGATAATGAACTCTCGGATACTCTTCCTTATTCATGATAAGATGATAATTTCGAATAGCCGACATCGGTTTGTCAAAACTGAGTGACTGGTTATTTAACATATTACGGAATAATTCCTCTGCATCTACGAAAAGGTAGGTCCAAAGGCTTGCGGTACCGGGTGAACTGTAAGTTGTATGCGGAAGGTGCTTCGGAACACAGGTGATATCACCAGCCTGAAAGGGCAGTGAAACATCTTCAAATTCCATAATTCCGCTATCGGAATGACAGATACCGATTTCAAGACAGTTATGAAAATGAAGCCGTCCGCTCTTCTTCTCTGATATTCTCCAGCGGTCCCCGCTTAATAATAAAATTGGAAAATTTAACGGAAGGCTGTAGTGACGATATTCAATGATAGGCCTCTTGCGTTTAGACATAGTGAACTCCTCTCTTAAATGTTCCAGGTATCAATATTATACTAATCCGACAAATCATTTTCAACCCTGCGGATCGAAAAAAGTGTGAAATATTAAGTCATTTATGGCAATATTAGGGGAAATAAATTGACAATAAGCGAATTTGTGCAAAATAAGGATAAAATAGTCAAAAACAAGATTATTATCGTCAAAAAGCATAATAAAAAGGAAAAATAAATGATTGGAAATGCATAATATTATCGTTTTATTGATTAGATTTTTAAGAGGAGGTTGTTTAATATTAGACTAAGAATTGACCGGATTGATAATATGGTTGATCCGGCATATTAGCGTAAAAAAGCTGTACGGAATATTTACGGCTGCTTGCTGACGATGTTACCTACATAAAAAAATTTGGGGGAAAGACGGATGACAGATGATAAAAAAAACTGGGGCAGCTTTACGTTACCTGGCGAAGCTGGCTATGAAGACCTTACATTAAAAATGGCAGAAAAGTGGGGCGCAGATGTAATCAGAGACAGCGATGGAACAGTACTGTCAGATGATATTGTTAATGCAGGGTATAGTATCTATTCAACAATTTGTATTATCAGAGATCATAATGCCTGGGCAGGAATGAATAGGGATAAACTGCAGCAGACGTTTTTGATGACCGCACCAAAAACAGCAACAACAAAGAGCCTGTCTGTAACACTGATGGAAGATTTTTTTACAGAGCAGTTTCAAATCAATGATACAAAGGATAGTCTAAAATACTGGCAGGTTTACGACCGCACCACGGAACAGGAGGTTGCAAGGGAGCAGTGGACTTATGAAAAAGAAACAGGAAGCGTTACCATTAGCTCCATTCATCCATGGCACAGATATACGGTAAGCTTTATTGCTTACCGTATCTGGGAAGAGATCTCCATGTATAACCATACAACAAATAATTGGAACAAAGAGCATTTGATGCAAATTGATCCTATCCATGAAGAAACACAGGAATATTTACTTCAGTGGCTGGATAACTGGTGTAAAGAACATGAGACAACTTCCGTTGTCAGATTTACTTCAATGTTTTATAATTTTGTGTGGATCTGGGGAAGCAGTGATAACAATAAGCATCTGTTTACCGATTGGGGCTCCTATGATTTTACCGTAAGTCCTCTGGCACTGGATAAATTTGCTGAAAAGTACGGTTATTCCATGAAGGCGGAAGATTTTATCAATAAGGGTATGCTCAATGTCTCTCATATGCCATCGGATGCGCACAAAAAGGATTGGATGGAATTTATCAACAACTTTGTAATCAGCTTTGGTAAAAAACTGATTGATATCGTGCATCATTATGGTAAGAAGGCTTATGTGTTCTATGATGACAGCTGGGTAGGAATTGAGCCTTATAATGACAGATTTAAGGAATTCGAATTTGACGGACTGATTAAGTGTGTTTTCTCAGGATATGAGGCAAGGCTTTGTGCCGGTGTGGATGTCGGAACACATGAACTTAGACTTCATCCATACCTGTTTCCGATTGGTCTTGGCGGTGCGCCTACTTTTATGGAAGGCGGTGACCCGACAGCAGATGCCAGAAAATACTGGATTAATGTTCGACGTGCCCTGCTTCGTGCGCCGATTGACCGGATTGGCCTTGGGGGGTATCTGCATTTGGTGGAAACCTTCCCCGATTTTGTTGATTACATCGAACAGATAACGAAGGAATTTCGCTGTATTAAGGATTTGCATAATGCCGGACAGCCTTATACGATTAAGACAAGAGTGGCAGTTCTTCACAGTTGGGGGCGGCTTCGCTCCTGGACATTGTCAGGACATTTTCATGAAACCTATATGCATGATTTAATTCATATTAATGAGGCTTTATCCGGGTTGCCGGTTGAGGTAATGTTTATCAGCTTTGAAGATATTAAAAAAGGTGTGTTAAAGGATGTAGAGGTTGTCATTAATGCAGGATATGCAGGATCTGCATGGAGCGGCGGAGATAACTGGAAGGATAACGAAGTAGTTGAGATTTTAACAAAATGGGTATATGAGGGCGGAGCATTTATCGGAGTAAATGAACCATCAGCTGTGGAGGGTTATGATTACTATTTTAGAATGGCGCATGTACTTGGAATAGATGAAGACACAGGGGCAAGAGTATGCCATGGTAAATGGAATTACACCCTCTCGAAAGAGAATGGATTGTTCCCGGAAAACAGCTTTATAAAATCCCGGGATAATATATATTTAACGGACGGGAAGGCTAGAGTTCTTGCCAAAGAGAATGGAAAGCCTGCACTGACCGCACATAACTTTGGAGCAGGTGTGGGAATCTATCTTTCTTCCTTTGAAGTAACGCTGGAGAATACCAGAATGCTTTTAAACCTGATATTATTTGCAGGTAAGGAAGACTTAAGCGGAAAGTACATTACAGATAATCCACTGACGGAATGTACTTATTATCCGGAAAGCAAGACTTTGGTCGTCCTGAATAACAGTAATAAGCAACAGACTGCTATTGTTCAAACAGAATATGGTGAAAAAACAATTTCTTTAGAACCATATGATAATAAAATTCTTCTGATTGGTTAAGTATAATATCACGGAAGAATAATCAATTACGGTAGGAGTTCCATATTAATTAATCATAGTTGATATGGAACTTTTTTAAAAGGCCATTTGAGAAAATAGTTGAAAATAATCGATTTTATACATTTCTTGACGAAAACACATTGAATTTTCTTGAATTATATAAGAAAATAAATGATGTAAGATTAATTAAGGTAAACAGTATTACAGACTGATAAGGAGGGATATCTAATATGTACAATGTTCTGTAAATAATTATGCAAATTACCGGATAGGATTATTTTATAACAAATAAGATCTGTCCATGCTACAGCCCCCACTGTATCAAATTTCACCGGATCAAATAATAATCATACTTGTAATTTGTATAATTATTTGCAGTACCTTGTACCATAATACAGACAGAAACAGAATTATCTACAGTAATAATTTGTGCCGGCATAATTAAAACATATACTAGTACCAGGCATAAAATTTTAAAGACGCAAATACATGCGCAGAATGGAGAAAATTGATGTATCAGGCAGATGAAAAAAGGTATGAAAACATGAAGTATTTTCGCTGCGGAAACAGCGGATTGAAGCTACCGGCAGTATCCTTAGGGTTATGGCATAATTTTGGCAGCAACGCCGCTATGTCTAATATGCTGGAGATATGTTTTACAGCATTTGACAGAGGCATTACACATTTTGACCTGGCCAATAATTATGGACCGGAAGCAGGCAGTGCGGAAGAGAATTTTGGATTGATATTAAAAAATGGACTTGGTAAATATAGAGATGAATTAATTATTTCAACGAAAGCCGGTTATGGAATGTGGCCAGGTCCTTACGGCGATGGTGGATCCAAAAAATATCTTGTGGCAAGTCTTGATCAGAGTTTAAAAAGGATGGGACTTGATTATGTGGATATTTATTATCATCATAGGCCGGATTCCGAGACACCGCTTATGGAAACGATGTTAGCGCTTGATTCCATCGTAAAAAGTGGAAAAGCTCTGTATGTCGGTATTTCCAATTATAATAAAAAGCAAACGATAGAAGCAATGGAGATTTTAAGAGAGCTAAAGACACCGTTTATTATAAATCAAAGAAAGTATTCCATGTTCGACCGCGATATAGAGAAGGATGGATTAAAATCCTACGCGGCTCAAAACGGAGTGGGTATCATCGCATTCTGTCCGTTGGCACAGGGCTTACTAACAGATAAATACTTAAAAGGAATCCCGGAAGACAGCCGAATTAAAACAGACGGTCGCTTCTTAAAGGAAAACAGTATTACGGAAGAACTATTAAATAAAGTACGTAGTTTGAGTGAAATTGCCCAAAATAGAGGACAATCGCTTGCTCAAATGTCATTATCCTGGATCTTGAGAGATATGGAAGTAACCAGCGTATTAATCGGAGCATCCAAAGCGAAGCAAATCCTTGAAAATACCGATATTATGAATGGAATATCCTTTACTTCTGACGAGTTAGAAGCAATTGAGAAAATACTCAATTAGTACAGCAGGAATAAGTAAACGATCATGTCTGTTTATCTGGCTTGATTTTCTTCTGATAATATTGTTCTGATTATTTTTGATCCATATATCATCTGATTTTATTGTTATATTTTGTTCAAATTGAAAAAGCAAGAAAGCGAAATTTTTCAGCAAGTTATAAAAATGAAATTTTCGAAAAAGCATGTTAAACTATTTAATAGGATAGGATACAATATTATTCCTGACTTACAAAGAATGCTTGAAAAATGCTTTGTTAAAATCAAAGTATCACTTAAGGGAGAATATATGGAGGTTCGGATGAAAGATACGATAATAGGGGAAAAAACTAATTCTGTGCTCCATGAATTTGTTTTTATTGATAATTTTTCTGAGCAAGAAAATAGTATGAAACATTGTAGGAAGAACTATAGTTTGGTGTTTAGAATGGGTCCATGATCTGGTAATAGAGTTTTTAAAGAAAACTCTGTTACTAATGCTATATCAGTTGATGTAATTAATTGGAATTTATAGTACCGGATTATGATCAGTATGGTGAAAAATAGAATAAATTATCTCATAAATTGTTTAAATGAAATATGATTTATAAACATGGTCGAAATTGCATAGTTTGTGAAACGTTTTGGTTAGAAATTTATCATGAAATGATGTAAATATATACATATAAGTAATATTTATTTGTTTGTTATTTGTGAAATTACACAATATGAAGGGAAAGTGTTGGAATTCAAGATGAATCAAAAAACGAAAAAGAAAACTAAATTACTTTTATTAATTTTACCGTTTCTAATTTTGGTATTTTGTATCTATTATGTACCATTATTTGGATGGATTTACTCTATAACAGATTATGTACCGGGTAAGAAATTAAATAATCTGCATTTTATTGGATTAAAGTCCTTTATGCTGGTTACGAAAGATGGAGGCGGATTTTTCAACGCTTTCAAAAATACACTGATATACAGTTCATTAGCTCTGATCTGTACGCCGCTGCCGATGATATTAGCGATCATGATTTCCCAGCTTCGCAGCAGTAAACTGCAAAGAGTAGTTCAGACAGTAACATCGTTCCCGAACTTTATATCCTGGGTACTTTTGTACTCCGTAGTATTTATGATTTGTTCTGCTTCGGACAGCGCAATGAATACTCTGATCACAAGCCTTGGAGGACAGGCATATTCTGTGCTGGGTGATCGAGAGCATGCCTATCTTATTCAGACATTATTAGGCCTTTATAAGACTATAGGCTATACAGCGATTATTTATCTTGCTTCCATCAGTGGTATCAGCCAGGATTACTATGAAGCAGCGGAACTTGACGGAGCAGGAAAATGGAAGAGAATTATTCATATTACCGTACCTCTTCTGTTGCCGACATTTCTTGTTATGTTCCTGTTACAGGTTGGTAACTTGCTGAATAACGGATTTGAGCAGTTCTGGATTTTCCAGACCTCCTTTACACAGAGTAGACTGGAGGTTATTGATACTTACACTTACCGGATGGGTATTCAGTTGGGTAATTATTCCTATTCGACGGCTGTCAGCGTAATGAAATCTGTCATCAGTGTTGCATTATTGTTCCTGACGAATGGTATTGCGAAAAAAGTCCGTGGCGAATCAATTATATAAGAGGAGAGAAGATTAATGAATAGTAAGCATATGAAAAGATCAAAAGGAGAGGTTGTTTTTGATGTTGTTAATGTGACTCTTCTTCTCCTGTTTACAGCAGTGTGTTTTTATCCTATCTGGTTTTTCCTCATTAATTCCATCAGTGATCCAAAGGCTATTGCAAGGGGAATTTACCTGATACCGAGAGCACTTACTACTTATAATTATACCTCATTATTTAAGGAGGTTGACAATCTCCTTCCGGCATTTAAAATATCTATCCTTAGAACAGTACTAGGTACTATATTAACTGGGTTTTGCTGCAGCTTTGCCGCATTTATTGTTACACAGCAGCTGCTTCCCTGCAGAAAAGCAATCTATCGTTTTATTGTAATTTCAATGTACATCAATGCAGGTGTTATTCCCTGGTTCATCACGATGAAGGCATATCATTTTAATAACAGCTTCCTGCTTTATATTATTCCATCAGCAATTACAGCATTCTTTGTTATTTTATTAAAAACATATTTCGAGTCTGTACCGGCTGAGCTGCAGGAATCGGCTGAGATGGATGGTGCAGGAATTATAACAGTTTATGCTAAGGTTATGTTGCCACTGTCAAAACCGGTACTTGCTTCTGTGGCAGTGTTTTCAGCAGTAAACCACTGGAACCAGTGGTATGATAATTTCATGTTAGTAAATAAAAATGCTTTACAGACAGTGCAATACCTGTTGTATTTATATCTTACGAAAGCTTCACAGATGACCGGTAATACGGCAGCAAGTGCAGCGGCTACACTGGGATCTAATCCTACTTCGATCCGTATTACGATTACCATGGTGACCATGATACCGATTATTGTTGTTTACCCGGCTATGCAGAAATACTTTGTAAAAGGTATCATGCTTGGTGCGGTGAAAGGCTGATAAAGAAGTGATTTCCTTATAAGGAACGCCGCTTTTTTATAGATTTTTTCCGATATGCAAACGGTAAATTCGTGCGCAGAGTATTATCATTCGCGGTTTCGGAAAATATATACTACTCGTTCTTACCTATTATTGGATTGGAGGAAAGTTTATATGAAAAAAAGTAAAAAAGTATTAGCAGTTTTATTAAGCTTAGTAATGGCATCTTCTTTATTAAGCGGCTGCAGTAAAAAATCCGGTGATACAACAACTGATGATCAATCATCCAATGTTACAAAAGCAGCTTCTGCAGATGTTACAAAGGCAGCAGATAATGCAGCTTCCGGTGATGTTGTTACCTTAACAGGTGCGATCTTCCTGGAATCAGTAGAAAGCAATTCTATTAAATCAGATCCTGTTTCGAATTATATCAGGGACAGATTTGGTGTACAGTTTGATGTAATCAGTGACTGCGCAGGTAATACCTGGAATGAGCAGTTCCCCACACAGCTCGCATCAGATTCCCTTCCGGATGTATTTCTTTTAGTAAAAGATGCAGCAACCGGTTATGCAGGTACTCTTAAGAAATTAGTTGATGCAGGCGCTGTTGCTTGCCTTGATGATTATCCTGATTTATTCAAGGATTACAATGCTGATCCGATCTTAAAGGCTGAGATGGATTATCATAGAAACTTTGTAAGCCCTGATGGCAAGGCTTATGGCTTCCCGATGTATTTCGGAGAATCTAACTATTCCAAGGGTCTTGTAGATACCATCTCTCTTAGATGGGATGCTTACGAAGCAGCTGGAAAACCTGCTTTCAAGAATTTTGATGAATTGGCAGATGCATTAAAGAAAATGCAGGACGCTGCTCCTGCTGATGTAAATGGTGACAAGCCTTATGCAATCAGCGGCTGGTTTGGTGAAGCACAGGGTTGGGGTGATTGGCCTTTGATTTTCGGTAATCAGATGATGATTTCTCAGTCTTCTGCAGCAATGCAATATCATAATGAGGACAAAATTTCAGACATTAACTACTATGCAGATGAAAAATCACCATATTATGAATATCTGAAGTTTATGAATAAGTCTTATAATTTAGGAATCATTGATCCGGATGCATGGACAATGAAATGGGATCAGTACAATACAGAGATGGAAAACGGTTCTTTCCTTTACTGTGCAGCTGGTTGGTTATCCGGACAGAAGAATGATATTATCAGCAAGAACTTGAATAATGAAAATGCAGGTTTTGTTCATTTTAAGGCACCTTCTGATTATGCAGCAACTTATTCAGGTGGTTTTTGGGATTATGGCACCACTGGTACTTATGTAATTTCTTCAAAATGCAAGAATATTGAAAAAGCAATTGAATTATTAACCTGGATTTCCAGTCAGGAAGGTTCTTTAATTATGGAGAATGGTCCGGAAGGTTTAGCTTGGAAGATGGGCAGTGACGGTGTACCGGTTGGTAATGATGATTATCTTCAAATGGGTCAGTTCGATTCCGAAGGCTATAAGAAATATGGTGCAAACCTATATCATCACCTCAAGGGCTATTCTGATGCAACAGCGCTGAGCAAATATGGCAACGTAACAGCAAACTTAAGACTTTCCGATGCAGCAAGTAAGATATCCTTAAAGCCTTATGAAAAATCTGCTATGGATTTCTTTGGTGCTAAATCCTTCACGGATGAGAATTGGTTAAACAGAGCAAATACTACATTTACATTAAACCTTATTGATGCTTGCGGTGCAGTTCCGGATGATTATTCCATGCAGTCCGCTAACATTGTAAATTACTTTTTCAATCAGCAGTACGCGGCTATCAAAGCAGGCTCTGACAAGGAATATGAAGCAATTGTTGCTGATATGATTAAGTATGCAAAAGATAATGGTGCTTTAGATATCCAGAAGTATTATCAGGATAAACAGAGCAAAGTAAAGGGTGCTTTAACTGACATTTCTTCACAGATTAGTAATGCGTTAGCAGGTAAATAATAACAGACAGTAAACTCGGTTTGCGCGACTGAGAGGAAAGAGATCCGGTAATTTGCAGAGCAGATTACCGGATCTCTTTGTATCAGAGGAAAATTCGTCCTATGTAATAAAACCCCTCCAGGCGGATACACAGCAACGCGTGCTAAACCAAAGTTGTGCATTACAGATTTATGATCGCGAGAGTGTGAGTGACACACTTTTGTTCTAGGGTAAGTCAGCAGATGGATAAGCAGATTGATTTCCCGGAAAACAGCCGGGACATGAGGAGAAGGACGTAGATTTATGGCAAAGGATATGACAAAAGGGAGTTCTGCAAAATTATTGATTGATTTTGCAGTTCCTATGATGCTTGGTAATATTTTTCAACAGTTATACAATTTGGTTGACACATTAATCGTTGGAAGATGTCTTGGAACGAAAGAGCTTGCTGCAGTAGGAGCTACAGGAAATATCATTTCCTTTATGGTATCTTTGATATTTGGACTAAGTATTGGCGCGGGTATTGTGATAGCACAATATTATGGAGCAGGTAATTTTAATAAGATGAAGAAGGCTATTGTCTCAATTGTTTATATCATCACAGCACTAACCCTGCTGATTTCTGTCGCAGGTGTTCTATTTGCTCCGGCTATTCTTCATATCCTGCAGGTTCCTAAGGAGATATTTTCGGATGCACTGCTTTATCTAAGAATCTGCATATCACTTATTTTTGGTATGACAGTTTATAATGGAGCAGCGGCAATTTTAAGAAGTATCGGAGATTCCAGTACCCCTTTTATTGCGGTATTAGTTTCTTCCACGATACATGTTATATTGAATTTGATATTTGTACTGGTATTTCATATGGGAGTTGCGGGAGTGGCACTGGGAACGGTGATTTCACAGGCAATATCTGCTCTAATCTGCATAAGGCATATTGCACGCTGCCAGAGAGAGCTATCTCTGGAGAATATAGAGTGGAAACCAGATCAGGAGATGATCAGAACGATCATCCGAATAGGAGCGCCAAATGCTTTGCAGAGTTCTCTGATTGCAGTGGGGGGAATGAGTGTCCAGGGTTTGGTGAATAGCTTTGGTACGGATACCATGGCAGCCTATACTACAGTACTTCGGATTGATTCGGTCTCCATTCAGGTGGTGGTTGGTCTGGCGACTGCATTATCTGTATTTACCGGGCAAAATATTGGCAGCGGCAATTTTGACCGAATAAAAAAGGCACTGCATCAGACACTGGCTATGATGATGGTGTCCAGTTTTTGTCTTGCACTCCTGGTGGTTATATTCCGCAGACAGCTCTTATCTCTGTTCCTTGATCCTGTAACAGCAGCAGCGTCGATTGATATTGGTTGTACCTACATGACAATTATCGGTATCGCGTATGTGATTGCTGGAGTTATGAACAGTTATCTGAATGTGATCCGAGGAGCGGGGGATGTTAATGTTGCATTGATTGCAGGCATTGCAGAAGTCTGTGGCAGAATATTTTTTGCATATTTGCTTGTCGGTAAGTTTGGTACCACTGGAATTTGGATAGCAACGCCGCTTTCCTGGGGATGCGGGTGTTTGATTCCGGTTCTTCGTTATTATACGGGAAAATGGAAGCGTATGAATTTAGTGTAGTACCGGCGAACACAAATACTCCTTTTACCGGCTTCATAGCTTGGAATTAGGCTGAGAGCTGAACTGTAAATGGTAGAGAAATTGATTCAGATGTTACAAAATTATAGTACAGAGAAATCAGCTTGGCATTGATCAAATATAGTATAGAGAAATGTGTTTGCGTGTTGCAGCATATTTATGATGGAAAAAAATAGTTTGAGTGTTATAATGAATTCAGTATAAGAAAATGATAATTAGGAATGCTTTTTATTACTTTTAGTCTACTCAAAAGATAGATATGATTAGGGAGGTAGTGTATGAATAATACGGTGAAGGAACAGGCAGAAGAATTAATGAGAGAGGCTGTTGAGCAGCAGATCGTTGCAGGGGGAAGTTTGTTAGTCATTCAAGATGAGCAGGAGGTGCTTTATCTAGAGGAAGGGTATGCAGACCGTGAGGAAGCACTTCCCATCAGCAGAGATACAATTTATCGGATGTATTCCATGAGTAAGCCGGTTACTGCTTGTGCCGCAATGATTTTAATTCAACAGGGGAAGCTGGATTTGATGGAGCCGGTATCAAAGTATCTTCCGGGATTTAAAAATCAGATGGTGGCGGAAGAAAAGGGTCTTGTTCCGGTAGCACGTGAGGTTTTCATCAGAGATCTTCTCTCTATGACTTCGGGGTTGGTTTATGGTGATTATCCCGGACAGGCAGGTAAGGATACCTGTGCTTTATTTGAGGAGATTGATGAAAGGCTTCTGGGTGCTTCGCCTCTTGGAACGGTGGAGGCTATGAATAAACTGGGAAGCTGTGCACTTTTATTCCAGCCAGGTGCTTCGTGGGCATATGGTACGTCGGCAGATGTTATGGGTGCCATAATCGAGGTCGCTTCCGGAATACGTTTTGGAGAATTTTTAGAAAAGGAACTTTTTAAACCACTGGGAATGATGGATACTGGATTTACGATAGCACCTGAGAAGAGGAACAGACTTGCTTATGCATATCAGACAGAGGAAGATGGTAAGTTAGCGAAGTATCTGGGGAATAATCTTGGAATTATCAATCAGATGGATCGGGAGCCTGCTTTTGAATCCGGTGGGGCAGGACTTATGTCAACGATAGATGATTATGCAAAATTTGCAGAAATGCTTATGGCAAAGGGGACCTGTCACGGAGTACAGATACTGACTCCAAAGTCGGTAGAGTTTTTGACAAACAATCATTTGAATACGGTGAACCAGGCAGCCTTTGAAGCCTCCGGTGTTGGAGCATATGGCTATACCTATGGTAATTTCATGCGTGTTATGACAGACAGCAGAAAAGCCTATCAATTAGGCTCCGACGGTGAATACGGCTGGGATGGATGGCTTGGGACACACTTTTGCAACAGCCCGAAGGACAATATGACAATCCTGTTTATGATACAGAAAAAGGATGCAGGTTTAACCCCACTGGCATATCGGCTTCGTGATCTGATTTATTGTGCATATGGCAGGAGCTGATTGTCTGAGGATATAGAGAAAATCCTTACGGGAGCTTTTTTCAATAGAATTAACTTGACCTTATTCTCAAGCAGGGTTTCAGAAAGGTTGTTGAAAAATCAGTGTGAGAATAAGGCACTCAAATGAGATAGGATAGTAGAATACGAATAATTAATACAGTGGGAGGAATTTATTGGTTTATGGAAGAGGTTACTATTTATAAAGGCACACCACAGGATCGGGAAGATATCATAGATTTTGCGAATTATGTATTCAGTCATTCTTACCGTCCTCATGATTTTATACGCTCTGTTCCAAGACTGTATGGTGAGGGGCAGCACACGGAAGGATACCATTACCTGGTAAAAGAGAATGGGAAGATAAAAGCTATGCTTTGTGCAGAACCAAGAGTATTGCAGGTGGGAGAGTATAGCCTGAAGATGAATTATATTGGTACGGTTTCTGTACATCCCTACACAAGAAACAAAGGATATATGAAGTTAATTATGCAGCAGATGTTAAAGGAAGCGGAAGAAAACGGCTGTGTACTATCAGCACTCGGAGGCCAGAGAAATCGTTATGGTTATTATGGATATGAGTTGGGAGGCATGAAGCTGAGCTTTTCAATCAACGATAAAAACATCCGTCATTATTGCAGGGATATGCAGAAGCTAATTACTTTTACTGAAATAAAAGAGCAGGACGAAGCTGTTCTTGACAAAGTATTTGAGCTTTGCAACCGGCAGGCGATTAAAATGTCCCGCCCTCGAAATGAGTTGTTCTGTATGCTGCATGAATGGGATTCAACACCATATGCAGTGATGGAGAATGATATCTTCAAAGGATATCTGGTATTAGCAGATAACAATCTTCTGGAAATGCGACTGGAAGGTGAGAATTTGTTACCACAGGTACTATACAGTCTTTTTGCAGAAAAAAACCTAAATAGTATTCAGATTATGGCGGCTGATTATGAGACGGAGAGGCTTGCAGCTTTATATGATATTTCAGAAAATTACCGGATTGAAACCAGTGATAACATCAGGATATTTGATTATAGCGCCTTGCTGGAAGCTTTTCTGAAGATGAAAGCGGAAAAGCAAGGTTTACTAGAAGGAAAAATCAACTTAGAGATTGATCGAAGATTATTCTGTCTGGAAGTATCCAATGGTAGAGTACAAATAGTAGAGAAAGAAATTGTCAAAGGGACAATAGAGAAGGAAACAATAAAAAGAGGAATTATAGAGGAAATAACAGTAGAGAAGGATACAGATTTGGAAAAGTGTCATATTTCATTAACCGGTAAAGAAGCAGTTGCGTTTCTTACCGCTCCCCTCAGTATGAAAAGAAGGCAAGCAGAGAACCAGTATCCGTTCCTGCGAAGCTGGTTTCCACTTCCGCTTTGTATTCCAGTTATTGATGCCTGCTAATGTTCAGGCTATTTAACTTTCGGTCAGGCATTTTTTATGTTACATTGGCTGATAAAAGGGGTTGAACAGATTAATCTTGTAAAGGATGATAAAACATTTAAATACAATTGCCATTTTGCATAGCGAAGCAGACATCTTAGTGTACTAAATGTATTGGGAGGTTAACCGCACTATGGGCGGTTCTTCCCGGTTAGTTTTTTGAAAAACGTGCAAAGTGTGAGATGCTATACCCGGAAACAGCTGCAGGCTCCTGTGCCAATTGCAGTTATTGCCTCAGTAAACGCTTCTGGTTGATCAAGCATCATGAAATGCCCCGCATTCTTTATGATAAGAAACTGCTTTTCGGGAGCGTTTATTCTGTCAAAATATGCTTGTGCAATTGTTCGCGGCGCTTGAAAATCTCTTTCTCCGATGATGTAATAAACCGGAATTTGGTAATTCAGTGTTTCGTCATATAAGCTATGCGAGAACATAAAGTTCCAAATGGACTTATTGTTACTCATCCCCCTGTAAATACTTACAAGATCTGAAATTCTAAAAATAGGGCTTTTGAATAGTGTTTTTATTAATAGAATAAAATCCATTCCAATCTTATATTTTCCCTGCAGCATTCTTATGCTCTGAATTTTTTTAATCATCGGTTTTTCATAATTGCTTTCGGGGTACATTCCGATTTCTTTGAGCATTTTTAGATCCTTTTTATTATCCGCCATTCTAATAAGCTGCTCTAGTTTCTCGTAACCGATTCTTTCATTCTCTATAATATTGATAACCTGTCCAGCTCCGATATAATATATAACATCATCCGGATGCCGAAGCACAAATAATGAGCCCAGCATACTTCCAAAAGAGTGCCCTAAAATTACAATTTGTTCTTTTGCATACTTAGTTTTTAGATGATTAACAACCTGTTGCATATCATCAAGCGATTCCTCTATGGAAGGATAGAGATTCTTGTTTTTAGTCAGAGTCTTTCCTGCGCCACGCTGATCCCAATAGACCACTGTGTATAAATCACATAGCCCCTTTTGAAATGCATATGAAAATGTGGATTCAGCTAATCCCGGACCACCATGAATAAACAATAAGACAGGTAATGCTGGGTTCGTACTTCTATAATGCAATAGATACTGGTCAATCCCGTTGATGCTGACATATTCCGAAAAATAATTATTTCCTTTTTTCATCTTTTACCCCATTTCTGCGCTGCCTTTTGCGCATCCTAAGTTTGTGTGCGTAGCAAAAACACAAACTTGCTGAGTGAAAGTAATTTTTCTTTCACTCTTTCAATCATGATGCCGTAAGCGGCATCACAAATAATTGGTGAAGATGCTTTTCTTAAAGAATTTATCTTTTTAAATTCTTTTCATACTTTATCTCCTCTATAAGCAAGGGTAGTGCTTGCCTATATATGAGAAAGTATACCGTTATAGCCTGCATCGCTATTATCTTACTGCAAACATGTCAGCTACGAGCTGCTATCACCATTTCCTTTGTAGTTTGCGTCATCATTGCCAGCACTTCTTCATCCGAAAATTCTGCTCTGTTAACGGCTATCATAGTAGTAATGCCGTGTAAAAGCAAATATCCTCTGAGAAATATATCTTGACAAACTTTTTCATCTAAAGAAAGCATTTCCTTTAATTTTTGAGACATTTTTTTGTTTGCCGCATACTTAAATTTCGAAGCTAGTCCCTTCATATCCTCGAAGTAATTGGAGAGATAGATCAATTTAAACAAATTAGGCTCTTCTCTTGCCAGATGTACAACCCACAGGGTCGTTTTATTCATAAAATCCGGTTCATTCTCATAAGTTAGAATTTGCTCTGTACCATTTGAACAGGCATATTCAAAAACTCCTTTACGTAGTTCCTCCATTGTTGGGAATTGACTGAATATGGGTTGCGTAGAACAACCTATCATTTTGGCTACATTTCGTGAATTGACCGCTTCGATACCACGCTCACGCACAAGCGTGTATGCAGCCTCCAAAATCATTTTTTTTGTTATTCTTTGTTTTGTGGGCATTAAAATTCTCCTTATAAAATACCACATGATATAATATTAATTGATATTATATCATGTGGTATTTTATGAGTCAAGAATAAGCTACATTTTCGAAAGATGTGCTTGTTTCAATGTTTTATAGAAAAATTAGTGAAGCTTCTATAGGAAGAACTTCCTGGTAAATATTTACATATTATCATAATTAAAGATCGATAATATTTCTATTATGGATTAATAAAAAAATATCCATAGATAGGAAATTAATTTTCAACTTCTGAAAATTTGTTCGGATTTTCTCTTATATTGATACGGTGTGCAATTCATATATTTCTTAAAGGTTTTAATAAAATATCCCACATTGTCAAAGCCGCATTCCAGAGAAACTTCAAGCACACTGAGTCCGGTGTGCTTCAGCAAATCACAGGAAGAATAGATTCTCTGGCGGATAATATATTCGACCGGTGTTTTTCCTGTCAGTTCTTTGAAAAAACGTGTAAAGTGTGAGATACTATAGCCGGAAACAGCTGCTAGCTCCTGTATTGTAAGGGAGGAACGGTAATTCATATGGATATAGCGAATTACCTTCTCCAGCTTTTGTGTCAGCTTTTTATTTTCAACATAATCCTCTTCCCGAAAGAAGCCATATTCAAAAATGCAGGAAAATATAGAGTAGAGGCAGGACTTAATTTTAAGCTCATATGCAAATGCCTTTGCTTCAAAGACTAGGCAGAGAAGCTTTACCGTTTCTATCACCTCAATTTCACGGGGTCGGGGGATAAAATGTTCCATTATGACATATTTCGTGGATAAATATTTGCTGCAGATATCCATTTCACCGGTAAGCAGGGAGGGATGAAATACAATGGCATAAAAGTCAAAAGGTACATTATCCTCCATGGTGATCGAATGGAGAGCACCGGCTTTTATATAGGCACATTCTCCTTCCTTTAATTCAAAACTCTCTGCCCCAAGACGGATTAAGGCACTGCCGGAATTCATATAGATAAATTCACATTCCTCATGCCAATGATAGGAAGCCATTAACCCGATCGGATGATATACCTGGATGGGAAACTCCTTTGTGCCATGAAGACTCTTTTCTTTTAATTCATAAATATTCATTGAAATCTCCAATCCCCAAGTATGTGATCATAAAATAGGTTAAGTCTGTCCTTTATCATATCGTAACTTAAATGCAAAAGCTAGAAATGATATAATAATGCAATTTTATTCTATGAATATGTTAGAAATATAAGCTGAATAGTTGTATATTGTAATTATAGCAATGAAAGTAATAGGAAGCAAGGACTTAATAATTGGAATACGTTAAAGTTGAATAGTAACGAACTTTGGAACAGAGTTATTCCTTTCGCTTAATTTTCGCTCCGAAACATATCTTTTTGTATATTCATTTATTATAATTCTTGCGTTTGGCAAGTACCAAATAGTATTACAAGTATGGAGGAAAAGAAATGGGTATTTTATCAATACAAGAGAACAAAATTATTTTTCAAAAAAGAGACGAGCTGGTCATCCTGGAGCCCTGGGGAAAGGATTGTCTACGTTTTCGATCTTCACCAAATGTAAATATAGCAGAGGAGAACTGGAATTTGCTCCCCCAGGCCGTAACAGCGTGTGAGACAGTACTGGAAGATGACAAGGCAGTCATAACAAATGGAAAGCTCTCGGCTGAAATCTACCGAAATGGTAAGACTGTTTACTATAAAAATGGCAGAAAGCTGCTGGAGGAACGCTCCGAGATGGCATTTAACAGTAAGTACAGGGAGTACCGAACTGTTGGTGCGGATCATTATAAAGCCGCCGTAATATTTGAAGCGGACACACGGGAACATTTTTATGGACTTGGACAGGAGCAGAATGACTGCTTTGACCTGAAGGGTTCCTCAAGCAGGCTTTTACACAGGAATACAAAATCAACGATCCCCTTTGTCTACTCCTCGAAGGGCTATGGCTTTCTCTGGAATAATCCGGCTATTGGAAATTGTGAATTAACGAACAATCATACCCTTTGGGAGGCAGATTGTGTGAAGCAGCTTGATTACCTGATTCTAGCAGGAGATACCCCATCCGAGGTAATGGGGATATATGCCGATCTGACCGGCCATGCACCGAAGTTTCCGGCCTGGGCATCGGGATTTTGGCAGAGCAGGCTTCGATATGAGGATCAGGAGGAGCTTCTGGCGATAGCCGAAGAATATAAGAAAAGGGAGGTTCCGCTTTCAGCCATCATCATAGATTATTTTCATTGGACGGAGCAGGGGGAATGGAAATTCGATCCCAAGTATTGGCCTGATCCCAAGAAAATGTGTGAGGAATTAGCAGCACAGGGAATTCAGACGATCGTATCCATCTGGCCTACCATTAATCCCGATAGTGAGAACTATCAGTATATGGATGACCGTAATATGTTAATCAGAACCAAGAACGGACAATATGGTATTTTTCCGTTCTATGGCCTGCAGACTTATATTGATCCGAGTAATCCCGAGACAAGGAAGTATGTTTGGTCTAAAGTTTATGAAAATTATTATAAAAATGGAGTCAAAGGCTTCTGGCTGGATGAAGCGGAGCCTGAGATTGTGCCGACTCATTTTGATAATCTACAATTATACAGAGGAAGCGGTCAGGAGGTAGGACTACTTTATCCATATCATTATTCACAGCTATTTTATGAGGGTTTAAAGGAAGCCGGAGAACAGGAAATAATCTCACTGACCCGTGCGGCCTGGATTGGCAGCCAGCGGTTTGGCGCACTTGTGTGGTCCGGAGATATTCCGTCTACCTTTGAGGCACTGAGAATGAGTGTTAAAACAGGACTTAATATGGCGATGTGCGGTATTCCCTGGTGGAACAGTGATATCGGTGGCTTCTGGGGAGCCGATACGGAGAGCGATTATTTCAGGGAATTGATTGTCCGTTGGTTTCAATTCGGTATCTTCTGCCCGGTTACAAGACTTCACGGATCGAGAAACCGTACGAAGGACCAGGTTGAACGTAATGCCGGTGTAAAGGAACGAAGCGGAGGAGCAAATGAAATCTGGAGCTTTGGAGATCAGGTTTACCCTATTTTAAAGAAGCTGATTTTACTACGGGAACGGCTTCGCCCCTATCTTCATAAATATATGGATCTTGCAAGCAGCACGGGAACGCCGGTGATGAGACCCATGTTCTTCGATTATCCGGAGGATGAGATATGCTATACACTCGGAGATCAGTATCTGTTTGGGGAAGATATTCTATTTGCACCAATTGTTTCGCAGGGACAGACAGACCGCAGAGTCTATCTGCCTTCCGGCTCCTGGATTGATGTAAATGAGAAAAAGGAATATGCCGGTGGAGCTTATGTTGATATGCATGCAGAACTGGACCAGTTTATTGCATTTGTGAAAAAAGGAAGCGACTGTATTAAAATATTTGACGAGATATGATGTTATATCATGCATGACTAGCATACACAGATATAGGGGCAAGTGTGAAGAAAAAGCATCTTCACACTTAAGAAGAACCCTGGAATGAGCACAGCAGTGCTCATTCCAGGCTTTTTCCCGATTATTTGTGATGCCGCTTGCGGCATCATGATTGGAAGTGTGAAGAAAAAGCATCTTCACACTAAGAAGAACCCCGAAATGAGCACAGCGGTGCTCATTCCAGGCTTTTTCCCAATTATTTGTGATGCCGCTTGCGGCATCATGATTTGAAGAGTGAAAAATTACATTTACAGAATAAGAAATTCACTTACACAGAGTGAAAAAATTCACTTACACAAAGTGAAAAAATCTCTTTCACAGAGTGAAAAAACTCTTTAACAGAGTGAAGAAACTCTTTCACTCTGCATTTATGATCTGTGTATACAAACTTAAAATGCGTAAAACAGCGCAGAAACGAGGCAGACTATGAGTTATTTTACAATACAAGACGGAAGTCTTATTTATAAACGGCGTAAGGATTTTGTTATGATATCACCCTGGGGAAACGGTTTAAGGGTGCAGGCGGCACCGACTGATCCGCTGCCGGAGAATGATTGGGCATTACTTTCACAAACAGGAGAAGCAACAATTGAGTTCAGCGAAGAAGAAGCAAGGATTACCTGCGCTAAAGTAACGGCTGTGATATCAGAATTTGGAAAAATAAAATTTTATAATCAGAATAATCAGCTGATTCTGGAAGAATATTATCGGACCTGGGAGAGAGGAGTGGATTTTAATAAGGACATTGATACCCTTCTGATGCTGCATATGGATGCCAGAGAATTTAAGCAGCGTCCGGGAGATACATTTTCCTTAACCACAAGATTTACCGCTTCGGAGGAGGAGCATTTCTTCGGGATGGGGCAATACCAGCAGCCTTATTTTGATCTGAAGGGCTGTACACTGGAGCTGGCGCAGAAGAATACACAGGCCAGTGTGCCGTTTTTGATATCCAGCAAGGGTTATGGCCTGTTATGGAATAACCCGGCGATCGGTGAAGTCTGCTTTGCAAAAAATATTACGAAGTGGGAGCTTGCACATACAAAGAAGCTGGACTACTGGATTACAGCTGGAGATGCACCGGCAGAGATAGAAGAAAACTATACACAGGTGACAGGAAGAGTTCCGATGATGCCGGATTGGGCGATGGGCTTCTGGCAGTGCAAGCTGCGTTATCAGACGCAGGAGGAGCTTCTAACGGTCGCGCGGGAATATTACCGCCGTAAAATTCCGGTTAAGGTGATTGTAATTGACTTCTTTCATTGGCCGATGGAGGGCGATTGGGATTTTGACCCGGTGTATTGGCCTGATCCAGCAGCAATGATAAAAGAACTGAACAGTATGGGCATGAAGCTGATGGTATCCGTATGGCCGACCGTAGAGGATGATTCTGTTAATTACAAGGAAATGATGGAGCAAAATCTTCTGGTTCAGAGTAATATGGGCAATAATTATACCATGGGAAAGGTTCATTTTTATGATGCTACCAATCCGGAAGCGCGCAAGTTTATCTGGGAGGTTTGCAAAAAGAATTATTATGACAAGGGAGTAAGTCTTTTCTGGCTGGATGAAGCGGAGCCGGAATATACGAAAGCGGATTTTGATCTTTACCGCTATTCAGTTGGATCGGCAGCAGAAACTGGTAATATCTATCCGTCCTGTTATGCACAGGGCTTTTATGAAGGGATGAAGAAAGCAGGCGTTGATCATCCGATTAATCTGATCCGCTGCGCCTGGGCAGGTTCACAAAGATATGGCGCGCTGGCCTGGTCAGGGGATGTTCCTTCAACCTTTACACAGCTGAAAAATCAGATGTACGCAGGACTTCATATGGGACTTGCCGGCATTGCCTGGTGGACCTGTGATATCGGCGGCTTCCACGGCGCTGATATAAAGGATCCAAAATTCCATGAGCTTCTGGCAAGATGGTTTGAATATGGAACCTTCCTGCCGGCAATGCGTCTGCATGGAGACCGTGAGCCGCATACCACAGCCCTTGGAACGACCGGTGGCGGAAAATGCTGGAGTGGGGCAGCCAATGAGATATGGAGTTATACACCCGAGCTGGAGAAGATCATGGTAGCACACATAGAGCTTCGTGAAAAAATGCAGCCTTATATCAAAGATTCCATGAGGGAGGCTCATGAAAAAGGTACTCCGGTGATCAAGCCTCTGTTTTATGATTTCCCGGAGGATGGTAATTGTTGGAAAGATACACAGAGCTACCTATTCGGTCATGACATTCTGGTAGCACCAATACTGGAAGCAGAGCAAAGAAAGCGTGAGGTATATCTGCCACAAGGAACTGACTGGAGGGAGCTATCATCAGGAAGCAGCTTCTTTGGTGGAACATACATTGAGGTAGACGCACCAATTGATCGTATTCCGGTGTTTGTAAAACAGAATTCGAAGGCAGAGGAATTACTTTGCGGTTGATGAGTAAGGCTTAAACTTTTTGTGTCTTAATATGTAAAGAATACAATACTATTTTACTGGCTTTTCATAGTCAATCGATAAAAATATTAATCCGGGTGCTGTCTGATAGTGCAGGCAACACCCGGATTTATTATGCATCAAAAGTAAATGTTTAATTTAAATTTAACTTATGGATAAGACTAATATTAGTAGAATATGCTCATAGCATAATTCAGTTTTGCATAGTGAATAAAGTGAGTGGATATAAGAGAAGTATATTGTGGGAAGAATGCGTTACCTGAATAATACATATAAAGTTAAAATGTATTAACCAGGATTTCGAGAAATAAGAAAGGTTAATTATAAAAGCGTATTCTGTCTTTATCTTTTGGAATTTCATTATATTTCGTCTGCCACTCACCATCTTTGTATAATTCATATTGTTGAAAAGCACAAGGCAGTCCTCTTGCCACTGTAATATCACTGCTATCCATGAGCTGAAAATGCAAATGAGGAGAAAATGAATTGCCTGAATGCCCGGCTTTACCCAATACATCTCCTTTTTTAACGCTTTGTCCAGCAGACACCTGAAGGGAGTCTCTTTGAAGATGGACTAATGCAGCGTATACATCATTACCACATTTCATAATGATGTAATTACCGGCAACCGATTGAATATTATCTTCCTCCGGATGAAAGGCATATGCACATTTTACAGCAACAAACAGATCAGAAAGCAAATGCACTCTGGATCTTTCAGGATAACCATCTTGTGCTTTTATAATTACTCCGTCACAAGGCGAATATACCGTTTGCCCCCAACAGTAACACTTGCTTAGGGGGACACCGAAAAGAAGATAGAAAAGCCAGTGAACACGATAACTGGGCCAGCCCTTTCTATTCCAATCCACCTGTAGAAAATCGTAAGCATATCGTGTTCCGAACCGGTTAGTTCCGTGACTTGGTATCTTTTTGCCCGGAGTGTTAGGAGTCAACCATTCTCCGCGCAGAGGAAGCTCTACAATTACGGGGCTCTCTATGTCATTCATTCCATACCTCCACAAATAACATAATCTTCTAAATCTTTGGCTATATTTCTGGCGATTTGCAGTGAATTTCCAGTGGCTGAAAAATAAAATAATATAATATTCATACAATTAACTCCTTGCCTGGTTTATATATAAAAAATCTTTTTAAGCTCATCAAAATACACATTCAGTTTAGTAAGGATTTTCTCATAGTCAGCCTCGGAGTAAATTGAATTTCGGATGTCATTTAGTATATGCTGAAGAAAACCGTTATTCGACCAATAGATGAATTGCTTACACATTTCAATATCCAGACCTTGTCTGAATTTTGTTTCGTCAATCCCGTCCGAAAGTTGAGTATAGCAAAAGGTTTGTTTCTTCTGCTTCCTGGCTTCAAGTTCATGATTGATATCCTCCGATTGGGTAGCGGCAGAAAGCTTGTTAAGCTCAAATATCCAAGGATATCTTATTAGCAATTTGATCTGTAGAAGATAAGATTGGTGCAATCTTTCGAAGATATCAGTTTCTTTGAAATTCATTAACCCGAAGTATTCTTTATCCATGAGATCTGTAAAATAGTCGTATGTAAACAGAAATATCTCTTTTTTACTATTAGCATAATGGAACATCAATGCTTTTGATATTCCGGCTTCTTTGGCAATGATATTTGTTGATGCAGCATCAAATCCTCTTGCGGCAAATTCTTTTAATGATGCATTTAAAATAGCATTACGCCTTTGCTCGTCTAGATCCAGTAATTTTGTAGCCATATCATTTACTCCTTATATAATGCATATTATTGACCTAACAGGTTAATGGTAATATATCACGATTTACCTGTTAGGTCAATGCCTGAAAAAACAGAAAATAGATGATAGATTTCCACATTTACTGTTTTTGGTAAAATCGGTGATATATAAAGAAGTTTACCTTTCAGAGCTGATTAATATTGATTTGCTTTTGAATTAGATTTACGATAGAATAGATGTCAAAACATATGGGACGAAGTCCTGGCGATATGTAATTGCTAAAGTTTTGTAGCAGAGGATAAAGACTATTTAATGGCGGGCATAAGCTACAAGGGGGGTACTATACTATGATACATGTTGCTATTGTTGAGGATGATATGAAATATACACAGCTGCTATCTGGGTATATTGAGCGCTTTTCGCAGGAGAAGAATGAGAAAATTGACGTGGTTACCTTTGCGGATGGGGACGATATTGTAGATGAGTATAAAGCAAACTATGATATCATTTTCATGGACATCCAGATGAAGCATATGGACGGTTTAAAAACTGCACAGCATATTCGCAAGGTCGATCGTGATGTAATTCTTATATTTATTACCAATATGGCACAATATGCAATACAGGGCTATTCCGTGAATGCGATGGATTATGTTCTGAAGCCTGTTTCCTATTTTGCATTTTCTGAAGAGCTTGTTAAGGCAATCAGAAAGCTGAAGGAAAGTGCGAGTGCATTTGTAGCAATTAAACAGGAAGGGGGCTTTCTACGGCTGGATGTTAAGAAAATCGTCTACATAGAGAGCCAGGGGCATACCATACTGATTCATACCGAGGATTATGAATACAAGACAATAGGAACGATGAAGAATTATGAACAGCAGTTATCAGAGCAGAAATTCACGAGATGCAATAACGGATACTTGATTAATCTTCGATATGTTGAGGGCGTACAGCAAAGCAGTGTTATAGTCGCAGGTAAGACCTTGCAGATCAGCCGTCCCAGAAAGAAAGCCTTTATGGATGCACTGACGGACTATGTCGGGGGTGAATTCATATGATGGCAGTTCCTGATATTCCTAGAATTTATACAGCAATTGGTGAGTGGGCTGGTTGTCTGATCTATATTCTTATCGTGCGAAAGCGTTTTACCGGAGTCGGATTGGGGTTCCTATCAGCAGGAGCCTTATCTGCAATCGTAATTCTGCAGTTAATCAATGGTATATTACCGTTATTTCTGTGGATTCCGGGAATGATTGCAGCAGTATCCCTGATGTGTGTTTATATATTTACCTGTTGTGAGATGCCGCTGCTTGATGTTGGAGCCTGCTGCGCCAGAGCTTTTGTTCTTGCTGAGCTTGTAGCATCCTTTGAATGGCAGATTTATATCTTTTTTCTGTCAAAGAATTTTACCCAGCAATGGATATCGGTGTCTTTCATGTTAATCATATATGGAATCATCTTTCCGGTTGTCTTCTATCTGGAAAGCCAGCATATGCAGAAGGGCAAGGGACCAGGAGTTACAAGAAGGGAGTTGTTCAGCTCTGTTTTAATTGCTTTAGCAGCCTTTATAATCAGCAATCTAAGCTTTGTATATAAGGAAACACCCTTCAGCGATGGAATGGGCGCTGGAATAATGTATATCAGGACACTCGTTGATTTTGCTGGTTTCGTCATGCTATTTGCACAGCAGGATAAGTGGCAGGAGCTGCATATGAGGCAGGAGCTTAGCGCAATCAACCTTATTTTGAATCAACAGTATGAACAGTATCAATTATCAAGAGACAGTATTGAGATGTTGAACCGCAAATATCACGACATGAAGCATCAAATCAGCATCATTCGTGCAGAGAATGACCCGGTCAAGAAGGAAACCTATCTGGAGGAGTTAGAATACGGTATTAAAATGTATGAGGCCCAGAATAAGACTGGAAACAGTGTTCTTGATACAATTCTCACAAGGAAGAGCATATACTGTGTTCAGCATGATATTAATTTTACCTGTGTGGCGGATGGGACGCTTCTTGAATTCATAGGTATTATGGATATCTGTACGATTTTTGGTAATATTCTTGATAATGCGATTGAGAGTGTTGAGACTCTTGCGAATACAGAGCTTCGTTTAATACGGGCAGCTGTATTTGCACAGAATGATTTGCTCATGATTCGTGTGGAGAATTATTGCGAAGCCGAGATCGAGATGCAGGATGGACTACCTATAACAACAAAGGGAGATAAGAATTTTCATGGCTATGGAATCAAAAGTATCAAAATGACAGTACAAAAGTATAATGGAACAATGACGATTCATAGTGAAAATCATTGGTTTACATTCCGGATATTGATACCGATTCCTAAGAGAAAATAGTGAAATAAATACATAGTGAAATAAATACCATATTGAAATCATTACCTAAGTGAGAGGCTGTATTCGTACAGTCTCTTTTTATTTCTTTAAAAATACGTCCTATGAAATAAAACCCTCCGGGAGGATGCGCAACTACGCGCGCGGAACAAAAGCTGTGTATTATTGACTTATGATCGCGAGAGTGCGCGAAGCACATTTTTGCTCCGTGTCAGAAAAAAGAGTTCTGGAAGAAATTTGTGCATTATGTATGGAAATTGGTTCCAAACAAAAGAAATCCATACAGTAATTACAATTTGTGAACCAAAAACTACAGTCTATGCAAAAAATAGGTACAAAGAATTTCCTGTGCTATGATATGAGCTACCATTAGTAAATAACTTTTGGAGGAGGTAAGGAAGAAAATATTTCTAAGGGATTTTGTAATGAAAGAAAAAATTGTAGGGAGGAAAGTTTGTGAAAAAGAAAGGAAAAAAGAAAGGATATATGGGCCTTTCACTTATCGCCGTCATATTAGTAGTTGCTGTCATATCTAATATCTTGGCAAGTACATATTCTACAATGATTGGCTTGTATTTCAGAAGCTCAAAAAATGCTGAGACAAAGGTGTCTGCAGAGGAAGCACTTAAAAATGCAAATGATATGACACAGCAACTGGAGGAAGATGGAGCTGTTATGCTGAAGAACAGCATGGGCGCGGATGCCGCAGCGCTTCCTTTAGCAAAGGGGACAAAAATCAATCTGTTTGGTAATTGTTCTTATCAGACCTTGTATCAGGGTTCCGGATCAGCTTCCAGCTGGTTTAAGCAGGACTTAAATGTTAACTTAAAGAAAGGCCTTGAAAATGCTGGCTTTGAAGTAAATCCTGGTCTGTGGAAATTCTATGAGGATAACGCGAAGGAACGTAAGGATCAAAAGGGTGGTATGGCGAACATGTCAGGCGCTGACCATAGCATATTAGAAGAAAGTATGGATTTATATAAGAGTTACTCTTATAACAATCAGAACATTCTGGACTATTCTAAGAATTATTCTGATGTGGCAGTGGTTGTAATTGGTCGTGCCGGAGGTGAGGGTAGTGACGCTGCACTTGATATGAAGGGCTGTGCAGGCGGCGATGATGGTAAGAGCTACTTACAATTACAGAATGTTGAACTAGAGCTGTTGGATTATGTAGAACAGAACTATAGCAAGGTAATTATATTATTAAATACACCGATGCAAATCGAATGCGGTTTCCTTGAAAATGATAAGATTGCCGCTGCAATATGGATGGGAATGCCCGGAACAACCGGTAATAATGCAATCGGTGAAATTCTTGCAGGAACAATTAATCCTTCGGGACATTTGACAGATACCTATGCGTACGATGCAACCTCAGCACCCTCGTATTATAATTTTGGAGATTTTTCCTATGCGAATTATAAGTCTGATGCTAATAAATATGTTCATTATCAGGAAGGCATTTATGTAGGTTACCGTTATTATGAGACAGCAGCAACGGATGGCTATATTGATTATGACAAAACAGTTCAATATCCGTTCGGCTATGGCCTTTCTTATACCAGCTTTGACTGGAAGGTAAAAAAGACCGAGCTTGGTAAAATCGGAGGTCAGATTACGGTTGACGTAGAGGTTACAAATACCGGTAAAGTGGCAGGAAAGGATGTAGTTCAGTTATATTATTCTGCACCCTACGATGCTGGTGAGAATATAGAGAAATCATCAATTGATCTCGGTGCATTTGCAAAGACAGGAGTGATTGAACCTGGTAAATCACAGACAGTAACCTTAACCATGAAGGTTGATGATATGTCTTCTTACGATTACAGAAATTCAAAGAGCTATGTATTAAGTCAGGGAGATTATGCACTTAAGCTGCAGACAGATTCACATCATATTAAGACAAATTCTGATGGCAAGGCATTGGATCCAATCAATTACAAGATTGACAGCAAGGTAATCTACAGTGATGCTGATAACGGAAAGCGTTCCACCGATGTGATTGCAGCAACCAACCTCTTTGATCATATCACGGCAGGAGATGGCGACTTTGGTGAAAATGGAGCTAAAACAAAGTACATATCAAGATCTGATTGGGCTGGTACCATGCCGAAATCACGTTCTGAAGCAGAGAATATGAATGCTTCGGATGCCGTAATCAAATTAATGTCCAATAACTATGCCGGATCTTCCTTTGATTTTGATAAGATACCGGATGCTAAGGCCCCTGTAACTGGTAAGAAAAACAATCTTGAGATCAGTGATATGAGAGGACTTAAATATGACGATCCGAAGTGGCAGAAGCTGATTGAGGAGATGTCAGTCGAGGAATTGGCTAAGCTGGTTGGTAGCTGTGGTTGGAGTAATCCTGCAGTACTCTCCATTAATAAAGCCGTTGCTATTGATATGGATGGAGCAGAAGGCTTGCATGATTTAACGAAGGATAAGACAAGTAATCAATATGTTGGTTCTGTTGTGCGTGGATGTACTTGGGATACAGAACTAGCATACAAATTTGGTAATGTTTATGGAGATGAATGTCTTACAAATGGTGTCTCTGGAATGTACGGCTTTACTGTTAATATCCATCGTTCACCCTTTGGTGGCAGAGCTTTCGAGAGCTATTCTGAGGATGGATTACTATCCGGTAAGATTGCTGCACAGGAAGTTGCTGGTTTGCAGAATAAGGAGATTGCAGTTTACTTAAAGCATTTCTGTCTGAATGACCAGGAGACCAATCGTTCTGGTGTTCATACCTGGGCAAATGAGCAGGCAATTAGAGAGATTTATGCAAGACCATTTGAAATTGTTACAAAGGAAGCAAATTGTACAGGTTACATGTCCTCCTACAATTATGTAGGTGCAGGCTGGTCAAGTGCAGATTATAACTTATTAACAGCACTTCCCCGTGGGGAATGGAATTTCACCGGAAGAATTGTTACGGATGCTGCATTCGATCCTAAAATGTATAATCCAGACGCAGGTCTTGTAGCAGGAACGAATATGTTCCTTACACCAATGGGAACGAAGTTTGGCGATAAGATTACGGGTACTAATTTCGGAATTCAAACCTTACAAGAGGCTGCTCACAGACAATTATATATCTATGCAAATGGCTCAGCTATTAATATTAAGGTTCAAGGTATCAATACCTGGAAGTATCTTGTAGCGGGACTTGACGCAGTATTCCTGTTACTGATTGCCTTAATTACATTTACAATGGTAATTCCGGCCTTCAGAAGGAAGGAAAAGAAGGAAAATCTTTAATTTACAATCAAGCATAAGTAAAAAAGATATTAATTAATATGCTTTATGCCGCAATAGGCGGCAGAATAGGAGACTATATGAAAAGATTATTTAGTACTATTTTAGCATTTATGCTGATTGCTTCTGTAATATGTACCGCAGGCTGTGGCTCAGGGAAAGCAAAAGAGGCTGTAACCTATCAGGGTTCCTATCATACCGAAGCTGACGGTGTAAAAAGAGGAGCAGAACTTACAATTGCGATAAAGGATAATGCAATTACAGCAATGGAATTATCCACAAGCTCCGATTATTCTATCACAGACCCCAACAAAATGCAGATGGCATGGGGAGTTAAGGTAAATGCACTTATTCTTAATTTATCAGGAATGAGTATGGATGATTTAAATAAAATTGAAGTTACACTGGATGATAAAGGAATTCCGACTGCAATTGAGGGAATGAAGTCAGATTGGATACCGGATGATTGCACCGATTGCACCGGTATGCTACTCCTGGCACTACAGGATGCTTTGAAGAAAGTAAAGTAACAGTTAATTCATAATTGAAATATTTTAAGCAAATACAAAACAAAAATAACGGTAATTATCATTCTTTTTGTGTATGGGAAGGGCTATGGCGGTATCGTAATATGCCGCCATACCAAAGTAAGATCAAAGAACAAGATGAGGAATTTCGGATGAGATATAAAGAATTGATTGAAAAAATGACACTGCAAGAAAAAGCATCCCTGATGTCAGGGAAGGATTTCTGGCAGACGATGGATATAAAGCGGCTTGGTATTAACAGCATATTTCTTTCAGATGGGCCGCACGGAATTCGCAAACAGGCAGCAGCTGCAGATCATCTGGGGCTAAATCCAAGTATTCCTGCAACCTGTTTTCCAACGGCGGCTACAGTGGCTAACAGCTGGGATGAAAAGCTTGGTCAAAAGCTTGGAGAAGCGTTAGGAGAAGAAGCAGTTGCGCTTAAAGTGAATGTAGTGTTGGGTCCTGGTGTGAACATGAAGCGGAATCCACTGTGTGGAAGGAATTTTGAATATTTCAGTGAAGATCCTTATCTCGCCGGGAAAATGGCTGCTTCCTACATAAGAGGGATACAATCGAAAGGCATCTCAGCCTGTGTAAAGCACTTTTGTGCGAATAATCAGGAAGAAAGACGAATGTCAATTGATACAATTGTCGATGAACGTACCTTAAGAGAGATATATCTCACAGCCTTCGAGATAGCAATTAAGGAAGGCAAGACAAAGGCCATCATGTCGTCCTATAACATGCTAAACGGTGAATATACCAATGAAAATATTCATTTGATGAGGGATATTCTCAGAGGAGAATGGCAGTATGATGGTTGCGTAGTTACCGATTGGGGTGGCAGTAATGACCGCGTGGCAGGTCTTTTAGCCGGAAATGAGCTGGAGATGCCCACAACAGCAGGAGAAACGAATGAGGAAATCGTTCAGGCAGTAAATTCAGGAATAATTCAGGAAGAAGTTTTGGATGAGTGCGTGGATCGTCTGTTGAACTTAATCTTTGAGACAGAAGAAGCCTTTCAGGAGCCTGCGAAGAAGATAAAGGCAGAGGTGCACCATGAATTGGCTTGCCAGATTACTGAAGAATCCATCGTATTACTTAAGAATGAAAATAACATTCTACCGATTAAGCAGAATGAGAGAGTAGCTGTGATTGGCGATTTCGCAGTAACCCCAAGGTATCAGGGTGCCGGTTCTTCCATAGTTAATCCAATAAAAGTAGATAATACGGTGGATTGCTTTATTAAATCGGGAATTGAATGCGTTGGATTTGAACAGGGCTTTGAACGTTACGGGAAGAAGAATCAGGCAAAGCAGGAGAAGGCATGCCGTCTTGCGGAAAAAGCAGATATTGTATTGTTGTATCTGGGACTGGATGAATACTCGGAGGTTGAGGGTATGGAGCGTACGAGTATGAGACTTCCGGCTAATCAAATAGATTTGTTAAATGCCATCTATTCCGTGAATCCTAATATTGTTGTCGTACTTTCGTGTGGATCGGCAATCGAAATGTCATGGGCAGACAAAGTAAAGGGATTGCTTCACGGGTATCTTGGAGGACAGGCAGGCGCAAAAGCGATGTTTTCCATATTAAGCGGGAAAGCGAATCCTTGTGGTAAGCTGGCGGAGACATATCCTCTCCGATATGAGGCTACACCGTCCTTTCATCATTTTCCTGGGAAGGAAGTCACAGTAGAATACCGGGAAAGTCTTTACATCGGGTATCGTTATTTTGACAAGATTAATGCGCAGGTACAATTTCCGTTTGGTTATGGTCTTAGTTATACGGATTTTGAGTATTCCAACATAATAGTTGACAGGGATAAGGTAAGCTTTGAGTTAAAGAATACGGGCAGTCGCCCCGGTAAAGAGGTTGTACAGCTCTACGTTGGATGTAAGTCAGATAAGATATTCCGACCGAAAAAGGAGCTGAAGGGCTTTACAAAAATAATGCTGCAGCCGGGCGAAACACAAACAGTTACAATTTGTTTTGATGATAAGACCTTTCGGTATTTTAATATAGCAACGAATCAGTGGGAAATTGAGTCCGCGGCTTATGAAATTATGATTGGTGCCTCCTGTACCGATATCAGGCTGCAGGCTGTCCTCATGGTAGAAGGAACAGGTGCGCCCTTGCCATATGATGGAACAAAGCTACCTTCTTATTATACCGGTAGGGTCTATCATGTAGGAATTGAGGAATATGAGGTTCTTCTGGGACATAAAATTCCAGAAGCCAAATTCGATCGGACAAAGATACTTGGATATAATGATACAATTGCGCAGTGCCAATATGCAAAGGGAGGCTTTGCACGTTTTATATATCGTGGAATCCGCTTTGCTTACTGGTTCCTTAATAAAATAGGCCAGCGAAGCGCGGCTAATATCATTATGATGTCAATTTATCATTTACCGTTTCGTGGTATTGCCCGAACAACCGGAGGCATAATCAATATGCCGATGCTAGACGGAATCCTTATGATTGTAAATGGACATTTTTTCAAGGGCTTGCATCATGTATTACACGAAAGAAGAAAGCTAAAAAGCGCAGCAAAACAGAAGCTTAGCAGCGAAGGAAAGTGTGAAGAAAAAGCATCTTCACACTAAGAAGAACCCCGAAATGAGCACAGCGGTGCTCATTCCAGGCTTCTTCACCAATTATATGTGATGCCGCTTGCGGCATCATGATTGAAAGTGTGAAGAAAAAGCATCTTCACCAATTATTTGTGACGCCGCTTGCTGCATCATGATTGAAAGAGTGAAAGATAAATCTTTCACTCTGCAATTTGTGTGCTACATAAATTGCATGATTTTGGAAAGGGAAAGGTCGTTATAATGGCAGCAAAAAATAAGATGGGAAAAGGAGTATCCGGATTGTGGATGAATTTTAAGGAACAGCATCCGAATCTTGCACAGTTTCTGGTGTTTTTTGTACTGAGCAATGGAGTTACCATAGTGCAAATGTTGATGATGCCTTTGTTGAAGGGAGTATTTGATCATACTGCTTTAAATAATACTAATTTTCAAATCCTACAAATCGGATATAATCTGGATGGCAGCCCATATTACGTATTCAATTATGCTTCCGGATCAATCGCTTCCGGAGGAGGAGGCGGTCTGGCATACTTCCTGGCTGTTCAGATTACATTGGCGATCGCACAGGTAATTAACTTTTTTGTACAGCGCAATATTACCTTCAAATCAAACGGGAGCATACGTAGAGCCGCCTTCTGGTATGTGATTGCTTATGTTTTGATTTCGATTGGAGCGGCGGCTCTTCAGGGGCTTTATAAGGCACCCATCTATCATCTTTTTATGAATACATGGGGAATGGGAGCCATGGGCGAGACACTGGCAGATTTTATCACAATAATAATTAATTGTGCAATATCGTTCTGGGTGTTCTACCCTATCTTCAAGGTGATATTCAAAGAAGAAAGTGTGAAGAAATAGCATCTTTACACTAAAAGAACCCCGGAATGAGCAAAGCGGTGCTCATCCCAGGCTTCTTCACCAATTATTTGTGATGCCGCTTGCGGCATCATGATTGAAAGTGTTAAGGAAGAAGCACCTTCACGTAAGAATAAATGAGGTAGAGAAATGAAATTATTATCAGTAATAATTCCCTGCTATAACTCACAGGAATACATGAGACATTGTATTGACACGTTACTTCCAGGAGGGGAGTACGTTGAAATTATTATTGTAAACGATGGTTCACACGATGATACCGCAATGATTGCTGAGGAATATGCAGTAGTCTATCCGGACATAGTAAGAGCAATTCACCAGCAAAATGGAGGTCATGGAGAAGCCATCAATACAGGATTACGTTATGCCAAGGGACTTTATCTGAAGATTGTTGACAGCGATGACTGGGTCGATAATTACGCATACAAGAAAGTCATCGCTACACTGAAAGAGCTCACTGCAGCAGCCGCGAGTATAGATATGATGATTAGCAATTTTGTCTACGAAAAGGAGGGGGCACATCGGCTGAAGGTGATGCATTATGAGAATGCAATACCTAAGAACCGCATCATTACCTGGGATGAAATCGGACACTTTAGAAAAGGACAATATATCCTGATGCATTCGGTGATATACCGTACCAAACTACTGCGGGATTGCGGTCTGGTTTTACCAAAGCATACCTTCTATGTAGATAATCTATATGTTTATCTCCCGCTGGTTGCAGTGAAAAGTATGTACTACCTTGATGTGAATTTTTATCGTTATTATATCGGACGTGAGGATCAGTCGGTGAATGAAAAGGTGATGATCAGCCGGATTGATCAGCAAATCAAGGTGAATAAACTGATGATTGAACAGGTAGACCTAAATCAGATTACAAGTAATACTAAGAAAAATTACATGCTGAATTACTTGGAAATTATAACAACAGTATCTTCTGTGCTGCTCATACGTTCCGGTACGAAGGAAAGCTTAGAGAAAAAGCGGGAATTATGGAATTATCTTAAGACGGAGAATAAAGAAATGTATTACCGCTTAAGGAACGGCTTCATGGGTTTCTCCATCAATGTTCCCGGAAAGACGGCAAGAAGATTTGTGATTACAGCATACAAAATAACACAAAAAGTTGTTGGTTTTAACTGAAAAGGAGGGATTAATGGAGAAAGTAAAAGTACCTTATAAAAATAAAATAAACGAAGCTTAAGGTACTTAAGTAATTACAAAAAGAATGGTAAAATGTAAAAGGAGGTTTTTATGAAAAAAAGACATTTGATTATGCGCGGTTTGGCCGGAATTATGGCATTTGTGATGTTCATATCTATTACAGCATCAACAATAACGTTCGGATTTTCGGGAGCGATTAATAAAGCGCTCAACATTAATACCAGTAAGATCATTACCGCGGATGAAGATGCTGCTGTTGATACAAACTATTATAGCAGCAAATTTGGTACGGATTATCAGAATAAACAATCTGCCCTAAAGTTACAGATGGCGGTTGCAGCTGAAAATGTTACACAGGCAGAGGAAGGCAGCGTTCTACTTAAGAATAAGGATGCTTTACCGCTGGCAAAGGAGAGTAAGGTAACTCTGTTTGGAAACGGCAGCTTTAACTCAAATATAAATCCTTCACCGGAGAATACAATTCCAACCATGACCTTTGTTATAGCAATGCAAAAGGTATTTGGGGAGAGTAATGTTAATGCGGTACTGGCACAAAAGGTATATAGCAGTATAGAGCCAACCTCAGCGCAAAAGGTTGTTGAGGCGCCGATTGCTGATGTAAAGGCACAGGAGCAGACCTGGGCTAACGACTATAATGATGCGGCAATTGCAGTATTTACAAGAGTTGGAGGAGAGAGTAACGATACTCCTACTCTGAGTGAAGATGGATCACATTTTCTTGGACTACAGGCCAACGAAAAGGCTTTGATGGAATACTTAAAGGAAGAGAAAAGTAAGGGTGTATTTAAGAAAATTATTGTAGTAATCAATGCAGATCAAATGATGGAATTGGGCTGGCTGGATAATTATGATGTCGATGGATGTATCCTGGCAGGTATTCCAGGACCAACAGGCTTTGAGGGTGTGGCTAATGTATTAGTAGGGAATGCTTCACCCTCCGGACATCTCGTTGATACATATGCTACTAATTCCTTGTCATCACCGGCAAGTGTATACGCGAATGACCATGCAATGCAATGGACCAATAAGGATGAGGTCAATGCATACTGTCGTGACAATAATAATAATGGTGATCAAATTGATAATTATACGATCTATGCAGAAGGTATTTATGTTGGCTACAAATATTATGAGACTCGTTATGCAGACTGCGTCGCAGGTAACGGCAATGCTGACAATTCTGCCGGATCTTCACAGGACGGCAATTGGAATTATAAGAATGAGGTAGCCTTCCCCTTCGGTTACGGCTTATCCTACACAACCTTTGATCAGGAACTGTCCGATGTTAGCTACAATGCGGCTACTGACAAGTACGAGCTCAAGGTTAAGGTAACCAATACAGGCAAGGTTGCTGGTAAATCAGTTGTTCAGGTTTATGCACAGACACCTTACGGTGATTATGAAAAAGAAAACGGTATCGAAAAATCAGCCGTACAATTAGTTGGCTTTGGTAAGACCGATATGATTAATCCCGACGAAGGTACCACAATAACGGTGGAGGCTGAGCGTTATATGCTTGCAAGCTATGATGAGAAGGCTACAAAGGGCTATATCATGAGTGAAGGAGACTACTATCTTGCAATCGGCGATAGCTCACATGATGCTTTGAATAATATTCTTGCAGCCAAGGGCTATTCCTCGAAGAATGGAATGGACGCAGATGGTAATAAGAAGAAAACTTATACCTGGAATCAAAAATCCATGGATAGCAAATCTTATGAAAAGTCACGTTATGCTGATTATAAGGTTACTAATCAGTTTGATAATGCAGATCTAAATCATTACGGAGTAGATTTTAAGTTTCTTTCCCGCAGTGACTGGGCAGGAACCTTCCCGGTTAATCAGGTTAAGCTTGCAGCAACCAAGGAAATGATGAATGACATTAACTCAGGCTGGTATAAGAAGCCGTCAGATGCACCTTCTGTCTCGGATTTCACACAGGGCGCCAACAACGGACTTAAGTTTGCAGACATGAGAACGGTTGACTGGGATGATGATAAGACCTGGAATAAGTTCTTAGATCAGCTGAATGTGGATCAAATGGCTGGTTTAATGCAGGATACCTTTGGTGTTGGTGGTATTGACAGCATTGGTATGCCCGCTCAGAAACGTTCCGATGATGGTAATGGAATCGGCTCAGCCATGACGGCAACCGGTACAAAGTGTATGCCATGGGTTTCCAATGTTATGACAGCACGTACCTGGAGCAGTGACCGATTTGACCAAAAGGGTAAGCTTATGGCAGTCCAAGCTGCATATAGTGGCTTGAATGAGGTATGGTATGGCGGCGGCAATATCCATCGCACTCCCTTCTGTGGACGTAATAATGTATATTATACAGAGGATGGCAATTATAATTATCTGATTAATGCAGCAATAGCTAAGTCGATGCAGGATAATGGAATTAACTATTGTATTAAGCATTTTGTATTAAATGATCAGGAAACCGGAAGAGAGAGCCTTAATACCTTTGCAAATGAGCAGACTATCCGTGAGGAATATCTTCGTGGCTTTGAAGGCGCATTTTGTGAGGGTGGAGCACTAAGCGTAATGACAGCATTTAACCGTTTGGGTTGTGTATATGCTGCAACCAGTGTTCCACTTATTACGAATGTTCTATGTGGGGAATGGGCTTACAAGGGACACATTACGACAGATGGATTTTCAACATCTTCCCTTTATAAGACTCACTATCAGGAGATGTTTACAGCAGGTATTGATTTCTTCTGTCTTGACCCCGGTGAGACCCCGGCGGCAATGAAAGCGGCTATCAACTCAAATGATGGATATATGTTAGAACGTCTTCGTGATATGACAAAGAGAAATGTCTATGCCGCAAGCCATACAGTTTCAATGAATGGTCTGAGCAGTAATTCAATTGTTGCTACGATTGTGCCTTGGTGGCAAATTCTTATTCTCGCTTTGACTGCAATTTCTGCAATTGGATTTTTGATATGTTTCATACTCAGTGCGGTTGGTATTTATGGCAGGAAGAAAGAAAGGTAGGATGGGTGAAGAGTGAAAGAAAATCACTTTCACTCAGCAAGTTTGTGTCAGCGCTGCGCACAAACTTGAGATGCGCAAAAAGCAGCGCGGAAATGAGGAAAAATATGCAATTTAAAACAAAAAGCTTTAGCGAAAAAGTAAGTATGCTGAGTGCAATACTGAATGGAATAACCTTAATTGTTTTTTGCATCTATGGAATGATATATGATTATATGGATACAATTGTTATACTTACCCTTCTGTTAGGAATAGCTGCTTCAGCGGCATATGCTCTGATTAACAGTAAGGCGGTAGAACTGCTAAACGTAGTGGCAATTATGTGTGTTACATTTGGAATGGGTCTGTTCTTTTTAAATAGCTATCCGGTATGGGCAGATCGTCTGAACCATATATCCATGTATTCCTCAAGAGGTACATTGCTGCCGGTAATTACACTGCTGGTTATGATGGTTGCTGTAATCGCTATGGATATTATTTCCTGTTTTACTGAAAAAGGGGGGACAACCTCCAATAAGATGGAGGTGGGCAAATGAAAAAAGTAAATATGTTTCGTAGGGTAATCGCTTGCCTGCTAGTACTTGTCATGAGCTTAAGCCTTACAGCCTGCACAACAACGGCCGGTAAAAACTCTAAAAGTTATTTTACTTATACCTCAGACGTATTAATGGCTATGTTTGCAAGCAAGGATACATCAAAGAGTAAAAAAACAACCAATAAAGCAACTGCAAAGCTGGAGCAATTGGCGACTCCTGCGGATTTTTCTGTTGATAAGGATGGCAATTATAAATTCAAGGGTGTAGATAAAGCAGAATACTATCTGATCTATCTATGTGCACCGGATGCGGTAAAGGATGACGATAGTTACTTGTACTGCAGTCAGCCAATCAAGAAGAATTCCTCAAATGAATATAGTGGTAAGATCAGTGATACGGTTCAATATGCATTTGGTAAGTATCTGGTAAAGGCTTATGCGTTCCCGGATTTAACCGATACAAAGCTCAGCATGTCGAAGGCAATTTCCGCAGATTATTCTTACTCCGGCAATTTAAGTGATCCGAAGCTGGCTTACTATTGGAATACCTTTGATAATACCATGGGCGTACAGGTTAGTAATCTGAATGAGTACTTATTTGAAGCTTATCCGGATAAGGTAGAGGTAACCTTTACCAATGTCAAGAATAGCTCCGATACCTTAACCTTATCAATTGATGGGGTAAGTCCAGATAACAACGCGCTAGTGACTGATAAGCTGACTAGGGGGGAGACCTATTCCATAACTGCGGTTGCTGAAAGCAATAGTGAATTCGTACTGAATAAAAAAACCAATGTAGTGGAGAGCGCTAAGGCAGTAAAAGTGGGAGAAATAAGTGTATTTGAAGGCAATTACAACTACTCTGACGGTTTTGCTAACGGTGCGTTCAGCTATCCGCGTGTATGTAAGGACTTTAAGCTGTCGGGTGGTGTGGCTGGTACAGTTCCCGCAAAATTTGGAGGAAATGCAGAATTCATCTGTACACCGGCGACAGCTGCAAATGGCGCAAAATACTCATATACCGCAGAATGTAAATCAATGTTTACGGTTACAGGAGTCATGAATATGTTTGCAGATGGCACCTTTAAAATGGAAATGACTGGATCTGGTCCGGTGGAAGCAAGTGAAATAGCAGGTCAGTGGAAGGACAATGGCGATGGTACGGTAACCTTAAGCTATAATCCGAAGACAGTTAAGAGTAAGAAGTAACAGGATAAAATGTACCACTCGGGTGCAATATACTGATAATTAGTACTGTAATGATTAAAATATTCTATTTCTTTGTGACAATACATGTCATATTTTATCGATGGTTCTGCGGGTAATCATAATAAATCCCGTAGTATAAAAACTCCCGTAGTATAAAAACTCCCCTTATTGTGCCAACCCACTTATTCGTAAGTGGGTTGTTGTATTTTAGCAGGCTTTAGCCTGCTAAGCATAGAGAATTTTCTCTCCGTTTTATAACATTGTTATAAACAGAAAAAGACAAAATTGCAGCATTAAATCCTCTTGCGGTGAATTCCTTTCATATTGCATATAAAATAGCATCACATCTTTGGGGTGCTAAAGTCAGTAATTAGCGGACATATTAGTTACTCTTTTACGTTAAACTTGTATTTATTAGGTTAATGCGAGCATAATGTGACTTACCTAAAAGATCAATGCATGAAATGGTTAACTATAAAAATGATAGGATGAACGGTAATTATGATTACGAATAATCAGGAAGTGACAGTATATTGACATATTGATATATCGGTATTACAATATCGATATGATAATACTGATATAACTTAATTTAAATAATGCAAATGATAGATTTTCAGATAAAACACTGATAAATCCGGAGGTAACCTATGTACGAGATAAATCATAATGCAGTAACTACGCAGGCACTGCATCGAATGCCATATTATATTCAGCAGCTGAAGGTACTTCAAAGCCAGAAGGTAGAAACCATATCGGCTCCGAAGATCGCGGAACTTCTTAATCTGAATGAAGTTCAGGTTCGCAAGGATTTCGCGGCAGTCTATCCGTCAAAGGGAAAACCGAAGACCGGCTTTTCCGTTTCGGAGTTGATCAGTAATATGGAAGAGCTTCTGGGATTTCGTAATGCGGATGAAGCAGTCATTGTCGGAGCCGGTTCACTTGCACAGGCGATCCTGGCGCATGAAGGCTTTCAGGAATACGGTATGAAAATTGTAGCTGCTTTTGATGTGAAGCCGGAGTTGGTTGGAAAAGAAATAAGTGGCATTAAAACTTTACCAGCGGATAAAATCAGCAATATCTGCCGTCGGATGAAAATTCATATTGGAATCATAACTGTGCCCGCCATCCAGGCTCAGGTTGTGTGTGATCAGCTGGTAGCAGGGGGAGTACTTGCTATATGGAACTTTGCGCCAGTCCATCTATCGGTACCTTCTCATATCCTCGTACAAAATGAAAATTTAGCCGCATCACTGGCTATACTGTCAAAGCATTTGAAACAGACAATGAAGGATTAGTAATAATACCGCACTAAAATATATCGGCATGTTTCACTTAAGCCTTCGATTTGCATCAAGTAAGCACGGAAATGGAGAATGATATGAATACGCAGCATTTAAAATATGCGATTGAGGTGGAGCGTACCAGCTCAATTACGCAGGCAGCAGAGAACCTATATATGGGACAACCCAGTTTAAGCAAAGCAATTAAAGAATTGGAGGATACGCTTGGCTATGCTATTTTTGAGCGTACTTCAAAGGGAGTCACTCCGACGGAGAGAGGAATGGAATTCCTGGTTCATGCGAGAAATATTATCCTTGAAGTGGAAAAGATGGAGTCCTTGTCTGATACCACCAATACGAATATCCAAAGCTTCAACATCTCCATCCCGCGTGGCAGTTATATTGCAGATGCCATAACCCGGTTCATTGCCGAATTTGATGAAAGCAAGGGAATCAATGTGAATGTGCATGAAACCAACTCCACACAGGTTATTAATAATATTACCGATGGTCCATTTAATTTGGGAATTATACGGTATCAGACAGATTATGAAAACTATTTTTTTGACTATCTGACAGAGAAACAGCTACGATATGAACCGCTATGGGAATTTGAACATCTGGCACTAATGTCGGAAAATCATCCGCTTGCCAAAAGCGAAAAGGTGGAGTATAAGGATTTACGGGAATACACCGAAATTGCTCATGGAGATACCTTTATTCCTTATTTAATGCACAATAATCCTACAAAGCTTAATAAGTCGAAAACATCAAAGCATATCTATATCTACGAGCGCTGCAATCAGTATGATTTACTCAGTACGATCCCTTCAACCTATATGTGGGTTTCTCCCATACCAGAAAAATGGCTGGTCAGATACCATCTGGTACAGCGCAAATGCAAGGCAAACGGTCACAGGTATAAGGATATGTTTATCTATCCAAAGGACTATAAATTTACAGAACTGGAAAGAAAATTCATTGATAAACTTGCGGAAGCAAAGAATGATGTTTCTTTTCAGGATTATCGATGATCAGGTACTGCCAGCGGTTCCTTGTATTAATGGAAATAAATTACAACAGTAATTACCCCATGAGTACCATGATCCAGTCTTCGTATACTTTGAAATGAAATATGTTAACTAGTCCTTCCAACATTGCCATAATTAAGTATCAAATAACTAAAACTTATTTTACTGTATATTTCCGGAAAATCAATCAGGATTTTGTATTATTCTAACAGGTTTAGTGTTTCTTTCCAAGATTAGTGCTGTATTTGGAAAGAGCATATCCATTGAATATTTATATATGTTGTCAAAAAATTATTTCTCTCGCAAGTTTTGCTAAAATCCAATAATATACATTTTTTCGTGAGTTTTGCCTATGTATCTCTGGATATAAATTTCCTATCACAAGTCTTACATAGTATCCCGGGATATACATCTTTTTTCATAAGTTTACCTTTATCTCAGGATTTATATATTCTCTTGGGTTTAGGTAACGTCTCTCATAATATGTATTTATTTACTAGAATTGTACTTATTAAGTACTTAATTGTTATTTTAGAATATCTTTTATATTTGTAATATCGATAATGGAATATTGATATTCCGTTATCGATATTACAATACTGTATATTCTTTATAAAAACAGCTGCTTTTATGATGAATAAGTAATAAAACGATAATATTTGGAAATTAACAGATTAGTTATAAGGTAGTTCATCATTTCGCTTTTGTCGTATTCATCGATGATTTCCTACATTTGATAATATTATATCGATAATGGAATATCGATATGTTGATTTGGCATTTCACATATGCCAAAAAGATTGTTAAAATATAAACAATCGAAGAGGGAAAAACATTTTCCGCTAAAGAGACAGAGATATAGACACTTATACGCATAAACATAGATCAAATTAAGGAGGATGTCATAATGGCAAGATTTACAATCCCAAGAGATTTATATCATGGTAAAGGTTCTTTGGAAGCATTAAAAACTTTGACAGGAAAAAAAGCAATCGTCGTAGTAGGCGGCGGAAGCATGAAACGTTTTGGGTTCCTGGATAAGGTGGAAGCATATCTAAAGGAAGCCGGAATGGAAGTACAGCTTTTTGAAGGAGTTGAGCCCGATCCATCTGTTGAAACAGTAAAAAAAGGCGCCGCTGCAATGCGTGAATTCGAGCCGGATTGGATCGTATCCATCGGTGGAGGTTCTCCAATTGATGCCGCAAAAGCTATGTGGGCGTTCTATGAATATCCTGAGACATCCTTTGAGGATCTTTGCGTACCGTTTAATTTTCCCACACTTCGAACCAAAGCAAAGTTCTGCGCAATTCCGTCAACCTCCGGTACAGCTACCGAAGTAACAGCTTTTTCTGTAATCACTGATTACCAGAAGGGTATTAAGTATCCATTGGCAGACTTTAACATTACACCGGATGTTGCAATTGTTGATCCTGATCTAGCGGAGACAATGCCAAAGAAACTGACAGCACATACCGGTATGGATGCAATTACACATGCAATTGAGGCATATGTATCCACCTTAAATTGTGATTACACAGATCCGCTTGCCCTTCATGCCATTAAGATGGTAAGTACCTATTTAGTTAAATCATACCAGGGAGATATGGAGGCTCGTGCAAAAATGCACAATGCACAGTGTCTTGCAGGTATGGCATTCTCCAATGCCTTACTTGGAATCGTTCATTCCATGGCACATAAAACCGGTGCCGCATATTCCGGTGGACATATCGTCCACGGCTGTGCAAATGCAATGTATCTTCCCAAGGTAATCAAATATAATTCCAAAGATGAAAAAGCAGCAGAAAGATATATTCAAATAGCTGTGTTCCTGGGACTGGAACCCACTGTTGATGCTTTGATTAACCATATCAAAGAGATGAATAAAGCTCTCGATATTCCTTCCAGTATAAAGGAATATGAAGGCGGAATAATAGACGAGAAGGAATTTCAGGATAAGCTTCCAAAGGTAGCGGAGCTTGCAGTCGGTGATGCATGTACCGGCTCAAATCCTCGGGCAATTACCCCGAAGGAAATGGAAAAATTGTTGTATTGTTGCTACTACGATACTGAAGTTGATTTCTAATCTTAATCGTTAAATTGTGTCGCCAACGCATGACGTATAGATTTGAAAATATAAAAGGCTGCAGCTTATAAAGCCGCAGCTCTTTTTATTACATAGGAAAGTTCGTCCTATGTAATAAAACCCCCGGGGGATGCGCAGCTACGCGCGCGGAACAAAAGCTGTGCATTATTGATTTATAATCGCGAGAGTGTGAGTAGCACACTTTTGTTCTAAGAATAAAAAAGTAAATTTTATTAATTGATAGAAGGATTAGCCCGGCAAGGTCAGAAAAGAAAATAAAGAATGATTATATATTAAGCGTGAGGAATGAATTGACTGAGTGCCTATATAGGAAGCATATCCAGAGAAGGAAAGTTAATCAAATGATGGTATATATTATCCTATTCAACTCAGCAGCTAATTCTAATTTATATAGATTTAAAAGATGATTGTTTCACTATCAAGTAATTATCTTTGTATATATTGTGACTGTGACCTGTGTTCGCAGTCTATGAAGAAAGGATATGGTTATTATTATGTTTCAGATAATCAGAAAAGAAGTTTTAAATCCTACCGTTACGCTAATGGAAATTGATGCACCATTAATTGCAAAGAAGGCGGAACCAGGACAATTTATTATTTTACGTACGGATGAAAACGGAGAAAGAATTCCACTTACGATTGCGGATTTTGACCGTGAGAAAGGGACTGTTACCATCATATTTCAGATCGTGGGAGCTACAACACAAGTACTTAATCAGATGAAAGAAGGAAATTGCCTGCATGATTTTGCAGGACCGCTTGGACGGGCAACCGAGACAGCAGGGAAGAAAAAGGTGGCGGTCGTCGGTGGTGGCGTTGGTTGTGCAATCGCATATCCGGTGGTAAAGAAATTCCATGAACAAGGAACGGAGGTACATGCGATAGTAGGTTTCCGCAGTAAAGACCTTGTAATATTGGAAGATGAATTTACGAAAAACAGCAGCAAAATGATTTTGATGTCCGACGACGGAAGCTGCGGTGAAAAGGGACTTGTTACCGATGCACTGAAGAAGCTGATCGAAAGTGGTGAAACATATGATGAAGTGGTAACCATCGGCCCCCTAATCATGATGAAATTTGTAAGCCGTCTTACGAAGGAATACGGGATAAAAACCGTTGCAAGCATGAATCCGATCATGATTGACGGCACCGGAATGTGTGGAGGCTGCCGTTTAAGTGTCGGCGGAAAAATGAAATTTGCCTGCGTGGACGGACCGGAATTTGATGCCCATGAAATAGATTTCGACGAAGCCATTGCACGCTCGGCAATGTATAAGCCATTTGAACGCAAGGCACACGAAGAAGTATGTCATTTATATCAATTGGAGGTGTAAGCATGGCTGCAAATATGTCATTAGTAAAGAATGAAATGCCGGTTCAGAAAGCTGAAATAAGAAATAAAAACTTCCTTGAGGTTACTTTGGGTTATACAAGGGAGCAGGCTATAGATGAGGCAAAGCGCTGCTTACACTGTAAGAATAAACCCTGTGTTGCCGGATGTCCGGTACGTATCAATATTCCTGCCTTTTTACAGGAAATTGCAGAGGGCAGATTGGAAGAAGCATACCAGATCATAACGCTGTCCAGTTCCTTGCCGGCGGTATGTGGCAGAGTATGTCCGCAGGAATCCCAATGTGAGGCAAAATGTGTCCGCGGGATCAAAGGTGAGGCAGTAGCAATTGGACGTCTTGAACGTTTTGTGGCAGATTACCATAATACAACCTGTACGGATAAACCGGTAAAACCGGAGGCTAACGGACACAAGGTGGCTGTCATCGGTTCCGGGCCATCCGGTCTTGCCTGTGCAGGCGATCTTGCAAAGAAAGGCTACAGTGTGACTGTATTCGAGGCATTACACCTTGCAGGCGGTGTACTTGTCTATGGAATACCGGAATTTCGTCTTCCGAAAGCAATTGTTCAGAAGGAAATTGATACTCTGAAAGAACTAGGTGTCAGGATTGAAACGAATGTTGTCATCGGTAAGACAATATCTATTGATGAATTGAGGAACGAGTATGGCTATGAAGCTGTATTCATAGGATCAGGTGCTGGACTTCCTCGATTTATGGATATTAAAGGTGAGAATTTAAAGGGAGTTTATTCTGCCAATGAATTTTTAACCAGAATAAATCTGATGAAAGCTTATAAAGGAAATAGTACGACACCGATACAGAAAGGCAGCAAGGTTGCTGTAGTTGGCGGCGGAAATGTTGCAATGGATGCAGCCAGATGTGCAAAACGTCTTGGAGCAGAGGTCACCATTATCTATAGAAGAACGGAGAAGGAATTGCCTGCGCGTCTGGAAGAAGTTGAGCATGCGAAAGAAGAAGGCATTCAGTTCCTGTTTCTTACCAATCCGCTGGAAATTAACGCAACGGAAGATGGATGGGTTAAAAATATAGTTTGTGAAGAGATGACACTGGGAGAAGCGGATGCTTCCGGAAGACAGAGACCGGTAGCAATACAGGGCAGTGAATTCAGAGTGGAGGCAGACTGTGTCATCATGTCGATTGGCACTTCGCCAAATCCACTGATTAAGGATACAACCGAGGGTCTCGCCACTCAGAAATGGGGAGGAATTATCGCAGAGGAAGAAACCGGCTTAACCTCCCGTACAGGTGTTTATGCGGGCGGAGATGCGGTAACCGGAGCAGCAACCGTAATTCTTGCAATGGGTGCAGGAAAAAATGCGGCAGCGGCGATTGATAAGTATTTAGGAGAATAAAACAATGCCCCCAAAACCAATATCGAAACAGACGTTACAACGAATGCCTTTGTATCTGAATTATTTGAAAGCTTTGCCGGCAAGTGCCGCCGCAACAATTTCTGCAACAACTATGGCAGAGGATCTCAGATTGAATGATGTACAGGTTAGAAAAGATCTGGCTATGGCAGGTCAGGGTGGACGCCCTAAGATTGGTTATTATGTAAAGGATTTAATTGCAAATATTGAGCATTGCCTGGGCAATGACAATATAGACAGCGCTGTACTGATCGGAGCAGGTAATTTTGGCAGAACACTTCTGGTATATGAAGGTTTTTCTGAATATGGGATCGATATTGTAGCAGCTTTTGATGAAGATGAGAAAACTGTCGGTTCCATGGCTTGCGGGAAAGTGGTATTTCCGGTCAGCAAGCTTTCCGAAATGTGTTCCAGAATGAAGATTAAGATGGGTATTATTGCAGTGGATGCGAAAGACGCTCAGAAAATCTGCGATCTTCTTGTTGAGGGTGGTGTAATGGCGATCTGGAATTTTGCACCGGTCAGGCTTCATGCACCTTCCGAGGTTTTGGTGCAGAATGAAAATATGGCAAGCTCACTTGCGGTAATATCAAATCATTTGGTTCAGAAATTTCGAACGGTATAAATGATTAGCCCGGCAAAAGCCTGCTTCCGGTTATATGGATGGATAATAGGAATTCATATTCACACATAATTTTAAGCTTTTGAGGGACTAATCGCAAAGATATATACCAAATAAGTTATTAGAGATACCGCTTTGCGGCATCATGATTGGTAGTGTGAAAAATATATTTTTCACACCGCGATTTGTGCGCTGCACAAATCGCTAGACTTTGGAAAGGGCATGGTTATTATTATGAACGAAACATTTGATTTTTCAATTGTAGATGAAATTTTAGACGAGCTTGGCTGTAAACAAAGTGCGATTATTGCAATTTTACAGAGTATTCAGGAGCATTATCGTTATCTACCGAAAGAAGTTTTTCCTTACCTTTCGAAAAAAATAGGTATCAGTGAAGCAAGAATATATAGCACGGCTACCTTTTATGAGAATTTTTCTCTGGAACCAAAGGGAAAATATGTGATTAAAGTATGCGACGGGACTGCCTGTCATGTTAGAAAGTCAATTCCGATTTTGGAACGTCTTCGCAAGGAGTTAGTGCTTTCCGATAAGAAAGCAACCACAGATGATCTAGGTTTTACAGTAGAAACAGTATCCTGTCTTGGAGCCTGTGGGCTTGCACCGGTAATTACAGTAAATGATAAAGTATATCCTGCAATGACTCCGGATAAGGTTTCAGAGCTTTTAAATCAATTAAAGGAGGAGCTGTAATGTTAAAAACAAGAGAAGATCTGGCTGCAATACGCTCTCTGTATGCGAAAACACTGGAAACCCAGACGAAAAAGATATTAGTCTGTGCGGGTACAGGCTGCGTTTCGAGCGGTGCACTTGATATTTTTGACCGATTATGTGATTTAATGAAAGAAAAAAACATATCCTGTTCCATTGAACTTGAAGAGGAGCCGCACGGAGATTCTGTCGGTATGAAAAAGAGCGGCTGTCACGGTTTTTGTGAAATGGGTCCATTAATCCGTATTGAGCCGCAGGGATGGTTATATACAAAGGTGCAGCTCTCTGATTGTGAAGAAATCGTTGATAAAACTATTTTGAATGGAGAGCATATCGAAAGGCTTGCATATCAAAAGAACGAAGTACTTTTCAAAAAACAGGATGATATTCCGTTCTATAAAAAACAGACCCGTACGGTACTCGAACACTGCGGTCAAATTGATGCAACCTCGATTAAGGAATATTTTGGAATTGGTGGTTATGTGGCATTTGAGAAAGCATTATTTGATATGACTTCCGATGACATTATCAATGAGATTTCAGAATCCAGCCTGAGAGGAAGAGGTGGCGGCGGCTTTCCGGCAGGACGTAAATGGTCACAGGTGAAAAGACAGAAAGTAGCACAGAAATATGTGGTTTGCAATGGTGATGAAGGTGATCCGGGAGCTTTTATGGATCGAAGTATCATGGAAGGCGATCCACATCGGATGCTGGAAGGTATGATGATTGCGGGACTTGCCTGTGGAGCCAGCGAAGGATATATCTATGTACGTGCGGAATACCCTATGGCAGTCAGCCGTTTAAAGGCAGCTATCGAACAAGCGACGGAATATGGCCTTATGGGAGACAACATATTAGGGTCCGGGTTTCACTTCAGGGTACATATTAACCGTGGTGCCGGTGCCTTTGTATGTGGAGAAGGCAGTGCGCTTACCGCTTCCATTGAAGGAAAACGCGGTATGCCAAGAGTGAAACCTCCAAGAACTGTTGAGCAGGGATTATTTGATAAACCAACTGTGTTAAATAACGTTGAAACCTATGCTAATGTACCTTTGATTATCACAAATGGTGCAGCCTGGTATAAAAATATCGGACCGCAGAACAGCCCGGGTACAAAAGCCTTTGCATTAACCGGTAATATTGAAAATACAGGTCTCATTGAAGTACCGATGGGTACTACGTTGCGTGAAGTTATTTTTGATATCGGCGGCGGTATGAGAGACGGTAAGGAATTCAAGGCTGTACAGATCGGCGGACCTTCCGGTGGATGTCTGACGAAGGAAGATTTGGATCTGCCGCTGGATTTTGATTCATTAAAGAAAGCCGGAGCGATGATCGGTTCGGGTGGTCTGGTTGTAATGGATGAGAATACCTGTATGGTAGAAGTTGCACGTTTTTTTATGAACTTCACACAGAATGAATCCTGCGGTAAATGTGTTCCTTGCCGGGAAGGTACTAAGAGAATGCTTGCCATTCTGGAGCGAATTGTTGATGGAAATGGTGAGGACGGAGATATCGAGATGCTGCTAGAACTCGCAGATACCATATCCTCTACAGCGCTCTGTGGTCTCGGAAAATCAGCACCATTTCCAGTGGTTAGTACCATTAAACATTTCCGTAAGGAATATGAAGCTCATATCTATGATAAAGTCTGTCCAACAGGCAACTGTCAGAAGTTGAAAAAGATAGAGATAGATCCTGCGTTGTGCAAAGGCTGTTCAAAATGCTCGAAATCCTGTCCGGTTGGTGCAATCAGCGGAAAGATAAAGGAACCTTTTGTGATTGACGGATCTAAGTGCATTAAATGCGGTGCCTGCATCACTGCCTGCCCGTTTCATGCAATCGGATAGGATAACAACTTAGGATGCGCAAAAAGCAGCGCAGAAATGGAGTAAGGTTGAAAGAAAAACACTTTCAACCTCAATAGTTTTGTACCTGCGTAATCCTCGGTACAAAACTTCGATGCGCAGAATACATGCGCAGGAAGAAGGTACAAAAATGGATCAAAATAATATAATGACAATTGACGGAATTCCGGTGGCAATTAACGGAGAGAAAAATCTTCTGGAACTGATCCGGAAGGTAGGTATTAAAATGCCAACCTTCTGTTACCATTCGGAGCTTTCTATTTACGGAGCCTGTCGTATGTGTATGGTGGAAAATGAATGGGGCGGAATTGATGCGGCCTGTTCCACAATTCCAAAGGCCGGTATGAATATTAAAACCAACACAGAGCGACTTAGAAAGTATCGTAAGAATATTCTGGAACTGCTGTTGGCAAACCACTGCCGTGATTGTACCACTTGCAGCAATAACGGCAAATGTAAACTACAGGATCTGGCAATGCGCTTTAATATTACCGGAGTTCGTTTTCCGAATACGGCAAGTGAACCAAAGCTTGATGATAGCTCCGTATGTATTACAAGAGATGCGAATAAGTGTATTCTATGCGGTGACTGTGTGAGAATGTGCAATGAGATTCAGAATGTCGGAGCAATAGATTTTGCACACCGCGGTTCTAATATGACGATCAGCACAGCATTTGAAATACCGATTGCTAAGTCTTCTTGTGTCGGCTGCGGACAATGTGCGGCAGTATGTCCTACAGGTGCAATAGTTGTTAAAAATAGCGTATCAAAGGTATGGGAAGCGTTAGACGATAAAAATACGAAGGTTACGGTACAAATTGCACCGGCAGTTCGTGTAGGACTTGGTAAAAAAATGGGCATGAAAACAGAAGATAATGCAATCGGTATGATTGTTGCAGCACTTCGCAGGATGGGATTTGATGAAGTATATGATACCAGTACGGGTGCTGATTTAACCGTATTGGAAGAGGCAAGTGAATTTATCAGACGTCTGGAAGATGAAAAAAATATTCCGCTGTTTACCTCCTGCTGTCCTGCCTGGGTACAGTATTGCGAGAAGAATTATCCGGAATTGTTGCCAAATGTTTCTACCTGCCGTTCACCGATGGAGATGCTCGCCTCTATTGTGAAGGATCAATCTAGTACATCCAGCCGACGTCATATCCATGTGGCTGTTATGCCCTGTACAGCAAAAAAATATGAGGCAGCAAGAGACGAATTTAAAGTAAATGGAGAACCAAATGTTGACGTTGTGATCACAACACAGGAATTAATCCAAATGATTCGTGAATCCGGTATCATATTTACAGAACTGGAGCCGGAAGCGGTTGATATGCCTCTGGGAATGATGACTGGAGCAGGCGTTATTTTCGGTGTAACAGGCGGTGTAACAGAAGCGGTTTTACGGCGTCTTTCCTCTGATAAATCAAAAGCTGCTCTGATGTCAATTGCATACCAGGGTGTTCGCGGTATGAAGGGAGTTAAGGAAACGACTGTCAAGTACGGCGAAAGAGAAGTTAAGATTGCTGTGGTTAGTGGTCTTAAGAATGCAAGTGATCTGATTGAGAAGATTAAAAATGGAGAACACTATGATTTTGTTGAGGTTATGGCATGCCCCGGCGGTTGTGTTAGCGGTGCCGGACAGCCTTTTGCACAGAACAGAACGAGGGAGAGCAGAGGCAGGGGACTTTATGCTGCAGATAAGCTTAGTAATATCAAATGCTCCGAAGAAAATCCGATTATGATGACACTATATAATGGTATCCTTAAAGGAAGAGTGCACGAACTGCTGCATGTAGATTATCTGCATGGAAAGGAGCATGAATAATATGGTAGAATTAGGTGTGTGTATTGGTACCTCCTGTCATTTAAACGGTTCGTATAATGTGGTGCAAACCTTCCAGCAGCTGATCGAAGAATATGCCCTTCATGATAAAATTGAATTCAAAGCGTATTTTTGCATGAAAGAATGTAAAAGTAATGGTGTATCCGTATCTGTAGGGGAAGAAAATTATCGGATTGAACCGGAGAATGCTGGTGATTTTTTTAGAAATACGATATTGGCAAAAGCTAAATAAAAAGTCGAGAAGTTCCGTATCTGTGTGATAAAGCATGGATATGGAATTTTTTACTTGCCATAATATGACAAATAAAGTAGAATAGAGAAAAATATGACAGAAACCCATTACAATTATTATTATACTCTCAACTACTGCTATATATTACCAGAATGGAGTTATGGTGCTAATAATTATAAATTTATAGGCAATTGCAAAGCTATATAGTTGTTCAAATTGTATACACAGAAAACACATATTCCTCCGCTCCAACGCTCCTTCCGCTTAACTTCCGCTCCAGAACATGTGCTTTCTGTGTATACAATTAATATAATTCTTGCGTTTCGCTATTACCTAATAAGATTCGAGTGTCATAAGTCTAAAAATGTATGCCAGATGAATATACATGCACTCGTATTCATCTGCATAACCTGGATTAGGCTTTGACACTCGAATCCTAATAAAATATAAATTAGGAGAAGAAGCTTTATGAATTCTAGCGAAGTGAAAGAGTATCTGAAAAATATGGGGGCAGATTTGTGTAATATCGCGGCTGTGGACCAATTTGGTATGGCACCGGAAGGATTCCATCCAACAGATGTTCTGCCCGGCTGTAAATCAATCATCGTATTTGCAAAGAGGTTTTTAGCAGGAACACTGGCCTGCAAGACAACAGTACCTTATACAATTGTAAGAAACATGCTATCGGATCAACTTGACAAAATAGCAGTCATTTTCTGCGGTGAACTAGAAAAAGAAGGGATTGTAGCAGTGCCAACCGGAACAATCGGACCAACGGAATTTGACAAGAAGACGCAGAGATACCGGAATATTGTTTCAGCAAAGCATGCAGCACAAGCGGCAGGAATGGGCATTATCGGGAAGAACACATTGCTGATTACGCCAGAGTACGGTAATATGGTCTGGATCAGTGTTATCCTGACGGAGCTGGAACTGGAAGCAGATGAGATTCTTAAAGATACCTTTTGCACTGACTGTAATTTATGTGTTGAAGTATGTCCGGCTCATGCGTTAGGAGATCCGGAAATGCTTCAGACGGCTTGCGGAAATTACGCTTTTGGTGGGGAAGATGGAGGAGAATGGAAAATAAAGTGCCATCGGTGCAGAGACATCTGCCCTTTCTGTCTGGGAATAAAAAATCGTAGTATGCTACGGTAATATTGAGGTAAATATATCGTACAATTTCGGACACGAGATACGAAGCAAAGAAATGAGGTAAAGTATGAGTAATAAAAAACTGTTACAAAATGCAGTTGTAGTGTTTTTGACGGCATCCTTTTGCTGCGCTTTGTGGGGGAGTGCATTTCCTTTTGTTAAGATAGGATATTCCCTTTTTGGAATTACCTCGGGAGCTATTAATTCACAGATACTGTTTGCAGGAATGCGATACACAATTGCAGGTATTCTAACCTTGGCTGTAGGAAGTATTCTTTCAAAAAAAATTCTTGTACCTGCAACCGGAAACTGGATGAAAATAATTAATTTAAGTCTGTTTCAGACCATCATACAATATGTATTCTTCTATATCGGCATTTCGAATACCACAGGGGTTAAGTCCTCCATTGTTGTGGGATCCAATGCATTAGTTTCCTTGCTTGTTGCCAGTCTCTTTTTTCATCAGGAGAAGCTGACTACACAGAAGATAATTGGCTGTGTGATCGGGTTTGCAGGTGTTATCGTTGTTAATCTTAACAAAAGCGGTATGGGTGGCAGTTTTAAGCTGACAGGGGAAGGCTTTATTTTTCTATCTACGGTTTCCTATGCGATTGCCTCTGTTTTGTTGAAAAAATATGCAAAATACGAAAATGTTCTTACACTAAATGCCTACCAGTTCCTGATTGGCGGAGTAGCAATGATGACGGCTGGATTTGTGAGTGGCGGAAAGCTTGTAAATTATACAGGAGCATCGATTAGCATTCTGCTTTATCTTGGCTTTCTATCTTCTGTTACATACTGCTTATGGGGTATGCTCCTTAAATACAACCCAGTATCGAAGGTATCCGTATATGGCTTTATGACCCCGGTTTTTGGAGTTTGGCTGTCTGCGTGGCTGCTGAAGGAGAATAAGTTTATCGGTTATCAGTGTATTATAGCCTTACTATTGGTATGTGTCGGTATCTATATTGTAAACTATAATAAACCAGCCGAATAAAAAAGAAAGCCGGACGATAACTTACCGATTAACAAGAGATCATAATAAGTTCTTTTATTACATATACTCCAATCATTTATTCGAAAATGAAACTCATTACGAAACAAATATATTTTGTTAAAACAAGATATAAATTAAAAAAAAAAAAATATATTTTGGTAGAAATTTTATGTTACTGAGTTGAATTCAGGTGAATTTGCCAGGATAAAGTTGTTTCTTTTAGCATGTTTATGACGATTTTATCCTTTAACATGTATATTGACAAATTACAAAAAAAGGTATATAAATTTTTTCGAAAGGCGTTTACAAATGGGGTGCCATAAGTTAATCAATAGTACATAAGAAACATAGCTGCAGGATATTTATCGGCAGTTATCGGCACTATGTATTATTTAGTATACTTATGGCATTTCATTTTGCAGGAAAATAAATTCAGGTAGTAGTGAGGCAGTACGATGAGGCTTAGAGAGTAATGATAGAAAGTAATATGGATGAGATTTATAGCAAAGAGAATGATACCAATCAAATAGCCAGCAAAGAAACTGATAAAAAAGTGAATAATAATATTAACATCGAAAATATTAGCAACGAAATTAAGATTAGAGAAATAATAAGTAGGGAAAAAAATACAAAGCAAAGAAAAAATAAAAAAAATTGTTTACAAAAAAGAAACATAGCAAAGAATAAGACAAATACATACTTCATTTATACGGCTGCATTTTTATTGATGATACCATTTGTTTTCCTACCGTTTCTGCTGGAGGGCAAATCATTCGTATGGTATTTGGACGGGCTTGATCAGCATCTTCCTCTGCTTACCTTTTATGGAAAGCTTTTAAGGGGAATCGTATCGCAGAAGGGCTTTCCTATGATTGATTTTCAATTAGGACTGGGCTTTGATACGATGACAACAATGAACTATTATGTAATGGGAGACCCGCTAGCTTTACTGACCGTATTTATGACGTCTAAGAATTCGGTGATTTTTTATAATTTTCTGGTGCTGCTGAGATTTTATTTGTCGGGTATCAGCTTTTTAATATTTGCTAAATATTGGAAGAAAGATGGCATACCTGCGGTAATCGGTGCCTTGATGTATGTATTTTGCGGTTATGCTCTGATTGCAGGTATCAAACATCCTTTTTTTATGAATCCAATGATCTATCTGCCTTTATTGTTGTTGGGCACAGAGAAGGTTCTTCGGCGAAGTAAACCGTATTTGATGATTACCATGGTATTTATAAGTGCTGTCAGCAACTTCTATTTCTTATATGATCTGACAATAATTACAGTTGTATATATTATCTTCCGCTACTTTACGGTTTATAGGAAATCTTATTGGAATATGACCGTCGGTTTTCTGCTAACAGGACTTAGAACAGGCGGATATTATCTGTTCGGAATTATTCTATCTGCCTTTATGCTTTTACCGGTTGTTTATGCCTTCCTGCAAAATGGAAGATTGAATGCAGGTCCGGAACTTCTCACCGGTTTATTAGCTTATAAGAACAGATACTATATTTCCTTTTTGCAGTCATTCATTGCCGCCGGAGTAACGCCGGGATTCTGGACATTATCCTCCTTTTCAGCAGTTACAGTACTAAGCTTTACGACTGCACTTTGTGAGAAACAGTTTAGAAAGCTGCGGATTATTTATTTGATGGTACTGGCAGGTTTAAGTATCCCTGCTTTTGGGTTTTTTATGAATGGATTTTCTTATACAGCAAATCGATGGTGCTTTTTATTTAGTTTTTTGACAGCTGTGACCTTTACTATAACCTATCCGAGTATATTTGCCATGCGAAAGATAACAAAAATTGTGTTAGCCGCGGAAATTTTTTTATATGGTTTGCTGGCCTATTGTATTTTACCAAAGCAACCGGTAAAGAATGCATTCTATTTATTGCTTTTGGTATTATTTGTTTTTCTTATCGTCCAGTTAAAATGGTTTCAAGAAAAACGGGTAAGAAAGGACCTGGCGGTATTAATACTTGTACTGGTTACAATTGGATTTAACGGGTATGCAACCTATTCACCTGATTTTGTAAACTATGCAAGCCAGTTTCTAAGTGAGAAAGAGGTATGTAAAGCGGTAAATATGGGTAATGCTTCTGGAATAGCTAAAATCCGGGATCACTCCCTATACCGAATTGATGCGTATGGTGATAAGGCTCTAAACAAAACATTGACGCTTGGATATAACGGAGTATCCGGATATTACAGTCTGATGGACGGTGCTGTGACAGAGTATTTAAAGGGAATGGAAATATTAAATCAGAAATCCTCCTACCGGTTTGACAATTTGGATAATCGGACAGTACCGAATGAATTAGCAGGAGTAAAATATTTTGTGACACAGAATAAAAAGGCGGTTCCGTATGGATACCGGCTGGTCAGAAAAATAAAGACGAAGGATAAGAGAGTCTACCTGTACCAAAATAAATATGCTTTACCAATTGGCTATATTTATAAAAATTATATTTTAAAGACAGAATATAACAAATTAAATGCTATTGAAAAGCAAAATATTATGATGAAGGCAGTGGTGCTTGAGCAGGATACCGGTTATGCAGATAAAATTAACAGCATTACAGATACTGGAGTGCAAAAGCTTCACAAAGTTACGATTACAAGTGAGAATGCAGATTTTGCTGCCAATTGCATAAGGGCTTGGAGAACAGGAGCAAAATTAACGGTTTCCTATCATGCAAAACCAAATACCGAGGTTTTTATCAGACTTGGAAAGCTTACGATAGGCAGGAAACATAAAATTATAACAGGTTTTTCGGGAGAAGGTAATCATAGTGCGCCAAGGAGGATTACGATAAAAAGTGCATATTTTAATTCCTATTTCGGAAAAGAAGATTACTTGGTGAATGCCGGATATTCTAAGGATGGCGGAGGTCGTATGGTCTTTACTTTTCCCAAAAAAGAAAGCTATCGCTGCGGCAGCCTTGAAGCATACAGTATGGATATGAATTATTATAAGGAGCAGGCCAAAGCACTCCAGGAAAATTCTCTTCGAAATATCCGACAAAAAAACAATCAGGTAGAAGGGGACATAACATTGCTCCGACCGGGACTTATGACTATTGCAATTCCCTATAGCAAAGGCTGGAGTGCCTATGTGGATGGAAATAGACAGAATATTCTGAGAGGGAATGTGATGTATATGGTATTGCCTTTGTGTAGCGGAAATCATCATATTATATTACGATATGAGACGCCTTATTTGAAGGAAGGGTTCTTCCTATCCTTAACAGCGTTCCTTACGGGATTGGGAGTATTTCTTTATCATTATCGGTTAAAACTATTTAAGTTCAGAAAGAAGTGAGCATTTTGGAAAAATTGACAGTTGTAGTGCCCTGTTATAATGAACAGGAGGTATTGCCGATCTTTTATCAGCAAATAAGCAAAGTAGCAGCATCACTTGACGATTTAGAATTCGAATTAATATTTATAAATGACGGTTCCAAGGATAATACCTTAGAGATTATAAGACAAATCAGAAAAGCAGATGGCAGGGTACATTACATCTCTTTCTCCAGAAATTTTGGGAAGGAAGCTGCAATCTATGCAGGGCTTAAGAAGGCCAGCGGAGAATATGTTGTTCTAATGGATGCGGATTTGCAGGACCCGCCTAAGCTGATTGGAAGGATGCTTACCGCTGTCAGGGAAGAGGGCTATGACAGTGCAGCCACCAGAAGGTCGGACAGAAGCGGAGAACCGCCAATCAGATCCTTTTTTGCAAGATGCTTTTATCGTATCATTAATAAAATATCAAAAGCGGATATTGTTGACGGTGCGAGGGATTATCGCCTGATGAAACGTAATATGGTGGATGCGGTCTTGTCGATGTCAGAGAATAACCGCTTTACAAAAGGAATCTTCGGGTGGGTAGGCTTTGATACGAAATGGATGGAATATGAGAATGTTCAGCGTGCAGCAGGAGATACTAAATGGTCCTTCTGGAAGCTGCTGGCGTATTCCTTTGATGGCATTATTGCATTCTCTACTGCTCCGCTGGCGCTTGCTTCCATATTCGGCTTCCTGTTTTGCTTAATATCTATATTTTTAATTCTATTTATTGTGGTAAGAACACTGATATGGGGAGATCCGACCTCAGGATGGCCTTCCTTGGTCTGTATCATTTTTCTGATAGCCGGAGTTCAGATGTTTAGTATAGGAATACTTGGTCAGTACATTGCAAAGGCTTATATAGAAACAAAGAGAAGGCCTATCTTTATCGTGAAGGACGAAGAGTAAAAATATTTTTATTAATCAACTTGACAGTAATATACTTCGGTGATAGAATTAAATTGCTTCGATGAAAGAAGTATTATAGTGCAAAGACTATTGCTTTTGTGATAGTAATTATATTCAGGCACTGTTTCAAGTAATCGTTAAAACGACAATTTTTTCGTGGAGGGTTGCAGGTATAGATTATGAAGGAAGAACAGTCCATAGAGAAATTTTTCTTTGATTTGATTGATCAATGTAAATACCTTTTTTATCCGGAACAGTGGAACAATGCTTTTCTGGATTATTCCAAGAATGAGATATTTGCAATGCTTTTTGTCTACCGCAAGGGACATGCAAATATGACAGAGATAGCAGACTATATCGGTGTTCCGCTAAATACAGCCACTGGTATTATCAGCCGTTTAGAGAAGCGGGGAACGGTTATCCGAGAAAGAGATGTCTTTGATAAGCGGGTTGTCACAATCAAGGTCTGCAAAGAAGGGGAAGAATTCCTTCATCAGAGTTTTCAGGAAATTCAGCATTACTATAACCTTTTAGTAGAGGAGATGACGGAAGAGGAAAGAGAGTTCTTATTTAAAATCATTGGCAAACTTTTTGAGATTATTATTAACGATCGGACGAAAGCAAGAGAAGAGGGAAATAAGAAGGTTAGAAGAATTACGATTGAATAGAAGGCACATTTTTATCGGGACTAGAAAAATTATGAACCAGGATAGGTTCATCTTTTTTATAGAATAGTTCGGAATACGAATTATTCTACAAAGGAAATAAAATAGCTCTAATTCGATTAATATGATACGATTTACAAGAAGTATAGTAAAAGCTTGCAAATGAGATGGTGCAGGCTTACGACATAATGACGTTCTTATAAGAAAGGAAGGATATTTAATGGGACGAATTATCATTTTCACTGGGAAGGGCGGAGTCGGAAAGACAAGTGTTGCGGCTGCACATGCAAGAAAAGCTTCGCTGAAAGGTTTAAAAACACTGATCGTCAGTGCGGATATGGCGCATAATTTAAGTGACCTTTTCGAGATGAAGATTGGAAAGGAGATCACAAAAATTGATGCTAATCTCTATGGTTTGGAAATTGACCCAGACTATGAGATGCAGTACAATTTTGCAAATTTGTTGAAAGCGATCAAAAAAATGCTTCCGGGTAAAGAGGGAGAGTTTGGCGATATTGATGATTTATCTATGTTTCCGGGAACAGAAGAGCTTTTCTCTTTGCTTCGAATTCAACAGATTTATGAAGAAGGAGAATATGAAGTTATTATTGTAGACTGTGCACCTACGGGAGAAACACTTTCCCTACTCAAATTCCCGGAACTATTCGCATGGTATATGGAGAAGTTTTTCCCACTTGGAAAATTTACTATGAGGGTACTTCGCCCAGTATCACAAAAATTATTTAAGGTTGAATTGCCAGATACTAAAGCAATGAATGATATAGAGAAGCTATATCTGAAACTGTTGGAGCTCCAGGAAATGTTAAAGAATAGAGAGGTTTGCAGTATTCGTCTGGTAACCATACCGGAGAAGATGGTTGTAGAGGAAACAAAACGTAGTTATATGTATCTTAATCTCTTTAATTTTAATGTGGATGGTATATTTATTAACCGTATTCTTCCGGTTGATATGAATATAAGCTTTTTCGATGAATGGTTGAAGCTGCAATCGGATTATATAACAGAACTGGAACAAGTATTTGGAACACTTCCTATTTACAAAGTGAAATGGTATGACATAGAGATCTCCGGGATGGCGGCTTTGGATCGAATGGTAAAGGATGTATTACAGGAAGTTAATCTGTTGGAGGAAAGCAGATATGTATGCAATGAGGAATACGAAAAGACAAGGGAGGGATATAAGCTTAGAATTTACCTCCCGTTTGCGAAGAAACAGGAGGTTATTATGCATGAAGCAGACAGAGATTTAATCATCCGGATTGGTAATTTCAAGCGAAGTATTCCTCTTCCGGATGCACTACGTAAATATAGTATATCCGGAGCTTCCTTTGATAAGGATTACTTACAGGTACAATTTATACCAACGGAAAATATTTGATTAAGAAATAGGATATCGGTGATTAAGCTTATAGGTTTTGAAGAAAGGAAAGGTTATTCCTATGAATAGAGAGTTTATGGTAAAGATGGTTAAGGCAAAACAGTTTCAATATGAAGCTATGAAAGAAATATTGCCGGAGAAAATAGTAAAACGGGTTGACAGACTGGAGAGTGAATTTTTTGATATGGCTAGGGAGTGCATTCTGTCAGTTGTATCCGATGCCGAAAAAAATCAATCAAAAGATATGGATAAGGCTCCAGGGATAAGGAAAGTTACAATTGAATAGAGGGTGATTCCTATGACTTCTTATTTGAAATAGTAAGTAAAGCACGAATATATAAATAAGCAGAAGTATTTCAAAATGCGCCGAAAGCTTGCGCAGGAATGGAGTAAAGTATGAGAATTATATTGTATACAGGAAAAGGTGGAGTCGGAAAAACCAGCGTAGCTGCAGCTACAGCATGCCATATAGCCGCATCCGGCAAAAAAGTATTGGTGGTAAGTACGGATCAGGCACATAGTCTGGGTGATTCACTTGATATAAAACTAAACAATGAACCTTTAGAGGTAACAAAAAATTTGTATGCTATGGAAATAGATGTAATTACAGAATATGAGCTGGGCTGGGGAAATATGAAGGATTATATGAAACGTCTTCTGACCAGTAAAACCGGTGACAGCATAGAGGCAGAGGAATTGTTAGTGTTTCCTGGTTTTGAAGAGCTGACTGCTTTATTTAAAATGAAAGATATTTATGAGGAAAACCTTTATGATGTTCTGATTGTTGATTGTGCGCCCACTGGAGAAACCTTATCACTTCTTAAATTTCCGGAAATGTTCGGACAATGGATAGAACAGCTTCTTCCTATAAAGCGAAAAGCAGTGAAACTTGCAGGTCCCACTGTTGAAAAACTGACTAAAATTCCTATGCCTAAGGATAGCCTTTTTGATGAAATTGAAGTATTGTGTAATAAAATGAATGCACTAAGGGATTTAATGTGGAATAAAGAGGTTGTAAGCATCCGTATTGTAACAACCCCTGAAAAAATAGTAACAAAGGAAGCAAAGCGTAACTTTTCTTATCTGCATTTATATAATTATAATATCGATGCAATTATTGTGAATCGTATATATCCAAGGGAAGCTCTACCGGGTTATTTTCAAAAATGGATCAAAAATCAGGAAGATGCACTAAAAGATATTAGGGAGAGTTTTAATGGGATTCCTATTTTCTTTCTGGAACTCCAAAAGAATGAGCTAAGAACAATAGAAAGGCTAAATGAGGTTGCGAAAACCTTATATGGAGATACTGACCCTGAGAATATTTTATTTCAGCAAATTCTATTTTCAATAGAGAAATCGGAGATAGGGGATGTTTTTCAAATAGCGTTACCCTTCTTTGAACTAAAAGATATGGATTTGTCACAAAAGGGAGACGAAGTAACGTTGATTATCAGAAATGAGAGAAGAAAATTCATACTTCCCAGTAAACTAAGAAATAAAGATATCTTAAGTGCAAAATATGAAGATGGATTTCTTAAGCTTGTTTTCTAAGAGGAAAAGGACTATTGTAAGTGGGATTATATTCCATGACAATAGTCCTTTTGTTTTTGAGTTATATTTGTTACCATATATATAGGATATATAAAGAATATACCTAATCAGGCAAGAAATAAAATATGTAAGTGATGAATGCCTTTTATATATTATCGTTATATTTGTAGTAAATAACATTAATAAACTATTGAAATAATTATTTAAATTCATTTATCAGATAATTAAAGTGCTTATACGAATATAAAAGATCAAGTTGACGTGGTTTAATAATCTTAGAATGTAACATTTTTGCTATTATGTTACATTGCAATTATATCCAATAACTTGCATTATTGCAACATGTTTTGTGAATTTATGATTTTATTGTGCATAATCAGACAATTTAAAATTATATTATTATTTATACTAAAATTGAACAAGAGTATAGAGCTCATCTTTTTGATCTTGACTAATTCCGATGTATCTCAAAGTAATACTTTGTGAGCTATGATTAAAGGTATCCATAATCAATCCTATATTATGCTGGGATGCTTTATAGGTCCAATATCCCCATGTTTTACGAAGGCTATGTGTTCCAAAATTCTCTATATCAAATGCACCGGCAGCCTCCGTTAATATACGGTAAGCCTGTACTCTTCCCAAGTGATTTCCCTTTTTACTCCAGAACAAGTAACTATCCATTGATAGCGCTTCATCCCTAGAATAGTCTGCAATTGCCTTCCGTAAAGCATTATTTAGCTTGATTTTCTTCTCTTTTCCCGTTTTTTTCTCATATAATATAAAATATTCCCTGAAATTACCATCCGGTGTGCATACATTTTTTAACTGAACAGGAAGAATATCACTAATACGCAGACCAGTATTTAATCCAAATTTAAATAATAGACCGTATCTTGGATCCTTCTGCGATAAATATTGGTACATCTTATTAATTGTTGCTTTATCTCTAATTGGTTCAACTGTCATCTTGTCCACACTTTCTTTTATATATAAAGAATTTTAGTTTTCTTAATAATTATACCGCTAAATTACCATTAAATCATCATACAGTCATGTAACATAATAGCAATATTGTTACATTGTGCATTTGAATGATAATAGTGGAAAAACAACACATTAATATATTTTATCATAGTATAGGAAATGGATATATATGAAAATAGTGTCAATTTTTATAGGAATGTTATACATTAGACTAACTATATAGGAATGCAGGTGACTGGCAGTAAAAAATAAATCGTTTCAAGAAAAAAATAACATAAGACTGAAAGACATAATAGAGGACTCAAATACAGAAACTTAAGGAGGTTTACCTAATGTCAGAACAGTTTTTAAATGATGTAAGGCTGGATATGTATCTGTTTGAAACATCAAAAAAAATTGAGAAGCTTGAAGACATTATTCTGTCAAATGAGAGAGCTAGCAGTTATTCGAATGATGTAATCAATGAGATATTTAGAATAATGCATACAATCAAAGGTTCCTCATCTATGATGATGTTTAATAATATAGCATCACTTGCGCATGCGATAGAAGATCTTTTTTGTTATATCAGAGATGAAAAACCAAGAAATGTTGATTATTCAAAGGTTTCAGATATCATCTTGGAATGTATTGACATTATTAAAATAGAGGTTGAGAAATTAAGAAACGGTTATCCGCCAAATGGAGAAAGCTCGGCACTTGAAACAAAAATAACAAATTTTCTTAATCTATTGACACAACCTTCAGCACCTTCCGGTAATCAAGATGTGTTGGAGGATTGTATCATAAAACAATTTGCTGCTAATATGAATTACTTTAAAGCAGTCATATTCTTTGAAGAAGGAGCACAAATGGAAAATATACGTGCTTTTTCCATTATTCAAAATCTAAAAAAATCTCTTCATGAAATCCGTTATTATCCCCAAGATATTGTGGAAAATGATGAAAGTGCACAAATTATTCAAAAAGAAGGGTTTCAGATTTATTTTAAATCGGATTATTCCTATGAAACACTTTATAGCTTATTTTTGCAAATTGTTTTCCTAAAGGAGCTGGAACTGACATTACTGGAGCAAGAGAAGGAGCCGGAAGTAGCGCAGAGAGAGGAAGAGAAGGAGCCTTTATCCACGCAGGGAGAGGAAGGGAAAGAACCGGAAGCAAGGCAGACAGAAGAAGAGAAAGAACTGGAAGTAAGGCAGACAGAAGAAGAGAAAGAACCGGAAGCAAGGCAGACAGAAGATGAGAAGGAGCCGAAGGCAAGGCAGACAGAAGAAGGGAAAGAGCCGGAAACAACGCAGACAGAAGAAGAGAAAGAGCTAAAAACACCGCGGACGGAGAAAGCGAAGGAGACGAAGCGGACTCTGATGACAGATAGAAAAGAAATGGAACCGAAAGTACATAAGTTGCTGCCGGGAAAAAGAGAAGAAATATGCCTGCAGAATACTGTCAGGGAAGAGATGCTACCTTGTGTGAAAGAAATTAAGGCATCCAAATCAATACAGAATATAATTAGTGTAAGTGTTACGAAACTTGACAGGCTAATGGATCTGGTGGGTGAGATGGTAATCGCAGAGGCAATGGTAATTCAAAATTCTGATCTTGACGGATTAGTATTAAATGATTTTCATAAGGCCTCAAGGCTGTTGATGAAGATAACGGATGAAATACAAGATATGGTAATGGCAATCAGAATGGTGCCTTTGTCTACAACATTTCATAAAATGAACCGCCTGGTAAGAGATATGTGCAAAAACCTTGGAAAAGAGGTTCACCTTACCATAGTCGGCGAAGAAACGGAAGTAGATAAGAATATTATCGAGAATATCTCAGACCCTTTAATGCATCTGGTAAGAAATGCTTTGGATCATGGTATTGAATCATCGAATCAGAGAAAAGAACTGGGAAAACCACCGGTAGGAGTGATCACATTGGAGGCAAAAAGTACCGGAAACGATATTCTGATAGTAATAAAGGATGACGGGCAGGGATTAAATAAAGCAAAGATATTGAAAAAAGCCAAAGAGAATAATATACCACTCCGGCCGGATTTTAATCTGACAGACAAGGAGATTTATCATTTGATTTTACTGCCAGGTTTTTCAACTAAGGATAAAATTACGGAGTACTCCGGCCGTGGTGTTGGCATGGATGTGGTTGTTAAGAATATTGAAAAGGTCGGAGGTTCGGTTGTGATAGATAGCATACCGGGGTGTGGTACGACATTTACACTAAAAATACCGATGACATTGGCAATCATGGATGGAGTAAATATTAAAGTAGGCAATTCTTATTATACAATTCCTACCATAAGCATCAAGGAAATTTTCCAGCCCAATGACAGGAATATAGTTACTGACCCGGATGGAAAAGAGATGATCCCGGTAAGAGGAGAGTGCTATAAACTGCTCAAACTGTCTGAACTTTATCAGGTGAAAGGGGCAGCTTCCTTATCGGAAGGCATAATCATTATGGCAGAGCAGGACAACCGGATGCTATGTATATTAGCAGATGCTCTTATAGGACAGCAACAGGTAGTAGTTAAGAATTTACCCGAATATATCCAGAGACAAAAGAAAATCAAAGGCCTTAGCGGATGTACGCTTCTGGGTAATGGAAACATTAGTCTGATACTAGATATTGCAGGTCTTCTCGACACGGTAGAATAGATAAACCGTAAATGAGTTGATGATAGGAAAACAAAGAAAGGGGACAAAAGGATGACAGAAATGATGCAAAATCTAGAAGAAATGGAGGAAGATACACAAAAGGGCAGGTTTTTAACTTTTGCACTTGGAAAAGAAACCTATGGCATTGAAATTAAGTATGTAACTGAAATTATCGGTATTCAACCAATTACGGAATTACCGGAGTTATCGGAATACATCAAAGGAATTATTAATCTGAGAGGAAAGATTATTCCGGTTATGGATGTCAGATTGCGGTTTAAGAAAGATCATTCAGAATATAACGACAGAACCTGTATCATCGTAATCGATATCAACGAGCTATCCATTGGATTGATTGTTGATAGTGTTGCAGAAGTATTATCAATCGAAGAGCAGGATATCATTGATCCTCCTCAGATTAACAGGGGAAATAGCAACCGATTTATTAAGAATATCGGGAAAGTAGGAAACGAAGTGAAGCTGCTTTTAGATTGTGAGAAATTACTCACGGAAGATGATGCGGAAGAACTGATTGGTGTTATTTAGAGAAGATTAAATTGATTTTTGCATATTTATCCCAAATACCATTAGGACACTAGAAGGAGAGACAATCATGAAGAAATTTCTGAACCTGAAAATAGGTGCTAAATTAATTATTGCCTTTTTTGTTATATCTTTAATTGCTGGAATTGTCGGTATCGTTGGATTGGTAAACCTAAATAAAGTAAACCAGGCTGATACACAACTATATGAAGAGAATACATTAGGAATCGATCGAATAGCGAAGGCGGATATCTATTTTCAAAGAGTTAGATTTAATGTTTTAAATATGATGATAAACGTTGAAAATAGAGAAGAGTACATGAAAAAAGTAGAAACCTACTCGGAGACAGTTAATAATTATCTAAAAGAATATAAAGCTACTATTTATACACAGCAGGACCAAGAGAAGTTTGACATTCTAGAAAAAAATTGGAAGGATTATTCTTCCTATGTTACTACTATCATGGAAGATATTAAAAATAATAAACTGGAGGAAGCTAAGGCACTTACCTTTGGAGATGCTGCAGATACCGGAAATGTATTGATGGAGACATTTGATTCTCTGTTTGAGTATAATACAAATGGAGCAGAAGCCAAATCACAGCGCAATGATCAGCTGGCAACCTCTGCTATGGGAATAATGCTGATCATAGTGATCGGCGGTATTATACTGGCAATTGCGTTTGGTATTGTAATCTCAAGAATCATCAGCAAACCGATTATTAAGATGGTTGATGTTGCTAATAAGCTGGCAATTGGTGATGTGAACGTTAACGTTGATGTGAATACAAAAGATGAAGTTGGTAATCTGGCGCAAGCCTTTAATGGAATGATTGCGAATATAAGATCACAAGCGCTTACAGCAGAACGAATTGCTTCGGGTGATCTGACAGTAGAGGTTAAAGTCAGCTCGGAAAAAGATTTACTGGGTAAGAAATTATATGAGCTGGTCGAAAAAAATAACGAAGTACTTAATAGCATAGCAGATGCTTCCGATCAGGTAGCTTCCGGATCGAAACAGGTATCTGATTCAAGTGTGGCGCTTTCACAAGGGGCTACCGAACAGGCAAGCTCGGTAGAAGAGTTAACCTCTTCTTTAGAGGAAATATCCTCACAGACTAAGCTTAACGCCGATAATGCAAATCAGGCCAATCAGTTAGCAGAGATTGCAAAAGCGAACGCTTTACAAGGAAATACCCAGATGAAGGAAATGCAGAGAGCGATGGAAGAAATTAATGTGTCCTCCTCCAACATATCTAAAATTATCAAGGTAATTGATGAAATAGCGTTCCAGACCAATATACTGGCTTTGAATGCTGCTGTGGAAGCTGCACGAGCAGGACAACACGGAAAGGGCTTTGCAGTTGTAGCAGAAGAAGTCAGAAATCTGGCTGCCAGATCAGCAAATGCTGCGAAAGAGACAACAGATATGATAGAAGGTTCCATCCGTAAGGTTGAGGCTGGTACCAAAATTGCTGATGAGACTGCACAAGCTTTGAATAAAATCGTGGAAGATGTAGCTAAAGCAGCCACTTTGGTAAATGCTATTGCAACAGCCTCAAATGAACAGGCAGCGGGGATCGAACAGATTAATCAGGGAATCATTCAGGTTTCACAGGTTGTTCAAACGAATTCTGCGACGGCAGAAGAAAGTGCTGCAGCCAGTGAAGAGCTATCCAGTCAGGCTGAGCTTTTAAAAGATTCAATTAGTAAATTTAAATTGAAAAAAGTTCGCAGAACTTATAATAAATATGAAGAACTTGACACGGATGTAATTAATATGATTGAGAATAGAATGGATCGAAATAAAACAGCCTTTTCACAAAATGATACAATACAAAATAAAAAAGAATCGAAGACAAAGATTATGTTAAATGACAGAGAATTTGGCAAATATTAATTAAACCTCGCGCAGACAGTGGTTTCTTAGAAAAAACAGGTATTACTATACTTCACCTTGTATGTTCTTCGATCAACAATTATATAATAGTTTATCCGGAAACGAATAGAATGTATTAAATGATTCTACCAGGGGAATGAAATGTATAAGGAAAGAGAAAAGAGTAGAAAATTGAGAATTCTTAATCAGGGAAGAAGTGAGATTAACAGAATTCTTAATCCGGAAGATTTTAATATTGCTTATGGCTATTCTATTGAATTGTATGCGCAGGGACTGGATATTCCGATCGGAATGGCATTTTCGGAAGAAGGCGATTTATACATAGCGGAAAGTGGCAGTGTTTCAAATAATGCAAGGATCTTACGGTATCAGGACGGTCGGTTTGAGATAGAGGCGGAAGGACTTGCAGCACCGATCACAGGAATTACCTACTATGAAAATGGGATCTATATTTCGCATAAGGGATATCTTACACTGTTAAAACATAACAGACCCAGGGTTACGATTCTATCCGGCCTGCCTTGTGGCGGAGATTTTAGTACCAGTAAAGTCGCTATCGGACCTGATGGGAAATTATATTTCGGACAGGGAGCCGTAACAAATGCAGGTGTAGTTGGGTTGGATAATCAATGGGTACATAATTGCCCCTTATTGCATGACGAGCCGCCTTTTGATATTGTTTTAGCGGGTCAGAATTTTAAAACGAACAATGTCTTTTCATTAGGAAGAGAAATTGTGGAAACCGGGGCTTTTTCATCCTTTGGTGTGACTAATATTCCTGCGGAAATCAGAAAAGGGGTTACGAAAGCTACCGGGTGTATTCTGAAAGTAAGCAGAGACGGTACCGAAATGGAACAGGTTGCTACAGGACTCCGGAATCCTGTGAGTATCAAATTTGATAAGGATTTTCGGTTGCTTGCTGCTAATCGGGGATACGATGTACGAGGGAGCCGGCCGATTGCTAATTCGCCGGACGAGTTTTACATAATTAACAAGGGCACCTGGTATGGATGGCCCGATTATACGGCTGGAGAACCACTGACACTGGAGAAATACAAGCCGGAAGGCCAAAGACAACCGGAATTTTTATTGGCGTATCATCCAAGTGTACCGCCAAAGCCATATGTTACATTTCTTCCGCATTCCACTATCTCAGGTTTTGACATTAATTATCAGGAAAGCTTTGGAGCATATGGAGATGTATTCATCGCAGAAACAGGCAGTTATGGACCAATCACAATGGGAGCCGAGGCACCATATGAGGGAATAGGGAATAAAATATCCAGAATTAATATGAAAACCAGAGAAGTGAGCACGTTTATTAATAATAAGTCAGGGAAAAAGGTATATACAACCGGCGGTGGAGGTTTTGGAAGTCCGGTTGATATAGCTTTTGGCCCGGACGGAGTAATGTACGTTCTGGATATCGGAATTAGTGACCGCAGGTATCTAAATCAGTATATACCTAATACAGGTGTAATCTGGAGAGTTGTTAGAACCACAAATTAAGTAAGGTCTCGCAATTGCAAGACCTTACTTAATTATGCTTTTAACCTTATTTTATATAATGATTTAATTTATCTTTTAATGGTTCGGAGATCCGTGTTAACGGAAGTCTGACCTCCGAGGAGGTGATTAAATTCAATTCCTCCAGGCAATACTTGATCGGGGCGGGGTTAGGTTCCCGGAACAGAAGCGGTATTAGCTCATAGAGCTGTTTCCAGACAGTAAAAGCTGCATTCATATCATTTTGTTTTATTTGATTATATACATCAATAAACAACTCGGTCTTTAAATGTGCGGAGGCAAGAATTCCCCCGTGACCGCCCATCGTAAGAGTTTGATAAAATAAAATATCTTCTCCGGTAAGAATGGAAAAATCCGTAGGTGGGTTCATTAGAAGTGAGACAGTCTGTTTGATATCTCCGCTGGCATCTTTGATTCCGACAATATTCTTTATCTCAGCAAGTCTATGAATTGTATCGTTTTCAACATTAATACCGGTTCGATAAGGTATATTATAGACTACTATGTTTAATGGCGTTTCTTCTGCAATCATCTTAAAATGCTGATATATTCCCTCCTGACTGGGACGATTATAATATGGACAGACGGATAATATTCCCTGAATTCCATAGGATTCGGCTATTTTAACTTTTTTGATAACTTTCGCTGTATAATTCCCGCCTACTCCGATATAAACGGGAAGGCGTCCTTTGTTAAATTCCATTGTTTTTACTATCATTTCTTCGAATTCGTAATCATCCAATACAGGGATTTCTCCTGTAGTGCCCAGAGGAATAAGACCGGATATTCCTTTTTCCGTGTAATAATTAATCAGATTCTTATAAGATTTGTAATCAATCATTTCGTCCTTAAATGGAGTGATAATTGGTAACCAGACACCTGTAAGCTGCATAAAATACCTCCCTAAATCTTTACCCATCTTGTAATTCTATTTTACAGAACATGATTTGTTAAAAATATGTTTATAATGCTATGATTATTGCGTATAATGCTATATAATGATTTGACTGCATTGTTGACTTATGAGTCTAAAACTATATAATAAAGGGGTATATTTTATAGTATGACAGTATGAAAACTTGGTGTCTTAGTGAGAGAAGTTTCGTATGGATGGATAGAAATGGAGCAGTATATGAAGGATTTTGAGAAAAAGGGCTATCTGGAGAATGATTTTAAGATGTTTCATATCATTGACAGCAGTCGAAGGGACTTTGCTTTCCATTATCATGATTTTAATAAAATTCTCATATTCTTAAAAGGAAATGTAAATTATACAATCGAAGGAAAGAGCTACCAGCTAAAGCCCTATGATATTGTCCTGGTGAATGCGGGTGAGATTCACAGACCGGCAGTCCTTGATTATTCAGAATATGATAGAATGATTATATATGTTTCCAGACAATTCCTTAATACATATACTCAGAATGATTATGATTTGAATTATTGTTTTGAACGAGCGCAGAAGGAAAAAACGAATGTACTGAGAATTGATTCTCTGGAGAAGAGTAAATTATATCAGGTATGCAGGGAATTGGAACATTCCTTTGCTGATAATGCATTTGCGAAGGAGCTTTATCAGAAAATAATCTTCCTGGAATTTATGATTCAATTAAATCGAACCGTGATATCGAATCATATTAATTATCTGGATTCTGCAATTGGAAACACAAAGCTGGTTAAAATACTGGAGTATATTAATGAGCATCTGACAGAAGAGATTACAATTGATACAATCGCAGAGAAATTTTATTTGAGCCGTTATTATCTGATGCATTTTTTTAAAGAGGAGACAGGATATACAATCGGAAATTATATTACCGAAAAGCGTCTGCTATTTGCTAAAAACCTTGTGCAAAACGGATGTTCGGTTACGGAAGCCTGTTTTCAAAGTGGATTTCGCAACTATTCTACTTTTTCCAGGGCATTCAAAAATGCCTTTCATACAGTTCCCAAAAATGCGTCTTTTATTCATGATTGAAAAAATAAGTATTCCTGTGTGTAAATCTTCCAAATTAACATAAAAAAGCCATAAAGTAGACATAAAGTGGACATATTCTAATAATATGATAGAAATTGACAAATGCTAATAGAGATAAATGATGTTTAAAAAGAGGAAATGGAAAGGATTTACTTATGAAAAGAAAAATAATAACCTTTATCATGCTGTTAATTATGATATCTCTTCTTGGAAGCCGAGCTGGAATGACGATTGCATATGCGCAAGAGAACGGAGCGGGAAGTGATACTAACATACAGACCGGTAATATCACGAATACTACTCCAGCAGATACGAATATACAGCCCGGTGATACTACAAGTCCCACCCCCACAGTTACTCCAGCTAATCCCTTGATTACGGTAACCTCCATCATGATCAGACAATCACCCTCCAAGGTCACTTATAGAAAAGGAGAAAGCCTGAACTTCTCAGATATGATTGTGGATGCCTATTATAGTGATGGTACGACGGCGGCGGTTACGGATTATCAGATATCGGGTTATGACAGCAGCTTACTTGGAACTCAGACAGTTATCATTAGTTATCAAGGGCAGACAGTATCCCTTGCCATTACAGTATTGCCGCCCAAGGTCATGAATGTAACCTGTACAAATCACGATATGTCATCCCTTACATTATCCTGGGATCCGATCATGAGTGCTGTCAGATATGAGATTTATACCTATGATACATTGACAGGGAGTTATACACTTGCTACTACAGTTTACGGAAACAGTGCAACGCTTAATTATCCCCCGGCCACCGCACAAAGTTTTCAAATCTGTGCTATTGAATCAGTCAACGGGACAGAATACAAGAGTGATTACTCGGATACTTTTACTGCAGCAACATCTCCTGCAGCGGTAACGGGACTTTCAGCTACTGCCAATACAGCTTCTTCCATCATGTTAAGCTGGGATCAGACAAGCGGAGCAACCGGTTATATCATTTACCGTGCATTGGAAAACTCCTCTGAATTTACACTATGTAACGTTACAAATACCAATACGTACCAGGATTCAAAATTATCATCCGGAGTTTCTTATCAGTACAAGGTATGCGCATTTACCTTTGATAAGCAATACAACGGTGATTATTCATCAGTTTTGGATACCAGTACAAGTCCGGCTGTTTCGCTGGTGAAGTATAAAGCAGGAGAAGAAAAGGTAAAAATAACCTATAAGAGAGTAAATGGTGCATCCTTTTACGATATTTACATGGCTGATTCGAGTTCGAATTACACTCTTTTAACCTCAAGAATAGGTTGGTATAAAAATTATTATATTGCGGACGGACTTGCAACCGGAGAAACCTATTCCTTTTATGTGGTTGCACGAAAAGAATATAATGGTGTCAGCTATCAGGGAGATGCATCAGAAACTATTTCAATTGATATCGTACCGGTTGAACCTACCAGTACAAATGCTAAAATATTTGCTGCAAAAAGTGATTTTATGAATTCCTATGCATATACCAAGATTGACTTTTTCCGTAAGTATGTACAATATGCAAAAAGCTTTATCATACCGGGACTGGTTACAACGAATGTTGATGGATTTTCAAGTAACAAGATGGTGCCGCAGGGAATAACTTTTAGCGAAAATTATCTGTTTCAGACAGCGTATGACTTGACAGGGGAAGAAAATTCAGTGATTTATGTGATGGATAAAAAAACGAAGGAACTGCTTACAACTCTGATACTTCCCTCTAAGACACATGCAGGTGGGATTGGCTATGACGGAGTGAATCTTTGGGTTCCGACCGGCAAGAAGGTTTCTTCCATTCCGATGACTGTCATAGAAGATGCAGTCTCATCCGGTAATGCATATGTGAATGTAACCTATAATACCACCTGTCCTATTAGTATAACAGGATCCTATATAACTTATCATGATGATAAATTATGGGTTGGAAGCTATGATGAGTTGAAGCAGACTTATATGTACAGCTATGATATTTATGACAAGGATTCCAGTCCTACCCTCGAGCAGGCAGATGCAATGTATATGCCCACGCGTGTTCAGGGAGTGGCCTTCACCAATCAGGGTACAATGATCCTGTCACGCTCTTGTCAGCTATATAAAGGATTAAGAGGATATATGCGTCAGCTAGATGTTTACAGACCAGATTTTTCAAAAGAAACAAATGGAGTAATTTCTCTTGGCAATGTAATGAATTCGGTCGAAATGCCATCCATGAATGAGGATATCGCGATTGACGGAGCTTATTTATATGTTAATTTCGAATCGGCAGCTTTTGAGAAAGCATCTTATAAAATGGATCGCATCTGTGCTTTTAAATTAACATCGATCACCAAGAAGACGAAATAGACAGGATAGACAGAGCATATAATAAATTGCTGTAAGTTGATGAAATATTACTGTTATTATTATAAGCGGAGTGAATTAGAGAACCGAATATAAATACAGGAGGGAATATCTGCACATGGATAATATTGTAATTTCTTTTGGGGATGTCATTGATTTGAACCATATTCTGCATGAGAAAGGAAATTTGTTCAAAGTACACCTGCACGATGCATGTGGTAGTCAGAGCTTTACAATTGACGTTCTGAATGAGGATTCTGGCATGAATGACTACGATAGCATGAAGAATGAGATAATTCGTTTCTTTCAGGAGAAAAATATTTCGGTAAAATTTTCAGATAATAGTGCAAGCTTTCTTCTTTATCAAAGCAAATAGAGCCGAAAATTAGAGTGAAAATACACATATGTGTTGATTTTATAATCGTAACACCTAATTTATACCAGTAAATTGCGGCTGATAAATACGGGTTGCACAATTGGGGAAAATATGCTAGACTAACTTTATTCACAAAGGTGTTGCAGATAATGCAGCACCTTTTTCGAGTTTGTTATCAGCATGGGAGCAATCTAACGGGTGAAACATCATCAACACAGACTTGTCGACACTTGCCTTTAACCTTCTATTACTGCTAAATGCAGGCAATCCTAGGACGCCCGGTCTGCGCCATATGAATACATATGCATTCATATTCATCCGGCAAATCATTTTTAGGCTTTTGACATTCGTATCCTAAAGGAAACCACGAGAAAACGGTAGTTTCAATGTAGGAAGGATGTAGTTTTTAGGATTTTCATTCTACAAGCATAAATGTAGGATGAGATTGATGCACCGGTTTTTCGGCGGAAGGGATGATTTTATGGCGATAATGGTGAAAAAACTGTATAAGAACGGAACTTTCCTTTACCAGATGAATTTGATTGCAGGCAGAGGGGGTCTTACCAATCTGGTTCAATGGGTTCATATTATTGAAGATGATAATGTAAGTGCTTTTTTGCATGGGAAAGAGTTGGTTTTTACTTCTGGAATTTTAAACCATGAGAAAGATTGGCTGCTTCATTTTGCACAAAAGCTGCACGGAGTAGGAGCCAGTGCATTTGTGGTAAATATTGGTCCTTATACAAAAGAGATACCCAAAGAAGTACTGGACTATTGTAATGAAGTTAATCTACCTCTCTTTACAATACCCTGGCAAACCAGAATGGTAGATATGACAAGAGATTTTTGCCACCGGATCATGAATAGTAACCATGTTGAGAACAGTATAGCAACTACGATTAAAAACATTATTTTTAAGATCGGAGATCTCGAAACGCAGATTCTGCAGATGGAACGCTATGGCTACCAAAGAGACGGACATTTTTGTTTCATAAGTATTGACGCCATCGACAGTGACGGCAAATATTCTCAGGAATATATGGATGTGCTGGAAAACTATGCAGAGAAGACAGCCAGAAGTATAAAAGAATTATTCATTTCCTTTTCTTATAAGGAGTGTCTGATATTGGTTCTTGTAGATTATACGGATAAAGATATAGAGATATTTATAAAGGATTTTCTCAGGCTATCAAAGAAGGAGAAAAATCAGTATCATCTGCATATGGGGATCAGTTCAAACCAGCAGGGACTTGACAAGCAGGATAAGAACTTTGAAAAGGCACTGGCAGCAATGGAGATGGCGAAAAAAAGGAAGGAAATTATTAATTACTATGATAAACTGGATCTATATAAGGTACTTTATGCGGTGAATGATAAAGCAGTTTTGAGAAGCTATTACCGGGATACAATCGGAAAACTGGAGACATTTGATCTTAAAAATAACACGGAGCTTACTAATCTTTTAAAAACCTATTTTGAAAATAATGCAAGTCTTCAGCTGGTATCGGAAAAACTATATGTTCACCGGAATACCGTGACAAATCAATTGAAAAAGATTGAATTGATTACAGGATATAATCCTTTGGAGCTGGAAGACCGCGTGAAGCTTTATATGGGGTTTTATATCAAGGATATCATATAATTTGAAAATAAAAGTCAGTAAAGAAAATGATTATGGAATAACTGCATTCATCTTTATGTTATACAAGACGGTCGATTTACACGCAAATTATATCTGAGAATTGTTTGTAATTATAAAAAATGAAACAATAATTCTGTTAAATGTGTAAAAATATATAAAAAAGCAGAGAACAATACAAAATATACAAAATATTCTGATTGTGCACTTGCACAATAATTATTGTTCATGTATCGATTGCTTTTGTTCTTCACTCTGTATATAATAGCAACTAAATTAAATATTCAATTGAAAGCAGCAAAGGAGCCGTCTAAGAATTCTCTTTGCTGCTTATTTTATAGGAAAATTCATCCTATTAAAAACTGATATGCTGTAAAACAGCAGAGGGAGGATGCTATGACAGGTGAAGAAATCAGAAGTACTCTAAAGGAATATAATTTACAGTCCTGGAGCAAACAGAAAAATCTCAATCCTATAACTGTGGAAAAGGCAGAAGGAATTTATTTCTGGGATGAAAAAGGAAACCGCTACAGTGATATGTCTTCTCAGCTTGTGAATATGAACTTGGGATTTGGAAATAAAGCAATTGGTGATGCGATTAAGGCACAGGTGGATCAATATTGTTTTGTGGGTCCATCCTTCGGGGCAGAATCGAGAGCGAAGCTGGCTAAAAAAATTGTACAACTGATGCCTGACACAATGGGTAAGGTTTTCTTTACAAATGCAGGAGCTGATGCAAATGAAAATGCAGTTAAAATTGCCAGAATGTATACCGGTAAGAATAAAATATTCAGCCGTTACCGCAGCTATCACGGTTCCTCCTTCGGAGCCGGCAATTTAACCGGAGAACCCAGAAGATATGCATTAGAGCCAGGAATTCCCGGATTTGTTAAATTTATTGATCCATATATCTACCGCGAGGCAGTAGAATTTAAATCAGAAGAAGAGGCAGCGAAATATTACCTTACAAAGCTGGAGGAACAGATCAATTATGAAGGAACGGATGCAATAGCCGCTATCGTAATGGAAACCATCACAGGTTCAAATGGAGTCATCTTACCACCAAAGGGATATCTTCCGGGAGTCAGAAAGCTGTGTGACAAATACGGAATCTTAATGATATGCGATGAGGTAATGACAGGATGGTGCAGAACCGGTAAGATGTTTGCTTTTGAAAATTTTGATGTAATTCCGGATATTGTAAGCTTTGCGAAAGGGGTAACCTGCGGATATGTTCCGCTTGGCGGAGTAGTGGTAAGCAAGAAAATAGCTGCTTATTTTGATGAAAATTTACTATCCTGCGGACTTACCTACAGTGGTCATCCGTTGGCCTGTGCAGCAGGTGTTGCCTGTATCGATTATTATGAAGAGGCAGATATCCTGGGTAATGTCAATAAAGTGGGAAAAATTCTTGGTGAAAAACTAGAGGAAATGAAAGCGGCACATGCCTGTGTCGGAGATGTCAGATACATCGGTTTATTCTCTGCGGTTGAGCTTGTTAAGGATAAAGTGACAAAGGAAGCACTGGTTCCTTATGGAAAAGATCCGGAAGGGATTATGGGAAAGATTATAGGACTCTTAAAGGAACGCAGCTTTATGACCTACTCCCATGAGAACATGATCTTAATTGCACCACCCTTGATTATAACGCAGGAGCAGTTAGCAGAGGAGCTCGCGAAGCTGGAGGAAGTACTTGAGATCGTAGATCAGAAGTTTATCGGATAGAATGGAGGTTCTTGTGGCATATCAGTTTACATTACCCGGTAGGGTCATCCTAGGTAATAATGCACTGGAGGCAAGTGAAGTAATTATAAAAAGCTATGGTAAAAAAGCACTTGTGGTTACCGGTAAAATTGTTACAAAAAATGGAATGGTCAAGATATTAACAGATTATTTAGAACAATGGAATATAGAATATGAGGTATTTAATGATATTACAGGAGAACCCACGGATAAAATGATCCTGGAGGGAGTGAAAGTATATAAGGAAACGGGTTGTGATTTTCTTGTAGGAATTGGCGGAGGCAGTCCGCTTGACAGCGCGAAAGCAATTGCTGCAATGTCAGTGTTGAGCGGCAGAATATCAGGTTATATGGGGAAAGAAATTCAGGGAAAGTTACCTCCCATGGTTCTGATACCAACTACTGCTGGTACAGGATCAGAAACAACAAAATTCACAATTATTACTGACACTGAAAAGGATGTTAAAATGCTGTTGAAGGGCGATGTCCTTTTACCAAATCTGGCTGTGATCGATCCATCCTTTACTCTTTTAGCACCGCCTGATATAACAGCAGCAACAGGAATGGATGCACTGACACATGCGGTCGAAGCCTATACCTCCAAAAAAGCGAATACCTTAACGGATCTGTATGCATTGTCAGCTATCAAACGAATTTTCACTTATCTTCCGGCTGTCTACCAAAACGGAGAAGATGAAAAAGCAAGAGAAGAAATGGCAATCGCTGCCTTTGAGGCGGGTATCTGTATAAATAATGCATCAGTAACCCTGGTACATGGCATGAGCAGACCAATCGGAGCATTGTTTCATGTTCCGCATGGGATTTCCAATGCTATGCTGATTACAGAGTGTTTGAGATTTGCATTGGATGGCTGTTATAGTAAATTTGCTGAGATTGCAAAAGTAATAGGAGCAGCAGAGTATGATATTCCCGAGAAAGAAGCGGCAAAGGCTTTCTTACAGGAACTGTCTGCCTTATGCGGCATCTTAAAAATACCTACTTTGAAGGAGTACGGTATTGTAAAAGAGGACTTCGATGCAATGACAGAGAAAATGGCCGGTGATGCAATGGCAAGCGGGAGTCCTGCAAATACAATGAAAGCAGTTCAGAAAGAGGATTTGATAGAAATTTATCAAAAGCTATGGTAAGCAGGATAAAGTGATGTAGAGATATTAATAAAATAGATAGCGTTAACAAAATGTACGATGGCGTAAAGCAAAGGGCTTTGCGCCATTTAGCGTAAGGAGTGTTGGAGCCGAGAAATATGTGCGTTCTGTATAAACAATTTGAACAACTATATCGTTTCGCAATTGCCTACACACTGTAATAATAAAAGGAGGTTTTCCTATGGTTGCAGCAACGAAAGTAGATAATGAATTATTTGAAGAAGTAGATGATTTTAGAAATAAAACAGAAATTAAAATTGAAAATTTGGGCGTAAGCTTTCCGGATAAAGAAGGCAGAGAACCGGTAATAGCTTTGAAAAATATTAATCTGGAAATCAAACAGGGAGAATTTATTTCCTTACTGGGGCCTTCCGGCTGTGGAAAAACCACTTTGCTTCGTACGATTGCTGATTTGCAGCAGCCCACCAGCGGCAGTATTTTAGTAAGGGATCAATCACCAAGGGAAATCAGACTTCAGAAAAAATATGGAATTGTTTTTCAAAATCCTGTCCTATATGACTGGAGAACCGTAAGACGTAATGTATGCATGCCGATGGAACTGATGGGAATTCCTAAGAAGGACAGAACAGCCAGAGTAACAAAGATGCTGGAATTAGTCGGACTTATGGAATTCGGAAAAAAATATCCTCACGAGCTCAGTGGCGGTATGCAGCAGAGAGTCGGAATTGCCAGGGCGCTGGCAATTAAACCGGAAATTCTTCTGATGGATGAACCTTTCTCAGCTCTCGATGAATTTACGAAGGAAAAGCTTCACGAGGATTTATTAAGAATTTGGAAGAAGACGAATAAGACGATCCTGTTCGTTACCCATAACATTCAGGAAGCAGTATTTCTTTCGGATCGCGTGGTAGTGTTATCACCACATCCGGGAAGGGTTTCTGCCGTAGTAGATATTAATCTGGAAAGACCGAGGGAATTGACAGTTAAAAATTCGCCGGAATTTAATGCTCTGATGGCGAAGGTTCGAGGCAGCTTCGAGGGTGTATAGGATCCGAGAGATAGGAGGTTATTTATGAAATATGCAAAGAAGGCCCTCTCCTCTAAGAAGTTTGTGACAGTAGTTTGGGTCATAGGGCTTATGATAGTATGGGAAATCGGGGCGACTGTAATTCAACATACAAAACGGTCCCCTGAGAATGTACTTCCGCATTTATACCAGATTTTAAGTTCTGTATTAAGTAATAAAATGATAAGCAGTGGTCAAACTGCTTTGCAGATTGTACTAAGTAATGCAGGAATAACACTGCTGCGTGCCGGCATTGGATTTTTGATCGGTATATTGATTGGTTTTGGGCTGGCACTGCTGATGAATTTATTCAAACCCGTAGAGAAGACATTCTTTCCATACCTGATGATTATTCAAATGATACCCATACTTGGAATGGCACCGATTGTTCTTGCCGTTACAAAGGACATTAACAAAAGCCGCATAGTAATTGCAGCAATCTTAACCTTTTATCCGGTAGCTACCAATACACTTGCTGGATTTCAGGCAGTGGAAAAGGAAAAGCATGAACTTATGTATTCCATCGCAGCAAGTAAATATCAGATTTACACAAAGCTTCTCATTCCATCCTGTTTACCTTATTTTTTTACTGGACTAAAGATATCGGCACCTATGGCAATTACGGCATCCATATTGGTGGATACGCTGCAGGGCGGTGGAGGACTTGGCTGTATGTTATCCCAATCCTTAAAGCATGCAATGTCAATTTATGTATTCTGGCAGATTGTATTTATCAGTGCTATCATTGGTATCTTAAGCTACTATCTAATGACAGTGATCGAGAAAGTAGTATCACCTTATAAAAGAAGCAAGAAGACTGTAAAAAGAGCATAAGCGCGCTGATTGGCGCAGAAGTGAGGTGAAATATGGTGAAAAAGAAGTATCTTAGATGGAATAGACAAACAGCCTTAACCATTTTATATCCGGTTCTGTTTGGATTTCTCATAGCTGTCTTATGGCAGACACAGTTATTGCACAAAATGATTGGTGCCGATACCTTTACCCTACCGCTGCCGGGCAGAATAACAGGAATTATCGCAGACAATGCGCCGGCGATTCTTAAAAATATAAAAGCAACTGTCACAGTGGCAGTTGGAGGACTGATCTTAGGTTCACTATTTGGATATCTGCTGGCAATTATCGCAACTGTTTTTCCGAAGTGGGGAGCAGGAGGACTTACAATAGCATCCGCTTTCAATGCGATACCGATTATTGCGGTTGCACCAATACTGAATAATCTGACCAAGGATTTCAGTAAGGATCCGAATACACGCAGCATGCTCGCCAAGATGCTTGTGGTCATGATTACCTGTACGGTTTCCATGAGTATAAATGCTTACCGTGGTTTTATCGAATTGAAGCCATTTTCTCTGGATTTGATGAATTCCTATGCAGCAAGCAAAGCAACTATTTTTTTAAAACTCAGGGTTCCAAACAGTATTCCCTATATTTTCACGGCGCTTCGGGTCAGTGTTCCGGGTTGTGTGATCAGTGCTTTAGTTAGTGAGTATTTCGCGGAATATATTGTCGGCGTCGGGCGGCAAATTCGCGAAAATATTGTACTTGCGCAATATGCAACGGCTTGGGCTTACATTATCGTAGCCTGTGCCATTGGTATCATCATGTATGTTATACTTCTGATTGCAGAAGGTATTTTGTTGAAAGGACGCCGTTAGCGGTGTGGTTCAACTTTATATAAAACCGCAAACAATTTTAAAGGAGGACTTATTATGAAGAAATCAGCAGGAAGAAATATGTCAAAGCTATGTTCCTTATTACTTACACTCGCATTTGTTATGTCAATGCTTGCAGGATGCAAGGGAAAGCAGGAGCCGAATACAAATGCAGAAGCCACGAAAGCTCCACAAGCAACTACAGCAGTTACAACAGCACCTACAGAAGCTGCAGCTGCAGCTGGTTCCTATTATGCGGCAGACGCAAGTGTTGAGAGCATCGTAAAGGATGCAGCAGGAAAAGGCCAGGTAGGTAACTGGGGTCTTGGCAATGAATATGAGATTCAGGCATTACTCACAAAGTATGGTCAGCCGACTACTTATTTAAGCCAGGCATTTGATATGGATGGTTTTGATGACAATTCCATCTTGCTTGCTTCTGCTATGACCTATAATGAACTCGGGTTGGTTAAGAATAGCTATGATGGCGGCTATAAGTATGGCGACAGTGTGAAATATATCGATATGAATGAAGAAGGAGTTGCCATGCTTGAGGATAATATCTTCTGTACCAAGGAATTTGCGCAAAAGAATCCTAATACCGTAAAAGCATTTATCTATGCTTCTATGAAGGGATGGGAATATGCTTGTGCAAACTCGAAGGAAGCAGCCGAGATTGTTTACAAATACGGTTCCTCAGTTTCTGCGGATCACCAGGCATATATGGCAGGAGAAGTAAAAAAACTTGTTGAAACAGATATGACAGGTGCAGCAGTATCAAAATACGGTAATATGGATGAGAAGGCAATGCAGCAGACACTGGATCTTGCAAAGAAGTATATTAAGCTGGAGGATTCCACAGCTGCGGATAAGCTGCAGACGCTCAAACTGGATGATATCAGAGATACCTCTTATTGGACCGATGCGATGGCCTCGTCGGACGGAAAATTCACTCCTGAGAAAGCAGACGTATCCATTCAGTTAAAATGGCTGCCTCAGGCACAGTTTATGGGTTATTATGTAGCACTTGATAAAGGATATTATAAGGATGCCGGTTTAAATGTAACCATTGTACCCGGTGGTGGAGATATCGGAGAAACAACTGCGGTATATACCGGTCAGGTAGATTTCGGTGTAACCTGGGTATCCAATCTTATTGCAGCGAAAGCAGGAGGCATGGATTTATTTGAGATTTCACAGGTGTTCCAGAGATCCGGTCTGGTACTGGTTTATAAAATCAATAAATAAAGACAGATGATTTGAGAATTTTATAACTGTAATGAATCTGGTGTAGCAATACATCGGATTCAGACAGTTACTAATAAAGCGAATGAATAAATTGATAAAATATAATTTGAAATAACAGCCCTTATGGATAGGAGGCAAAAATATGGATCTATTAATTAAGAACGGTACAATTATAACAGCTAAAGAGACCTTTCAGGCGGATATTGCCGTAAAGGATGGAAAGATTGTATGTGTTGGCACTGATCTTGACAAAGAGGCAAAGAAAGTCGTGGATGCTTCCGGTAAATTGATCCTGCCCGGAGCAATCGATGCACACACCCATCTGGCTATGCCATTTGGAGGAACTGTCTCTGCGGATGGTTATCTGGCAGGAACCAGGGCAGCGGCTTGTGGTGGTGTTACAACGGTATTTGATTATCCGATGCAGAGAAAAGGAAAAGGCATTATTGAAACGGTGGAGACGAGAAAGGAAATGTGCGATCCTGAGGCATGTGTTGACTATGCTTTCCACTGTATTATCACTGATTTGAATGAAGGTACGCTGCTTGAGGAATTTGCCGATGCGGTGGATTACGGTATAACAAGTTTTAAATGCTTTCTGGTTTATAAAAAAGAGGGAATGATGGTGGATGATGCCACACTGATTAAGGTTCTTCTGAAAGCGAAAGAGACAGGCGCTATTACAAATATACATGCAGAAAACCCGGATGTAATTGATTTATATATTGAACAATTTCTTCGAGAGGGAAAAACCTCAGCCTGGTATCATTATCTTAGCAGACCGGAATTTGTAGAGGCGGAAGCAGATAAGAGAGCAGTTCACTGGGCAAAATCAGTGGAGGCACCCCTGTATCTTGTGCATATGGCCGATAAAGAGGGTCTGGAAGCTGCAGTAGCGACCAAGATGGAAGGATATCCGATCTATATTGAAACCTGTCCGCAGTATCTGGAGTACACCTGCGAGGTCTATAAAAGAGAAGACGGAAGAAACTTTGTATGCTCTCCTCCGATGAAAGGACAGGAAAGCCAGGATGCGTTGTGGAAGGCGATCCAAACAGGAGTAATCGATACCGTAGCAACAGATCATTGTCCGTTTCAGAGTTATGAGAAGGACTGGGGTAATGATAACTTCACTAAGATACCAAACGGATGTGCCGGAGTTGAAAATTTATACCCGTATATGCTTTCCGCTGCCAATGAAGGAAAAATATCTTTCAATCGTGCCGTAGAGCTTTGCTCAGCTAATCCGGCAGCCATTTTTGGGTGCAGCGAAAAAGGTTCTTTGGCGGTGGGAAAGGATGCAGACATTGTCATTTATGATCCCGAGAAGGAATTTACGATTTCGGTTAACAATATGCACTCGGATTATGATCATACCATCTGGGAAGGCAAGAAATTGCACGGTTATCCGGTTCAGACCTATGTGAGAGGTAAACTGGTTTACGATAACGGTGATTTTGTCGGCACACCAGGATATGGCGAATATGTGAGACGCAAACCTGTCAGCAGGCAATACAGAACTTCCTAATTCTGGAGACAGTAATCAGCATAATAGAAAGAAAAGTTCCCGCCAGGGATATCTTTTAACATTTGTCATAACAAACACTAAAAGCCGCAGTGAGTGGAGGAATGAGAGAATATATGAGTAATTTAGCATACAAGGAAATATCATTATTAGAGGAGGCAGGAGGATGTCTTCTCTGTCATGAAGCACCCTGTACAAAAGCTTGTCCGTATGGAATGAAAGTAGATGCTGTTATCCGGTCGCTCCGCTTTGAAAATAGCATAGGAGCAGCCGTGAAGCTTCCGATTAAGCTTCCTTGCAGCTCCTGCCTGACAAAGGATTGCAAAAAAGCTTGTCTGAAAGGTCTCATAAACAGACCGGTGGCTATAGACGAGATTATGGAAAAGGCAGCTTCTTATGATAAGGCCGAGGTCCGAGAGGCTGATCTGTCCCTTACCTTTTGCGGCGTGCAATGTGAGAATCCATTTTTTCTTTCCTCTTCTGTAGTAGGGAGTAATTATGAAATGGTTGCAAAGGCCTTCGACATGGGCTGGGCAGGCGTTGCCTTTAAAACAATCGGAACCTTTGTCCCAAACGAAGTATCCCCCAGGTTTGATGCACTTCGTAAGGAAGCAGTTCCATTTGTAGGCTTTAAAAACATTGAACAGATATCCGAACATACTCTGACAGAGAACGTAGAGTATCTGAAGAAACTGAAAGAGAATTATCCGAGTAAGGTTATGATTGCTTCCATAATGGGGCGTTCAGAGGAGGAATGGACGTACCTTGCACAGCTTATGACGCAGGCCGGTGCAGATATTATTGAATGTAACTTCTCCTGCCCCCATATGGCAGCAGACGGACTGGGCTCTGATGTAGGTCAAAACCCGGATTTGGTTGCAGCATATACAAAGGCGGTAAAAAGAGGTACATATCTTCCTGTTCTTGCGAAAATGACACCGAATACAGGAAATATGGAGGCTGCCGCAATTGCCGCGGTGGAAGCCGGAGCGGATGGAATTGCAGCAATTAATACAATTAAAAGCATTATGAATGTGAATCTGGATACCTTTGCTTCCGGTCCGGATGTGGAGGGAAGAACCAGTATCGGCGGTTATTCGGGAAAAGCGGTAAAGCCGATTGCACTTCGTTTCATTCACTCCATGAAAGACTGCAGACGACTGACAGATGTTCCAATCAGCGGTATGGGAGGTATAGAAACCTGGAAGGACGCAGCGGAATTTATGATGCTTGGCTGTGAGAATATTCAGGTTACTACCTCGGTAATGCAATATGGATACCGTGTGATTGAGGATATGATAGAGGGAATGAAATTATACTTAAGTTCTCACGGGTATAGCAGCATTACCGAAATCATAGGAAGGGCACTTCCCAAAATCGTTTCGGCAGAAGAGCTTAACAGGGATAGTATCTGTTATCCGAAATTTAATAAAAGCAAATGTATAGGTTGTGGAAGATGCTATCTTTCCTGTTATGACGGCGGACATCAGGCTCTGGTACAGGAGAAAGCAACCGGTAAACCAATTATGCTTGCAGATAAGTGTGTGGGGTGTCATTTATGTGTGGCAGTATGTCCGGCAGGTGCAATCGGGCAGGGAGTAAGAGTTCCCAAGAAGAGATGAGCGGCCGAAATATACCGCTAACTAGCGTACTTTTCATTAAAGTATTATATGCCGCATGCGCGGCAGATGGAGGTAAATATGGTAGCATGCAGTTTAGATCGAATGAAGGATAAAATCAATACGTTCAGTAAATTCGGTGATACGGGAAATGGCGGAATTACGAGGTTTTCCCTTTCACCAGAAGCATTGGCTGCAAGAGCGGAATTCAAGAAAAGAATGGAAGCACTTGGAGCAGTGGTGGTATCGGATGATATGGCAAACATCTATGCAACCATTCCAGGATCGGAAGAGTTACCGGCAATTCTATCAGGCTCCCACCTGGATTCAGTAAGGCAGGGAGGTAATTATGACGGAGTACTTGGGGTGCTTACTGCAATGGAAATGGCAGAAACAATTGTAAAGGAGAAAATACCCCATAAGCATCCGATTACAGTAGTGGTTTGGACCAATGAGGAGGGTGCCCGCTTTGAGCCGGCTATGATGTCTTCCGGTGTGCTCTGCGGCAAATTTAAGAAGGAGGATATGCTGGCATCGCAGGCAAAGGATCAGCCAGGATATACCTTTGGAGAGGCACTTGAGGCATGCGGCTGGAAGGGCGATCTTTCGAACCGTATGAACCCGGCGAAAACCCAGGCACTTGTAGAATTGCATATTGAGCAGGGACCGGTTCTGGAAGCAGAAGGTTATGATATTGGTATTGTGGAAGGTGTCTGTGGAATGATAAATTATGAATTCACTTTTCGCGGGCAGGCCGGCCATGCCGGAACTACGCCGATGAAATATAGAAAGGATGCGCTCTATGCAGCGGCTAAGACAATTCAGTATCTTCATGATGAACTAGGTGAATTGGACGGCAAATTAGTATACACAACCGGTAAGATCTCCTGCCATCCCAATATTCATACAATTATTCCAGATGAAGTAAAATTCACTCTGGATGCCAGACATCAGGATCCGGAGGTAATCAAGCAGGTGCTTGCAATCATTAAGAAAATTCCGGCCGAGGTGGAGAAATGTCAGGTTTCCTACGAAGAAGCATGGTCGCGCAAGACAGTTGCTTTTACTCCTGAATTAGTGGATTATGTAGAAAAGAGCGCGAAGGACTGCGGATATACGAACAGAAGAATTTATAGCGGTCCTGGACATGATGCACAATTTATGATAGATGTAATTCCTACAACTATGATATTCCTTCCGAGTGTAGGAGGCCACAGTCATTGTGAAATAGAATATACACCAGTTGAAAACTGCTGTAAGGGAGCCAATGTATTATTGAAAACCATATTATACATAGACCGGCAGTAATCAGGCGTTTGTTTCTCTTTTCGTTCCTTCCTTTGGAGGCCGCCGTCAGGGTGGCTGAAGTATTCATTTGCCCACTTACTAAATTTTGGTATTTTGTTAACGACGTGAAAAGAGAGAAAGTATAAACACTTTCTCTCTTTTCATGTCAGTATTCCTATTTAAATTATAGTATGAGGAAGCCTTCATTCACAGTCCCTATAATCTTGTATCCCATTTTCCGACAAATGGATCGATAGGATTAATTCCTTTAAATTCGGAACGGCCAAGCAGCTTATCGATTACTGCATTTAAAGTACTATCCTTTAATTTGTAAGCATTTACAAAGGTTCTGATACGAGGAGCATCCAGTAAGTGATAAGGGTTTGCAAAGGAGATAAACATAGTAGGAATAGCAGCCTGGAAATTCGGACAATTTGCACCCATCGGCTGAGCCCATTCAATTCGCACGGTAGTCTGGTTGCTCTTCGTAATCAGATTAGCCACATATACCAGCAGGTCATATTTGCTTGCCATATCCAGATAGGATACGGAGAAGCCTTCCTGCAGACTGGCAGCAGGCTGATATATGGTAACCTCAAAGCCTTCCTTTTCAAACGCTTCTTTAATTTTATCAATGTTCTCATTGCCTCCGCCCATATAGGCATTATCTCCGGTAAACATCGGATAAAGAAGAATTCTCTTGTATTTGTTGACATCCAAAGGAATTAAGCCCTGTTTATTCTTAACGAGAGTTGCGGAGCAGTCTGCAACCTGAACATCAATTTCCTTATGTTCCTTACAGCCTACGATTTTCTTTGCCTCCTCTACATTCGGAAGTAATGTTCCATTCGCCTTCTTCTCCGGTAATTTCAAAGCCGCCTTTGTTGCTAGAATTCTCATAACAGCTTCATCGAGTCTTTCAGGAGAGATGGTTCCGTTCTTAACACCCTCGGTCATGAAGGTATAATCCTCTTCCAGATTCTTAGCAAATAAGAACATATCACAACCTGCTGCAATTGTATAAGGTACTGCTTTATCACGAGCCATTGGGATACACATACCGGCCATGGTAGTCGCATCAGTAATGATCAAACCATTGAAGCCCAATTGTTCTCTTAATAATCCGTTCAATAATTCCGGAGCAAGAGTCGCGGGCATGATATCCTCATCCTGAATGCCCGGGCATAATTTTCTTGAGTACTCTGGCTGCATAATATGACCAACCATAACAGTAAGTGCACCAGCATCGATACATGCCTGGTAAGCAGCACCGAAAGACGCATCCCAATCCTCACAGGAGAGGGAATTGATACTGGTAACCAGATGCTGGTCTCTTTCGTCCACTCCGTCTCCAGGGAAATGCTTAATAGATACCGCCATACCCTGTTCCTGAACGGCTTTTGTATAGGCTACACCGCAGTCACGGACAAGCTTCGGATCAGAGCTGTACAGTCTGGTTGCCATAATAGGATTACGGAAATTATAATCTATATCGATTACCGGTGCAAAGGCATAATTAGCTCCGGCAGCAAGTCCTTCTCTTGCGCATACATAACCTTGTTTTGCTGCAAATTCAGGTTTACCGGTAGCACCGATCTGCATGTTAGGACCAATATTGGTTCCTTCTTCTATCATTCCGTCGCCGCCTGCTTCAAAGTTTGCTGATATCAGCATCGGGATCTTTGATTTTGTCTGGAGATAGCTGATAGCCTTGCAGCATTCCTCCAGTGGCATTGGCCGGCCCATGATACCGCCTATTTTATATTTGTCCACCAATTCACTCAGATATGCTTCATCACTGTTGTACATAATAAGATGAAACAACTGGCCAATTTTCTCTTCCTGAGACATGCCCTCCAGAGTGTTTTTTACCCATTCAATCTGCTGGTCATTCAGATGAAACGGATTCTTTTTTAAATGATCATAATGCATAGTTTAAACCTCCTGTATTTTTTTAATAATTTCTTCTATCGTGATGTTGTTAAGTCCAGGTAATAAGATATCTGCTTCTGGTAAATTCTCGGCTGTACCGATGCCGACAGCGGGCATTCCGGCATTATGTGCTGCTGTAATTCCTGCAGCAGCATCTTCAAATACGATGCAGGAAGAATAGGGAAGGCCTAAAATCTCAGCACCCTTGGTGAAAACTTCCGGATCGGGTTTTGCTTTCGATACGACAGTTCCATCCACAATTTCATCGAATAAATCCATAATTTCCAGTTTCTCCAGGATCAGCCTCGAATTCTTACTGGCAGAACCCAGAGCAAGTTTATAACCCTTCTTTCGGGCATCTGACAGGAATTCTCGAACTCCCGGTAGAAGCTCTTCCGCTTTTAGCTGATAAATATATTCCAGATATACATCATTCTTTTTTGCACAATTTCTTTCTTTTTCTTCTTCTGACATGGTCAAACCGCCGATTTCCAGTATGATTTCGAAGGATCTCATACGGCTGACACCCTTTAGACGTTCGTTATCCTTTTGAGTAAAATTAACACCCAGTTCATCGGACAGTTTTTTCCATGCAAGAAAATGATATTTTGCGGTATCCACAATGACACCATCCAAATCGAACAGCAAGCCCTTTATTTCATTCATGATAACAGTTATTCCTTTCTCTCAGGTGTATTGTTTTCTGCTTCTTTCTATTATGCAGATGTATTGCTTCTTGCCTTTGAATTATGTTGTATTGTTTTTGCAATCAATGTTTCCTATTTAATATAATATTATATATTCATCTGCGAAACAACGTAATTAATTGCGCGATTTTCTGTAATATTTTACTTTTTATAGTCTGAATAACACGAACGATTGAAATGTAAATCTTAAAATATTACAGTTGTGCCTTGCCAGCCGCTGAGGTATACACATACGTAGTTTCTCTGTATAATAATATTTTAGGTTGCGGAGGTAATCATTTATAACTTTAATATTAATGACATGATACCCCACATAGGCAAAACATATTCGATTGACATTAATTCCAATACATGGTAAAATTAATCGTTTGATTAAATCAAACGATTAAATCAAACATTTTACATGAACGCTGTGAAGCAATATAGAAATACAGATTGGCTTTTATGTTATGCAATTGTTTGAATCGGTTTACCAATAGGAGAGATAAATTATGCATACGAATGAAGCAAAAGTGACGATCTTAAATGCGGTGATAGAATTAATCAAACAAAAGCCGTTAAATAAGCTATCCATCAGAGAGATTGCCGGAAAAGCAGGGATGAATTCGGCTGCCATTAGTTATTACTTCGGAAGTAAAGAAATTCTATATAATGAAACAATGAAATATTATTGGAGCAGTCTTTGTTTTATCTATGAAAGAATTAAGAAGGAGGAGATGCTATCAGTTGAGAAGGTACATGCTTACTGCAAGGAAATCATGTATTTTTATATTAGATCAGTCGGAATACTGCGCAGTGAACAGAGTAATTTCATGGAACAGGGAGTTGATTCTGAAACCAGACAAAGAATAGAAATGCAGCTCGAAGCATTAAGTTATATTATCTTATCATTGAAACCACAGACGTCAAAGGAAGAGATGATGGTGAAAATTGTACGATTTATCTCTTCGTTAGCACATCCGGTTCTTTTCATTGAATCTTTTGAGACATTAGCACTAAAAGGTGTTACGATGGACAATTTTTTGGATGACTATATCAGAGATATTATTACGAACATATGAAAGGAAAAGATATGAGAGTAGAGAATGCAAAGACTAGGTACCTGTACATAGATAACTTAAGACTGCTGATGATTATCTTTGTGGTATTAATTCATTATGCTGTTACCTATAGCGGGATAGGCAGCTGGTATCTGATGGATGCAGGGGAGCTTGATGCGGTATGCACCATCGTGTTTGGATTATTTCAATCCTTTACCCAGGCATACTTTATGGGGTTTTTATTTCTGATCTCTGGTTATTTTGTAGCCGGATCCTATGATAAAAAAGGAGCTGCAAGGTTTATCTCTGAGCGGTTGATACGGCTTGGTATTCCCACCTTGATCTATATGCTGGTTATCACACCATTTATTATTTACGTTCTACTGGGAAACCGGTGGGATAGACCTTTGTTTCCGGAATATTATGTTAATTATATACTAAGCCTTCAGTTTCTTGGAGGGAGTGGTCCTTTGTGGTTTGCCTTAGCACTATTGATTTTTAACTGTATTTATGTATTAATAAGAATTTTGAAAAAGGAACGAAAGACGGTAGAGAAGAAGAAACTTCCGGGAATGACGGAGGTATTGCTGTTGATTTTATTAATTTCTGTTATGGCCTTCCTGATACGCCTGGTGCAACCGATTGATACTAGTATCCTGAATATGCAGCTATGCTTCTTTTCGCAATACGTCATTCTGTTTGTTGTTGGTGTTAAAGCAGGAAGGAATGACTGGTTTTCACAGATATCCTATCAAACAGGCCATTATTTCCTTTTAACGGCGCTAATTCCCGGAATTTTATTCTGGGTTTTGATCATGATAGCCGGAGGAGCATTAAATGGAGGCTTTTCAGCCTATAAAGGCGGTTTAAATTGGCAGAGCGCATTATATGCTATCTGGGAGTCATTTATTTCTGTTGCAATGTCAATCGGTATGATTGGTATCTTCCAGGAGAAATATAATAAACAGCCACCTTTGGTTAAAGTATTGTCCGATAATTCATTTTGCGTATATATGTTCCATTCCGCTATTATAATATCGGTATCTTTACTGCTTCTTCCCTTAAAACTATATCCGCTGGTCAAATTTCTGGCAGCTGCTGTAATAGGATTACCGCTTTGCTTCCTGGCATCAAATTACATATTCAGAAGGATACCCTTGTTAAAGAAGGTTTTATAAAATCACACGCCAAAGCTCCTCACCAGGGTACTGGCACAGGAAGGAGGCCGTTATGGCTTCAGGACTTACAGATACTCATGAAATGATAGAATATAATAAAAATCTGCCAATGAAGCTTTTCTGCCAGCGAATTGGTGTCGTGACAAAACACTGGCACAGAAGCATAGAAATTCTTCTGGTGCTGTCAGGAACCCTTCAGGTTAGGGTGGAAAACCAACAGTATGTACTGCAGGAGAATGACATTCTGCTGATTAACTCCGATCAGGTGCATGATACCTGCAGCGAGGACTGCGTTCTGGTACTTTTGCAGATGCGTCTCTCCAGCTTTCACCTGGATTGGCTCAACCCCGAAAGCCTTCATTTTGATTGTAATTCCAGCCAGCACAAGAATAGCCCTGCTTTTGATCAAATACGAGAATTGATTGCCCGGCTGATTAAGTTAAATGCGGCATCCGCTTCGAACCAGGTACTTAGCCTCTCTTATGCGTATCAGATCATATATATATTGCTGCAGAATTTTGTCAGCAGTAATCCGGGCAAGCTTCGTCCCCCAAAACAGATGGAACGCTTAAAGCATATCATTCGTTTCGTGGAAGAAAATTATCAGAGAGATCTGTCCCTAACAGAAATAGCAAAAAAGGAAGGGCTAACACCTCCCTATCTATCTTCATTTTTTGAAAAAAATATGAGTATGACCTTAACCAATTATATTTCTAAGATACGGTTGGAGCATTCGCTGCATTTATTAATGAATACAGAGAAGTCAATTGAAGAAATATCAGAGGCTTGTGGCTTTGCCAATCAACGATCCTACGCTACTCTTTTTAAGAAGCAATATGGCACTTTGCCCAGTCTTTACAGGAAGGAAGCTCTTTCCTTTGATCATAAGGCCAATTCCCTTCCGATGAACGCTACTGCACAATATCTTAATTTAGAAAAATATGATTTTTTTGACAAGCTCTCAACTTATTTGCAACGCTCTGAGGAGACGCAGCTTACTAATGCGCTTCAAAAGGTCTGTTATTCCATTGGCAGTATTAATATGGGCATTACCGGAAAACGACTTGAGAAAAATTATTTACAGTTTTGCAGCGTCGGAAGGGCAAAGGAAATCCTGATAGGTAGTATTCAGAAGATGCTTACCACGCAGCAGCAGGAGATTGGTTATCAATATATTAAATTTCATGATGTATTTGATGATGCCCTGATGGTATACTCGGAGGATGCGCAGGGTCAGGTCAGATTGAATTTTAATATGCTGGATGAGATATTTGATTTCCTGCTACGGATTAATTTAAAGCCTCTTGTGCAACTATCCTTTATGCCCAAGGCACTTGCAAAAGTGCCGGAGCGTACAGTATTTGTTCTCCCTTTTTGTGTGAGTGAACCAAAGGATGAGGAAAAATGGTGTTACCTGGTGAAAGAATTTGTAACCCATCTTTTGAAGCGGTATGGCTTTCCTGAAGTATCCCGGTGGATTTTTACCTTTTGGAATGAAACGATGACGGGACATCCCTTTGACTTTAGGGATATTGCTACGTTCCTTCATTTATACAAAATCACGTATGATAGTGTAAAAAGCTGCCATCCACAACTGGTATTTGCAAGTACGTCCTATGTTACAAATAGCTTTCCGACAGATCATTATAGCAAGTTTTTGAAATTTGCGGGACAAAACGGCTGCAATCCGGATGCATATCTGTTCCATTTTTATCCAATACCTGCTAATTTCACACAGAATTTATTCGATAAAGCTTACAACGGCTTTTCATTAAGCTTAAGCGGTATTGTTTCGGATGACGCGGATGTCTTTGGCAATTATCTCCGGCTGTTAAATGAACATTTACCGGAGAGGGACAAACGTCCTCTCTATATTACAGAATGGAACTTAAGTTCTTCTCATAGAGAGTGGCTTAACGATACCTGTTATGCCGGTGCCTATTTTGTTCGCAATATCTGCAGAAATTATGACAGAGCACAGGGCTTTGGCCACTGGACGCTCACGGATTGGATTGAAGAACTGGAATTTCCTGAGCAGTTATTTCATGGAGGAGTAGGACATTTCACAAAAAACGGCATAAAGAAACCGGCTTATTATGCATATCAGTTCTTGTCCGAACTAGGTGATGAATTTCTTACGGAAGGGGAGGGATATTTTATAACCAAAGGCAGGGAGGAGTATCGGCTACTGCTATATAACTATTGTAACGTTGAGGCTTCGTATAGAGAAGGTCTTAATTTCAATATGAGCTTTACAGACCGGTATGGAGTTTTTGCAGAGGCCTGTAGAAAGGAATTTCGCTTGGAGCTGGTAGATCTGCCGGAGGGGGGCTATGATATTGTTGAGAAAATTGTAAATCGTCAATATGGAAGCTGTTATGATAAATGGGTAGAAATGGGGGCACTCCCTGTTAATACACAGGAGGAAATAGATATCCTTAAGGATTTATCACGGCCATTCCTAAAAAAATCAAAGCTAATAGTCAGAGGGGACTGTCTGCCCTATCAGGCTGCACTTGAACCGCATGAAATACGTTTGGTTGTGATTAAAAAAAGCTTTTCCTAAATGATAAGCTGATCTTTCATATGGCAAGCAGAACAATTTCTGCTGATGAAAAAAGTATTGCACTCACCAAAAATGAAGCACAGATACTGGCACTTTTGTTAAAAACAGGGGGAATGTTGTGAGCTGGAAACAATTATAAGAAGACCTTGGAAGGAAGCATGCTTTATTGATGACAATACACTGACCGTTAATATGACCCGGATCAAGAAGAAGCTTCATTGTCTTGGATTATAACAATATATACAAACGAAAAAAGGACTGGGATATAAAATATGAGACTCCGGGAATATCTTTCAGATAAAAAACATTTGATTCAGCTGTATTGTTCTGTCATGTTGTTTACAGGAATTATGATTTATATAAAAGATAATGCTTTCCTTCTTAATTCTACCGGACTGTATATAACCTATGGTTCATTTATTATTTCCTTTGTCTATCTGACCATTGATTATTTGATCAAGAAAAAGCATTTTAACATACTCAAAGAGCTTTGGCAGATGGAGCATATGGACTGGGTCAATTCTCTTCCGGAACCATTAAGTAACGAGCAGAGAATTTATACGGAGCTTATCCGGAAGCTATACCAGCAAACAGGAAGATGTCTTGAGGAACACAATAACAAAAGCACAGAAGACCTAGAATTTGTCACGATGTGGGTACATGAAATAAAAACACCGATAGCAGCATCAAAACTGATTATTGAGAACAGCCTGGATCACTCGGAGAAGAAGGCGCTCTACAGCCTGGAGGATGAAATTGATCGTATTGAGGATTATGTGCAATTGTCCTTGTTTTATTCAAGAGCAAATGATTTTGCAAAGGATTATATGATCAGCCGTGTGTCTCTTGAGAAGGTAGTAAATGATTGCCTTAAGAGAGATTACTCCGGTATCACGAACAAAAATCTGCACCTGGCGCAAAAAGGTCTGGAACTGTTTGTTGATACGGATGAGAAATGGATTGGTTTCATTCTAAAGCAGCTTTTAGATAATGCAATTAAATATTCGCCGTTTTATGGGAAAGTAGAGATCTATGCCGAACAAAATGAAAAAGAAACTGTATTGTTTGTGGAGGATCACGGGATTGGAATTAAGGAAGAAGACTTAAATCGGATCTTTACTAAGAATATTACCGGCGTAAATGACCGCAAATATTATATGGCAACAGGAATAGGCCTGTATTTGAGCCGGAAGCTGGCGAAAAAGCTTGGTCACAATATAACTGTAACATCACATTATGAATTAGGCACAAAAGCAGGAATACACTTTGCAAAATAGGATCATTATTGTTAACACAGCAAAAGCCTGATTTAGGTATTGGTATGAATATATATTCAATTATATTCAACATTTATCTATTTTCTGGCTTTTTTGCGTCAACCATGATGGTTTTAAAAAATGGTTTGTCTAAAGGTATTTTTATATAGGTAAAATAGCTTATTTTTGCAAGTTTTTCTTGTTAACATCAATAAAATGGAATATAATGGATAAAAGAAAAATATGTATTATGAGCTTTGGAGAAAAGTGCGAAAGAAAAAGCGTCTTCACACTAAGAAGAACCCCGAAATAAACACGGTATGAACTTCTACACCCATTATTTAAGATGTCGCTTTGCGGCATTATGATTGAAAGAGTGAAAGAAGATCACTTCCACCGAGTGAAAAAGATCACGTTCACTCGGCAGGTTTGTGTCTGCGGTTCGTGCACAAACTTATGATGCACAAACAACAACGCAGAATGGAGTAAAATATGAACAAAAACATTTATAATTATAAGAAAGCTGATTTTGTATGTTCCAGTATCATTATTGTAGTATGTTTGCTAACGATTCTTTATAATTTTACCAGTAGAAGTTTAGCAGAGGCGATAAATCTATCAATACCGGTAATTATTACAATCGCTGTAATTATAGGATTATTTTTCGTACCTGTTCCCAGCAAAATCAAAGGATTTCTATATAGTATAATGATTTTTGCTGCGGGAATGGCCTCTCTGCTGCAAGATCCGACAGACCAGGGTAATTTGTTCACCATTGCAGCTTCGGTCTGTGTTTTGTGCCTGTACTATTCCTCAACGATTTTAATTTCTTTTGCGGTGATTGTGAATGCAGCCTACTTTATTACTTATTTCGTCGATAGAGCAGCCCTTTTCGGTAAGGACAGACCGATTAGTTTCCTTCTATCTACCTTATTGATGCTTGACAGTATATTTCTGGCTATTTTCTTTTCGAATAAATGGGGAAGTGATGTGATACGCAAAGCGGGTGCAAAGGAGGAAGAAGCAAATAAATTACTTTCAGAATTACAAACAACAATGTCACAGGTAGAGACTACTTCTATGGGACTGAACAAGAATATAACTGAACTGGATAATAACATGCATTCCATAGTAGAATCCAGCAGAGACACTGTACGCACAATGAATGAGGTTGCGAAAGGTACGGAGCATCAGGCTGAAAGCATCTTTAATATCAACAATCATATGGCGGAAGCTATGAAAGAAGTAAACGATACCAAAGAAATTTCTGAAAAGCTGACAGCAAATTCTAATCTTATTTCTAAGAAGGTTGCGAAGGGTTCGGAAAAAATCCGCTCAATGTCGCTGCAGATGGAGGCAATCCATAATGCGGTCAGTAATTCTTTGACAACAGTAGTGGAGCTTCAGAGCAATATAGAGCAGATAAACGGTTTTCTTGAGGGTATCACACAGATTTCTGAGCAGACTAATCTGTTGTCTTTGAATGCTTCCATTGAATCCGCAAGAGCCGGAGAGCAGGGAAAAGGGTTTGCGGTAGTAGCAGGAGAGGTAGGAAAACTGGCACAGCAGAGCAGTCAAACAGTGAAAAGTATCAAAGATATAACAATGCTAATATCGGATACCTCAGCAGCAGCTGTTGAAAAAGCGAATGCAGGTGAGCAGGCGGTGACGGCCGGCAATAAGGTACTTGGACAGGTTGGAGACTATTTTAAGGATGTCGAGAATGCAATCAATGAGGCCTTTCGATTACTGGAGACGGAAAACGCCATGATTGGTAAAATACTGGAGAAGTTTATTCAGGTACAGGAAAAGGTTGAAAGTATAGCCAGTATTTCTGAGGAACATTCTGCCTCTAATGAAGAAATTCTTGCAACTATTGAAAATGAAAATAACGATATTTCATCGATTGGAAATGCAATACAGGAAATCAAAAAAATGACTTCAGTATTAAATGATATGATGCATAACATTGTATAATGCGTTTGTATTCTTAAGAAAACATTTAATTCTGATACATGAGGCAAGTATAAATAAATGAATAAAACTTGGATAATATGCTTACCTTTATTTCGCAAGGAGGTTATATTTCAGAAGGAGATACAAATGATACTTATCTGAATAATGCACTTAAGACAAAAACAGATAATTTGAGAATTATTATAAGGCCGTCTGTAAAAAGATAACATTATGGCAGCCATAATTGATTAGGATTTGAATAACAGGTATATTTATATACGTGTATAAATACATGGATTTACTCAGGAAGAAAAAAATGGGAAGTGATTCAAAGGAATCGCTTCTCTTTTGTTTTGAAATTGGTTGAATTAATAGTCTGTGCTGGAATTATGAAATCAAGGTTGAAGAGTAACTAAACCATTGTAAAAATTATTTCGTAAGGTTGTGAAATCTCCACAGTCATGCTAGGATATTATTATGGAAATTATTTGGAAGGATGTAATTGGATTAAAACACGTTAGAAGTTTTTATGGAATTAAAAAAGCAGCATATCTTATGATAAAGTTTCTATAAAGTTATATATGGGTAACTTTAATAGATATATAGGCTTTGGAAAATAGAGTAATAACAGTCAGGAGCAGAGAATTTATGAGATTATTATTAATAGAAGATGATAAGGAATTATGCGACGCGGTCGCGGTTCATTTAAAAAAAGAAGGATATGAGTTGGATATTTGTAATGAAGGAAATGATGTTTTTTATTACATAGCAGGGAATAATCATGATTTGATTATTCTGGACCGTATGCTGCCAGGGATGGATGGCTTAACCATATTAGATAAATTACGCGGGAAGGGTTTAACAACACCTGTAATAATGGTCACTGCCATGAATGGGATTAACGACAGGATTGATGGATTAGATACAGGAGCAGATGATTATCTGGTGAAGCCATTTGTTGTGGAAGAGCTATTGGCAAGAATTAGGGCACTGCTTCGCAGACCAAGAAAAATGGAGAATGCTAACCTTCTTAAATTTGGTGATATCTCGTTTGACAGCTATACCAATGTGGCAGCCAGAGGCGAAAACACGATTACCCTATCCAAAAGAGAAGGAGCATTACTCGAGTATTTTCTTCTCAATAAAGGACAGATTTTAGCCAGAGATCAGATTTTGAACCGTGTATGGGGAAAGGATAATTTCGTCGAAGACGGAAATATCGATAACTATATATTTTTACTGCGCAGAAGACTGAAGGCATTGAATACAGGTACTGTTATTAAAACAATACATGGTATCGGCTATCAGTTGGAGTATAAAACGAATGATTAATCAGTTAAGAAGAAAGTTGATTTTGTTATATACCTGTTCCACCGGGAGTATTTTGCTAATCGTCCTGGTATTGGCAATCGCCGTTACAAACCAGCAGCTCCTTCGAAATAAAAAGGAGACCTTTCAGAATAATTTTATGACAGTTACCCAAAAGGTTCTGATGAATAATGGAATCAGCCACCTATGGCTGGCGGAGATGGAAATGAAAAATCATCTGATTATTCATATTGAGGATGGAGGGCAGCCCTTTACTTACCAGGGAGCATGGGAGCCTGTCACGAGGCGAGAGGAACTGGTGTCAAAGCTAAAGGAGCTTGCCGAAAAAGACAATATCTATACCGGCATCCGGCCTGTTTCCATTCAGGAGGTACAGAGCAAGATATATTTTTTCAAAGGAGAGAAGAATGACAGGTATTTTGGACAGATCTATATGGTGTCCATGGAAAAAGGATACCGCGGTATTATTCTGCTTCAATACATATCGGATAATAGATCAGTTAAAATGAAAAAAAGCATGCTCATGATATTCCTGTATGCATCGGGCATAGCTGCATTATATTCTGTCAGCCGTTGGATTGTCGGGAAATCTCTAAGGCCTGTAGAAGAAAGCAGGAGGCGTCAAACAGAATTTATCGCTGCCGCATCTCATGAACTGAAATCACCTCTTGCCGTAATTCGTGCAAACGCTTCCGCATTAAAGATTGAGCCGGAGAGAGCAGAGCATTTTACCGAGGGAATTGATCAAGAATGCATGAGACTCTCCTCTTTAATTGAAGATCTTCTGTTACTGGCTTCCGTGGATGCGAATAGATGGAAGGTTAGGAAGGAATGTATTGATATGGATCTTCTTCTGATAGAAACCTATGATGTCTTTCAGCCTTTTTGCAGGGAACACCATAAGGATCTGAAGCTGGAGCTGCAGGAGCAAATGCTTCCCAAAATACAGGGCGATATTTTAAGAATCAGGCAGGTGCTGTCCGTATTATTAGATAATGCCACATCCTATTCCAAGGACGGGGATACCATAATCTTGAGGGCTTTTGTGAAGAAAAATCAATTAATGATTGAGGTGGAAGATCATGGAACCGGCATTAACCAGGATATTAGGAAGGAAGTGTTTGAAAGATTCTATAAAGGCGACAAATCCAGAAGAGATAAGAACCATTTTGGGCTGGGACTCAGTATTGCAAAAGAATTAATAGAACTGCATGATGGAAGGATTTCATTCAAGGATACGGAAGGCGGTGGAGTGACCTTTGTGATTAGCCTTCCGACCGCAAAAGCGGTAAACGGACAAACGATATTATCAGAAAAGAAATTATAATTCTTGTATAAATTATATTGCTTGTTAGTTTAGCTTATAAAGAACTTTTAAATATGGTTGCATTGATATCCATTAACATGCTACGGCTGCCAAGAGCCTATATACCACACTCAATTTCGTGATAAAACATAGTTTTCGCTTATTCGGGTTGCTTTTGAGATGAAAATTAGAAGATATTATCAACGTATTTATTTTCAAACTCTGGACATATTACCTATTAAATGTAAAATAGGAGGTATTATTATGTCTGAGACAATTTTAGAAAAAATGGAAGGTCGGGTCAGCTATCACGATTCGGTTGAGGAAATGCTGGTTCGGATTAAGGAAGATGGTTTATCCAGTGTGTTTTCCAGATGGGGTGAACAAGAAAAGATAAGGTGCAAATTCTGCCTGGAGGGAATGAGCTGTCAGCTATGTACACAGGGCCCCTGCAGAATAAGCGAAAAGACCGGAGCGGTGAAGGGTGTCTGCGGTATTGGCCCGGATGCTATGGCAATGCGTAATCTTCTGATGAGAAACATTATGGGAGCAGCTACCTATGGTCATCATGCTTATGAGGCATTTCGCACACTGAAGGCTACAGGAGAGGGGAAAACAACCTTTCAGCTAACAGATACCAATAAATTAAAATGGATGTGTGAAAAAACAGGCATAAATACAAATCAGGATAACAATCAAATGGCAATACAGCTGGCGGAGCTTTTAGACCGTGAAATGAAGATAACGCCCGATCAGGACAGTATTATGGTCAAGGCATTTGCTCCTAAAAAAAGAATACCGATATGGAAAGAGCTTCATATCTATCCCTGCGGTGTGGAGCATGAGGTGGAGAATAGTATCGCAAGCTGCCTGACCAATGTAGACGGAGATTATGTCTCTCTTGCTAAGAAAGCACTCCGTCTGGGGGTATCAACCATTTATACCGCTCAAATCGGGCTGGAAATGGTACAGGATATACTATTTGGCACACCAATGCCGCATGAAGTTAATGTAGATTTGGGAATTATGGACCCGGATTATGTTAATATTGCTTTTAACGGGCATCAACCCTGGATAGGAGCAGCAACTCTGCAAAAAGCAAAGCTGCAGGAGTACCAGGAAAAGGCGAAAATAGCTGGTGCAAAGGGGATTCATATTGTCGGTTCTATTGAAACCGGACAGGAGCTGCTGCAACGCTTTGCAGTAGACGATGTCTTTGTCGGCCTTATGGGAAATTGGCTTGCAATTGAACCATTTCTTGCTACCGGTACGGTGGATGCTCTGGTAATGGAAGAAAACTGTTCGCCTCCCGCAATTGATCAATATGCTGAAAAATACCAGGTGGCATTAATCAGCGTCAGTACCATAATTGCGGTGCCTGGGTTGGCACATGAGATGCCCTACTATCCAACCAAAGCGGATGAAATGGCAGAGCAATGTATAACGATTGCAATTGAGAATTTTAAGAAAAGGAACGGCAACATAAAAGCGATGGTTCCAAAGCATGTCACTAAGGCAATTGCAGGTTTTTCTACCGAAGCAGTTCTTAAAGCAGTCGGAAATGATCTGGGAGTGCTTGCAGATGCACTTGTAAAAGGACACATTAAAGGTGTAGTAGCCCTTGCAAACTGTTCTACACTTCGAAACGGTCCGCAGGATTGGAATACGGTCAATCTGGCGAAGCAATTAATTAAAAGGGATATATTGATAGTAGCCGGAGGATGTGGAAATCATGGACTGGAGGTAGCTGGTATGTGTAATCTGGATGCAGCTGAACAGGCGGGGGGAGAACTTAAAGCTGTCTGTAAGTCACTTGGTATTCCTCCGGTTTTAAGCTTTGGAACCTGCACGGATACCGGCAGAATATCTATGTTGGTAACTGCACTTGCGGATCACCTGGATGTGGATATCTCCGATTTACCGATTGCGGTGACGGCACCTGAATGGATGGAACAGAAAGCTACGATAGATGGGATATTTGCAGTTGCTTACGGTGCCTATACACATCTGTCACCAACTCCCTTTATAACAGGAGCGCCTAAGCTTGTGAAACTGGTCACCCAGGATGTGGAAGGATTGACCGGAGGAAAAATAGCACTGGGGGATGATCCGGTGCAGGTGGCTAAGGACATAGAAGCGCATATTATAAGTAAACGGAAAAAACTTGGATTACAATAAAAACACGTAAATTGTCAGTGGAATAGCAAAAGAAAATGATATATGATTTACTATTTTAGCTGCAAATCACACAATAAACAAATAGAAGAAAGCTCTTAAGAAAGGTCGGATGTATATGGACTGATGATTTAAGAGCTTTTTCTGAATCTTACATTTGAAAGCTTAAAAATTTTAAAAAATATATACTTTTACTGCACGTAAGGCTATTACATTTATAGAGATTACCTTTATAATAATACTAATTCCTGTGATACAGCAGGAATACGCCAATTGGAATCATACTTTTATACCGGAATGACAGCCATTTTACTTATTTGAACTATAACACATTTTCACAAATTCTGCCGGACACATTGTCTTTTCCACTGTTTGTTCTATACTAAATCCCTGTGCTGCAAAGCGTTTTATCACACTCACCATGCTTTCAGAAACCTCTATAATATATTGATCGTAATCATAAAATCGCATAACCCGTTGTCCCCAGGGATATTCTTTGGGTTCATGAATAAACTCGATACCATCTATTCCTTTTATTTTCTTCAACCAGTAATCCAAATCCTCCACCTCGAAATAAAGTTCGAAATTATCAGGGCGCGGATACATGTTAAGTTTCTGTCCAACCAGCTCTTCATAATTGGATTGTAAAGACAAGCCTCTTTCAAAAGATACATGTACCCCCAAATCCATTAATATCTTTTGCTCCAGAATTGTTTCATAAAAATATTTTGATTTTGCCATATCCGATACAGCAATTAAAGTACCTTGGTATTGCATATCATCACTCCTTCTCTTTTTTACAATTATACCTTAGAATTTGGCAACCTCACTGTAAAAATCGGACATCTTATCGCGATATTTTTGTGGAGTAATTTCACAAATTGATTTGAATTCGTGGATAAAATGAGGCATATCATAGAAGCCGGCAGTAAGATAAACTTGTGTAACGCTATGATTAGGATGTTTTAAAAGACGCATTGCTTTGTTAATGCGTACCAAGCGGGAGAAAGATTTGACACTAATCCCTAGATATTGGTCGAAAATCCGCCCAAGGTGTCTCTCGCTGTAATACAGATTGTGGGATAATTCCTTGACAGAGACTTGACCGCCGCTTTCGAGGATGATATGATTTGCTCCGGTAAATTCCGGACGGTATATAGATGTTTTTAAATATGCCAGAAAGAGCTGATCTATACCATTAACTAGACTGCAGATATCCGTCGCGTTTTCCAGATTCTGCACGAAAAGATTGTGTAATGGAGGATTGATATGTTCAAAAGAACAGTTGCAATTTGTAAGCTCCTTTTGTGGTATGCCACTGAATGCATAATACCCTGCCGGTTGAAATTCTACGATGAATAGAAGTTTGGACAAATTGGCTTCACTACCTACGCACACAGGCTTGGTCATAGGGCCAAACAGGCTGCTCGTGGTCTTGTTTCCATCATAGGATAATACTAATGTGGCACAGCCATGCGGCAGAATAGTATATTCTTCAGACATCACACCTTTCGCTGGAAAGGTAATGGTATAATTTGATATCAAATTTCTTAAAGTGGGATGCGGCAGCAGGTAAGCATAATTTATGTCCCTTATTAAAGTACGGGTTACTTCATAATAAGTCTGTAGATTTTCTTTAGAAATCATAGGGCACTCCTAACATTACTAAAAAAGCACCCTTTTCAGAGTGCTTTTCACTTGTTTAGCCCTTATAAATCAAGGCTTTTCCTAACAGCTCCCCAAGGGATTCGAACCCTCGACCTACGCATTACGAATGCGTTGCTCTACCAGCTGAGCTAGGGAAGCATATAACAAATTTAGCAAAGAATATCATACTCAATTTGTTACTCAACTATTCTATTATAAAGTTAACAGAATAGCAAGGATTATTTTCAAAATAATAAAATTTATATTCAATTTATTATACTTGGCCATGGTATTCTGGTTCCTGTTCTATTCAAAATAGATATAATTACTAATTACTACAGAAAAGATAGGTGATACAGACAACGTACACGGCAGCTCATAATTTATCTCTTATCACCCATAAAACATAAACCTATTGCTCCAGGACCTGAGTGGGAACCAACACTGGGACTGACATAATTAAGGAGTATTTTCTTATGAGGTAATTGTTCTTGCACCAGATCTGCGAGATATTTTGCATCCTCATAAGCATCACCATGTGCAATGCAGATGATATCATCCGTACGGTCTTTGTATTTACCCATTGTATCAAGCATTTTGCTGCAGATAGTGGCGAGAGATTTTTTTCTGCCCCTGGCTGTAGACAAGGCTTCCAGCTTTCCTTCAGGGCTTAAGTATAGAATTGGTTTAATATTGACAATAGAACCGATAATTGCACTTGTTTTAGAAATTCTTCCGCCACGATGCAGGTGTCCAAGATCATCGACTGTAAAAAAGATACAAAACTCCTGGCGGTGTTCTTCCAACCAGTCTGTAATTTCATCGATAGACTTCCCTTCTTCCTTCATCTGAACTGCTTTCATAACAAACATACCTTCCCCCATGGAAGCACTGAGAGTATCGAAAACAATTATTTTGGCTCCGGGATTTTCTTCACAGAATTCAAGTGCACCTGTACTGACATTGCTGCAGCCACCACTTAAAGCGGAGGAAAAGCTGATATGTAAGACGTCCAGTTCCTGATCAACATAATGCTTGAAGGTTTTTCGGATAATATCCGGGTTACTGGCCATAGTAGTCGGCATAAGTCCGGATCTCATTTTATCGTAGAATTGCTTAGGGGTCAGATTGATTTCATCGCCGTAAGTAATGCCTTCCAAATCATAATAATGCGGTATAATACCAATTTTTTTATCACGAATATAACTCTCGGGTAAATCCGAGTTGGAATCAGCTGTAATCACAAAATCTCTCATAGTAACCTCCATGTAAGTTATTAGCTTCATTGTACTAAACATCGATTAATCGCGCAATAGAATACTGGAAATAATTTATAATGTTTTTATAGAAAATTTATAAAATGATTATATGTATTTGCAAAGTTACTTGACTTTTGTAAAAAACAACTATTTTTATTGAGGCATTAAAAGCTCGGGATTGTGATCACGAGAGTGCGTAAAGCATTCATTTATTTTTTGTGCAATATAGAAAAGGATACTTAGTAAAGAATAATTATTTTTTGCGAATGTATTTATGCCGATAAATGGTATAACTGGTGAAAAAATGATGAAAAAGGAATTATATAATACTATTATGTAGATATGGCTGAACATGAAGGATCATGCAATGGGGTGCTGATTTTGGATGGTTTTTCAAAAAACGGTTATTGAAACAAATTACTTTATAGGGAGGAATGATACACAAAATGAAAAGAAAAAGGTTATTATCATGGCTATTAGTGCTTACGATTGTATTTACCATGGCCGGTTTGAGGCCTCATACTGTCTCTGCAGCAGCTGATAACAATGTATTAGGCGGACAGATATCAAAAGGATGCTTGAAGGTAACTGTAAGTAATGGAAATATTTTTGTGGAGCGTTATAATGGATCTCAATTTGTACGGCAATATTATGCACCGGCGGATGCGGTTCTGGATGTGAATGGTACTAGATATAATTTAGGAACCTATTTTGCGACAGAAAATCCACTTTCTGTGACGACACAAACAGGAGATTCACAATCTATTACTACTACCTGGGAAACTTCATCCATGCAGATTTCCCAGACAGTAACATTGCCTTCGCTTACAGCACAGTATATTAAGTTGCAATGGTCAGTGAAAAATATTGGAAGCTCAGCTATGACTAATCTTCATTTCCTTAGAGGAGAAGATACCTATCTTTCCGGCGGCGACAATGGTTCAGGGTATTGGGATGCCTCTACAAATTCTATTGGAGTTTCAAAAGTAATTGGTGGTGTAACCCAACGGTTGTACATGCAGGGAATAACGATCCCAAATAGTTACATATCTGCCAATTATGGTACCATGAGAATGGATGTTATGGATGGTGGTGAACTTAGAAAAGAAATCAATCCGGATGTTAATACGGATAACGGATATGCGATGGAGTGGAAAAACACTTCCTTAAGTTCAGGTGCTATCTGGACGATCAAAGCAATTGAAAGCTTTATCAGTTCGGCAGTAACGGCAAGCGGTTCCTCTGCAACGATAAATTCCACCTCCGGAAGTGCAATAACTTTGGACTATACTGTAGTAAACAGCAGTACAACGGCGCAGGCGGTTACATATTCCGTTCAAAAGCCTGCTGGTTGGACAGCAGTACCGGATAAGACAAGTGAAACGCTTGCGGCGAATGCAACCACGACGATTCATGTGAGTGTAATACCACCGACAAATGCAGCAAATGGAACCTATGACATTATTCTTAATATTGTAGCGCCAGGATCTGAAGCCCAATCAATCAGTACACTGACAATTCTTAAAACACCTGCCGCGCCGAACGTAACGGCAGATGATATTAATAATGTATTAGTTGGTGCGGATGAAACAATGGAATATTCCACGGATGGGGGTTCAACCTGGACACCGTATAACAGCAGTAATTTGCCAAATCTGAACGCAAATATGACAGTACAGATTAGGGTGATGGCTGGTGCCGGCATTCCTGCGGGAGGCATTACTACCGTAGTCTTTAGCGATGCTGCTTCGGCGGATGACACAAATAATGTATTGGTCAATGCAGACAGCACTATGGAATACTCCACAGATGATGGCACAACCTGGACGATATATGATCCTTTCAATGTACCAACCTTCAATGGTGGTACAACGGTTCTGATCAGAAAAAGAGCAGGTGAATCAGTTAATATCAATTTTGCAACCTCCTCTGTCACAGGATCAGCTATATCGGTTGTATCTGGTGCGGCGATCTCCGTTTCAGGCTCTGCTGTTACTATATCAGGATCGGTAATACCCGGTTCTGCGGTAGCAGTTGATTTTGCAAATTATCAGATGGCTGCAACAGATGATACGATGGAATATTCAACAGACAATGGTCTTACCTGGAATGATTGCGCAGCTGCCGTAATGTTTACCATACAGGGAGATACGACTGTATTAGTTCGGAAAAAGACTGGCAGTATTACAACAATACATTTTACAGAAAATCCGGTTATACCTGCCGCGCCATCTGTTAGTGCAAATGATGTTAATAATACAATTACAGGTGCAAATACCAGCATGGAATATTCAACGGATGGGGGTACTACCTGGTCAGCTTATCAAAGCAGTAATCCCCCGGTTTTCACGGGAAATAAAACGGTTAAAGTCAGAATAAAAGCCGGAGAGGTAGTTGTTATTAATTATACTGCAGACACAATTATGGGATCTGCAATTCAGGTAGTAACAGGATCAGCAATTACAGTATCGGAAGCTTCGGTTAAAGCTGATTTTACACATAAAAAGTTAACCGGAGTCTACGATACTATGCAATATTCCACAGATAATGGAACGACCTGGACTGACTGTAGTTCATCCTCTGAGTTGGTATTTTCAGCCGATGCAATTGTTTTATTGAGAGCAAAAGCTGGCCATATTACAACAATTAGCTTTACTGTTAATCCTGCAGCGGCACCATCTGTAACTGCGGATGACAATAATAATAAGCTCATTGGTGCAAATGGTACCATGGAATATTCTCTGGACAACGGTGTTACATGGATCAGCTACAATACAAGCAATCCTCCTGTTTTTTACGGTACTATAACGGTAATGGTTCGTGTTAAGGCGAGCGAAAGTAATCCGGCAAGTGAAATAAAAACCTTACATTTTGCACAAAATGAGGTAGCTTATGACGGCAATGCATCAAATAGTAATGCTGAAAATAAGCCAACGGATAAAACAGTTCGTAAGGTAGATACAGAATTAGCATCTGGCGCTGTGGTTCAGGTTGAGATTGTAAGAACAAAGGATAACAACAAAATAGTTGATACAGTTATCGTAGATAAGGATATTGTAACGGAAACTCTGAAAAGTAATATAACTTCCAATCATTCGGTAACTGTTTATGTTAGCCCCGATAAAGAAAAAACTGCAGATGAGGTTAAGGTAAACGTGAAGGCGGATTCTCTTAAAAAGCTTTCTGATACGGAAGCATCGCTGAATATTATGACAGATGATGTAACAATTACTCTTTCAAATGAAACCGTTAAGAAGCTGTCTGAAAAAGAAGAAGACCTGTATTTCCGTGTATTACCTGTAAAGAATGAAAGTCAGAAGCAAGCTGCGATAGAGAATACTATGTCATCCGCAACTGTAAAAATATATGCACAATATAAGGATATTGAGATCTATGGTGTGCCGATGACAATTGAAACAAATTATAAAGATCAGGATACGAAGGTTACTTTCTCCCTAAAGGGAATTACACTTCCGACAGATCCGGAAATGAAAAACAAAGTATTAGCTAATTTAGCAGTTTATGTACAGCACAGCGATGGTGATAAGGAAATTCTTCCAGGTACTATCGTATATGACACAACCGGTAAACCAATCGGTGTTCAGATTCAGATTACAAAATTCAGTACCTTTACTTTAATCAGCACATTAAATTCAGCACCGACAGTAGATGGCCTGAAAATAAATGGAACAGCAAAGCCAGGTAAGGTTGTGAAGGTATCTTATAAGTATAAGGATGCAGATCGGGATAAAGAAGGAAAAACAACATATCAGTGGTTCCGTGCCAATAATGCATCCGGAAAGGACAAAACTAAGATAGCAGCTGCAGATAAGAGAAGCTACACTGTTACCAGGAAAGATCAGGGTAAATATCTTCTTTGTGAAGTAACTCCTACAGCAAAGTCAGGCGTAAGCAAGGGAAAGAGTCAATTTGCGACAAAGCAAATCACTGCTTCTGATACTGTAAAGAAGACGGCAAAGCTTGCAGATAATGAGAAAACTGTTAAGTATACCACACAGGTAAAACTCGGTCTGATCGGAAACAAAAATTATGCGAAACAGTTAGCTGAAATTTTAAAGAATACCTATCAGGCAGGTAATGTAACTCTTCAGGAGGAAGGTTCCTATTACAGAGTATCAGTTGAATTTACAAATATGACAGAGGCTGATAAAGTATGCAAAGAGATGAAAAAAGCAAAGCTTATTGCAAATTATTATATGAATAAGCTGTCATAATTCCCAGCCTATACAAATTGATTTATAGTATGAAAAACTCCCAGATCAGGAAAAATTCCTCTTGCGGGAGTTTTTTATTTTAAGTAGAAAACAGATCATTCAAAAATTGGAATTAAAACGATGCTGTTCATGACCAAATCAAAATTCCATTTTGCGGCATCTGATAAAGACATCTTTTTCGGAAGTATTTATCGGATCCCATTCGGAATTTGGTTAGGCTGTTGACGTTATCACATAAATGGAATAGTTGAAATATGTAGTTGCAGATACTTGTATTATTATAGTATTTATTATAATATTATCTAAGTTTATTGCGTGGGATGGGGACGAATGAAATTATACAAACTGATGATAATAATAGGAATACTACTCCTGCTTTCCGGATGTTTGCCGCAGACTGATCACAAGGAGATTAAAATAGAGAACGGTCTATTGGATCTTAGAGGATATACAATGAATGAATATGATACTTTTCGTTTGGATGGCACCTGGAAATTCTACTGGAACAGATTCATTCGTCATCAAGAGATAGACAAGGTGACTCCTGATCTTTATGGCAGAGTACCGTTATGCTGGAATAAATACAGGATAAATGGTAAAAAACTACCGGATACGGGATTCGCATCCTACTCGTTACATGTTATTACAGATATGCCGGTCGGAACAATGCTGGGTCTTCAGATCGATACTTTCTCAAGCGCTTTTGAAATGTATATTAATAATAAGAAAATTGCATCAGCCGGTAAGGTATCAGCTGATTTTCATGGGGAAACAGGCAGGTATAAACCGCAGGCAACGATATTTGAAATACCTTCGCAAGAATTTGATATCATTGTGCATGTCTCGAATTTTGAATATGCCAGAGGTGGATTTTGGGCAAGTACCTATATGGGAAGCGCCGAGGACATAATGGCTTTGCATGATGTTTTATTAGGAAAAGAAATTTTCCTGGTGGGAATTTTTTTGGTAAGTGCGCTATTTTATTTGATGATTTATTTAGCAAATAGAGAATTAAAATTTCTGTTATATTTTGCCTGTTTCTGTTTTGTTAAGATATTGGAAATTGATACAATAAGTCAATTTATTTTATTTCTTCTATTTCGCAATTTGGAGTTTAGATACTATGTTTTGATCTGGTACTCGTCAATATTATGGGCAATATTGTTTTTAATCCTATATATGGGCGAACTATATCATTCCAGGTTTTCAGATGGTATCACTAAAATTTTTTTTGCTGCTTTTGTATTTTATCAAATCTATATTCTGATAGAAAAACCTCTAAATTATTCCGAATACGTATATTTTTGTGATATAATCAGTGTAATTGGAGCTTTGATTACGGCGGTAATTATTATCGAGGGTTTCAGCAGAAAAAGCAGGGATAGCTGGCTCAATTTATTCAGTACGATAATTATGTTTGCTACGTATACACATGATTACTTATATTGGGCTAATAGTATAAGGGATAGAAACGGGGAATGGTTTTATACCGGATTTACTCTTTTTCTGCTATTACAGATTATTATACAAAAGAATCGATTTAAGGCATATAACGAGCGAATGACAGCAACGGAACTGGCGTTTTTACAAGCGCAGATAAAACCACATTTCTTATATAATGCTATTAATACTTTTATTTCCATTTCTTATTATGATGTGGAGACAGCGAGAAATCTTCTAGTTAAGTTTGGAGATTATCTTAGAAAATCGTTTGATTTTAAGCGTATCAATCAATGTGTTCCGCTTTCTCATGAGATTGAACTGGCAAAGGTATATGTTGACATAGAGAGAGCGCGGTTTGAGGAACGTCTGGAAGTGAATTTTGATGTGTCGGCAGACTTATCCGTACAGGTTCCTGTCCTGGTATTGCAGCCGGTGATTGAGAATGCAATTATTCATGGTGTCTTACCGAAGGAAGATGGCGGTAAAATAAATGTATCTGTAAAACAGGAAGGAAGATGGCTTTTGTTTAAAGTAAGCGATGATGGTGTCGGAATGGATACAAAAATCTGCAGCAATAGGATGGAGAGCAGAGTAGGACTGGCCAATATTGACAAGCGCTTAAGAAAGCTGTATCACAAGGGCATTCAAATAGAAAGCTCATTAGGAGTGGGAAGCGAAGTAACATGGTTTGTACGTAATATTCAGGGTGGTGTGAATAAATGAGTATCAATGTTATCATTGTTGATGATGAAAGGCCTGCAATACGAGTGTTGCAACGTATGCTACAACATTATGAAGATTTGGAAATCAGAGGAGTTTATACGAATCCGCTAAAAGCTTTTGATGATATTATTAAAAATAAACCGGAAGTAGTATTTCTGGATATTAATATGCCGCAGGTTAGGGGATTGGATCTCGGTTCCTGCATATTAGAGGTAAGTCCGAATACGAATTTGATTTTTGTTACTGCGTATGATATGTATGCTGTAGAAGCATTTGAGCTGAATGCACTTGACTATCTTCTCAAACCAATTAGTGAAGAAAGGCTTAAAAAGGCAGTTGAAAGGATCAGGAGTAAGCATTTAACCAAACCGGTGTGCCTAACAAAGAAGCTAATCATAAAATGTCTCGGAGCGAGTATTCTTTATTGGGACAACCAACAACCGATGAAATTTCGCACAGAGAAAACGAGAGAGCTTTTCTTATATATATTACATAATCGAAATCGTCGTATAACAAAGGAAGAGATACTGGATCATATATGGGCGGAGGATAATCCGGAACGGGCTATCCGACAGCTTTATAACGGTATTTATTACATCAGGAAAGCCTTAGAGGAATATGGAGTTGATAAAAGCCGGATCAATATTAATGGTGATTACAGTATAAATATTGTCAATGTGGACATTGATGTAGATACCTATTGCAGATTGGGAAAAGAGGTCAATGCAATCAGCCAGAGTGAACTTGAGACGATGGAGGAATTATATACCGGCGAGTATTTACAAGGCGAAGACTATTTATGGGTCTATTCAAAAAGGGAGGAGCTGGCACGTTTGTATCTTGTCAGCCTGAACAGACTTTCTAAGATCTATATTGAGCAACGAGAATTTGAAAAAGCTGAAAATATGCTTTTGAAAGCTTACGAGTTAAATCCCTATGATGAAGGTATTAGTGAGACTTTAATGAACTTGTATATCATAACGGATCGAAAGGGTATGGGAGTAAAGCATTTTCATACCTATGTTGAGCTGATAAGAGAGGAACTTGGCATCAAACCCAGTGATAAGCTTATAAAAATTTACCATAGTATTATTTCGACATAAAGAAAAAAACCGATGTTCTTTATCTATCGGTCGTTTCTCTGTTCATGACAACAGATAGTTCGCGAAGCGTGCATCTGCCGGAGTCTGTATAATTCTCACACAGGTTAAATCTAGGTGCTGAAAAATCAGCGTGAGAATTTGACAATCAAATCATTTTAGGTAATTGCGAAATACTAGAATTATATGAAATGTATACACAGAAAGTATATGTTCCGGAGGGGAGGAATATATACTTTTTGTGTATACAATTTGAATAACGATATAGCTTCGCAATTATCCGGTTTTATTATTTCATAGAGAGGTTTTAATATTTTGTAAATCTCTTTTCAAATTTATTTAACAAGGCATATAACCCGGTAGCTAAAACACATAAAATTACAATGGACATAATAACCCAATCAAGCTTAAATACCTGGCTTCCATAGATAATAAGGTAGCCAAGACCGGCCTTTGCAGCAAGAAATTCACCAATAATAACACCAACCAGTGATAGCCCGATATTGACTTTCATCTGACTGATAATCGAAGCGATATTGGAGGGGAGGATTACCTTGGTCAGAACATCCCTTTTTTTACCGCCTAAAGTATAGATAAGCTTGATTTTATCTTGCTCAACTGTCTTAAAATCAGAATAGAGGTTTATGATAGTACCAAAGACAGCAACAGAAACCGCCGCCACTATAATCGTCTTCATATTATTTCCAAGCCATACGATGAAGACAGGTGCAAGAGCTGATTTGGGAAGGCTGTTAAGTACAATCAGGTAAGGTTCCAGCACTTTTGATACACTGTCATTCCACCATAATAGTATAGCCAACAGTATGCCGATTACGTTTACGAGGATAAAACTCACAAGGGTTTCAAGTATTGTAATTCCGACATGATAGAACAGCTGGCCACTTACAGACATCTGAAAAATTGTCCTGCAAACTCTCGAAGGACTGGAAAACACGAAAGAATTCAGAATGCCAAGTCTTGCAGTTATTTCCCATATAGAAATAAAACTAACAAGAATGATGGTCTGATAGAAATGAATCCATCTGCACTTTTGTACATGCTTTTTGATATATGCCTGCTGAGCGGCGGAAATGTCGATATTACTACTTTCAACCCGTTTGTTTTTCCTGCTCATTATGGTTTAACTCCTTCCATATCAGATTAAAATACTCATTAAATTCGGGTGCGCTTCTGGCTGTGAAGGGAGTTCGGTTCTCTATGGAAAGACGAATATCCAGTATCTGATTTACTGTACCCGGGCGGCTGGATAAAACAATTACGCGATCAGCCATGCTGACGGCCTCTGCTATCATTACCGTACTGCAAACTGTATCCGTTAAATAATTCAATGCGTGCTATTCTGCCATCCCAGGTAATATTCTTAATTAACGTCCGGAGCAGATACTTCCTCTGATTAATGTCAGCTGTATCAATCAGAGCGTTAAAGTTCATCAGGTTTTGATATAGCAGATTAGTATTATTGATTTCATTGGTAATATATTTTTCTTTGTCTCTTACGGCATCTAGTTGCTTCTGCAGCTCTGTCTGCTTCTTATCTAATTCCTCCAGCTTCGGAGTAACATATTTAGCTATCACACTACTATCTGAATTAGATAACTGCTCTAATAGATTTTCAATCATCTTTGCATTGTTGCTATATTCAGTCTCCAGAGCTGTTATATCCTCATTCAGATCAGAGGTCAATATAAGGCTTTCCTTTTGCTTCAGATACTGCTTAAACTCATTATCTGTATCTGACTCCGCTACTAATTTCTTAATTGCATTAATTACCGCATACTCAAATTGCGGTCCGGGTATATTCTTCATATTACACCGGGTACCTTTGGATAATACCTTCATCTCACAGCTATAGTAGAATATCGTATGATCACCTTTACGCTGCACACTTTTTACCCGGAGCTTCGATTTGCAATCCACACATTCGATCATTCCGGACAGAGCTGCTACACTAGATGTCTCAGATCGTAGATTTCCTTTATTCTTATTATGACTAATACAAGATTGTATCTTGGCATAATCGGCTCCGGATATGATACCCTTGTGCTTACCTATGGCAATAATCCACTCCGAAGGCTTACGCTTAGAAGGGCCTTTTATCTGACTTGTGCGGTTGTAACACATAATGCCATGCTTACCGTTGAATTCAGATTTATCATTACAGACATTACAACCTATTGTAGTAAAGTATTGATATGCATCCTGATCGGCGACGCAATAAGTAGGATTTTCAATAATCATAGCGACTGTATTCTTAGAAAAGTCGCAATTTTTCTGAGTCTTAATATTATTCGATAAACAATACACTTCAACCTGAGATAAACTATTTACTTCAAGATACTTTGAGAATAAGAGCGAGGCAACTTTCAAATTATTCTCATCCGGTATTAGGTTAAATAGCTTTCTCTCTTTATAATCCTGATCTATAAATACCATTGCTTCTGATTTGTATCCCAGCGGTGGAGTGCCTCCAAGCCATCTGCCGGTCTTAGCAAGTGCAAGCATATTATCGCGTACACGTTCAGCAATTGTCTCGCGCTCTAATTGAGCAAATACCGAAGCAATATATATCATAGCCTTTCCCATAGGTGTAGAGGTATCGAAGTTCTCTGTGGCCGAGACAAAGGATACATCATGCTTCTCAAGCAGCTCCAGAGTGTCAGAGAAATCAGCTACATTTCTGCTGATACGGTCCAGTCTATAGCACATCAATATATTTATCTTACTGGCTTTAATATCTTCAATCATCTTTTTGAACTTAGGTCTATCAGTAGTTGCTGCCGAAAAGCCTTCATCTTCATAAATGATAAATTCTAATTCACAATCGCGAATTTTCATATTGGCATAATCTTTGCAGAACTGTATTTGATTTTCAACGGAATCCCCTTTTTCTGAATACTTTGATTTACGACTGTATATAGCGATAACAATCTTGCCCATTAAATACACCTCCATATGAAAATTACTCCTATAAAAATCAACAGAGCATCAATTTTAGCATAGCATTAAAGTAACTCCCTAGCTAGTTGGATGTTGTTGTGTGAAATCCTGTTAGGAGCAGGAACGTTATTAAAGATATTTCGGAAGCAGAATGATAACTTTTAAATAATAATTATATTAACATATAATAGGAAAATGAACATACGAAATGAGTATATTATGATTTCAATATTCTCCATGCACGTAAATGTAATGTAATTCCACTTTTACAACCTAAAAACTTACAAGGAATAATCTGGTTTTTTAAAACTTCTTGTATTATAATGTAAGATATACAAATTTGAATTATACTTAACACTTTTTTTATTAATCTTGATCATCTAAAAGTCAAATTTTTAATAGAATGTAAATATTAACTGTCATATAGTAGATAACCATAAATTACAAAAGTTTTTGGCAAATATTTCGTTAAAAATAATAAGGCATTGACAATTTTGTCAGTATTAAATAAATGGTACTTTGAAACATAAAAATATATGTAAAGAGGTGAAAACATTGCTAAAAAAAGTTTGGGAAATAATTAAAGAAAATTTCATGGTAATTATTGCTGTTTTTACTTCGATTTTTACCATAATCTATGCGGCACTTAAACTGGCTATTTATGTGTATTGGAGTGGATACTTCTATGAACTAAATATAGACAGCAGCTTTATGAAATTAAATTATGATGGATTTATCTATCAAGTAATTTTTATTACACTTATTATGGTTATCATATTATATTTAATGGGGATGGTAAACGATTTATTGACAACTAATCGAAAGAGTATTTGGAAAAAAGAGGCTAAGTTAATTAAGAAAGTGAAAATGTTTATAAAAATCGTGACTTTAGACTTTGTGGTTTGTGTTTTATTCTTATCTGTTGCTAACGGACCCCTAATTATAACACTATGTGTATGGAGAAAAGTAGATTTGTCAATTGCGAATGTTTTTATTATGCTATGTTTCTTGTTTATAATTGAAATTCTTATGCTCATCATACAAAGGATAGACGTAGTAGATAAAAATAAATCGAAAAGAAGCTTGGAGAAGAGGATTGAAGTAGTTTTGTTATCTGCTTTATTTTTGGTAAGTTTTAGTTTGGCTGGAGCATATTATTACGGGAGCGTAGCTATAGAGAATAAAAACAAAATAAGTCTTGTAGATAACGGGAATTATGCTATAACATATAGCGACGGCAGTAAATATATTTTGCATAAAGTCCAGATGAATGGAAATGTGTTGATAATTTATCGAAATGAGCAAATGGTCATTAATAATGAAAAATGTACATATACAGTAAAGGATGTTGAAAAGATTATTATTTCAGATTAAGTGATTATACTATAGTTATGGGTTAATAATTAATGTTAAAAGAATTTTTGATTGTTGTTTTTATTTATGTATAATGAAAAAGGTTATAATTAAATATATGTTTAAAGTTGGAGGAATTCTTAATGATGATGATTACAAATGATTGGTTAAATGCTGTTGGTGAGGAATTTAATAAGCCTTATTACATACAATTAGATAATTTTTTAAAAGAAGAATATAATAAGCAGGTAGTATATCCTCCGGCTAAAGATATATTTAATGCTTTTCATTTTACACCACTAAAAGATGTGAAAGTAGTCTTGTTGGGACATGGTCCATACCATAATGAAAATCAAGCAATAGGAGTTTCATTTGCAGTACCTAGAAATCAAATGAATATTCCAGCGTCCCTTCAAAATATTTATAAAGAATTACAAGAAGATTTGGGGTGCTATATTCCAAATAATGGATATCTAAAAAAGTGGGCAGATCAAGGTGTATTATTACTAAATACAGTACTAACAGTAAGAGCACATGATGCTATTTCACATTATGGGAAAGGGTGGGAACAATTTACAGATGCAGTATTACAGGCTGTAAATGCTCAAGACAGACCAATAGTTTATTTCCTTTGGGGGAGGCTCGCTCAAGAAAAGGCGAAGATGCTTAATAACCCCAAACACTTAATATTGACTGCATCTCACCCTAGCCCGTTATCAGCTTATCGAGGGTTTTTGGGATGCAAACATTTTAGCAAAGCAAATGAATTTTTATTAAAGAACGGTATAGAACCTATTGATTGGCAGATAGAGAATAGAGAGGAAGAACAAATGGCATTTATTAGGGTTCACGAACTGGCAAAACAGTATGGTTTAACAAATGAACAAATGATGAATTACTTACTTCGTAATGGAATTGAAGTTAAAAATCATATGTCAACAGTGGACAGCGAAAAATATAGAAAAGTCATTAGCAACTTAGAAACAAGGACAAACTTGAATGAACACTTTAATAATACATCTCTAAAGATGATAAATATTTATGGTTTGTTTGGAGAATTTGATTACAAATTTGATTTTGTTAACGACATTTTTATCTGGGTTTCTGAAAATGGTGTCGGGAAGACTACCATTCTTAACTTGATAGTGGCGTTATTAAAGGGGGATAAAAAAACACTTACAGATATTAATTTTAAAAGAATTGAAGTGAAGATTGGTAATAAAGACTATATAATTGATAAATCAAAAATGAATAAAAAGACAACAAATGATAGAAGAGTTGAGGAATTATTTGAAGATTTAAGAAGATTCCTTCCATTTAATCAGTATAGTAAATTTAAAAATAGGTATAGGAAAACGGGTCAAATAAATTATGAAGAACTCGATGAAATTATCCATCGAGTAGTTTACCGAGAATTCGATGGAATTCGATATGAAAAAAGGATATTTTATTTGTTAGAAGAAGTAAAAGAATTACAATTCAATGATTTTACTGATGAGTTGTATAAAATTAAGAACGCAGTGAACGAAGAGATTTTGTTCTATCCAACATATAGAAGAATAGAGATTTCATTAGACAAGGTGTTTTTGGATAATACTAGGCATAATACAAGTGAATTAATTCAATATATTGGTTTTGGTATGGAAGATGTTAAGCAATGTATAGATGATCTATTGGTAAAGATGGGAAAGGATGCTAATAACTCTTATGTTGAGATGAATAGTGAAATACTAAACGAACTATCTATGGGACTGGACATTAATGCATTAACTGAGAATGTACCTCTTATTAATAAGCATAAAGTTGAAGTTGTTATTAAAAGAATAGGGGAAGATAGGCTTGAGAATAAAGAAGGATTATTAGCTTTTGTAGATGGAATTAAAGAAAATCCTAATGAGATATTTTTTAATTATTATGTTAGTAAATTGGTGAAAATTTACGATAGCCAAAAAGCTATCGATGATAAATTATCTAAATTTGCAGATATTTGTACTAAGTATTTATCAGAAAAAAAAGTTATATACGATGAAGCATTATTGTCCATGACTGTTTATAATAAAAAAGATAAAGAGATAAGATGGGAAGATTTGTCTTCGGGAGAAAAACAAATAGTATCTATTTTTTCAAAAGTTTATTTAGATGTAGCAACAATGTCTATATTTGTAATTGATGAGCCTGAAATTTCACTATCTATTGAATGGCAAAAGGAATTTTTGAAGGATATTTATAATTCGGGAAAGGTAGGCTTGCTAATTGCAACAACACATTCACCGTTTATTTTTAAAAATGAATTTAGAGACTATACAAGTGAGATAAATTTATATAGAGGAGATAATTAGAATATGAATTTAGTTCAGCAGATGGAGGAAGAAAGTGACTGCATCGAAGCATATTATAAAGAGTATGTAGAGTGTCGCAGTGAATTTAAAATATTCTTGTTTTTTGAAGGAAAGGATGATTATAATTATTATTGGTGTAGATTATCACCGTTTATTGGAGAACATGACTATAAGAAAATTGATTGTAAAGGTAAAGAAAAAGTAATTCAATTATATGACATGATTGAGACTAAGGCAAGCAATATAAATGATGAAATAAAATTATTTTTCGTTGATAAAGATTATGATATGATGCATACATTACCAGATAATATTTATGTTACACCTGTATATTCAATAGAAAATTTTTACGTCTCTGATAATGCATTTAAGAATTTATTAATAGGTGTGTGGGGCTTATCAGGTAAATTGAGTTATGAAGATGAAAGTGATTTTAGTAAGGCGCTAAATTACCTTATTACAAGTAGAGACGCGTTAATTAATTCAATGATTTACGCGAATGCATGGTATTCATTACAAAGGAAAAAAACAAGAATAGAACATCCGGTGCCTAAACTTTCTGAAATCAAGGAATATGACAAAATAAAAAATATAGTTAAAAAAAGTGATCTAGAAGATAAAGTACCGAATTACATAGAGGTAACTGAAGAGGAAATAGAAGAGGAGATACAGTATTTAATGCAAGCTCCAGTACAAAATATTAGGGGAAAATATTTTGTACAAACAATTCCAAAACATATTATGTATATTTTTAATGAAAGTAATAAAAAGTGCGGAAAAGGTATATTTTTAAAAAAGCATAAAGTAAACATTCAAGTCTGTGAGGGTAGTATGGTATCAGTTTTATGCGGATATGCTGATGTGCCTAAAGGCCTTATAACATATATATCGTCTAGACTTGGGATTATTTAAAATATGAAGTGAAAAGTATAATATTTGTTGAATTATTCTATATTTCTAGGTTTAATTAAATTGATTAAAAGGAAGATAATGGGTAAATGATAATTTATCTATTAAAGCATTACGGGTGTATTACGCTAAAAGAACAAACGTTCGAATTTGTATTGATTAATTAAGATATCAGTATTATAATGAATTTACTACCTTAGAACGTGCGTTTACATAAGGGGGAACGTACTTGAATAATGATTATCGGAATTTAATCATCAAACTGATTGACGGGATAAGCAATCCTGTGATATTAAAGAGGATATACTTATTCATAAAGTCAATAAAAGGCTAGGCAGGCGCCTAGCCTTTTTCGTTCTCTTCAGCCATACTTATAGCCATTTTCTCAAGTACTTTCCAATCGTCTAAATTTAACTTACTCAGCATGTGTACGAATTTCTTCATGAATTCATTATCATTATTAGGGTTAAGTATTGACCCAACCCATGCTGCTAATTCATCATCTCTATCCATCTGAATAAACATATCACCTTGTCCGGTTCTGATCCAATTTTCATTGACATTAAACTCTAAACAGATTAATTTAATGGTTCGATCTGATAATTCTTTTCTTCCATTTTCAATATCTGATATATGTCCTTGTGTTGTTGAAATCTTTTTTGCAAAATCACCTTGTTTAATCCCAAGAACAGTTCTTATTTCCTTTAGTCTTTCATTCAAAACTATCACCTCCTTCGAATTATGGTATCACATAAAATATCACTTAGCAACAATAATTTTGTAAAAAAACGTTGACAAAATAATCTAGGAGATATATTATTATCACAAGGCAACAAAATAATTAACTCGTGGATCAAAAGAAGGGAGATGATCGCCTATGAGCGAAATCGATGAGAAGATAATTGATACGTTTAAGAAAGTCATTCCAGTGCTTGATGATAAGCAAAAGGAACGCTTACTTGGATTTGGTGAGGGAATGGCCTTTAAAGCCGATCAGCAGGAGAAGAAATCAGCGTAGTTAATAGGCAAGTTTGTAATTAATTTTTAATCAACAAGTACAAACATAAGTACATACCTTATAGAAAGGGGTGGTTTCATGTCATACATAAGCTTCGATGAAGATATAGATCCAAAAGATTTTAAAGAGGTTTTTGCAAAAATACATGCTGAGTTCGTTTTTATTGAACTAATGAAATTGCCACCTGAAGTAAGGATACCACTTTATCATAAGATTATGTCCGATGATACAGATAAAACCGCTTAATTCGAGTATTACTCATTTTGTGCAGTCCCTTCCGTAATTATGCTTTCTCCGTTATGGGAGGGACAACCCCCTTAATATATCGAACATATCACTTTTGGTAACGAAGGGACAAGCTTTCGTAGCAATTTCAATCAATACTTATAGTAATTTCATAGTTTTTATTATAGAGCGAGGAGGTGAATTAATAAATGGGAAATAGTCCTACAAAGGCAGCTGATAATATCTACTGTAAGTGTAGAAAAGAAGCTGCAAAATACAATGACAAGCTTAACAGCAGAGAAGGTGCTGCTGAATTGCTTGGTGTATCTGTATCCAGTCTGGCAGATTATGAGTTAGGTAATACGAAAGTGATACCGGTAGACAAGGTGTTACTAATGTCAGACCTTTATAATGCTCCTGAACTAAAGTCGCATTATTGCAGTGAAAGTTGTCCGTTAGGATGCAATAATACAAAGATTATTCTTGAGGATTTAGACAGGATTTCAGTAAAAGCCTTATCTTCATTCAGGAAAATTGCCGGAGCCAAAGATACTTTATTAAATATTGTTGAAGATGGAGTTATTTCCGAAGAGGAAAAGCCGGAGCTTAACAACCTGCTCGATATTATGGATGAGGTTGAAGCGGTTATTAAGACTTTTAAGCTTTGGGCAGAGAAAAACACTTAGTAAGAAAGGAGTTAATAATGAACAATATCTATCGTCAGTATGATGAACGAGGATTGACCGATTACAAATTAACTTCACTCGATGATATGAAAGCAATCCATGGCTATGACATTCATGAGCTTAAAGGCTTCTCCGATCTTACAACGGAGAATAAGGAATTGTTCAGTATGTTCATTATCAATTTCTTCAATGCTCATGGAATGGAGCGAAGATCAGTATTGCAGCCGCTTCAAGTTAATTATGTGCAGCATACGGAATATGCTAGGCCTACTGGTGAGATTGACAACGAAGGCAAAGCTATTCATGAGCTTGCGATAACTGAAATTAAGCGTCTTACAAGCTCAGGTAAATATGAGAAGTACTTAAGACATACATTCTGTAAGGATGTATGCTTAGCAAATTGTAAAGGTTATCAATCCTATTTTCTAAGGATTGATTATAAGGATGGTAGGCGTAAGGAATGGCTGCATGTTCTATCGCCGCACCAGTGGTATTAATAAATTATTTTTAACAGGAGGCAATATGAAAATCAAAGATTTGAAAAATAAAAAAAAGAGAGATGAAGCTGCTCAATTTTGTAAAAATGCTTTGAAATATTATTTATCAATATATATGACATTTATACCAAAGACTACCTATTATACTTTTTTTAGCCCAAGAAAAGATCATAAGGAATATATTGAAATAAGTAAACGCTGGTTGGGACAGGAACTTAAATGTGAGATTTATGAGTTGGCTCATCGAAAGGAACGGCAAGAATACCTAGATCAAATGCTTCAGGAAGGGTTTCTCAATGATGAAGAATATAAGAAATGCCTGTCAAAATAGACAGGCATAGGATTCTAATGCCATTTTAGCATTATTCGATTGCCGCACTTAGGGCAAGGTTTTAATTCTCCTTCATCAGACTTTATAACTTGCTTTCCCTTGCAAGAAGGGTATTTACTGCATGTGTAGGTCCCATATGTTACAATTTTCGGTTCATAATTTGGATCACTTGGATCGGGAATTTTAATAGATCCTTCTATACCCACATACATTCCTCCTTTCCTATACTGTAAGTTGACAATATACATTATATGGAATATGGAAGAAAATTGCAATAATGTGGCGATATAGAGTGAAAAAAGATTGTATCCCAGCGACCAAACTTAGATACAACCTTTAAAAGAGATTTTGTTAAAAATATTAATAATAATTTTATCAAATATCGTGAGATATATCAAGGGGTGATGTTTCATGCTTTCAAATAATCTATATATGGTTAATACCTGGACAGGTGATGTGAAGCCGGTGAAAAAGATAACCTTCTTCCCGGAGATAGATCAACAGGGAAATGTATTTTACAAAATCGAAGGTCAGCTTAATTTGGATTATTTTATGATTAGCTACTCCTATGATAAGGATAAAGCAAAGGCAGAGTATGAGCAATTACTAAATGAGTTTGTAGAGTTTCAAGTGAAGAACATGGTTATATATTGATGAAAAAATGATGTTTAGATCGGCGGCAAGGGAAAGATAAGCTTAATATCAGAAAGGAGTGGAGCTCCTGCAGGGCAAGTCATGACAGCTCCTTTCGGTGAAACAATGAAGGATACATATAGAAGCAAAGTATATACAGATCGTCCAGCATATGCGGACTTTGACGCGCCAAGAAAGTTTGAGGCTATAAAAAGCATTGTTGCAAAGAGACTCAGGGAGCACCCAAATGCGATTTGTTCTTATTCTGGTGGGAGCGACAGTGATATCCTGCTTCATATGATAGAACAGGTACGAGAGACATTTAACTTGCCATCCATCCGATATGCCTTTTTTAACACAGGACTTGAAATGGAAGCAATAAAACGTCATGTGAGAGAAATGGAATCACTATATGGTGTAACAATTACCAAGCACAGGCCAAAGAAAAATATTGTACAAGCCACAAGGGAATACGGTCAGCCGTTTGTTTCAAAAATTATGTCGGCAGGTTTGGAGGGCATACAAAGTAAAAATATTCCGCTATCAATTAATGAAGAATACAAAAACGCAAAGGACAAGGTGGCAAAAAGGGAGGAACTTAAAGAACGCTACCCAGGATGTGAAACAACAATTAATTTCTTATGTTGCTGCAATTCTTCTGGTGAAGAACGCCCTGACATACAGCTTGTCATTAACTCTTCAAAATATATGCTGGAATTTATAACTGATAATCCAATCCCATTTAAGGTAAGCAACAAATGTTGCGACTATTGCAAAAAGCAGTTGGCACACAACGTACAAAAGTTCTATGACATGGTGATCACCGGAGAGCGTCGGGACGAAGGTGGAATGCGGTCTGTACCGCGCAAGGATAATACGGCAATGTGTTTTTCAGAAACAGCTGACGGGAAATACAGACTGCGTCCACTGTATTATGTATCGGATGCCGACAAACAATGGTACAAAAGCTACTACGGCATACGATATTCGGATGCATATGAGGTATATGGCTTAACACGCACAGGCTGCTGTGGATGCTCAATATCCGCAAAAGCGACAGAGGATTTGGAAAAGATACGACCATTTGAACCGAACTTAGTAAAAGCTGCGTGGAATGTGTTTGGTGATAGTTACCGATACAGAAGGCAGTACGATATATACAAGACATTTAGGCAGGCATGGGACAATGAACAGAAAAAGATAGCCAATAAGAGAATTAGAGGGCAGATGGAACTAAGTGATTTTATCCAACAGCAAAAGGAGAATATATGTTAAAAATAGGTGATAAAGTAACCATGAACAATAACTACTATGTAGCAGATAAAAATAAAGGTGTTGTATTTATAGTCAGAAGTGAGCCATTTGACTTATGCGGAACTGAATGTGTAATGCTCGAAAATTATCGCGGTGGGTATGCTTCCAATGGATTAACGAAGGTGATTGATGATTAAGTGAATGCCTATTAATTACAATAGCTTTCAGAGTTTATCAGAGCAATTCCAAGTTAATCAGAGTTGTTCCAAGTTAATCAGAGTTATTCCAAGTTATTCAGAGTAAATCAGAGTTATTCAAAGTTAGGAGTGAGGTTTTGAACCTGTTAGGATTTTTAATACTATCGATCCTTAACGACAAGGATGCCAATGCAAGGCTGCGTGGAATGACCTTGAAGGATGTTGCAGAGGCGGAGAATTTAGGTTGCATTGACAATACCATTTACAAGCAGCTGCAGCAATTTATAAACAGCGGTTATGTTGCCTGTGGAGTGAAGGATGGACACGCGAATACATACTACATTACCGAGAGCGGTAAAGAATATCTGAGAAAGGAAAGAATGCAGAAATGAAAGAGAAAATAGGTTTTTTGGCAGTCGGTCAGGCAGGGGGGAATATCGGCAGGCTGTTGCAGGAAAAGGGGTATACGGTGCTTTTTATCAATACCTCGCAGGAAGATCTAGATACCCTGGACAATGCAAAGTTTAAGTACCATATCAGCGGAGGGGAGGGCTGCAACCGTGACCGGCACAAGGCAAAGCAGCTGGTGATTGATGACTATGATAATATCGCACAGGAGATTGATAACACATTAAAGGCAGATATTATTTTCTGTATCTTCTCATCCGGCGGCGGTACCGGAAGCGGAGCAGGGCCGATGCTGATGGATTTATTGATCGATGATGGAAAGACGGTGGGAGCTGTTACGGCCATTCCTTCGATTACGGAGAGTATCAAAGCTCAGATCAATGCCTATGAGTGCTTCACCGAATTGACGGGGATAGAGAATTCCGGCAGCGTGTTTATTCTTGATAATAGCAGGGAGGATAAATTGAAGCTAAATCCAGTATTCGTGAATGCATTTACAACCTTCCTGGATATACCGGAGAAGCATAAAAGTGAGAAGGGCAATATTGATAAGGCAGAAATCAAGGAAGCATTGAAGTCTCATGGCATGGCAATTGTGACAGAGACGAAGGAGAAGGGTATCTCTGCTTTGATTAAGACCTTTGGGGAGAACATTTTCGCACCAATGGAAGCTGATCGTACCATCCAGTACATATCCTTGTCCTCTGTGGAGGATATTAGTCAGATTGAGTTGGAGAAGGTGGCTGGAGTGCCGGTGGATCTGTTTCAGACCTATAACGATGAAATGACAATCTGCATGTTGTCCGGTCTGAGCTATCCCAAGGCCAGACTTGATGCAGTGCTTGAGAAGATTAACGCCAACAAGGAAACGATTGTGAAAAATCTTACTTCCACGAAGGAAGCAGCCCTGAAAGGGGATGTTAATTTTCTTGCGGCCTTAAGCAGCAAGCCGGCAGCTCCGGCGGAGCAGAAGCACAAGACAAAACGGGATATAACGAACAAATACTTGAAGTAAGGGGCTGATAAGATGTCTGATGTTAAGTGGATACAGATTGCGACGGGTATTTTTGATAACCGTAAAATTAAGCAGA
>JAEZZO010000056.1 GCA_023418475.1 Bacillota bacterium
TCCTATGTTCTATTTTTGTGGTTGGCAAACCTACAATCATAATAACATAGGAGTTTTTTTACTTGAAGCTAAAGCTAGTTGGGGACACACCTGCCTAGCAGGTGGTTTATTTTCTCTTTGATTCAATAAAAAATTCGGCAGCAAAAATCGAATTTCTGCTAACCGAATTTATGATTATCTTAGAAAGTCTTGAAATAAAACATGTGAAAATTATATTTTGCCTAGAAGGATGCGCTAGCCCAGGCTTGCTTAAGATCCTCCCTCATATCGATAACGGCCTGTCTTGATGCGTCCGCATAAGCCTCTTCACCATACTTCTCATACTGCTTTAGTTGATAAGCAGCAATAATGCCTCTGGAAGAATTGACAATTGCGCCCAGACCATCCTTGTTAAAATATGGAGCCAGATCCTCTGCTTTTCCGCCCTGCGCACCATATCCTGGAACAAGAATATAAGTTTTCGGCATTAATTTTCTAAGTACTTTTCCCATTTCCGGATAGGTTGCTCCAACAACAGCACCGATGTAACTATAGGAATTACCCATGTGGAGTTCACCCCACTGGGCTACCTTTTTGCCTACTAGCTCATAAAGCGGTCTACCGTCAACTAACTGATCCTGAAATTCGCCACTCGACGGATTCGAGGTCTTCACCAGAATAAACAGACCTTTTTCTTCCTCTTTACAAACATCGATGAACGGTAGTATACCATCCGAACCAAGATATGGATTAACGGTAATAAAATCCTCATCAAAACCGCGGTAGGTCTGTCCGCCGATTGACACCTTTCCCAAATGTCCGGTGGCATATGCAACAGATGTTGAACCAATATCTCCTCGTTTCACGTCTCCAATCACAATCAGTCCTTTTTGCTTACAGTATTCTACCGTTTTTTGAAATGCTTTCAGTCCCTCAATACCAAACTGTTCATACATAGCAATCTGTGGCTTAACAGCAGGTATCAGGTCATAGGTGGCATCAACAATTCCCTTGTTATAAAGCCAGATGGCCTCAGCAATGCCTTCCGGATTCTCTCCTTTCTCCTGAAAGGCTTTTTTCAGGAGATGCTGCGGCATATACGAAAGCATCGGGTCCAGTCCGACAACAATCGGTGCACTCATCTGTTCAATTTTTTCTACTAATTTATTAATCATCGTTTTCTCCATTTCTATAATATGCTTTATCCTCAGATTGAGGCGATACACTTCATAATCATGTTAAGCACTTATTCTTATCAATGAAAGCAGTCTCTGTGTTATTTATAATGAATGATAATCATAAACCAGCTTTCCCGCTGTAAATGTATACTCCACTCTGCCGCTTACCTTGCGACCGTGAAAGGGTGTATTTTTTCCCTTTGAGAAAAAGCAGTTTTTATCGATCGTATATTCCGCTGCCGGGTCCGCAATTACCAGATCCGCAATTCTTCCTTCTCCGATGCAGCCTCGGTCACTGCGAAGAACTTCCGCCGGATTTACACTCATTTTTTCGACCAGCTGACGTACTGTAAGTATACCAGTCTTCACCAGTTCCGTAAAGCTTAGGGCAAATGCAGTTTCCGAGCCTACAATTCCAAATGGGGCATCCTGAAAGGATTTTGTCTTTTCCTCTTCTGAGTGAGGGGCGTGATCCGTTGAGATAACATCCATTACTCCGTCCCGAAGAGCTTCTTTTAAGGCTGCAACATCCTCTGCGGTACGAAGAGGCGGGTTCATCTTATAATTTGTATCCTCCCCCTGAATATCCTCCTCCGTCAGGGTAAAATGATGCGGGCATACCTCTCCGGTTACCCTTAAACCATCCTGCTTTGCCAATGCAAGCATTCTGGCACTATCCTTTGTAGAGCAATGGCACAGGTGGAGTCTTGCACCTGTTTCCTTTGCCAGTAAAATGTCCCTTGCACAGATAATATCCTCGACTGCATTGCTGATACCGGGCAATCCCAGTTCATGTGCTTTTTTTCCGGCATTCATTACACCGTGTCCTACCAGGTCTTTCTCCTCGCAGTGTGCAAAAACAGGAATATCATTCTCAGCTGCCTGCCGCATCGCAGCCTCATATAAGGCCGTATTCATAACCGATTTACCGTCTTCACTGATGGCAACCGCTCCTGCTCTCTTAAGCTCACCGACATTGACCATCTCCGTTCCGGCCTGTCCGATTGTTACTGCCGCAATTGGAAGCACATGAACGATTGCTTCCTTAGCCGCTTTCTCCAGTACCAACTGCACCATCTGTACATTATCGGTTGCCGGTCTGGTATTGGGCATTGGGCAAATGGTTGTATAGCCTCCGGCTGCTGCAGCCATTGCACCGGTTTTTATTGTTTCTTTATACTCAAACCCCGGTTCGCGAAGATGAACATGCAAATCAATAAAGCCCGGCATAACATATTTCCCGGCAGCATCAAAAAGCCGAAATTCCTTGCCTTCTTTCGCCGCTTTACTGCATATCTCCTCCTTGTCGATATCCGCGTCCACCTTGGCTATCCGATCCCCGTCAATCAGGATATCATAAAATCCTTCCCGATCAGATGCCGGATCAATCACTGTGCCATTTTTAATTAAAATAAGCATTTTACCTGCTCCTTATCTAGACTTTTTTGCCGTCTTCTGCAGTCTGTTATTCGAGGCCCGCCTTTTCAATATCCTCCAGTACCTTGTTGTTTAAATAATTTTCCAGTTCTTCTTTTACGACCCATACACTGTCCACTAAATCCTCCGATAATACTACCTCATCAAAGGATACCCTGCACAGGTAACTAATCCCGATATGGTACAGGTCTCCTGTCATAAAGGACCAGGTATAGAGAATGCGGTCAACCGTCGCTGATAAACCGGTCTGCTCATAGATACAGCGTAAGACAGCCTTGTCCGGTTCTTCCCCGAATTCAATGGCTCCATCAACAAATTCCCACTGATACGGTTCTGATACACGGTCATCATACCACTTTCGTACCACAAGATATTTATCCTCATATTGAATAACACCCTTCACCAAAATCCTGTATTTTTCCATGTAATCCTCCAAACTGCCGCAAATCCAAGCATTGAGCGCCAGTGCATTATTTATTAGATGAATTGTATCAACAATTCCATTCGCCAAGCCGGAGCTTTTCTATTATTTTGCCTGTCCCGCCAGATAATTTATAAACTGCTGTGCGGTTCGTCCGGATCTTCCTCCATGGGATAATTCCCATTTATTTGCTTCCAAAAGGAGCTCTTCCTCTGTAAGCTTTATATTTCCCTGCCTTTTTGCCAGTATTCTTACAATTTCCACAAAATCCTTTGCGTCCGGCGAAGAAAAATTAATCGTGACTCCGAAACGGGCTACGAGAGAGAGCTTCTCTGCAACCGTATCCGAACGGTGAAGTTCCTCCGTTTTCTCCATATCGGAACGGTCATTCCAGGTTTCCCGGATCAAATGTCTCCGGTTTGATGTTGCATAAATCAGAATATTATCTGGCTTCGTCTCCAGTCCGCCCTCAATCACTGCTTTTAAGTATTTATATTCTATCTCAAATTCTTCAAAGGACAAATCATCCATGTAAATAATGAATTTATAATTACGATTTTTAATTCGTGCAATCACCGCAGACAAATCTTCGAATTGATGCTTGTATATCTCGATCATTCGAAGGCCGTCATTATAGTATTCATTCAGTATTGCCTTAACCGAGGTTGATTTGCCGGTTCCGCTGTCTCCAAACAGAAGAACATTGTTCGCTTTTCTTCCTTCCACAAAGGCAGTTGTATTATCGAGCAGCTTCTTTTTCTGAATTTCATATCCGACAAGATCCGATAATACAATTTCCAATGTGTTTGTAATCGGAAGAATTTCAAGCCTTCCATTATCCTTTCTGATACGAAAGGCCTTGTTTAATCCAAAGATACCCACTCCGTAATCACGGTAAAAACCTGTTACATAAGTAAAGATTTCATGTTCATCCTTTGATGCTGCAATCTGATCACTGAGCATTCTGACCTTCTCACTCACACTTTTATTATATCTGCTGCCATTCTTTTCAATCGCCTTATAATTTGAAATCACCGTAAAGCAGTTAATATCCAAACCCTTTTCCAGCGTGCCAAAATCATAGTCAAATAATTGCTTAAATATCTTAAAATCATTTTCCGCAAACTGATTTACCGTACCATTTTTTGCTCCCACTTTTTCACAGGTAATACTGAACGGATTTTCTGTGGTCGCTAATAAATAAGCCAGATAATTATGCCACAGATTTTTGTTAAAACCATAATCTGTAGCAATTTCCAACAGCTGATTAATTAAGGTATATATCCTGGAGGTAATGTTCTCTTTTTGAAATTCCACATCCTCTTTACGCTCCATGCAGCTGTCATATTCCCTGATTAAATCTGCGAGTTGAAACAGCAAACTGTCTTCTCCGATGTTTTTATAAACCACCAGTTTTGAAATCAAACGGTACATATTAATAACCATCCCCTTTGCAAAGTCTAGTAATTTGTGCAGCACACAAATTGCCGTGTGAAAAACTTATTTTTACACTAACCTCCATCCTGCCGCAAGGTAGTATAAAAACTTAGTGAAAGCAAACAGGTGCTTTTCCTGCAAAGCTAATTTTACACATCTGTTTTAATTCCAAGCATAAAAAGCTGCTGCTTTACAGTCTTACATACGCTCAGGTGCTTCAAACCCAAGCAGTTCTATACAGGTTAGCAATATATCCTGTACTAATAAGATCAATGCGATCCAGGAAGATTGCTTCGCAGTATCCTCCTCAGTTATGATCTTAGTATTATGGTAAAAGCTGTTAAAGGTATTTGCCAGGTCATAGATGTAGTTACATATTCTATGCGGTGCCAGCTCTTCGTAAGCCGTATCAATCATCTCGCTGAATTTGGTAAGCTCCAGCATTAAAGCCTCTTCTGCCAAAGAGGATGCCGGCGCAATTGTCTGGTCGGTTTTCATTTGCCCGTTCATCTCAGCATACTTTGCTAAAATAGACTTTATTCTTACAATCGTATATAAAATATAGGGACCAGTGTCCCCTTCAAAGGAAGTAAAGCGTTCCATATCAAAAACATAATCCTTAGAAACCTGATTCGATAAATCGCCGTATTTTAATGCGGCAAGTCCAACCTGTGCAGCTATTTTTCTTGCCTCTTCCTCTTCCATATCGCGGTTTTCCATCATCTTACGGTATACTTCCTCGTTAACACTGCTGATCAGATTATCCAGCCGCATAACACCGCCTTCTCTTGTTTTAAAAGGCTTTCCGTCTTTCCCGTTCATGGTGCCATAACCTATATGCGTAAGCTTCGTATCTTCATTTACCAGCATTGTTTTCCTGGCACAGCGAAAAACGGTTTCAAAATATAATTCCTGACGCTTATCCGTGACATAAATAATATGATCCGGACGAAATAATTCCATACGCTCAACAATCGTAGCCAGATCGGTTGTATTGTAGAGGGAGGCACCATCTGATTTTAATATGATACAGGGCGGTATTTCCTTGGTATCACTTTCCTCTTTGACATCCACTACTAATGCTCCCTCACTGATGCGTGTATAATCATGGTCCTTTAGATACTGTACCATCCCGGGAATATAAGGCTGTACATCACTTTCCTTCTTCCATAGTTCAAAGGATACATTGAGAATTTTATAAATTCTTTTCACATCGGTAACTGAAACATCCATCATGTGGTTCCAGATCGCCCGGTAGCCCCTGTGTCCATTCTGCAAAAGATACGTAATATGCTTTGCTTCTTCGCGAAATTCAGGATTTGCCTTGGAATATTCGCTTGCCGCCGGATAAATCTCTTCCAGTTCCGTAATGGTAAAAGGAGCCTCCTTAGGATATTCTCCGTCATATTGATCATCAAAATATACCAACTCCGGTTTACGTTTGCGAAGCTCGGCAATAATCAGTCCCATCTGAGTTCCCCAATCACCCAGATGAACATCTCCAATCACCTCATTTCCACGGAATTTAAGAAGTCTCTTTACACTCTCACCGATGACAGCCGATCTCATATGACCAACATGCAGAGGCTTTGCAATATTTGGACCGCCATAATCGATTAATATTTTCTGCGGGTTTGGATTCTGTTCACATCCAAATCTTTCAGAAGCTTTCATCTGGTTAATATAATCTGCCAGAAATTCGTCACTTAAGGTTATATTGATAAACCCCGGCATAATTGCCGAGATTTCTTTAAATGTTTTATTCGTATTTACGACCTTTATAATCTCCTCCGCAATTTTAATCGGTGCTGTCTTATATTGTTTTGCTGCAGCCAATGCACCATTGCACTGGTATTGACATAAATCCGGTCTGTTGGACAAGGTTACCATGCCGTATTTTGCCTCAAAGCCCTTTGAAACAAAGGCTTTCTTCATTTCATCCGTAATTAATTCAATTATTGTTTTCATTATTACCTCCGTATAACATTTGTCTTGTTTTATAATAATCCATGATTTGGGTATGAAAAAGCATGGCATATCAAAATGTATATGACTGCATAATATTTCATAATTATCACTCTTCATCATCTATTATTAAGTATATCCTTCTTAACTTAAACATTACTTTATCATAGATAAACTGGATTGTCATCATAATAACTTAATAAAATCTTGTTTTTATCAGATCCGACAATATGCTATAAAATACACCCACTCAAATCATTTTAATAATGATCGCAATAAACAAGCTTATTCTATTACAATGCCGCTATGAAATCCTTCCCTGTCAAATTCAATATGCCTTATTGTTCCGATTTAACTACAAACAATTTCAAACACTATGATTATACCTAAATAACATAAAAAATTAAAACTATTTTACAAATATGGACTATTTTTTTTACTTCAAATGATGTATATTATTTTTGTATAAACATTCTAAAATGAGAATTATTTAGCAGCAAGATAAATTGCTTATCATTTTCTTGTTATAGAACGCATGGGGGGCTAAGGGGTCACGTAGGCGTATTTTCTCGTACATAGGAATGCTCGGAGATTATCTTGAATTACGAAAGGAGAAATAACATGTTCGGGCTTTTTTTTGGAAAATTTTTAGTAGATAAGGAAAAGATTTCTCAGGAACAATTTAACGAAATAATGGAATTGCAGCATAAAGCAAGGGTGAAATTAGGATTAATTGCCGTTTCCGAGAAATTATTATCCGTCAAACAAGCAGAAGAAATCAATGACATTCAGCGCAAAATGGATCTCCGTTTTGGTGATATTGCTATAGAAAAAGGGTATTTACTAGAGGAAGAAGTTACGCATCTTTTAAACATGCAGGGTAATCCTTATCTGCAATTTATTCAGGTACTTACCGAAAAACATATCTTCACCGTTCAGGATATCGAAAAGCTTATCGAAGAATTCCGAAAAGAATATAACCTTTCCAGCAATGACATTGACATATTAAAATCCGGGGATATCGATCGTATCATACCTGTATTCGTAAATACTGATAATTCCCTTGTAAATGAATGTATCAGCTTATTTATCCGCAATGTTATCCGTTTTATCAGCAGCGACATCATTCTAAGGAAACTATATACTATACATAATTACGACTTCGGCTCACTTGCTTTCCAGAAAATAGTAGGGGATCATGCATTTTTTGTAGGCTTTGCCTGCAAGAATCAGGAATTATTATCGATCGCGGAACCTTTTGCAAAAGAGAAATTTTCCCGTTTAGATGAGGATGCCTTTGATTCCGTATGTGAATTTATCAACTGTACCAATGGATTATACGCTTCAAAGCTTAGTATGGAAGATATTCATATTGATATGACTCCACCTCTTTTTATGACCTGCAATCATCTTAACTCAAAAGGGGATATCTATGTTGTCCCGGTAATTATTAACGGTTTACAGTCTGATTTACTGATTACAGTAGACAATCAGGTTGAGATAAATTAGGAGGGAGATTAGAATGGCAAATATTCTTATGGTTGATGATTCGAAAACGTCACGTAAAATACTAAGGGGTATCTTAGAAGAAAACGGTCATGTAGTAATCGGAGATGCCGCTAACGGAGAAGAAGGGATAAAAAAGTACAAGGAACTGCATCCCGATATCACGACTATGGATATTACAATGCCCGTAATGGACGGCCTGGAAGCGCTGCAGTCCATTATGGAATACGATAAAAATGCTAAGATTATTATGGTTACCGCTGCCGGTCAGAAGTCTAAAATGGTAGATGCCGTCAAATATGGTGCTGCCGAATTTCTTACCAAGCCATTTGAAGCTGCTCAGATTATCGACATTATCAATAAAGTATATCATTCTTTCCTATGAAGATAAAGTTTCGAAAGACTAAAATGATTTACCGAATGAATATGAGCACATGTTTATTCACATGGTGCAGACCGGGCGTCCTATGAAATGAACAAAAGTGTGCTTCGCGCACTCTCGCGATTATAGATCTATAATGCACAGCTTTTGTTCCGCACGCGGAGCTGCACATCCTCCTGGAGGGTTTTATTACATAGGACGAACTTTCCTATGTAATAAAAAAGCTGTTTCAGACTTACTCCTTATGGTCTGAAACAGCTCTATTCATTATAATATACTGTCTTTCTTGTTAAGCTTACTGTATACTTGGTATATTATTGCACCGGCATGACAATTGCTGCTATGATATAAGCAAGAACTCCCACTCCCCAAATTCCAAATACAACCCATAAAAGGCGCACAACCGTAGGATCAATGTTAATATACTCCGCTATACCTCCGCAAACTCCACAAATCATTTTATTCGAATTAGAACGATACAATCTCTTCATATCCATATAAATTTCCTCCTATTCATTCATCATTTATTAAAATCAACTGTTATTTCTCCAACACCGCAATCCAGGGATAAATTATTGTCGGTATCTCCGTTTTTTATTATTTTATTACTTATATTATTATATTCTTCCCCATTAATCTTAACCTCACCGATTCCACAGTTTATATCGTAAGAGTAATCGTTTTCTTTCGCAGCAAGATCAAGATATACCTGACCCAACCCGCATTTAATGTTACTGTCCCCTGTTATTATACCATCTATTTTAACACTTCCTATACCACAGTCAACCGTAATATCTTTGGCATCCATTTTTTTTAACATCATTTCTCCGGCTCTGACTCTATATTGAGATTTTCCGGAAATAGAGAGTTCATTAATCTGTAGCTCACCCGCATTTAAATTGAAGTCACTCTCTTCTGCCTTTATGCGGTCTACATTGACTGATCCTGCCTCTACGCGCAGGGATATATTCTGTGCAGTAAAATTCTCCGGTATGGTTATCGTAATATAAGGTGTAAAATGGTCATTCCACCCTATATTAATATTATGTCTTGCCGGAACTCGTATCCCGAATAAATCAAAATAATTACTTTCATCTTCCCGGATATACCATACTCCGTCCTTGACATAAGAACTGAATTGATCCTCTATTATATTATGAGCTGAAATCGAAAACTCATTCCCCTGTTCTATTCTTACCTCTCCGTAAGTAATATCAAAATCAAGGCTATTAATATCATCATAACTTTCATACATATTTGTTACAGGTGATACATCTTCCCATCTTGCACCGGAAGCAAACGCGATCACTAAAATCCCAATTCCTACACCGATTGCGATCAGGCTGGCGGCCAGCCAAACTCTTGAAAAGGTCTTCATGCCGTCACACTCCTATTCTGAAAGGGCTTTCTGCATAAATTTATGATACCTCTAATAAAAGCAGGAAGTACATTTTTGCATAATGCCACACATGCAAGTGTAAACAGCATTCCAAGACCAAATACGATAAGTCCGCTGCCACAGAACAAGAGTCCTACGAGTGGAACAGCAAGCTTTGCAAAACCTACAAAAACTAATGCAATTCCTACACCAATCATAGCAATACCAGCACATCCGAAACCTATGATAATTCCTATAATTGACATAACCAATCCGAAAGCAACACCCAGTGCAGACATGATAAACGGAAAGCCTATTATGCATACCAGGATAATCAGTACTATATTCGTATTTTTCGTTCTCTGCTGCGACGACTGATCAGTCCCTGAAGCGCCGCCCTGCCGATATTGCCGGTTTCTGCCGGGATCATAAGATTGATATGTGTTGCTGCTTCTTGCAGAAGTATCTGTGTAACCTGTATTGCCTGCATTCGTATTGCTTCTATTGCCTGCACTGTCTGCCTGCTTATTGGAACCTACGATTTCATACTCATTATTTATTGTATCTTGATAGCCTTTTTCCGTGTAGTATCCCCTGTTTACACGTTCTGCCTCATTAGCAGATAGATCAGCCTTGATTGTTGCTGCCACCTTCTCCGGCGATACCAGTTCCTGAATTACCTCTTCCTCATGCGCTTCTCCCGCATCTTCAAAGTAATCCTTGTAATACCAAAGAGCTTCTTCTCTTTCTTCCAAGGGAATATCGGACAATAAGCTTTCGAGTTCCTTCATGAATTCTAGCTTTGTCATCTATTTCACTCCTTCAAAAATAATATTAATCTTTCTAAAATAACTTTCCCACTCATCATAATATAATCTTAACTGTGCCATACCTTTATCTGTAATTTTATAATACCTTCGGTTTCTTCCTCCGAATTCCAGATCATAAACCTCGAGGCAATCTTCTTTCTGGAGCCTTCTCAGAACAGGATACAAGGTGGATTCCGATACTTCGATAGCCTGTCGCACATCCTGCGTAATTTTGTATCCGTAAGTTCCTTCCGGTTCCTTTGAAACAACAGCAAGTACGATTGCATCTAATAGCGCTGAACCGGTATTAAATACCATGCCAACAACTCCTTTCACAAGTTATACACTCAACAATATTATTGATTTAGCAATACTATACACCGTATAATATTATATGTCAATATATTAATTAAAAATTTTTACGTTTTTTGTTTTGTCATACTATAAAATAGGTTCAACATTAATCTATAACGAAAATCTTATATAGGTGTCTTCATAAAATTTGAGGTGCACCAAAAATACTAACACTCAGACAGCATACACCATCCTGAAATATAATTTTCTTCTTAAAATATGTCATGTTTTCTATTTCTAACATATACTAAGGTATGTCTATTTAATTCTTCTCCTTTGCTATTTATTCGATAACAATAATTATTCGAATCAGAAATCATTGATTTCATATAACTAGACTATTCCATGTTTTCGAAGATAGGCGACCATTTTTATGCGAAAAAAGAGGTGTGCACTATGTATTTCGTACAACACCCTAATCCTATTATTTTTGATTATGAAATTGTTTCTTATTAAGTGTATAATGAAATGGAAGTATGACGGTAGATATATTCTTATGTTTACTCAAATGCTGGCTGAAAAAATAAGTTGTCTGATTATGCAAAATACTGTCATACCAATGCGCAGTGATAAATTTGATAAGAATTACAGATATATTTTCTCCATGTTTCAGAGCCTTTTCTCTCTGCCACAAATAATCATCCATCGGTTTTATGATATCCCGATAGGGGGTCTCAATCACAACCAGCTCATAAGGAATTTTATGTTCAGACCATTGTTTTCTAAGTTCCTTCGCATGTTCCGGATGACGGCATACATGAAGTGCTGTTATATTATCTGATATAGAATTAGCATAATTTATTGCCTTCAGGAACGGTTTATTGATGTCATGTACAAGCAGGATACATTGCGTTGAGGATACGCCGCCCTGATCATAATAGGGTTTATATACGTCCAGCTTCAATTCGTTCCCTACCTGCGTATAATGTGTATGGATCGTATACATTAATGTCATAATTGCCGGAATTGCCAATGCCAGAATCCAGGCTCCATCCATAAATTTTGTGCTAAAGACAATAACCGATACAACAAGAGTTACCATCGCACCAATGCCATTGATCCAGCATTTATACTGCCAGCCTTTTTCTTTTAAGGTACGCCATTTTTTAAACATACCATATTGTGCAATCGTAAAGGAAACAAATACTCCTACGGAATACAGAGGAATTAATGCATGTGTCTCACTTTTAAAACCAATAATTAATAAAGATGCTGCGATAAAGATAAATACAATTCCGTTGGAAAAACTCAGTTTTGTTCCTCTGGAAGAAAACTGTCTCGGAACAAAACCGTCGTGTGCCAGAATATACAACAGCTGCGGTAATCCATTATAAGCCGTATTGGCAGCAAGTATTAAGATCAGGGAAGTGAATACCTGGATCACATAATATAGAAATGTCCTGCCAAACACTGCAGAGGTTATCTGCGATAATACCGTATGCCCTTCCATCGGCATAACCTGCAGTTTAAGCGCAAGAATTGAGGTTCCTCCAAAAATGAACAAAATAATTATACCAAGCATAAATAAAACATGCTTTGCATTTCTCTCCGACGGCTTAGCAAAGCTGGGCACCGAATTACTCACAGCTTCAACACCGGACATTGCGCTACATCCGGAAGAAAATGCCTTGAGCAGGATAAAAACGCCTATTCCCCCAACTGTCTCAGGTGGAAGAACCGTAGGATGATACACAATCGGGTGTAATGTGCCGGTAAGCATCTTAAAGAAACCGCAGATAATCAACAGCGCCATTGATATAATAAAAATATAGGTAGGTAAGCCAAACACCTTTGATGCTTCCCGTACACCCCTAAGATTAATTAACGTAATAATTGCTACACAGATCAAAGAGATGATAACCTTATGACCGGAAAAGACAGGAAAGGCCGAGACGAGTGCCGCAGTCGAAGAAGATATACTAACCGCAACAGTCATAATATAATCAATGGTAAGTGCAGCCGCAGAAAGAAGCGATGAGGTCATTCCGATATTTTCTTTCGCCACGGCATACGCACCACCACCGTTAGGATAATGATCAATTATCTGTGAATAAGATAATACCAGAATGCATAATAAAAGTAATATTGGAACTACAATAAACGGAAGTGTGTGAAAAGCAAGGAAGCCAATGGAAGGGATTAATATTAACAATATCTCTTCAATTGCATAAGCTACCGATGATACAGCATCGCTTGCCATAATCGGAAGCCCCCAGAGTCTGGATAGTTTTTCATGGCTTAATTCATTGTTTTTCAATGGTTTGCCTAACAAAATATGTTTTACGTTCATTTCTTTCTCTCCTCATAGAATTAATATATGTGTCATTACTCAATACATAAATTCGAATTTTGATGGCAAATCTAATCAAGAAACTGATATACGGTAATACCTGTGTCACTTGTTTGAATAGCACAGGCAACTATAAAGGCCTTTCAAAATATAATCTGCAGTTTCTAATTATATTATTCCTTATATTAAGATAGTGTAAATATTCCTTACTCCATATTAAAATACTATAAAATGGGAGCTTCTACGAAGCTCCCATCACAATTAATCAATTTCAGTTTTATCAAATAACATATAGATCTTGTTAATATAATATACCCATACCCTTGTTCCAAATAGATGAATGTATCTGCTAAATTACATTTTCGGAAGTACCACAGTGAATTTACTGCCTTCCTCTACCTTACTTTCTGCAAAGACTCTTCCGCCATGTGCCTCCACGATTGATTTTACAATCGTAAGACCGATACCGGATCCTCCGGTAGCACGGTGGCGCGATTTATCAGCACGATAAAAGCGTTCAAATATAAAGGGTAATTCATCCTGCGCAATACCTATTCCATTGTCCTGTATGATAAATCCTGCCGTATCTTCTGTTTCAAAAACCGTCACCCGAATACTGCTCATTTCTTTGGAATACTTGATCGCATTTGTAAGTAGATTAACAATCACCTGGCTTATACGGTCCTGATCTGCAAAGAGGTTAGAATGACTACCTTCCATACGAAACTCCAGCTTTTTTCTTTCCAGCTCAGCAAGGTAATTATGAGCAATTTTCTGAATTATCTCATATAAATCAATCTGGCTTTTATTGAGCTTTAGATTATCACTTTCTATCTTCGCTAACCGCTCTAAATCACCTACCAATTTCCCAATCCGCATCACCTCGTCATAGCAGCTGCCTAGCCGATCTTCTGTTGGTTCCCACAATCCATCCGCCATGGCTTCCAGATAGGATTGCAGTATGGTGATCGGAGTTCGAAGCTCATGTGCTACATCTTCTGTTAACTTTTTTCTTAATTTTTGAAGGGTTTCCAAGGAAAGCGCCAGATGATTAATTGATTCCACCAGCAGATTAAGCTCTTTGATATCGGTATCTTCTTCCAGTCTGACTTCATACCTTCCATCTGCGATCTGTTTTGTAATTTCAACTGTTTTTAAGATCGGCCGGCTGATTCTCTTCGCGAGAAGATTACCTACAATCACTGATACCGACAGTGCTATCATACCTATACTGATTAAGATAATGTTTAAAGATCGCAGAAATTCAAAGTCGTTATCATTTAGGAAGAAGGGACCAAAGTAGCTGATACTGACAAAGCCTATTGTATCTCCTTCCTTAATTAGAGGATAATTTGCTGCTTTAAATTCTCCGTTAAGCTGTGGGTATTGTATCTGCATCCTATTTGATATATCCGCCATTATCTGATTGCATAAACTCATATTATGTGACTGCGCATCCCACAATATCTGATTATTCTTATCATAAACCTTGATAATATATCCTTCATACAGTGAATTCATCCCCACGGCATGAATATAATCCATATTCCAACTGTCCGTATCTGTCTGATACATATTGCTGATACTTGAAGTAATAATCTGTGTCTTCAGTTCCTGCTGTTTTGCAATATACTCAGTAAACTGCCGGTTAATAAAATAATTTGCAAGAATGCTGATTAATCCAACCGTTATGAGAAGGATCACTAGAATTGTCAGGGATAGTTGTGATTTCAAGCTTTTTATCATTGCTTCATCCTCCGAATTTATAACCAACTCCATGAATTGTCCTGACATAAACGGGATTTTTGGGGTCTGTCTCTATTTTCTGCCGAAGATTTTTGATATGGCTGTCAATGGTTCTGTCATATCCTGCAAATTCTTCACCTAATGCCGATATAATCAACTCATCTCGGGTAAATACCTTATTCGGATACCGGATAAGAGTTGTTAATAGCTTATATTCATTTGGCGTTAATTTTACCTCTTCGGACTGCTTTTTCACTATCCTGCTTTCCAAATCAATAATCAAATCTCCATCCAAGTAAGAATTTTTATTCGTCAGTGTCCACATATCCTCAGCCGACCTTCGCATTACTGCTTCTATTCTGGCATACAGTGCTTTCAGGCTGAAGGGCTTGGTAACATAATCATCTGCTCCAATACCAAGTCCCTGAAGTAAATCTTCCTCCTCCGATTTCGCTGTCAGCATAATGATAGGAACTCTTGATCTCTTTCTTATCTTCTTGCATACCTCTTCGCCGGAAAGGATGGGCAGCATTAAGTCAAGCAATATCATCGAAATATTTTCTTTCTCAAATATTTCAATCGCTTTCTGCCCGTCTTCTGCCGAAAGCACATAAAACCCCTTACTTTCCAGAAAGGATTTTACTACATTCATTATCTTAACTTCATCTTCAACCACCAGGATTTTCTTTACTGCCTGATCCATATTGTCCTCCGAATTTTATTCTAACACTACACCTGAACTATCTTTATCATCCGGGAAGGCTCCGGTTAAACGTTGTTATGACCGCCTATCTTCTGTTGCAGAAAGCTTTGCCGACTCCCTACTTCAGAATATTATTCGCCCGGTTCCTTCCTTTTCATTCGTATCTTTATTATATCACAGGATGATTATTATTTAAACGCGCCGAGCGAAGCAAGTGTGCATCCGCCGAAGTCCAATTGTTACGGAAACCCTTATTACTTAATAAGATCAAATGGTTTCAGAAATTTGTCAACTTTGATCTTCTTCCCATTATCGTCCATTGTCTCTACCGTAGCAAATAGCCATCCTTTTACTTTATCAGGATTTGTTCCTGCCTCAATAAATACCTGAGGATTGAGAACAAATACAATATCTTTATCGTTTGTTTTCATGTCCTTTGCCCACTCAAACACATTGCCTCCGCCTAAATCAATTCCGAAATGATCAAGCTTCGCATGATACTTCAGATGATCACGGTATAAGTGTACAAACTGCCGGTAGCTTTCCAGCGGTTTCGTCATTTCCTGATCAGAGATTTTATCTGCTTCCAGGCTGGTACCTACTACAATTTTATCTCCTTGCAGCATTCCTGCTGGTAATTTATCCGCAGCAAGTCCTGCATCAACAAACGGTTTGGCATCCGTTTCTATTAGAACATTCATTTTGTCTGTCCTGTCAAAATCCTTACTCCAGATAAATCTTGCCGTCTGATCCGATGCTGTAAGGGACCATCCGCTATTACCTTCCTCCGATGAAACCTGCCCTTTTGATGCCTGCAATAGATCCTGAAAGGAGATTATCGAACGATCCCCAATGACATCGAGTTTATTACATGCCATAAGTGGCAAATTTAAGATAAATAATAATAGGATAAACATTATCTTTTTCTTCATAGGATCCGTCTCCCTTTTCTATGTTACTTATATGGTTTAAACCTTTTAAGACGAAGTGCGTTTGATACTACCGATACCGAACTGAAAGCCATTGCAGCTGCAGCAAATACAGGATTAAGCAAAGGTCCTCCGAAAAGATGCAGAACACCGGCTGCAATCGGTATACCGGCAACATTATAGCCAAAGGCCCAGAATAGATTTTGCTTAATATTGCGAATGGTGCTTTTACTTAGCTTGATTGCGGTCGGAACATCCATCAGGTTACTTTTCATAAGCACGATATCTGCTGATTCGATGGCTACATCGGTGCCTGATCCGATCGCAATTCCTACATCCGCCTGCACAAGGGCAGGCGCATCATTAATACCATCGCCAACCATGCAAACAATTTTGCCCTCTGACTGAAGCTTCTTCACTTCCTTTGATTTTTCATGTGGCAGAACCTCGGAGAGTATCCGGTCAATGCCAACCTGTTTTGCAATCGCTTCAGCCGTTTTACGGTTATCGCCGGTTATCATTGCTACCTCAATGCCCATATTCTTTAGCTTGTTGATTGCCTTCTTGCTGCTATCTTTTAAAACATCAGCAATCGCAATAATACCATACAGCTCATTCTCTACGGCAAGATACACCGGTGTTTTCCCTTCGTCTGCCAGAAGATCGGATTTTCCGCTCAATTTATCCAGGGAAATTCCTTTCTTATCCATTAACTTTCGATTTCCGATTAAGATTCTCTGATCCTTCATCAGTGCCTCAATTCCCTGTCCCGGTATTGCTTCAAATTGCTCCGTCATCATAAGTTCAAGCTGTTCCTTCTGTGCTCTCCTGACTATTGCTTCTCCAAGCGGGTGCTCGGAACCTTTTTCACAGGAAGCGGCAATTCTTAACAGCAAAGACGGTTCTTTGCCAGGTACAGGTATGATATCGGTAACCTCCGGCTTACCTTCGGTTATCGTACCTGTCTTATCAAAAACAATCGTATTTACTTTATGTGTGGTTTCCAGTGCTTCACCGCCTTTTATCAGAATACCGTTCTCCGCTCCCTTTCCTGTTCCGACCATTATGGCTGTAGGTGTTGCAAGCCCCAGTGCACAAGGACATGCGATCACAATCACAGAGATGAATATGGTAAGGGAAAAGGATAGCGTCTGTCCGGAGAAAAACCAGACAAAGAAGGCTGCCAGTGCGAGCGCACAGACAATCGGAACAAAATAACCGGAAACAATATCCGCCAGCTTGGCGATCGGAGCCTTTGAACCCTGTGCTTCTTCTACCAGCTTTATAATCTGTGCTAAAGCGGTATCACTACCGACTTTGGTAGTCTTAAATTTTATCATTCCATTTTTATTCATACTGGCTGCATAAACTTTATCTCCTTGCTTTTTGTCAACCGGCATACTCTCTCCGGTTAACATGGCTTCATCAATTGATGTATTCCCCTCAAGCACCACACCATCCACCGGAATTTTCTCGCCGGGTCTTACCAGAATTACCTGATCTATTTCCACCTCTTCAATTGGAACCTCCGTCTCCCTGCCATCTTCCATTACGGTAGCAGTCTTTGGCGCAAGTCCCATAAGCTTCTTAATAGCCTCCGAGGTCTTACCCTTAGAAACAGCCTCCAGTGATTTACCTAGTAATATAAGTGCAATAATTACACCTGCCGTTTCAAAATAGAGACTTTCCACTGCACCAAAATTACCGTTTACTATCTGCTCCGTATTATAAAGGCTGTAAATAACTGCGGCTGAGGTACCGATTGCAACTAATGAATCCATATTCGGACTTCTTTGCCAAAGTGCTTTAAAGCCTACTGAATAGAATTTATAACCTGCAATGATAATTGGTGTTACCAATGAAATCTGCAGCAGTGCATACCGGAGCGGATAGGTCATGGGCCGAACTGCTTTGGGTATGGGAAATGGCCACCATGCAACCATTGGTGCCATTGCAAAATATAATAAAGGTATTCCGAAAACCGCAGCAACAAGGAACTTCGTCCATAGTGTTTTTATTTCTTTCTCCTTCCGAATTTTATCCTCGTCAACAGAATCCGGATTTATTTCTAATGCCTGGTATCCTGCTTTTTCGATACATTCCTTTATTGTTTTGAGCTTAATTAGGGATTGATCATATTCCACTGTGGCCTTCTCTGTAGCCAAATTAACAGAAACACTCATCACACCATTCAATTTATCAAGAGCTTTTTCCACCCGCTGTGCGCAGGCAGCACAGGTCATCCCGCCAATTGGTATTATGATATGATTATATTGATTTTCTACTAATACGCCATAACCTGCCTTTTCGACGGCATCTTTAATCGCTAAAATGTTTGTATTTCCTTCCACAAATTCCACGGTTAATTTTTCCGAGGCAAAATTAACCGAAGCATCCAGGACACCGTCCACTTTAGCGACCGCTTTTTGGATTCTCTGTGCACATGCTGCACAAGTCATATTACTGATTTTTATTGTTTCCTTACTCATATTGTTAACCTTGTCCTTTCCAAAGTCTAGTGATTTGCGCAGGGATTATAGATACGATTAAGACGCCGTATCCTTATAGCTCCCAGAAACGGACTAAATATTATACGTTCTATCCATTATCTCCAGTTTTGAAAAATACTTACTGCTTGTGATAAAATTGTTCTCGGTATCGTAATGGTTTCATTCGAAACTGTTTTATATTCATCTGTAATCGGTACCGGATTACATCCGCCTTTTACTATTTCAATATCATTTACACCAAATCGATTTCCACAATTCTGGCATACCATTTCATTGCCTTCTGCCTTGTAATATCCTTTTCCGGAGTTATAGCAGACCTGGCAGGTATTAAATGCGGTACGAATTGATCCATCTGAAGCCTTTACTGCAATCACCTCCAGATCAGTTCCATTGATGGTTGCGGGATAGAACGATGGTTTATCGGTTACATCCTTAATCATTATAATGATATCACTGTCGGAAACCGCTGCTTTTACCGCTGTATCCGGAACAGTTTTACTGTTTTCTGTAAAATTTTTATAACTTAAGGCTGCTATTATTATGATTACTGCTGCCGCAGCGATAACTGACAATTTTGTTAATTTTATTTTAAAGATTCTGTTCATTTTTAACCTCCATCTGCCACACATGCGGCATATTAAACTTTAGCGAAAAGCATGTAATTGTTTTTTATCGAAAAAAACTGCGCTATACACTTTTCCGCCAGCTTTCAGTTACAGTTAATAGGATGCGCCTGTGCAGCAGGAACCACCCGAACCGATCGGATTGCGGTTGTTATCCTTTAATACATCATTACTATCCACTTGCTTAAGATCGTCAACGACAGTAATTTTGCTTCGTATCATACCCATCCAGCAGCTGAATGGATAGGTACCACTCTCTTCGGGCGTAAATTCAATGATATTCTCTCCCTGCACAAGATCTTTCTGTATACCGTATTGCTGTACCACAATACTTTGATTGCAGCCGTTAATATCTCCGGCCTTTGCCTGAATAATCCATTTAACCGGAATATTTTTTTGTACTACAATAGGTTCATATCTCCCGGAGGATAGTCCTGTCCTTATTACCTGAACACCGTTCTCAATACGAGCAACATTCAACGTCTTTAAGGTAGTGCCTGCTGCGCTGGTAATATTCGGTATCATAATTCCGGACAATCCCATACCGTTGCTAAACATAAATATACCTAATACTACTACCAGTACAGCACTTGCAGTCATCATCTTGGCGGTGAACTTCTTACTTAATAAGGAACTCAGAGCACCAAAAGCAAACATCAGCGGAACTGTTCCAAGGCTGAATGAAAGCATTGCTATTGCTCCCTTTATTGGGCTACCGGTAGACAATGCATAGATCTGCATTGCTTGCAAGGGTCCGCAGGGCATCAGACCATTTAGCAGGCCGATATAAAACGGGCTGTTACTGCTGCGCCCGGAATATATCTTTCTGGCAAAAAATTTAGGCAATCTTGGATTTAGTCTGCGCAGCCAGTGGAAGGTACCAAGCATATTAATCCCCATAATCATCATAAAAATGCCGGCTAATATCTGAATAAAACCTTTTAATGTCCCTGAGAAGCTAAAAATCGAACCAAGTGCACCGACAATTCCGCCGATCAGCGTATAGGAAAGCACTCTTCCTATGTTGTATAAAAGGCTTGGTTTTATCAGTGTCAATTTATCGGAGGCAATATTTTTACCACTGGTTTTCGGAACACATTGTGATAGACAGATGCCACCGCACATTGCCACACAATGTATGGAAGTCAGAAGCCCAATCAGAAAAAGCATTCCATAGCCCATTCCTTCCTTCGCCAGCGGAAAAGTATCAAACAAACGAAAGAAGCCCAGATGTTTTGCTATCATGTAAAAAGCAAACAGGATAATCAGTGTTCCCGCTATATTGGTATAATCCCGTTTGTTCTCAAACGATTGCAGTATCTCCTTGCTGCTGCCAGGTTGCACCTGTTTATCTGTAATGTTTTCTGCTTTCGTATTAACATGATACCCTTCCTTTTCAATGATTTCCTTTATTTTTGCCAGACTTACTTCATTTACATCATATTCTACCAGAACCGTGCCTTTGGTATAGCTTGCACGTACTTTAACAATACCCGTTTGTTTCGATAAAATCTGTTCGATTTTATTTTCACAGTTTATACAGGTCATATTGTCAACATATAAAAGCTTTTCCATAAATTTTGAATTCACTCTTAACCCCCATTTCTGCACTGCCATCTGCACATCTTTCGTATTGTGTGTTAAGACGCTTTTCTTCACACTTTTGTTATATCATATCAGTTGTTTATGGAGATATTATGGAGATAGTTCAAATGGAAGTTATACGACTTGTCAAAAGTCTTGACACTCCAATCTTACTTATAAAATAAAAAGCTGCCTAAAAACCATCTTATCTGTCAGATGCTATGGCATCCTTTCAGAAAATTGAAATGGTTTTAAGACAGCTTATTTTATTTGTGTTACGTACCCAATTTCCATGTTAAAATCAGATATTTATTCTACCAGATACCCTGTGCAAGCATTGCATTTGCTACCTTCTCAAAGCCTGCAATATTAGCACCTACTACATAATTACCGGCTGCCTGGTATCTCTTAGCCGCGTCATCCATACTATGATATATATTCACCATAATCTGCTTCAGCTTTGCATCAACCTCTTCAAAGGTCCAGCTTAATCGTTCACTGTTCTGCGTCATTTCTAGTGCGGAAGTAGCAACACCACCGGCATTCGCAGCCTTTCCCGGTGCAAACATAACTCCATTGTCCTGCAGATACTGTGTTGCCTCGAGTGTTGTTGGCATATTAGCACCCTCTGCTACTGCAAAACAGCCATTTGCAACCAGCACTTTTGCATCTTCCAGAAGCAGTTCGTTCTGTGTTGCACAGGGAAGCGCAATATCGCATTTTACGGTCCATACGCCTCTGCCTTCATGGTATTCTGAATTCGGTCTGTATTTCTTGTATTCTGTCAGCCTTGCGCGGTTTTCTTCTTTGATTTCCTGAAGCGCTGCAACATCTATACCATCCGGATCATAAACCCAGCCGCTTGAATCGCTGCAGGTAACCACTTTCGCACCTAACTGATGTGCTTTCTGGATAGCATATATTGCTACATTGCCAGAACCGGATACCGTTGCAATCTTCCCATTGATATCCTTGCCGTTACAGAGAAGCATTTCTTCTACCAGATATAATAAACCGTAACCGGTTGCTTCCGTTCTTGCCAAAGAACCTCCGAAGGTTAATCCTTTACCGGTTAAAACACCCTCATAAGTTCCCTTAATTTTCTTATATTGTCCGAACATGTAGCCGATTTCTCTTCCGCCAGTACCGATATCTCCTGCCGGTACATCCACGTCGGCACCTATGTATTTATACAATTCTGTGATAAAACTCTTACAGAATGCTAAAACTTCCCGATCGGATTTACCTTTCGGATCAAAATCTGAACCACCCTTACCGCCGCCAATCGGAAGACCGGTTAAGGAGTTTTTAAAGATCTGTTCAAAGCCCAGAAATTTGATAATTCCGATGTTTACAGAAGGATGTAAGCGCAATCCTCCTTTGTACGGTCCAATTGCATTATTAAATTGTACACGATAACCGGTGTTTACCTGAACTTTACCGCTGTCATCCACCCACGGTACTCTGAACTTAATCTGTCTATCAGGTTCCACCAATCTTTCCAGAAGAGCCTCTCTTCTGAATTTTTCTTCATTCGCATCAACAACAACCCGAAGGGATTCCAGTACCTCCTTCACTGCCTGATGGAACTCCGGCTCTGCGGGGTTTTTCTTAACTACCAGCTCAATTACTTCATCAACGTAACCCATGATTTAATCTCCTTTGATTAAAATTTGCTAACAAATGATTTATTTAAATGGTTCTGTTAGATATTGCCATATAAATTCATTTGCAGTATAGAAGGGTAAATTTAATAGAACAAATACCCCTTTGTATTTGCTTTTTTTATTATATCTACATTATGTGGTTTAAGCAAGCTTTTTTTCCAAAAGTAACTATTTTCCTCATTCATATTTACAAGGTTTGATGTCGAAACAAATTTTCTTTGTGCATTCTTGTCTATATAATTTATATATCCGATCATTGAATGGATGAAAATCGCACATAACATTTAATCTATTGTCATTCATATGTATTATTGCCCGAGATCAATCATACTCTTATCCGGAAAAGGGTGTTCAACGGAAGGGTTCTATGGTATAATGCATCATAAATATTGAATAATTATTTGTGTTCTTACTTGAAAATATACTTTCTTAAGCGGAAAGCATTATCAATAGATAAAGATACACTGTTGCCGTCATTACGGCAGATGGAGGTTATTATGGCATTTGATGGTGTCGTTATTGCTAATATAATACAGGAGCTGCGCAGCACTTTATTAAACGGGAGAATCAGTAAGATTGCACAGCCTGAAAAGGATGAATTGATACTGACTATTAAAGGGCAGGCTAGGGAACAATATAAGCTTTTATTATCAGCAGGCGCAGGACTTCCTTTGATTTACCTTACTGAAAATACGAAACCCAGCCCCTTAACGGCTCCTAATTTCTGTATGCTACTCCGTAAGCATCTGAACAGCGCCAAGATCATTGATATCTATCAGCCTGGCCTGGAACGCATCATTCATTTTAAGGTGGAGCATCTGGATGAAATGGGTGATGAGCGTACGAAATATTTGATTATTGAATTAATGGGTAAGCATAGTAATATTATTTTCTGTGATGAAAATTTTACAATCATTGATAGTATTAAGAGAATCAATCAATTTATAAGCTCTGTACGTGAAGTGTTGCCGGGACGCAGTTACTTTGTGCCGGAAACCGTCGAAAAGCTTAATCCTCTCACGGTTACTTATGAGGATTTTCAAGATAACATTTTGAAAAAACCTATGCCGATCGGGAAAGCGCTCTATAACAGCCTTACCGGTATTAGTCCCTTACTTGCCAATGAATTATGCTGCAGGGCTTCTATTGATGCACAGGAGCCGACAGAAGCGCTCAGTGAGGCTGCAGGACTGCATTTATATCAAAATTTTGCACGTTTCATAGAGGATGTGAAAAAAGGTACCTTTACTCCAAATATTGTTTTGCAGGACAATGTCCCTGTTGAATTCTCAAGTGTAGCTCTCACTTGTTATACGAATCATGAAATTATGAACTTTTCTTCCATATCTGCACTACTTGAAACCTTCTATGCAGCAAAGGATGCCGTAGCCAGAATAAGGCAGAAATCCACCGATTTGCGCAAAATTGTATCCAATGCAATTGATCGTGCCAGTAAAAAATATGATTTGCAGAATAAGCAGCTGCAGGATACTCAAAAGCGTGATAAATACAAGGTTTATGGTGAATTGATCACCGCTTACGGATACGGTCTGGAACCAGGTGCTAAGGTTCTAACCGCCATTAATTATTATGATGATAAGGAAATCAGTATTCCGTTAGATCCAACCATTACCCCTCTTGAGAATGCAAAGCATTATTTTGATAAATACAGTAAGCTAAAACGTACTTATGATGCACTTTCGGTACAGATTAAAGAAACCAGCGAGGAGCTTACACACCTTGCATCGATTAAAAATGCTTTGGATATTGCCACAGAAGAAAATGACTTAACTGCGTTAAAGCGTGAACTGACGGATTATGGTTATATCCGCCGCAAGTACACACACGGACCGACCAAGCAGGAAAAGAAGGTAAATGCTTCAAAAACAGCCGGAAAGAGCAAACCCTTCCATTACCTTTCCTCCGATGGTTTTCATATGTACGTCGGTAAAAACAATTACCAGAATGACGAATTAACCTTCCAGTTTGCGGATGGCGGGGACTGGTGGTTCCACGCGAAGAAAATTGCCGGTTCCCATGTAGTTGTCAAGTCTGAAGGACGGGAGCTGACGGATCGCACCTTTGAAGAGGCAGCACGTCTGGCAGCGTATTATTCCAGTGCAAGAGATGCAGAAAAGGTAGAAATTGATTATACCTTAAAGAAAAATGTGAAGAAGCCCGGCGGAGGGAAACCCGGTTTTGTTGTTTATTATACAAACTACTCAATGGTATCTACGACAGAAATAGGCGGTATTTCGCAGTTATCCCAGTAATAATGATTTATGCAGATGTATAAATACATTCCAAAGAATAATTTTGCAGCAGAGGAAGCTGCTTTATGATCATACTTAGGATCAGGCTTTTGACAATCGAATCCTATGATAATACTGATAAGGAGAATTCTTATGATTATTTCTGACTACCATGTACATTCTGAATTTTCAAGTGATTCGCAGGCCCCTATGGAGCAAGTAATAGAAAGGGCCATCAAGTTGGGATTAAAGAAGCTGTGTTTTACAGACCATATGGATTATGATTATCCTGATACAGAGAATTTAAGCTTTGTATTTGATATTAAGGATTATTGGCAAAAAATTGCACAGCTGAAGAAGTACTATGCAAAACAGATAGAAATTCTCACCGGAATTGAGCTGGGTTTACAGCCTCATCTTACCGAGCAGCTTAACCTTCTGACAAAAGAAAATCTTTTTGATTTTATTATAGGCTCCACTCATGTTGTTGACCATGTTGATCCTTATTTTCCGGAGTTTTGGATAACCCGCAGTAAGTCGGAGGGTATTCGAAGATACTTTGAATCCATCATTGAAAACTGCAGGGCATTTCAGAACTTTCATGTTTACGGACATATTGATTATATTATCCGTTATGCTCCGAAGGAAACGGATGCGAACGGCCGACTGGTTATGCCTGATTATTCTTATTCGGATTATGCTGATCTCCTGGATGAGGTCTTAAAAACCATTTTGTCTTATGGAAAGGGAATCGAGATCAATACGGCCGGTTTAAAATACGGACTGGGCTACGCACATCCGAAAGCTGAGATCATAAAGCGCTACAAAGAACTAGGTGGTGAATTAATTACGATCGGCTCCGATGCTCATAAACCGGAGCATCTGTGCTATGATTTTTCTGCTATCCCCGATTTATTGAAGGATCTTGGATTTCGCTATTACGCGACCTTCAAAGAGGGAAAACCGGTGTATGAAAAGCTATAGTCTTAAACTAAAAATACCAACCCATGAAATGGTTGGTATTTTATATGTTGAAATATAATATTTATAACTAATCTATCTCAAATTCACTCTTCAATTCTTTCACCATATTGATATATTTATTCTCACATTCCTCAAGGCTGTTTGCTTCAAGTTCTTCAAGACAGGGTTTTAAATATCGGCTCCATATCTCTTCATACTTCTGCCTGCGCTCCGGAATAACATTAACTAGGGATACAATTACAGGTGCAATCTGATAGTATTCCTTCACTAATTCCCTGCCTGCCTCGGATTGCAGGACATATTGATCTCGAAACTTACGAAATTGTGTCAACTCATAGCAATCATCACTCTTGTCCATTGTCTCGCATACCGCGGAGGTAATAAAACAAAGACCCTTTCGCTGAAAGCCGTTCTGGATGTCCTCATAATTTCCTTTATTGAAAGCATATTTCGGAAATTGTTTTTTCCATTCCTGCACAATTTGCTCCGCAAGTGTATCGCTGATTCCTGATTTTAGTGATACAATCATCGGTACGGTATAGAGAGCCAGAAAGAAACGAAGCTGGTCAACCTTGCCTGTATTAATATTACCTTTTTTCTGATCCTTAAGCTCCGTACTAATTACAGCAAATAGAGCCTTCACTGTTTTCGAAACCGCTGTTGCTGCACATTCCTCTGATAAATTTGCATAGTTTGCTATAGGTTCCATCACTGTCATACAGTTTTGTACATAATCCTCATAGCTGATACTGTATTTACTTTTCTTAAATTCCTTTAATTTTGGCGTATAATTCTCAATCAGGATCGAGATCTTTCCCAGTGCATCCTGATATTGAGCCTCCAATTTCTGCGGGGAACCAACGATATCAGCATTCTTATCATTTTCATGAAAATTGACTGTTGCTCCACAAAACATGCAGATACAGGTTTCTAGATTGGATGGAACTGGAAGCTCTCCGTTACATTTTGGACAGTTCTTAATGATATACTCCATTTTACCTCTCCTACATTCTAAGATAAGCCAGGCATATCCTATTATCGATTACGATCATTTCACACAGGCTTTATGATAGTTCCGCCTCCGACAACATAATCTCCCTGGTAGAAAACCACTGCCTGCCCAGGTGTAATTGCACGCTGCGGTTCTTCAAAAATACATTGAATTTCATCCTTTGCAGTCCTTTTCATCACGCATTTTGCACCCTTATGGCTGTAACGGATCTTTGCTTCTACCTGCAGTTCACCATCCAAATCTTCAATTGCCATGAAATTGATATTTCTTGCAGTCAGACGATCCGAAAATACTTCATTCGCATTACCGATTACCACCTCATTGGTCTCCGGCCGTAGTTCTAGCACGAATACAGGTTGTCCCATTGCCAGATTGAGACCCTTACGCTGTCCAACAGTATAATGAACCAAACCCTGATGTCTTCCAATCACTTCACCGGCCGTATTAACATAATTCCCGGGAACAAGACCGTTATAATTGTCTTTACTTTGCACAGTCTGCTTTTCCTTCAGATAATTTTCTATAAAACCAGCATAATTATTATCTGGTACAAAACAGATTTCCTGACTATCCGGTTTATTCGCCACCGGAAGCTTCATTTCTCGTGCTAGTATCCTAATTTCATCTTTTGTATATGCACCTACCGGCATCAGAGTATGAGAAAGCTGCTTCTGTGTCAGATTGTATAAAGCATAGGTCTGATCCTTTGCTGCGGTTACTGATTTCTCGATGGTATATCTACCATTCGCCAGCTTCGTAATTCTGGCATAATGACCAGTCGCAATATAAGAAGCCCCGATATCCAAGGAACGCTTCAATAATGCTTCCCATTTTACATGACGGTTACATGCGATACAAGGATTCGGCGTTCTTGCTTGAAGGTATTCTTCCACAAAATAATCAATTACATTTTCCCGGAACTCCTTCTTAAAGTTCATTACATAATATGGAATACCCAGTGTCAATGCAACTCTTCTTGCATCCTCTACGGCACTTAGTCCGCAACAGCCACCGTTTTCTTCCACGGAGCATAGATCCTCATCCTGCCAGATCTGCATCGTAACACCAATCACATCATATCCCTGTTTTTTTAAAAGGTATGCCGCAACTGAGGAATCAACGCCTCCCGACATTCCAACTACTACCTTCTCCATGTAACCTCCCTGTTTTACAAGCTTCGTATTCCATACGACAGATAAACCGTTACTATTTCGTCAATTGATTGATTAAATAGCCTTAGTATATCACTGTCTATATCCGGAGTACAATAGCATAAATTAATATACTACTTCCTCTTCTCCTTCATGAATATCGGACTTTGGTTTTGAAAGACCTTCTATTTTAATACCGTTCTTCTCGGCATAATCCCACAAAGCTGCATGGATTGCTTCCTCTGCCAGCAGGGAACAATGAATTTTCACCGGTGGCAATCCGTCAAGTGCCTCCATTACGGCCTTGTTTGTGATCTGCAAAGCTTCCTGAATGGATTTACCTTTTACCAGCTCTGTCGCCATGCTGCTGGTCGCTACTGCTGCACCGCAGCCAAATGTTTTAAATTTAACATCGTTAATTATCCCTGCTTCATCAATATCAAGATAGATACGCATGATATCTCCGCACTTTGCATTACCTACTGTTCCAACACCGCTTGCATTCTCTATTTCTCCAACATTTCTGGGATTTGTAAAATGGTCCATGACTTTCTCTGAATACATAATTTTTTCCTCCTGTGATATAATATTCCGGCTTGTATATTCAACTATCTTTTCTTCATAAAATCCTCATAAAGCGGAGACATCTTACGGAGTTTATCAACAATTTCCTTGATTTGATCTACTGTATAATTCATCTCTTCCTCTGTATTCTCGTGGTTAACGGTAAGTCTTAAGGAACCATGAGCGATTTCGTGAGGAAGACCGATTGCCAACAGTACATGGGATGGATCCAGAGAACCCGAGGTACAGGCTGAACCGCTGGAAGCACAGATATTTTTCATGTCAAGCATGATCAGTAGCGATTCACCCTCAACAAATTGGAAGCTGAAGTTTGCATTGTTCGGAAGTCTTTTTGTCTTATCCCCGTTGATACGTACAAAAGGAATTTCCTCCATTACTCTCTTCATCAGAAGATTTCTCAGCTTAATTTCATGCTCAGCTCTTTCTGTCATCGTATCAATTGCCATCTGTGTTGCCTTGCCAAGACCGACAATTCCGGGAACATTCTCCGTACCAGCCCTTCTTTGTCTCTCCTGCGCACCGCCGTGTACAAAGGAACGGATTTTTACACCTTTACGGATATATAGAAAACCAATTCCCTTCGGTCCGTTAAGCTTATGACCGCTGGCGCTCAGCATATCGATATTTAACGCATTCACATTAATCGGTACCTGTGCAAATGCTTGTACTGCATCGGTATGAAAGAGGATATTATGCCTCTTTGCAATTTCTCCGATTTCTTTTATCGGCTGCATTGTCCCGATTTCATTGTTTGCAAACATAATGGAAATGAGTATCGTAGTAGGGCGGATTGCCTTCTCGAGCTGATCTAGCTTTAGTACACCGTTCTCATCGACATCTACATAAGTCACATCAACGCCATGCTTTTGCAGATATTCACAGGTATGAAGAATTGCATGATGTTCAATTTTTGATGTTATGATATGATTACCTTTGTCTGCATATGCATCTACAACAGCCTTTAGAGCCCAGTTATCTGATTCAGTTCCGCCTGCTGTAAAATAGATTTCCGAAATATCTGCACTAAGCGCATTTGCAATCGTACCCCTGGCTTCATCCACTGCCTTTTTATTCTGGGCAGCATATTCATATACACTGGAAGGATTGCCAAATAATTCTGTAAAATAAGGAAGCATTGCTTCTACAACCTCAGGTCTGGTTTTCGTTGTTGCAGCATTATCAAGATATATTTTCTTGTCCATGTTATCATCTCCTATAAAATTTTATTTACCACATGTCTGTTTTCCTTTTGTATCCGTATTGCCTGTTCCTGCCTGCACTTTTCTGCTCTCAATAACTAGCTCCGACAGTTTAATAGAATCTACTGCCTCATTTATACTATCACTTATACGCTTCCAAACATATTTTGTTACACAGGAATCCGAGTTGCTGCAATTACCATCTCCTTTAATAATTTCCGAGCAGTCAACTGGATTTAAATCGCCCTCCAGTGCTCTTAATATGTCTCCGACTGATATGTTCTCCGCCGGCTCCGCAAGCATATAACCTCCCTGCGCTCCTCTGACGGATGTTACTATTCCGGCTTTTTTAAGCTTTGCAACCAACTGTTCCAGATAGTTCATCGATATTCCCTGTCTTTCGGAAATCTGGCTGAGTGCTATTGTTTCCTCATCCGCATGAACTGCCAGATCAACCACTGCTCTTAATCCATATCTTCCCTTCGTAGACAGCTTCATATGTTTCACCTCGTTTATACTTTCAATCAGAAATTCCCTTTATCATTAACACCCATCCATATACGAAAATAAAATCAGATCCTATTCATCGTAACCTCTCAAATCCCCGTAATTTAATTCCAAGTGTTTTAATTCCTATTAATTTATATCCTATTGTTTTACTCGGTTATAATATAACACCCTATTACATCCTTGTCAATATAATTCTTCCATAGTTGTACTTTTTTATATTTTTTTATTGCTGTTCTCAAATAGTATTCCAAACTGCACATCCTGTAAATTCTTCTAATAAGTCCTGCTAAGAGTAATTGCATTTACCGGTTCTGAAAGCTTTTCTTTTCAGCTATAACATAAGTTTTCCTATTTGAAAATATATTTACATAGATGATTGCACAAATTTACCACTGGCCAGCTTTCAGAGGGGCTTACAACCGAAAAGGAGGTCAACTCACCAGGCAAACTTGTATGTGACCTCTTTTATACTTAAAAGTTAGCCGCTACGGTGGCAGATGGAGGTTATTATGAAGGATAAAATACTGACTGCTCAGCATATAAATAAAATAAAAAAGAGTAATATCATAAAGGGAACTATGATACTTACTCTTGCCGGATTTGCTATAAGATTTATCGGTTTCTTTTACCGAATTTTTTTATCCAATACAATGGGAGCCGAACTAATGGGTATCTATCAGCTTGTTTTCCCTGTATATGCGATTTGCTTCACAATTTATGCTACCGGAATTCAGACATCTATTTCAAGACTGGTAGCCGGAGAGATCGGAAAACAAAACTCCAAAAATATCTATAAAATACTACGTATTGGTATGCTCTTATCGGTGTCCTTAGCAGTTATCCTCTCTATTATAGTATATATGAATGCTGATCTAATCGCATGGCGCTTTTTGATGGAAAAAAGAAGTGCTTCTTCTCTGCGCATTCTTGCACTTGTATTTCCCTTCTGCGGAATAACAGCCTGTATCAATGGATATTATTATGGTTTCAAAAAAGCCGGGGTCCCTGCCGCCACGCAATTACTGGAACAGATCATCCGGGTTATCGTTGTATACCTTATTGCATCTTACACAGGGAAAGGTAATATTAAGGTAACCTGTGAACTTGCGGTTATTGGCATTGTTGCAGGCGAGATTGCATCCTGCTTATATAATCTGGCTTCTTTGCTCTTTACAAAATCTCCCGACCAGCTTATCCCTTCAAAGCCTGATCAAAAGACTTATGAAAGCAAACGTTCCCTGATTATTAAAAATCTTCTCGCCCTTAGTGTACCTTTATCAGCTAATCGCTTGTTACTAAGTATCCTTCATAGCATCGAAGCGGTCTTAATCCCCGCAATGCTGCGCAGGTCAGGGTTAAGTACTCAGGATGCGCTGATTACTTATGGCGTTTTAAATGGTATGTCCATCCCATTTATTATGTTTCCGACTGCCTTAATTAATGCTCTGGCTGTTTTACTGCTTCCGACAGTATCGGAAGCACAGGCCGTCAACAATACAAAACTAATTGGAAAAACGAGCGCAATATCGATTAAATACAGTCTAATTATTGGAATTATCAGCACAGCAGTCTTCGTATACTTTGGCAAAGATCTTGGAATTGTTGTTTTTCACAATGAAGCAGCCGGAGATTATCTGGTGATACTTGCCTGGTTATGTCCACTCTTCTATCTTACAACAACCCTTGGAAGTATTATTAACGGCCTTGGAAAAGCACATATTACCTTCCTCAATTCAATTATCGGAACACTTTGTCAAATAATACTGATCGTAGTACTGATCCCCTCTCGCGGTATTAACGGCTATCTGATATCTCTTCTGTTTTGTCAGTTGATTATTACAGGCCTGGATACCTTTGCTGTTCTTCGAAATGTATCTTTTAACCTAGACAGCCTGAACTCTATTGTAAAGCCGGGCCTTATCACCGCCTTCTGCGGATTTTTGATGAAACAGAGTTATGAGTTTATAAGAAAAATGACACACATTAATGAGGTTGCATTCTTATTGACCTGCTGCACATTATTGTGTATCATCTGTTTGATTTTTCTTCTAATAACAGAATCAATAACCAAGAAAGATTTTAGTTAGTTGGTGAATACAGCATATAGTTATTCTTTCCCTGCTCCTTCACACGGTACATGGTCTGATCTGCCCTTTCCATAAGCTGCTCATAATGCTGTCCAGCTTCTGGGTATAAAACAGCTCCAATACTCGCAGAAATCGGTACACTGATATTATTCTCGCTGGTATAACTTGTTTCAAGCTGCTTTTTTAATAAGGCAGCTTTCTTTTTCGCGTCCTCTGTATCAATAATATTACCAGCAAAAACAACAAACTCATCTCCGCCGATACGGCCTATAATCTCGCCTTCTGTAAAAATATTTTTTATTAAGCCAATTACATAGATTAATACCTTATCGCCCAGCAAATGTCCATAATTATCGTTAATACTCTTAAAATCATCAAAATCAATAAACATAAGCATATGCTTGGCATTTTTATTTCCGGAGATGTATTTATCAATTTTCTTAATTGTTATTTCCTTATTATAAACACCTGTTAAGGGATCTCTGGTAGCCTTAAACTCTAACGCTTCCAATTCCTTTTTCTGTGCATCAATATTAACAATTTTACCAATTACACGGATAGGTAGTTTATTATCGTCATATATCGTTTTACCCATCAATTGGCACCAGATAAATTCTCCGTATCTGTTTTTAATTCTATACTCTTTTTCTATTATCGTTCTTCCCTCTACAAATTCCTGGCATAATTCCAGGTATAGTCCCCAGTCATCCGGATGAATGTGATCTCTGCGCGTTTTACAGTTTTTCCTATACTCTTCTATTACAGGCTCATAACCGAATAATTCTCTATACTTTTCGGTATGGATCATGACATCTGTTGGAATATGATATTCAAACAGAACATCATTGGACAGCTCCGTTGCAATCCGATAGCGTTCTCCTTCCAACAGGATTAAATCCTGCATTTTTTTCTGATCACTGACATCAACAAAAACAACGGAAAGAGTATGTTTCCCTTCCTTTCCAATACTGCAGTTTCCATTCATGAGCATAAAAAGCTCTTCTCCATCCTTTGTAATCATGCGGACATCACATCGAATTGTTTCGTTTTCCAGCTGCTGTTTCATATTATCGATAAAAGAAGCCTCTTTTTCTTCAATAAAATCAAGAACAGAATTCTTATTTCTGTCCTTTGCTTCATTTTTATCATACCCTAAAATATCATAAAAGCCCTTACTGGCATATAAAATTTTACAATGATCTTCCAGTACGAAATGCACGAGACCCGCACGTATACTGTTCGTAATTTTTTTCAATTCCAATGCTGCCCTAGTAACTCTTTTTTCATTTTCCAAACGGTAGATTAAAATAATAACAACTATAATAATACATATGCTTATACATAGTATCACAAGCGTTAGTAAAACAGCTGGATCGTTTAATATGTAAATGATCCGATTCATAAAACAAATCCCCCACAAAAGCCACACCATACATCAATTATTTTGCATCTAAGGTTCTGAATACAGATAAAATGTACTCCTCCAATCCATGCTATTACGCTTCACATAATAAATTCAACGTAAAAGACATTATACTATGATCATTCAACCATTTTTTATATCATTCGTCAAGTAAAGTTTTAGATATCGTAACAATAAGCACTATTTTTACACATATAATTCGGTTTTCGATACAGATTTTCATTTCTTATAACAAAGGCTTATCTTCCTATTAAAAAATGAGTGTACGAAATCACTAAACAAATTAACATTATACCAGTTGCTGCAGAATTAATCAACATTAGTCTACTGACTAAATTTATCTTAATATGATATTTTTTTACATATTAATTGAAAGCTGTCCCGCCGGCTATTGGCCACGGAACAGCTTTCTTAATCATTTTAACTGTTTCTTTATAGTAAAGAAATACCGGAAAGATTTTGAGATCAGACCTTAATTCCCATCTACTTCTCCAATTCCCACATATGCCTGTCTTTTCTAAAAATCAGACAAACAAAAATCCCCGCAAAAGCAAGTAGTAGAAAGAGAAATGCAGCACCTGATCCTTTCCCGCTTCCAAATAACACCGTTAGCAAGCTTCCCGGATTCTGCAGCTTCATCAAGGGTTCAAATACCTGATCAACTAATATTCCGCCCAGAAAATATCCAATTGGTATAGTAAAAAATTGAAATGTATTTCTGGCAGAATATACACGTCCCTGCATCTCAATGGGAATATGATGTCGAAATAGTACATCCATATTGGAACCCATTATGGGTATTACAATCCAGCCAAGAATAGCTCCAAAGCACCACAAGGGAACTGAATTACCAAACGCAAGAAAAAAATTCTCGGTACTCATGGAAAACAAAAGTGTGTTACAAATGACTCTTACTCTGCTTTTAGGTGCCGGTAGCAGGGATACAATAATACTTCCTGCTAAGGTTGCTAATCCTTCTACCATTGTTACCAGTCCAAGGGCTGCTTCGTCTCCCCCCTGCTTTGATAAAATCATAGCCGGCAGAGCTGCATTATACATGGATGCAATTAAATTAATCGCAGCCAGAAACAAGATCAAGTCTAAAATCCCTCTGTTTTCTTTTAAATAGATCAACCCTGATTTTGCAGATTTTAATATAGTTTCTTCTGTTTCGTCTTTCTTCTCTATTTCCGGTATTCTAATAAAGAATAAAAGTGCAACAAATGCCACACTAAAGGTGAACAGATCAAATAAAATCACCGTCTGTATGTTAGAGAAGGAAAGAAATGCGGTTGCAATAACAGGTGTAATTACACTGACCAGCGAATTGGAAAATGACCGCATTCCGCTGACTCTTTGATAATATTTTCTGGGAGTTAGCAGACTTATTGTCACATCTGCAGCGGGTTGCTGAACCGTATTCATCAATCCGTTCAGTGCATTAAGAATATATAGATGCCATACTTCCAATTTCCCCATCTGCAGTAAAATCAGTACAAAAACAGAGCATCCTGCTGCGAAACTATCACAGAACAGCATACTTATTTTTTTATTCCACCGATCGCTTAAGGCTCCAGCGAATATACTCATTACTACATAAGGTACATAGGAACAGATGGCAAGCAACGCTGTTTGTAGCGCAGAACCATATTGCTGGTAAGACCATACCACCAGCGCGAAATTTGTCATTGCACTTCCCAGTGCCGATAAAGACTGTGTAAGCCATAAAATAAAAAAATACTTTAATTCCTTGATAAACAATTTAATTGAATTCATTTTGACTTTGCTCCTTCAAATTTTGATTATTTCTTGGGATGCAAAGTCTAACGGACATCATTATTTCTCCATGCTAGTATGTCCCAAGACCTTGCATGGAGCAAAACCAATACATAACTTCATTCGTCTTTTCCTCCTTCCGGAATATTTTCCTGTACTTGTAAAATTATGTCTTTAATTCTTCTATAAATCTCGAGGTATGATTTTGATATTTTCAAAAGATCGCCACCCGAGTTACAGGCTTCGTAAATAGATAGAATGATTTGCAGGCAAAAGCCTAAATTCATTTGTCGAATGGTTACGAGTGTATCTATATCCTTCATCATAACCTGTAGCGGACTTTTTTCTCTTATCTATTATATGAACCTATTATACTATAAAACCAGTTATTTACCAACCCTAATTATTGATATATCAGCATTGTTCCACCAGTTTCCATTTTCTTTATAGAAATACTTGCCGCTTTCTTATGTATCTGATTAAATTAATACTGACTAAGACTAATTTATTTGCATATATTTTAAAAACACTTTATACATTAAAATATTATTATACCACAGTTAACCTGAATTATTCATGGCAATTCGTCCAACGGTGCTCGGCACCGCATAGTTACTGTATTTTCATCTAATTATTGCTTTCACTTAAAAAGTGAATCCCAAACAAACAATAGAAAAAGAGTTTCAACTTTGTTAAAATGTAGTCACCACAACAAACATCAACACAAAGGAGAAACCCTAATGTCTAGTTTAATGGCACTTCGTTCTGAAAGCAATAGTAAGATTAAAATAAATTTTGATGGAGGCGATTTATCCTCCGATGCAGGTATTCTCTTAATTAAAGAGTTCATCTGCAAAATTGGTCTTGATAAATTAATTGAACAGCATTTCCAGACCGATGATACAACTGTCCGAATCCATAAGGATGCACAAAACCTGTTACAAAAAATCTATCAGCAGCTAGCAGGTTATTTTACCGATGATGATTCTGATGAATTAACAGATGATCCCATTTTCACAAGCATTTTGAATAAAGCTTCGCTTGCATCTCAGCCTACCTTGTCCCGGTTTTTCAACCGCATGGATGACATCACATTGATGCAGCTTGACTGGATTCAGTATCTGATGCGGAAAAGGATCTACTCCATTCAAAAACCCCAGATGGTTCTTCTGGATATTGATTCGACCTTGTTCGATACCTTTGGCAAGCAGGAGGGTGAAGGCTTCAATCACCATTACTCGAATCACGGATATCATCCCCTTCTGTGCTATGATGGACTAACCGGAGATCTATTAAAATCCATGCTCAGACCAGGAAATGTATACACATTCGTTGACTGCTGTGCGTTCCTTAAACCGCTGCTGATGGAATATCTGGATGATTATCCAGACATAACCCTGTATCTGCGTGGAGACAGTGGTTTTGCAACCCCTGACCTGTTTGAACTATTGGAAACCAACGGGATTTCCTATGCGATCCGCCTAAAGGTAAATGACACCCTCACCAAATTGGCAGAACCTCTTGAAAAGGAACTCGATGAGCTTACCATTCACAACAAGGTAGACTATGCTGTTGTTTACGGAGAATTCCGTTATGCTGCAGCAAGCTGGGGGCAGACCCGGCGGGTTATCGTAAAGGTGGAAAAACCCGCAGGACAACTGGTTTATATGAGTACCTTCATTGTCACAAACATGGATATGAAGCCTATGAATGTTATTCAGTTTTATTGTAACCGCGGAAGAACGGAAAACTTTATCAAGGAATCCAAAAGCGACTTCGATATGGATAGCATGTCGAGTCATAGCATGGTGATAAATTCAAACAGGATGCAGATTTCAGCCCTGGTATATAACATTTTCAATTGGTTCCGCCGGCTGGTTCTTCCCAAGACTATGAGAAAACTCCAGATAGATACGGTCCGGTTGAAATTACTGAAAATCGCAGCTAAAACAGTGCATTCAGCAAGGTATATTATATTCAAGCTTAATTTACTAATCTTGTTTATACTAAAAAAGAAGCACTCCACCATTTTTAACATGATAGAGTACTTGCTTTTATTAATGTTATTCATAGCTAATATTATCGGTTAATATACAATTATTTTGGCTCCAATGATTTTTCCGTTTGGCTCCAATTTGGCTCCAATGTTACGATAAATGATGTTATTTTGCGATATTTTACGATAACCTGACTTATTCCCAAAACCACTTAAACACTAGTGTTTTCAAGCTTTTCTATAAATCATACGGTGTCACCTGGTATACATAATAATTCAGCCAATTCGTATACATCGCATTTGCATGTGCTCTCCAGACCAGATTAGGTTTAATCTCCGGCTGATCCTGCGGATAGTAGTTTTTTGGAAGAGCGATATCCAGTCCCTTAGCAACATCTCTCTTGTATTCCTTGTCCAGGGATACTCTGTCATATTCAGGATGACCCATGACAAAAATCTGCTTTCCTTCCTCTGCTATCGTTATAAATACACCGGCTTCCTCGGATTCAGCCAGTATCTCCAGCTCTTCATGCTGCAGAATGTCCTCTCTGGATACGGTAGTATAGCGGGAATGCGGTGCATAAAAGAGATCATCAAAACCTCTAACAAAAGGTACTTTCCTTTTCAAAACTTTATGCTCGAAGATTCCAAATAATTTCTGATCAAGAACACTCTTGTGAATACCATAATGATAATATAAACCGGCCTGCGCACCCCAACAAATATGAAGCGTAGAGGTTACATGGGTTTTAGACCACTCCATGATATCGACCAGCTCCTTCCAATAGGTCACTTCCTCGAATTCCATTAATTCAACAGGCGCACCGGTTATAATCAGACCATCGAATCTTCTGTTCTTAATTTCGTCAAAGGTCTGGTAGAATTGGTCCAGATGACTGGTAGGCGTATGCGTTCCCACATAAGACTCCGTGGTCATGAAGGTAACATCCACCTGGAGCGGTGTATTAGACAGGCTCCGAAGCAGTTGAACCTCAGTATCCTCCTTAATCGGCATCAGATTTAGAATTGCAATCTTCAAAGGTCTGATATCCTGATGCATTGCACGTGTTTCATCCATAATAAAAATATTTTCATCTTCCAGAATCTTTTTTGCCGGTAAATCACTTTGAATCCTAATAGGCATTTTTCATCACCATTTCTCTTTTATTTTCAGTATTGATTTGAAGTAGATACACTTCTTCCTTAATTATAGATAGCAATTAATTCATATTAACGTAAATCATAGCATGATTTTATGGATAAAGCAACAACCCTGTTTACTCTAAAATTCTAAGAATTTCTTCTTCCGTCAGAATAACTGTTCCCAACTCCTGTGCCTTTGTCAGCTTGCTTCCTGCATTTTCGCCGGCTACCAGGTAATTTGTCTTCTTAGATACACTGCCAGCTACCTTACCGCCATGAAGCTTAATCAGCTCTTCCATATCACTACGCCCCATAGTTGGCAGTGTACCGGTAATGACGAAGGTTTTTCCCTCTAGTTTTTGATTTGCAGTGGATGTATTCTCAAGGGACATGAAATTCATACCCGCCTGTTCCAGACGCTTTAATATGTTGCGGTTTTCTTCCAGAGTAAAGAAATCCACAATGGAGGCTGCAGTGATATCGCCCACATCATTGATTGCAACCAACTCCTCAAAGCTTGCATTTTCAAGTTCGTGTAAAGACTTAAAATGCTTCTTGAGCTCCACTCCGGCCTGTTTTCCGATATTTTTAATGCCAAGCCCTGTAATCAGGCGGTCAATATCATTTTTCTTACTGTCTTCAATTGCTTTTAGTAATTTATCGGTATTCTTTTCCTTCCCGATTAATCCCTTCTCAATCAGTTCCTCACGGTATAAATGCAGGTTATAAATATCCGATATATCCTTTAAATAACCTTCCCGGATTAATGTCTCAATATAAGCTTCACCAAAGCCTTTGATATCCATGGCATTTCTGCCTACAAAATTAATAATATGCTGACTTAGCTGTGCCGGGCAGTTTATGTTCGTGCATTTGGTATCCGCTGTATTTTCATCACGAGAGGTTGGGGCACCACAGCTGGGACATACCCCTGATATTTTAAAGGGAACCGTATCTGCCGGACGTTTTTCCTTCACAACACCAAGTACTTCCGGAATTATCTCACCTGCTTTTCTAACCAGGATGGTATCTCCTATCCTTACATCAAGCTCATCAATTCTGTCCTGATTATGCAGTGTCGCCCTCTCCACGTTCGTACCACATAACCGGATTGGCTCAAAGATCGCAGTCGGTGTTATCCGGCCGGTTCTTCCCACTGTCAGGCGGATTTCCTTCACCTGTGTCTCTTTTTCCTCGGGTGGATATTTATAGGCAACCGCCCATCTTGGAACCTTGGAGGTTGTTCCGAAATACTCCCGGTCCGCCAGATGATTGACCTTCACTACCGCTCCATCTATATCATAAGGGAGGCTTCCTCTTGATTCGCCGATTTCCGTAATCGCTTCCCAAACTTCCTGTGCACTACGGCATATTTTATAACCTTCAATCACCTTAACACCCTGCTTTTTTAACCATTCAAAGCTTTCAGAGTGGCTAGTGAAGGTAATACCCCTGCTCTCCTGGACATTGAAAATAAACAGGGATAATTTTCTCTCCCTGACTACCTCCGGATCAAGCTGCCTGAGTGTTCCTGCCGAGCAGTTACGAGGATTTGCAAAAAGCTTTTTTCCTGCTGCCTCAAGCCGTTCATTCACTGCCACAAAGTCTTCATTTTTCATGTAGACCTCGCCCCTTATTTCAATATAGGGAACAGCTTCTTTTAGCTTTGTCTTCACATCTGCGATCATTTTTACATTATCTGTAACATCCTCACCCTGACTTATGCCATCTCCTCTTGTTACACCGAGTGTCAGATTACCGTCAGTATAACGCAGTGCAACCGATAATCCATCTATTTTCTTTTCAACCGTGAATTCTGAATCGGGTCGCTCTTTTTGTATTTTTTCGACAAAGCTAAATACCTCTTCTTTTTGAAATACATCCTGAAGGCTTAGCATTGGCACATTATGCTTTACTAATACTCCTGCTTCCCTTTTTGCAGTTCCTCCCACCTTCTGTGTGGGGGAATCCGCACTGAGATATTCCGGATTTTCCCGTTCCAGCTTACGCAGACGCAGGGATAGCTGATCATATTCATAATCCGTTATTTCCGGATCATCCTGGTTATAATATCTGTCACCATGGTATCTGAGCTTTTCTCTTAATTCCTCTATCTCCTGTTTCCTATTCATAATTATAGTACCTTCCTTACTTTTAACATTATCCTGACTGATTTATTACCCATTTGCATATTTATAATGAGCAGGCTGTTTATTATGTGTATTAAAATTGTGTTCCTCTTATAGGTTTTATTTTTAACTCAATTTATTGATTTTAACGTTACTCTTACAAGTATTAAAGACCAGCTTTTTGATTTTATTACTTTCCTGTGGCCTTATTTTTTCGGATCAATTGGTTCATCTCTTCAATTTCACGCTCCGTCACATTACGGAAATCACCAGTTTTTAATCTTCCAAGCTGAATATTCATAATTCTTACTCTTCTTAAAAATACTACCCTATATCCCAGATATTCGCACATTCTTCGGATCTGCCTGTTAAGTCCCTGGGTCAAAATAATCCGGAAGGTATTCTTATCGATCTGGCTGACCTCACAGGGATTTGTAACCTTATCAAGTATTGGAATACCGGATGACATCTGCCTGATAAAATCCATTGTTATTTCTTTATTAACAGATACGATGTATTCCTTTTCGTGATGATTTTCAGCCCGTAATATTTTATTGACGATATCACCGTCATTCGTCAGCAAAATCAACCCCTCCGAATCCTTATCCAGACGTCCGATCGGATAAATTCTCATTCCATAATTAATATAATCAACAATATTATCCGGTTCCTTGTGATCTGTTGTACAGACAATTCCCTCCGGTTTATTGTAAGCTATCAGCACCAGCTTTTCTTCCTTTTTGACAGGATTTCCGCAGAAAGTAACCGTATTGTTCTTTGTTACTTTCGATCCCATTTGAGCTATTATTCCATCAATCTTAACTTTGCCTTCTTCTATAAACCGGTCGGCTTCTCTTCGCGAACATACACCGGCTTCACTTAAAAATTTATTAATTCTTATTTCATTCTTTACTTCCTCTTGCGAGGTAAGTCTCTTTGTTCTTTTTGGCATAAACTCCTCCGGATCTGAATTACCCGATCCAGCTTAACTGCTTTGCTGTCACGTGAAACTCAAAATAATATATCAATTTTTCACAATTACTTCTGTATTAATAATTTATTATACTTGATTTGGTATATTTCGTCCACCAAATAATAAGGGAGTTTTAACTCACCTTCCTGCTTAAGTTACCACTCACAGTACAACTCCAAACCTTATAGACTGTGATAATAACCTTATTCATCGGCAAGTTAAAACTCCCTCAAAGTATTCATTCTTCTTACAAATACTTTTTCATAGTTTCAATATTATTTTCTTCCTTTTTCACAAATTCCTTTGCAATATCTGTACACATTCCATCCGCATTTTCACTGGCATGTAAAAGCTTTGTCATTTGAGTAACTCCCATTGTGCTGCCCTGGATCACCATCTGTGCAATATGGCTCTGCGAAGAATTTAACAGGGTATTCATTTTTACATTTCCCTTCATTATTGCTTTTTCATAAAAGGAATTATCCTTAATCTCTGCACCGCTAATCTGGAGCTGTTTCTTTGATTTATCCGCTATCTCCTGATAATCTCTCAGCTGTTGGTATAAAGCACTGTTAAATTCCTGATTTGGGGTTTTGTTTAAAACGCCCTCAATTGCGGTTATTCCAATGGTGGCATTTTGATACGTTTTCTCCAACAAATCTAAATCTACATTTCCAATCATACAAATAACCCTACCTTTCTTCATAATCTGCAGCTTCACTTTACAGAATCACACGCAGAAAATCATAGGCAATCATCTTCTGATAATATAGTATTAGGAGTAAACGTTAATTTATTCAGTTATCGTATCCGGTTTTTCTGCTGATTCTTTCTTGGCCAGCTTATTAATATTTTTCCAGAAGATCTTTAAATCTTTATCTTTTTTCATAGCACTTTCGCTTTTTTTATTTGTCATGTCAATTAAAGTCTTCACATCTTTATCATCATTTCTCCGGTCATAATATTCCTGTGTTGCTTCATCCATTGTACCTGAGAAAATCTTGTTCTGCTTATTGTCATCCGTTATTACGTAAAACTTTGATAAACCAGGTGCCGGAGTCTTTATTCCGGTAAATGTTATCTCATGATATACATAAACGATATAAGTACCTTCCTCATATCCTTTTTTCACATATGTCTTAATTTTGCTGTAGGATTCGATATACTGCGTTTTCTTTTTCAATTCATCCTTCGTGTCTGCCTTGGACGGATCACTTAATAATTTCTGGATTGCTTTCACATTGTGGTTATCCTTGGCTTTATAAAAATCTTTAAAAAGCTGTTTTATCTCCGGATTAGTATCCTGTTCTATATCGTATACCGGCAATGGCGTTGGAGAAGGAAGTGGTGCAGGTGTTGCAGTGATTGCAAAACTACTGATATCATTACCTGCTTTCACATCAGACGAAGCTACTTCCTGTGCACTTTTCTCGTCTATGTTCTGTGCACTTGTTTTGTCATGATTTATGGAAATTGTCAGCAAACCGATTCCCAATGTACAAATCACAGTTAGAAGTATTATTTTTTTATATTTCAGATTCATAGTATCGCCTCTTTTACTAATAGATTTTTCTTTTATTTTATATGTACTGCTCCATTTTACCAAAGGAGGATAAAAAAATCAATCTAATTATTTCATCTTTTTGTAACATATTTTAACATTTATGTAACATTTAGTTTGGCAACAAATTTAATAAGAATATAATTATACATTCAAAGATATTATAAGTATAATGGAATTACATACTAACCCTAGAAAGAAGGCAGATTATGAAACCAAGTATAAGTCAGCAAATCAAGCAATTGGAAAAGAAGGAACAGTTATTTTTAAATAAACCGGAAAACCCGCTCATTAAGTCCACGTTTCGCCCAATGGCGGACAAAATACAGGATATTATTCCTGATAAGCTGGTTTCCACCCTGGATAGTGTATTTTATAAAGGATTTTTGCTGGTATTCGAAAAAGGATCTCCTTATATTGAAAAAACATATTCGAGAGATAAGATCGAAACTGATTTCGACATTAATAATTATGCCATAGAAAATCATTATAATAAGCGTTATATAAAAAGAATGGATAAGCCCTCGAAGCAAGCCGCTTTGTTAAACTCTTCCTTTTCTGCATTGGAAGGCGGTATTCTTGGAATCCTTGGAATTGGCCTGCCGGATATCCCTTTATTTCTTTCTGTAATTATCAAAACAATATATGAAGTGGCTTTGAGTTATGGTTTTTCGTACACTACCAGTGAAGAAGAAGCATATATTCTTCTCTTGATCAGTGCCGCTACAGCAAGCGGCGATAGGCAGAAGGAATACGACCGACAGCTGGAGGAATTAGGGGTTAAAATTGATCATGCTATAGAAATAAAAACAGAGCAGGACTTATATCTGAAAGCTGCTTCAAAGACTTTATCAGATGCTCTTCTGACTGCCAAATTCATTCAGGGGATTCCCTTGGTTGGAATAGTTGGCGGTGCAGTTAATTATGCAGTGATTAACAAAATTAGCTATTATGCACGTATGAAATACAAAAAAAGATATTTGCGAAAGAAATTATTATAATTTTAATTATCAAATATTATTAGCTCCGGCAATAACATCGTAAGTAGCAGCTAATCATACATGTTTCTTTTACAAAGCACATTTTTTATTAATTCTGACAGGCCGTATATGTACATTGTTTTACATACAATGAAATAAGGGTATCCTTAATGCTATTCCTGATTTCCTATGAAATACTGAATTAAAGTATAAGAAAGTGCAGTGAATCGGTAAGTATACCCTTATCTGTGAATAAAATAATGCATCCATTTTTATTATCAAACTATAATCTGTTTACTTTTGTATCTGTTATTTCAGTCTCGGCTAATTTTTATATCGATTTATTTTGTATCTCTTTATTTATAATAGCACCTTTTACTTCGTTTCCTCTTTTCACTCATTTATTGATAAGATGCCTCATAAATTGCAATACATTCCTCTAAGGATACCTTCATCGGATCCACTTCAAAGAGTCCTCCCATGGTTTCAAATGCATTTTTCGCCAATGTCGGCAGTTCTTCCTTCGTGATCCCATATTCGGACATTTTAAGATGATCAACATTACAGGACTTCTGAAGCTTTAACAGCATCTCTACAAAATCCATCGGATCCTTTGCATCCATCTTGCCCATAGTTTTTGCCATTGTTATCAATCGCTCATCGCAGGCATGCTTTCTTGCAAAGAATGAATAATATTCCTTACTGATCATAATTAAGCCTGCGCCATGGGGAAGTTTCGGATGAAACGCACTCATCGCATGTTCCATAGAATGCTCTGAAGTACATCCGGATGTAGACTCCACCATACCCGCCAGAGTGTTTCCTAGAGCAACCCTTTCTCTTGCCTCCACGTCTGCTCCATTTTTCACTGCGGAGGGTAGGTTACCAGCGATCAGCTCAATTGCTTTCAAACTATAGATATCACTCATCGTATTGGCAGTACGGTTAATATAACCTTCCGTACTGTGAAATAAAGCATCAAATCCCTGGTATGCCGTAAGATGAGCAGGAACAGTTGTCATAAGTTCCGGGTCTATTACCGACAGTACAGGAAATGTTTTCTCATAACCAAATCCAATCTTTTCATTCGTATCTTCCTTCGTTGTAACTGTCCATGGATCTGCTTCGGTACCGGTGCCTGCCGTTGTTGTGATTGCAACAATCGGCAGAGGATCCTTCGGTACAGGAAGTCCCATTCCGCTGCCGCCTCCTACATAATCCCAATAGTCTCCTTCATTAGTTGCCATAACTGCGATTGCCTTTGCAGCATCGATACTGCTGCCACCACCAAGTCCTACTACAAAATCACATTCTTCCTGTTTCGCAAATGCCGCACCTTCCATCACATGACTTTTAATTGGATTAGGCAGTATCTTATCAAATACGACGGTCTGTACTCCTGCCAGTTGAAGCTCATTCTCCACTTTCTGCAGATATCCGTTATCTCTCATTGATTTTCCGGATGAAATTACAATCAGAGCTTTCTTGCCTGGAAGCTTCTCGCTATGGAGTTCATTAATTTTACCTCTTCCAAATAATAATTTTGTTGGGATATAATAGTTAAAATTCATTTTCTTTCCTCCTCATTCTCCTGATAGCCGTAGCATGTTTCTGATTAAACTATATCCCTTAGAGTTAACTCAAAGTCAATGACTATTTACTTTTTTCGGATTATTTTACGGACAAATTCTGAGCAAAATATAACATTGATATAATAGTATGTATAAAAAACTTTACTTTATAGTTTTTATAGTATATAATTATGAAGTCTTAAGTTTAACACTTATATGAGATATGCACCTGTAGCTCAGTGGATAGAGCGTTCGCCTCCGGAGCGAAAGGCCGCTGGTTCAAATCCAGTCAGGTGCATCAAAAGGACATCCTGAAATGGATGTCCTTTTTAATAAATGAAATTACAGATAATATACTGCAAAAAATTTATGATATTCGGTACAGTTGATATAGAAAGTGGTAAGACTATGATTTAGTAGCACCAGAAAACTGTTCTTATATAAAAAAGGTTATAGAGTTCTCATCCTGGGTAAGTACGTAGGAAGCAGTATGAAAGATGGATTAAAAGAAAAGTATAAAACAAACATCATAAAGTGTTGTATTTACCCTCTTTTTCATATAGAATAGCTTACTTCAATCGTAATCTGCGTAACATACTCTGTGTCACTTCTTAATGCAGTATTATCTAGTAAGCTTTCTTCATATGAAAACCCACGCATATGCAATTTATTTTTATTGCAAAAGTTAATAAGCTGTTTATACGTATTCGCCATCGTCTCATAATTTCCGCAATGATACGCTACCGCATATAAACCTTTTGGCTTAATTTTGTTGGAAAGACTACTATCCTTCGTCCTCACAAAGAAATACGAATTATTAAGATAATTTCCTTTTTTAATATTTACCAAACTCAACATGGTTCCTGTAAATGAGGTGTGCTTTGATAATGTTTTATTTGAAAAATTACTAAATGCTGACATCCAGTTAATATAGTCCTGCATGTTTTCCTCTATGAGAAGATCACTTCGGATGAGGTATTCCTCATCCTGCTCTTCCAGCGTTATTTCTTCTGGATTTACATGCAGTCCTTTATTTGTAAATATAATGGTCTCTTCCAGTAAATGTTTCATACGGTTCAGTTTTTCAATTTTACTATCAATCTCGATTATTTTCTTTTCTGATAAATCTATTAAACGCTCAGGCGTTCTCTCATCCAGGTATTCCTTGATCTGCTTTAGCGGAACATCAAGTTCCTTTAACATGGTTATAATAAGAAAAACATTTATTTGATTAAGATCATAATAGCGGTATCCGTTTTTATTAATAATCGCAGGCTGAAATAGTCCTATCTCATCATAATGAAATAGAGTTCTCTTATTTACCTGGCATATTTTTGCGAATTCTCCTGTTGTAAAATAGCTTCTTACATTTTCCGACATATATTTTTAATCTCCTCTTGACTATCCGGTTACGTTATACCTTATGATATATCAGGTAATACAAAAAATCAAGTTAGGAGATCAATATGCGAAAACTGCTTCCGTTTTTAAAACCTTATAAAACAGCCCTTATGGGTGTATTATTACTCACATTTTCACTAACTCTTGGTACATTATACCTTCCCACCCTCACTGCTGACATTGTTAACAACGGTGTCATCAAAGGGGATATTACTTTTATCATCAAAACCGGATTCGTTATGATGTTGATTTCTGCTCTGACAGGCGCGGTTACCGTCTGGAATAACCATTTAACCACAAGCTTATCGACCAGATTAGCCCGGGATATTCGAGAGGCAGTGTTTGTAAAGTCACAATCCCTCTCTGTCTGTGATTTTAACAAGATTGGTACGGCTAGTTTGATTACAAGAGCTACTAGTGATGTCACCTTAATTGGTGACACAATACTTATGTTTATACTAATGCTATTACCTGCACCGGTAATGGCTATCGGCGGTTTGTTCCTTGCATTTTCAAAGGACAGGATTCTTGCACTAATTATTGTTGCCTCTACGGCACTTTTCCTGCTCCTCGCTGCTCTGTTGGGAAAAAGAGTAATCCCCTTGTTCAAACTGTTTCAGAGCAAAATGGACAATATTAATCGAACCCTTCGGGAAACTTTACTCGGGGTTCGTGTGATTCGAGCCTTTCATCGGGAAACCTATGAAAAAGACAAAGTTGATGCAGCATCTTTCGATTATGCGAATAATGCTATCAAAATCAATAAAATTCTTGCAATTCTACAGCCTATTGCAATGATGATTATCAATATGGGAATTATTGGGATTCTTTGGCTTGGAGGTATTCGAGCAGCTGACGGTGCTGTACAAATCGGAGATATCATGGCTATGGTTGAATACTGTTTTCTAATACTGATATTTCTAATAATGGGTGTCCTAATGTTTATATACCTTCCGCGTGCTCAGGCATGTGCCGACCGAATAAATGAGGTACTTCTATTACCTTCTGAAATCACAGATCAGGCAACATCTGGTTCTTACGGAAAAGAATATGCGCATCTGGAATTTCGAAATGTAACCTTCCAATATCCGGATGCAGAACAACCGGTATTAAGCAATTTGAACTTCGAAGCAAAATCCGGAGAAGTTACTGCAATAATCGGTGGAACCGGTGCAGGGAAATCGACCGTGGCAAATCTAATTCTACGTTTTTTCGAAATACAAAACGGCAGCATTCTGATGGATGGTTTAGATATTCGCGATATTTCCCAAAAAGAGTTACGCGATAAAATCGGTTATGTTCCTCAAAAGACCTTTCTTTTTAGTGGTACTGTCTCAGATAACATTAGGTATGGTATGGAAAATGCTTTACAGGAACAGCTCGAAAAAGCCGCCCAAGTAGCGCAGGCTCATGAATTTATTCGTGAAATGGAACAGGGATATTCTTCCCATATAGAACAAGGCGGAAACAACCTGTCGGGCGGACAAAAACAACGTCTCGCAATTGCCCGCGCGTTGCTTCGGAAGCCCGAACTATATATCTTTGATGATAGCTTTTCCGCTCTTGACTTTAATACCGATGCAAAATTAAGAAGTGCTCTCCGGAAGGAAACCGGTGCTTCCACGGTTATCATAATCGCACAGCGTGTCAGCACCATAATGGATGCCGACCGGATTATTGTATTAGAGGACGGAAAAATAGCCGGTATTGGGAAGCATACAGACTTATTGAATAATTGTACTCTTTATAGACAAATAGCGGAATCACAACTCAGTGAAGAAGAGTTAACTAATCCAGGGACAAACTAAAAATACGCACAGGAACGAGGAAAAATATGGACGAAAATATAAATCAGGAAAGAGATACCTATGGTATCGGTGTAGAGGATTCCATCGACAGAGCCAAAAATTTAAAAGCAACAATTTTGCGATTATTAAAATACCTTTCGAAGCAGAAGGTTAAACTTTTCACCATTTTGCTAACTGTACTGGCCGGTTCTGCGTTTTCTCTTGCTGCGCCTCTGGTAATGGGAAAGGTAATTGATCAGTTGAGTAAAGGGATAAAAGCTTCCTTAATAAACGGTGTAAAATATCATATGAATTTCAACACAATTGGCAAAAGCATTCTCTTGCTTCTGATTACATATATTTTTACTTCTTTATTTACCTATTTGCAGCAATATCTGATGGCAGGGGTAGCTCAAACTCTCACTCTGGCGTTACGCAAGGAACTGAGTGCGAAGCTAAATTGTTTACCATTAAGCTTCTACGATTCCCATAAGAAAGGCGACATATTAAGCCGAGTAACCACCGACCTGGAGAGAGTGGCTGACAGCCTTCAACAAGGACTTATGCAGCTGATATCTTCGTCGGTAACAATTGTAGCTGCCACCATTATCATGCTGACCATTCATCCTCTTCTTGCGCTGATTACGATAGCTACGCTCCTCTTTTCAATGTTTATTACTACCAAAATAGCGCATAAGGTAGAAGGGCATTTTGCGGATAATCAGAAATACTTAGGTGAATTGAACAGTACTATTGAAGAAGCATTTACCGGACAGATAGTAATAAAGGCCTTCAGTGGTGAAGAAAAAGCGGTGGAGTCATTTCAAAAAGTAAACAATCAGCTTTGTAATGCAAGCCGACAGGCACAATTTATGGCTTTTTCCATTGAGCCACTAATCCGGTTTATTGGTAAAATCGGATATGTGGTTGTTGCAGTTGTCGGAAGTATATTTGCAATTCAGGGGACTATGACGATTGGTAACATTCAGGCATTTATACAATATGTGGATATGTGTTCCGAACCGATGACACAAATATCCTATATTTTGAACATGCTGCAATCCGCCGTTGCATCAGCAGAACGTGTTTTTGAGCTTTTAGATGAGAAGGAAGAAGTACCTGATGCCCCTGATGTAATGATGCTCAATCATGTAAAAGGGGACGTGACATTCGAGCATGTTAAATTTGGTTACCGCGATGAAGTGATACTAATGAAGGATATAAATCTTCATTTGAACGCCGGTAATACAATAGCTATTGTAGGTCCAACCGGAGCGGGTAAAACAACTCTTGTAAATCTACTTCTTCGTTTTTATGAAATACAAGACGGAGAAATTACAATTGACGGAGTAAATATTAAGAAATTACGCCGTTCCACTTTGCGAAAACTGTTTGGAATGGTACTGCAGGATACATGGATATTTCAGGGGAGTATACGGGACAATATTGCTTACGGCAAGCAAGATTCCACTTTAGACGAAATCATTCTTGCCGCGAAAGCGGCTCATGCGGATCATTTTATTCGGACTTTACCTCAAGGCTATGAAACTATTGTAAATGAAGATGGCTCCAATTTATCTCAGGGACAAAAACAATTGCTTACAATTGCAAGAGCTATTCTTTCCAATCCATCCATGTTGATTCTGGACGAAGCGACTTCGAGTGTTGACACCCGAACAGAAGTTGAAATTCAAAAAGCAATGAAACAGCTGATGCAGGATCGAACAAGCTTTGTAATTGCACACAGATTGTCCACTATCCGTGACGCAGATTTGATTTTAGTCATGCAAAACGGAACAATCATAGAGCAGGGAACACACCATAAGCTTCTTAATCAAAAGGGGGTTTATGAGAAACTTTATAACAGCCAGTTCACCAGTAAAAAATGATAGAGCATTATTAATTCTCCCTGAATACTCTGTTACTGTATAAAGAATAGTTTTATCATATCACTTCATTTTTACTATATACCCAATATCCTAGCATATTGTTCTTATCAGAATAGGGATGATGTTATATGTAGCATCATCCCTATTACTTTGCCAATATTAAATAATCTAACATATTCACAAGAACATCCATACCCTACGTATAAATTTCATTATTAACAGGAAACCAGACAAGAGCAAATTCATATAAATAAAATGAGGTGAATCTATATGAATTCTTGTGAGCTTGTATCATTGGTTACTGCAGTGTCGTGTGCAATTGTAAAATGCGTACCAGAAGATGAAGTTCCTGTCATAGCAGCTATATTTGGACAAATTGCATCTACACTTGCTACTATAACAGTGCAGGAAGAAGCGAATAAGCCTAAAAAAGCAGTTCCTGGTGTAGATATAACGCCTGATACGCAACTTATTACGGAGAACACAAACCCAACGCTTTTCGTATAGAAAAGATAACTATAGTCATACTACATAAATTTATATATTACATAGATACCATATTGTTTTTCCTGGAATAAATATAGACGTGATCCGACAATATCTCATCTCGTGCTACCTGGGTACGGTTAACATCTCTAACCATTTCTTCCAAGGCTTCCTTCGAAACTGTTTTATGAACGGGAACAAGTATTACCTCATGTATGCTGCTGGGAAGTATGTAAAAATCAGAATGTATTTGCTTTGAGAAGTTCATAAGAACATTATCATATAAGAGGCAGGCAGCACCGTTGATACCTTTTCGATTCGATAGAATATACATTTTGTTATCATTCGAGTCATCACGGATTTCTATTTCAAAATCCCTTTCGATTACTCTATTATCATTGCCCTCAGTAGAATGCTCCTTCAGAATACCAAGGATTACTTCATCCATACTTTTTATCACCGGGTAAAAAATTCTATTCGTGTTTTCTTTTGACAATTCGTATAGATTACTCAGAGATATATTCCACAATTTCATATGTTCATTCGTAATGCGAATTGTGCCAATCCCGTCTTCATCATCTCTTACCAGACAATGAAAAGTAATGGCCAGATCCAGATATTTAATATGAGGTACTTTCTCCAATAGTTTTTTATTTCTTCCATGGCTAACCAAACGGTAAACAATAAACGACTTGATGTTTTCATAAGAATAGGAGAAATTCTCTGTCAGTCTCGGAATTAAATTCTCCTTATATGTCCTGCAAATACTTTCTGCCAGTTCCTTAACACTGGTACCTTGAAGATATTCTTCATAATAGGATAGCAGATAGATATTGGGAGAAAAATTATGATCTGCTTTTAGAATAACCAAGCTGTCAAGCTCCAATGAATTATTTTTTGTAACCTTATAAATCCTGACATTATACTCCTCTCCCATCATGATGCTTACCATATCGGTAATATCACTGACGAATGTATGATAATTACTCACTGTTTCCTTCACTACCTCAAACATGAAAAAGCCTCCTTCGTTTAATGTAATTAACATTGGGTTTCTATTACCAGATTTAGTAAGATAATAACGATTGTTAGAAATAGAAATACCAGAATCAACCATTGATTGTAAAAATATTTTAGCAAAAATGCTTGCCAATGGCAAGCATTGTTATTACATATTTTTACATGAAAATTTTTTATTTTTTTGTAGATTATGCTTAATACTTAATGAAATCAATACCTGAGAGGGTGCGTAGAAAGTCCACATTAGAATAGAGGAAATATTATAAATAATCTTACCTATTTTCTCAGGAAGAGTAATAAATCCAGACATATTAAAAAGTCCTACATTAATATCACATAATAAAAACAGGCACATTCCCACAGCAAATAAAACCATTCCATTGCTATTCGATCCAAGAATTGCTGACCTCACAGCAGTAATCGTATTTGTTGAAATACATATAAAATAAAAAATACTGATGCTTAGAAGAAAGTCGGGATAAACTCCTGCAAGCTTTAAAATCAAGCATATAAAAACAGCTATCATAAGCTGCAGAATAATTCTAATTGGTAATTTGTGTAGCAAAAGCTCCCTGCGCTTTTTTTCCACCTCAAAATCGGCAAGCAGAATTCGTATGCCATACAGCTGCTGCACTATGATAAAGGTCAGCACTCCGTAAAGATAACAATCCAAAATTAACAGGAACAAGTCCGATAGCAGGGTAAAAAACAAACCTGCTTTCATACAAAAAAGAATGCTTCTATCAGCACTTTTCTCTTGAAAAAGTGCATAACAGAAGCATAATAAAATCGCACAAAATTTTACATTTCTTGATAGCAGCAAATATTCACCTGACAAATCCAAGATAAGAAATATGGCATAGAATATTATTTGTACAAATACAAATAACACATCCACATTCATTTTTATCTTAACAGGCTTCACAAAAAAGTCCCCTTTACCAATTTATGTATTATTCTTGATCTTTTAAAAATAAAACTGCTTTCTCCTTCGGTACTGGTTTACTGTACAAAAAGCCTTGCGCCTTGTCGCAATTTGATTCTTTTAGAAATATTTCCTGATCAGAGCTTTCGACACCTTCAGCAATTACATATAGATCCAGATTTCTTGCAAGTGTGATAATTGCTTGAATAATCTTCTGGTCACACTGATCCTCCATAACGGTATTGAGAAAACTCCTGTCTATTTTTAAGTTACTGACTGGAAGTCTCTTTAAATAATTCATAGAGGAATAGCCAGTTCCAAAATCATCCAGCGAAAAACTTACACCGATCTTCTTCAATTCCTGAATTGTTGCTATTGTATATTCTATATCATCAAGTGCAATGGTCTCTGTTATCTCAAGTTCGAGTTTATTGGGGTTAATACCTGTCTCTTCAATAACATCACAAACAAGCTTTACGATATCTTTGTCTTTAAACTGTCTGGCAGAAAGATTTACCGCCATCGTAATATCTGGGTAGTCATCCGACCATTGTTTCAACTGAGTACAAGCTGTTAACAGAACCCACTTTCCAATTGGTACAATCAAACCGGTTTCCTCTGCCAGATAAATAAACTCATCCGGATAAACAAGACCTCTGGTTGGATGATTCCAACGGATCAAAGCCTCAAAGCCAACAACCTTTTTTGTCTCCAAGTTCATCTGTGCCTGATAAAACAGAACAAATTCCTTACGTTCAAGCGCTTTCCTAAGTTCGGACTGTGTCTCAATTTTTTCCGTTAGCTTCTGGTTAAAAGAATACTCAAAGTAAACATGTGTATTTTTACCGTTCGCCTTTGCAACATACATTGCACTATCAACATTCTTCGTCAAAGATTGTGAGGTCTTACCATCCTTGGGTGCATATACAATTCCAATACTTACTGTCACAAAATACTCTTTTGTAGATAATATAAATGGATAGCTGAAAACATTTTTAATCTTTTTAATTTTCTCTTCAAATGCCATTGCGTCTGTTAAATTCTGTGTTAAGACAATAAACTCATCACCGCCAATTCTGGCCAGATAGTCATTCTCATCCATCACCTGCTTCAAACGGTACGTTACGTCAATTAACAGCTCATCGCCATAAGAGTGTCCCAAACTATCATTGATATTCTTAAAATTATCAAGGTCAATGTCCATGATCGCAATTATCTCTTCCGATCGAAGCGTCAACATGATATTATCCAGCATTTCTGTAAATGCCGTACGGTTAGGTAATTCTGTCAAATAATCGGTATAAGCCAGCTTTTTCATGCTTTCTTTATTTTTATTCAACTCTTCATATTTCATGCTTAGTTCATTATAAGAGTTCAAAGAAGCATTATATGTTTCTTCCAATTCCTGGCATTTCAATATAACTTTTTGACTTTCTTCATTTGTAAGGTAATCTCTTTGCTTCATTTTACTTAATTGAATCATCAAAACGACCAGCATCAGGAAGACGATCATCAAGGATGCTATTAAACCTAATACAATCAGCCGGTTAATCACAAAATATCCCATAAACCCTCCAATACGTACCCCAAACGTATTCTTCTGTTATTTTGATTTTAAATACTTATCAATTCCAGCAGCTGCTGCTTTTCCAGCCCCCATCGCAAGAATTACTGTAGCAGCTCCTGTAACCGCATCTCCACCGGCAAAAACACCTTCCCTGGAGGTTGATCCTGTTTCTTCCTCAGCAACAATGCATCGATACTTATTGACTTCCAACCCGTTCGTGGTTGAGGCGATCAGTGGATTAGGACTGGTTCCTAGAGACATAATAACAGTATCTAATTCCAGCACAAATTCTGATCCCTGCTTCTCAACAGGTTTTCTTCTTCCTGAGGCATCAGGCTCCCCCAGCTCCATCTCAGCACAACGCATTCCTGAAACCCATCCATTTTCATTTACCAGTATTTCCTTTGGATTTGTCAGCAGTTTGAAGATGATACCTTCTTCCTTTGCGTGATGTACTTCCTCAACTCTTGCAGGAAGTTCAGCCTCACCTCTTCGATAGACGATATAAACTTCTGCTCCAAGTCTTAAAGCTGTTCTTGCAGCATCCATTGCAACATTGCCTCCCCCGACAACAGCAACTTTTTTACCTGCAATAATAGGTGTATCATAGTTCTTATCAAATGCTTTCATCAAATTATTACGTGTCAGATATTCGTTCGCAGAGAATACACCATTCGCATTTTCTCCTGGAATACCCATGAATTTCGGCAGACCCGCTCCGGAACCGATAAAAATAGCTTCAAAGCCTTCTTCCTCCATTAGCTCGTCGATGGTGATAGATTTGCCAATTACCACATCTGTCTCTATTTTTACGCCCAGCGATTTCACATTCTCAATCTCAGCCTTGACAACTGATTCTTTTGGCAGTCGGAATTCTGGAATTCCATATACCAGAACTCCTCCCGGTTCATGCAGGGCTTCAAAAATCGTTACATCGTAACCCAGCTTTGCTAAATCGCCTGCACAGGTTAATCCCGCCGGTCCGGCTCCAATAACTGCCACTTTTCTGCTCGTAACTTCTGTGGGCTTGTCAGGCGTAATTTGATGCTCTCTCGCCCAATCTGCCGTGAAGCGTTCCAGCTTACCAATGGATACCGGATCGCCCTTTATTCCTCTGATACACTTTTGCTCACATTGTGATTCCTGAGGGCATACCCTACCGCAGACAGCCGGAAGTGAGGAGTACTTACTGATTACCTGAAACGCCTCTTTTACATCACCATTCACAATTTCTTTAATAAAGCCTGGTATATCTATTGAAACCGGACAACCGGAAACACATTTTGGATTTTTACATTGAATACAGCGAGCAGCTTCTTGCATCGCCTCTTCCCTATTATACCCATAACAGACCTCTTCAAAATTAGTTGCCCTAACCTTAGGGTCCTGTTCCCTGACCGGAACTTTCTTTAAAACATCCATTTCATTCCCTCCATGGTTTTAGAGTTTACCTTCCTGTATATTCTTGAAGTTATATCTCCATAGTCTTAGAGTTTATCCCTTGCTATTATATATTACTTCTGCAATGCCAGAGCTTAAATCCAAGCTGTTACCTTACTCTATTATTTGTCATGGCATTCACAGCCGGGATGGTGGTGAGTCGCACCTTCCTTATCTCGCAGAACCTTTTTACCTTCTTCCGTTTTATACATCTGAAGTCTTTTCATTGCTTCATCAAAATTAACAAGATGTCCGTCAAATTCAGGACCATCCACACAGGCAAATTTCACTTCATTACCAATCGTCAATCTGCAGGCTCCGCACATTCCTGTGCCGTCTACCATAACAGGATTCATACTTACAATTGTCTTTATTCCAAGCTCTTTCGTCAGAAGGCATACAAACTTCATCATAATCATTGGCCCGATTGCGATCACCAGATCATACTGCTTTCCCTGCTGAATAACCAAACTTTTAATACAATCGTTTACATTACCTTTCAATCCATAGGAGCCATCATCTGTCGTTATGTATAGATTTTCAGTGTATTCCTTCATCTCATTTTCCAGAATAATTAACTCCTTATTTCTTGCACCAATGATACAGTCTACTGCATATCCGTTTTCCTTCATCCATTTAACCTGTGGATAAACCGGTGCGGCACCGACACCTCCTGCTACAAACAGAACCCTCTTATCCGACAGCTCCTGCCTGCTCATATCAATTAACTCTGATCTGCGGCCTAATGGTCCAGTGAAATCACGAAATGCTTCTCCTTCTTCGTACTGTGCCATCAATTTGGTAGATGTTCCTATCGCTTGAAAAACAATTGTGACCGTTTCTGCTTCTCTGTCGTAGTCACAGATCGTCAAAGGAATTCTCTCTCCTTTTTCGTCCATCTTGACAATTACAAACTGTCCTGGATAACAATTTTTTGCTACCCTGGGAGCCTTTATATCCATAAGATATATCGAATCTGAAAGACTTTCTTTCTTCACAATTGTATACTTATAATTCTCCGCCATTTCGATAAACCTCTTTCTCCAACTATAATACAGAATTTTCTGACAAGATAAAGCGGCAAGGAAGGCCTCTTTGCTTGTTATATTAAAATTCATAATTTTTATTATAAGGTAGATATCATAAAAAATCCAGTTAATTTTTGCGTTGCTATTTACTCTTCATGAATTCGATACATTTGGAGTATCATTTATAACGAAATTCGCCCATTTGCTTTCGGTGTTAAAAGCCTTATATTTTAAAAAAGACTTAAGCAAAATATCTTGAAGCTTGAAACGACTTATATCGTTTCAAAACAGATATTTTGGAAAAGTCCTTTTTTCATCTATTTTTGTCCAATTCATTTTTTACTTGCTTGAGTTTCTTAATAAAAATGTTATATTCCATCTCTTCTGATGCAATAACTGCCCCGTATCTTCCCATTCTGTCACATAAACATAATAATGCAATTTCATTGATATCCACTTTGTGAATTAAATTCGCTACATCGCTGTAAGGTAAATCTCGAAGTACATAAAGCATATGCATATGGTATCTGACCAGACTAGCAACCTTCTGAATAAATTCTTCATTCTGTGTAAAATACATTAAAAACTTCACACACAATTTTTCTCCGATTTTATCGTGATCATAGGAAGTTATCTTCCCTTTTCTAATTTTGGTTGCTTCCGGTTTCCCTATATCATGAAGCAGGGCTGCCCACATAAAAACAAGTGGGTCACTGCTCTTACTCCTTACTTTTGCCGCTTCATCTAAAACCAACATCGTATGCTTCCATACACTTCCCTCAGGATGGTATTTTTTTGATTGTTCTGTGCTTTTAAGAAGCCATAACATATTAAAAGGAGCCTCAGAATAATTACTGTCTTCTGAAAGCAGTTGTATATATTCTGAGGGTCTTTTATCTTGTATTAAATGTTTTGTTATTTCCTTAAATTGTTCTCTTCTAAAATCCTGCATATTATTTCGGTTCATGGGGCGGCACTTCATAATGATGTGCCCTTTGATGTCCCGACTTACCTTTTCCCTGTATTTCAGGGACAGGAGGTGTGTCATTCTTTTGAACATGCATTCCCTGTGATCCTTCTGTGCCATGGGGTTGTGTTACATCCGGTCTTCTCATACCTGCCTTTGCCATTTATAAGCTTTCCTTTCCGGTACCCGCCATAATAGAAGCAGTACCACCTTCCTGCTAAACGTCATTTTGCTTGTTTGATTGCTTCTTTGCTGTTTTGCTCTTATTTTGATTTTCACGGGTAAGTGGTGTCTGACCATCCGCTTTCTTGATTCTGGCCCGTTTATTGTCAGGTTGACTGTCTTTCGGCATAATTACCCTCATTTCTGTATTATTTTTGTCATAGCAAGTTGAATTTATTTCTTCAATTGTTTTATCCGCCATGATCATATAATTAGTATATACAGTCTTCCGCATCATATCCCTGCTTTTGATATACCAAGATCTTCTACCCCTGATAGCTTTGATAAAGAGTAATTTGTAAAACGCTGGTCTGAAGATACTTCCCTTGCAAACCATTCCGGTATCACAAATTCGTTGGCCGTCTTCTCATCTGGAAATTCTACCTCTACAAAAATCAGTCCATTAAGTAGTCCTTCAAATATATCGAGCTCAGCCGTCAAATCATGTTCCAGTGGAATTAAATACCTGGTTTTTTGTACCAGATTTGCATCAATTTTTACTAATAATTCCTCATAAGCCTCTTTCGTTAGCGGAAGCTCCACTTCATGATTAATAATAGCACTATTCTTCGTTTTCTTTTCTAAGCCTGCTTTTGATTTGTAAGTCAGAATATACTCATCATTGCTTTTTCGAATCCTGATCGTGGGATTATGACATAAATAACCCTGTTCTATTTTCTTATACTGATATTGTGACAAATCTCCCGGTATCTTATGAATGAGATACTTTCTCTCTATTTCCATTTCATTACTTCTCCTTTCTTATATCTGTTATAATAAGTAATTAACGCAAGAATTATATTAATTGTATACACAGAAAGTACATGTTCTGGAGCGGAAGTTAAGCGGAGGGAGCGTTGGAGCGGCGGAATATGTGTTTTTTGTGTATACAATTTGAACAACTATATAGTTTCGCAATTGTCTAATCTGTTATAAAATATTATATCTCTTCTTTCGAATAGCTTGCCTTATTCTGTAGATAATAACACTATGTCAAAAAACAAATGTTTTATTCAAAATTTTATGATTTGCGGATTATGCGGCTGGTGCATGGAATGTCTCTGGACAGGTCTTGATTCTATGCGAAGACACACTGATAAAACTCTTTCCTGTCATACCTCTGTATGGATGTTTCCAATCTACGGTATGGCCGCCTGCTTATCTCCAATCTGCAACAAGCTGAAGAACCGGCATGTACTGATACGAGGGGGTGTATATACTTTATTTATCTATGCAGCAGAATACACAAGTGGTGTACTTTTGAAAAAACATGGTGCATGTCCCTGGGATTACAGCAAAGCAAAACTAAACTACAAAGGAGTCATTCGGCTGGATTACGCTCCGTTTTGGTGTATGGCCGGATTATTCTTTGAAAAAGTACTAAGAAGAAACGGTGCTGCCTTAAAATAAGGGCAGCGCCATTTATATAATTCGCCTGCTTGTTACCGTTCACAGGCTAGTCATTTATCTTTATTATGACCCAATTTCATTTAGATTGCAAGCTTGAAAGGTCTGATTGAAAGTTGTATACTGTGAACAGTAACGTTAATTGACAGATATAAAGCTACACTCGAAACGTAGTTGGATTGTCAGCAACATTGTTGCAGATACCATACGAACGAATGATTTATATAAAATGCCAAGGAGGACATTTTCTTGTTAAAAGCAGTTATTTTCGATATGGACGGGGTTATCATTGATAGCGAACCGATGCATGCAAGAGCGGCTATTTTGACTCTTAAAAAATATAACATTGACATCTCAATGGATTATCTACAAGATTTTATCGGAAGCACTACATATTATATGTGTCAGAAAATGATTTCGGACTTTCATTTAAATACCACTGTGGAGGAGTTTTACCAGATCAATATCCAGATGAAAGAATACCTTTTGCAAAAAGAGGGCCACACCGTTGTTCCCTATATTATTGATTTAATGAAGGACTTATATGAAAATGGTATAAAATTGACGATTGCATCCTCTTCCCCGACCGAGGCTATTGAAGAAGTTATGGATTCTCTTAATATCCGTCATTATTTCAACAGCTATGTTTCCGGTATGAGTGTTAAAAATTCGAAGCCTGCTCCGGATATCTTCCTGGAAGCTGCGAAAAGGCTTCATGTTTCTCCTGAGGAATGTATCGTTATTGAGGATTCCTTTCATGGAGTAACCGCTGCACAGGCGGCGGGAATGATAAGTATCGGTTTTGTAAACCCTAATTCCGGAAACCAGGATCTGCGCAAAGCTTCCATTTTAGTGGAAGGCTTTGATGAGGTGGATTATGCTTTTCTTAATCAAATCTATCAAAATAACCAATTTCCAGCTATAATTCTTACTACTGAAAATTTTATTCTTCGGGAACTTACTGTATCTGATATTCCCGTATTGTATCATCTTTATCAGGAAACAAACGTGGGTGAATTTCTGGATGATATGAAGGATTCCCTTTTGATCGAACAAGAAAAACAACAAGCTTATATTCAAAACGTTTATCGGTATTATGGATTTGGATTATGGGGTGTTGTATTAAAGGAAAGTACAAAATTAATTGGCCGCTGCGGAATTGAATATAAAACACTTCTTGGGGAGACAGTCTATGAGATAGGCTATCTTTTAGATCCTGCTTACCAGGGTTATGGTTACGCCAAGGAATTTACCACTGCTGTAATTTCGTATTGCTTTCAGGAATTGGACATACATCGTATTGTAGCTGTTATTGATAAAAGAAATATAAGATCATTGCATCTTGCGGAGCAAGTAGGAATGCTAAAAACAGACGAATTTATGCGTGATAATCGGGATTGTTTCCTATATGAAATTACTCATCATTGTAAAACACTAAATCGATAAAAAGGATATTTCGCATAACCATGCTTCCCAAACACTCTATTATCATTAACAAAAAGGATGCTGCATCATGAAAATATCTCAATTAGCAGCATCCTTATTTTTACTTTTTCGTACCAGTACCTGTAGTTGTTGGACTAGTAGTCGTTGTTGCAGCAGGCTTAGTCGTTGTAGTAGGCTGAGTTGTTGCAGCCGTTGTTACGCTTGGTGCTATCGTTACGGTAGCTGCAGGGGTAATAGTCGTAGTTACATTATTGTTTGTTCCGGTTTTTGTACCTGTTTTTGTACCTGTAGTTGAACATGCAGCGAAAGCGAACATAGTAATACAACATATACTAATTAATATTGTTAATTTTCTTTTCATGATACTCCTCCTATATAGTTTAATTACAAGGATAGTATTTCTTTTAATCAATTGAATTATTCATGCAAAGAAAAATGGATTACTATATTTTATTGAAACTCTGTCATATCCTTACGAAAACGCAGTGGCAAATTATTCCTCTGGAGTTTTAGATTTATTCTTTCTTTTACGGCAATATTATTATAAAATATTTTCCATAAATCCCTGTAGTCATCTTCAAAAAATGAAACTCTATCCATATCCTTCTGCAAGATATTAGCAACTTCTGCAATAAACCAGTCACTGCCTGACACATGAACAGCTGCCAATTTTCGATTTTCATCATATATCAAAAATTTTTCCATCGGAAAACGATCGGCAAAGTGAGGAACAACTAGAGTAAGAACATTGCTCTGCGGATGTATTACTGAAGTAAGTAAGCCATTCTCCTGCTCTGAAAAACGTATAAATTCTATAAAATGGTATGCCTCTCTACTAACGTTTCTATTAATCCGAAACATTTTGTTTACAACTTCATTACTTAAATTCTCTGTAATACTGCTTCCAACCGAAAAACCTAAAATTAAAAAACGGTAAATCAAATCTGCTTTCCCCTGATAATCAGATAAGGCGACCCGGCAGACCATCTCATAAGCTTCTTCTGATATTTTTGATTTGATGGACGAAGAGACCTTATATGCCAATTCCATATCGGTATCTACCGTTAAGTATTCTGAGAATAACTCTATATTAGCATAACTGTTTTCTTCACACTTTTCTTCAATTTTAATGTTAGCATGCCCGTATCGCGAGCTCCATGCCTGGAAAATCGCAGTAAATATACCATCTATACTATTATCACAAAGATAAACATGTTTTGAAATCATTGTAAAATCACTCCATTTATTCAGATAACGCCGGCACTTTGACTAACAACTCGTGATTCAGGCTGAAAATTAACATCATCAAATAAAGATAATTGACGATAGGTGATATCCTTTTCTATTCCAAATATCGGTTGATCCTTTAAAGCAATCAGCTGCCTTGTGATAAAATCTTCTTCTATTTGAAGGGGAAACATCATTTTCCCTTTGCAGGTGATAAAGTATACCGCTCTTTTCAGTACTATTCCCATTCGTTTCAAATCCTTAAAATCCAACACGGCACTTTTTCTGGCCATAATAATCCTGTTTGCGGAATTCGTTCCAATTCCGGGTACGCGAAGCAGTGTATAATAATCTGCCCGGTTTACTTCAACCGGATACATCTCCAGATGCCGTAATGCCCAGTCACACTTTGGATCAAGCAGTATATTAAAGTTGGGATTTTTCTCATTCAGTAATTCCATCGTTTGAAATCCATAAAAGCGAAGCAGCCAATCTGCCTGATATAATCTGTGTTCACGAAGGAGTGGTGGTCCTGTTTCAGTTGAGGGCATTCTGCTATCCCGGTTAACATTCATAAAGGCAGAATAGAAAACACGCTTTAAATCAAATTGATTGTATAACGCTTCTGCTACAGACATTATCTGAAAATCACTTTCCTTCGTGGCTCCTATGATCATCTGCGTACTCTGTCCGGCCGGCACAAAGCTTCTCTTAACAGATTTATTCTGATAAGGAATCATACCACTATCCATTCGGACAAGCCCACCCGCACTTTGCTCTATTGTATTATTAACAGACAACTTCTGTTTTTGCTGAAAATCCGGTAATCCCAAAAACTCACGATTACTCTGACGACCTAACTGCACCTGTCTAAGCGGATTAAGGATATTCTTGCGGCTTTTATGAGGTGCAAGCTCCTTTAAGCTTTCTGCCGTCGGCAGTTCCAGGTTGATACTCATTCTGTCCGTATACCATCCCAGCATCTCAATTAAGGCAGGATCGGCTCCGGGAATTGCTTTGCAATGGATATAACCGTTAAAATGATGCACTTCCCGAAGAAGCCGCAATGCCTCTAAGATTAGTTCCATCGTATGGTTAGGGCTGATTAAAATTCCTGAGCTCAAAAACAATCCTTCTATATAATTTCTTCGATAAAATTCCATTGTAAGTTCACTGATTTCCTGCGGTGTAAAGGAAGCTCTGACAATATCATTCGAAGAGCGGTTGATACAGTATTTGCAATCAAAGGTACATTCGTTAGTATAGAGTACCTTAAGCAGAGAAATACATCTTCCATCCGCTGCAAAGCTATGACAGATACCGCATGCAAGGCTGTTACCCATTCCCTTACCTGTTCCCTTACGGTCTACTCCGCTTGAAGTACAGGCAACATCATACTTTGCTGCATCTGATAATATCTCCAATTTTCTTTGAACTGTCATTGTTTCCTGAATAACCATTCTTCACACTCCCGTAACAAACATCTGTTCTATTCCAATTTTATCAAATTGTCCGGCTAAAGTCAACCCATTTTCAAACATCTGTTCTGCAGCGTTTCATTTACTTCGGAAGTATATACATTCGACAGTTTAGATAGCCTGCTGTCTTTTTCTTTTGCTGATAACCAATGCGATACATATAATAGCAATTGTAAATCCTGTTTCTATTGCCATGTATGCCAATGCGTCCCTAATCTCCGGTGACTTAAATGAAGTGACATTTAGCAATGTATTATTCGCCTTTGCATACCAGTAGCTGGGGGTAAAGCTGGCAACCCGTAAAACCGAAGCCCCCAGATATTGCTGTGGAACAAATAAGCCACTGATAAAGGCAAGACCCAGTGATAATCCGGTTGAAATTGCAGCAACTGTATTTTTGCTTTTTGCCGTTATACCAATCAGATAGCTGATGCTTAACACCGTAAATGAAAAGACAAATGCATTCAGCCAGATTAATATCGTATTCGCATTGATTATTCTATCTTTATTAAGGAAATATCCTGTCACAATAAATACTAACAGATAAAAACATACAAAAATTAAGTTAGCAAAAATCAACTGCAGATTCATACTCCTGTTTGAGACCGGAGACGCCGTATGCCTTCTGCGAATATCTATTCCATGAAAGGAAAACATAATCATACTGACTACTGTGATATACGAAGCTATCATGATATAACCCAGATAGTTGAAGTAATTTGAGTTAAAACCATTCGAAAAAGTTACACTATCCTTCACCTTAACATCCATATTGACCTGTGTAGTATTCTCAAGACTCTTTGTAATATATTCATTCAACTTATCTTCTTTTATGGAAGGGATTTGCTTTCGATAAACGTTTGCTACATTAAAATAATTATTAATTGTATTATCGAGAGACAATGCTTCTATTGAATCCGGCACTACCATTTTTTTTAATTTAATATTACCGTTCTTCGTATAGCTATCCGAAAATCCTTTTGGAATAGTAAGAATATAAACTGCTTCACGATAGAACAAAGCCTCTCTTCTGGCATCTTCGTTCTCTTTTGGTTTAATAAAGTTTACATAATCTCCAAGATATTTCATAAAACCATCGATAAGAGCACTTTGGCCATCTTCATTTATTATCATAGCATTCACTTTACTTGGTTTGTATTTCGTATTTTCCACTTTAATATTAGAGGTAATCGCCGCCGCGATCGCAAGAAATAAAACGGCATAAATGCAGATACTTATGAGGTTCTTTTTTAATATTTTAAAATAAGTGTTAAATACTTGCATAGTTCTTCCTCCTAATTCCTGCATAGGATGCAATACACAGAATAATTATGATGATGCAAAGAATTGCAGTGTCCAGATAATATCTATCGTAAGTGTCAAAATAGTACAGACTGTAGAATGAGTCTGCGATTAAATTAACAGGATTAATGTATCCCAGAACAGGAAACTTCTCAGCCACAATATACTTCATATCCCCCAGCATCAAACCGGAGAGAAAACCGCCGCCTAAAACGATAAGTGTTAGAATTGCTCTCCTAATTTCAGCTTTTTTCTTAACCCATATGCCCACACATCCACCCAGTGCCAGGCCTGCTAAGGAGCCCTGGATACAGGTGAAAAGGATATATCCCATATTATCGCCAAATTCAATTTTTATGCCATAATATAAATATAACATCATAAGTCCCATACTTCCAAGATGGACCGTAAAGGCTGCAGACAGATTACAAAGAAACAGCCTCATTTTATTGATTGGAGATACATTCATGCGGGCACCACGTTCTGATAAATCCGCCTGAATATTAATTACCTCATCCATTCCCCAATTAGATGCATACATACAGGTTAATGCTAACAGTGCATAAAAGTAGATCAAAAGACTATCCGGATTTTTTTTATTTTTTGTCTCTTGTGTAAATGTATCATAACGCATTACATCCTCCATTAATCCATTCTTCATGGCATTTGGATTTTCCTGCAGTATTGTTCTGACCACATCTGATTTTTGCTTATAATTATCAAGGAAGGTTTTCATAATGGTCTCATTCAGACCGTTTTTCTTTACATATAGTACAGGAGCCTCACTGCCAACAATGTACGCTTCGATTTCATTCTGTTCCAGCATCTGTTTTGCTTTTGCCTTATCACATTCGATTACATCAAACATTTTCCTCTCGTCTGACATTTCTGCCATTGTTAAAACCTTCTTAAACACATCTGTGTCATTGCCTTCTTTGACATATCCCACCTTTATAGTTTTAAAATCCTGTGCCGACACCAAATTATGAAAGGCAAAGAAGAAACAGGTTGCCAGTAAAATCGGAAATAGATAACACCAAAACATATTCTCCTTATTCCGAAACAGACATTTCAGCCTGGTAAAATATAAACTCAAAATCATTTTATGTTCCCTCCTTAATCCCTTAATTCTTTTCCGGTAATCTCAAGGAATACATCATTTAACGTAGGCATCTCCGTGATTACTCTGCCAAAGTTAATCTTTCTCTTTCCCATAAAATCAAGAATAGTTACAAGATTATTTTTCCCTTTACCAGATTTAACCTCCAGCAGATTATCATGATACTCTACACTGTAGATACCGGAAAGCTCTTTTAGCTCGCTGTATTGCTCTTCTTTCAGGTTATAAACCTCCGCTGTTATTTTCTCGCCAATTGATATCATCGCCTTAAGTTCCTCCTTGGTTCCTTTTGCAATGACTCTCCCTTTATCAATAATTGCAATATTGGAACAGAGCTGTTCCACTTCTTCCATATAATGAGAAGTATATATAATCGTTGCACCTTCCTCATTCAGCTTTTTAATTCCCTCTAATATTTTATTACGGCTTTGCGGGTCAACCGCAACTGTAGGCTCATCCAGTATAATTAGTTTTGGCTTGTGAACAATACCGCAAGCTATATTAAGCCTCCGGAGCAGTCCCCCGCTTAGTTTTTTCGGATAGAATTTTTGATAATCTTCCAATGCTACGAACTCTATTGCTTCTTTGGTAAGTCTTTTAATCTCCGCTTTATCCTTAATATAGAGACTGCAGAAATAGGATATATTTTCATATACACTAAGTTCATCAAATACCGCCACATTCTGCATGATAATACCAATATCCCTCTTGATATCATAAGCATTCGGTCCCATCGTCTTACCAAAAATCTGTATGGAACCTTTATCATATTTTAACAAAGATAGAATGCAGTTAATTGCGGTTGTTTTACCGGAGCCATTGGGTCCCAGCAATCCGAAGATCTCACCTTCTTCCACCTGCAGATCTAAATAATCCAAAGCAACTAATTTATCGTAGCGCTTTACCAAGCCTTCCACTTTTACTATCATAATGATCCTCCTGATTTTCTTTTTCAGTTCATGTTTTATATTTCCTTATTTATACTATATATAAAATGGAAAACTCTTGTAAGTGAAGTGTGTCATGATCTAAAATGACAATTGTCATTCAGTGAAGCTTAAATACTTTTGAAACGTGAGTCTGCCATAAGAACACAAAACGCCTTGCATTCACAAGGCGTTTTGTGTTCCTATCTTTATAACATTCATTACTTAAAAGGATTCGAATCCTATTTAATTAATCTGGAGATTTCTCGAAAAGCATCTGTCTTTGCCACTCTTGTCAGTTCAAATAAGATTGACTCATAAGTAGCGAGTACTGCTCCTTCCGAGATTGCCCGCCTGATGCCTGTCTGACGGTCACTTTTCTTTCTGGAGCCAATACAGTCTTCTATCAATATCACAGTATATCCCAGCGCTATCAGGTCTATGACCGTTTGTAATACACAGACATGCGCTTCCATTCCGCATATGATAATGTTCTTTTTCCCTGACTGCTTTATTTTATTCAGGATTGCCTCATTCTCCGCACAGCTGAAGGTAATTTTGTCATAATAATCAGATGCTGCTCCAACTGCCTGTGCTATTGTCGGAACTGTCATACCAAGTCCCTTAGTATATTGTTGGGTAATCATCATTGGGATTTGTAAAATCTTCAATCCCTTTAACAATATTTCAGTATTTCGAAGAAGCTCCTCCCCACTCTCAATAACTGGTACCAGCCGTTCCTGAAAATCTATTACCAATGCCATTGTATTCTCTGCTAAAATTCTCATTAAGTATTCCTCTCTCTAACCGTTAATCGCCTCGCTAACACCATAGCAGCTCTTCAAAGTTATATTTAGAATTTGAATATGAAAGCCTGAGCCAAGTTACGCAGATAGATATGTGTGCATATCTATTTACCCTGACTAGCCACAAACCTTTCTGAATTATATCATCCGCTCTTCTTACTTTCAAGAATTATACTAAGATTTATTATATAAACGCGCCGAGCCAAGCAAGTGTGCATCCGCCGGAGGTTATCTAATTCTCACGCAGGTTTATAATAAATCTAGGTGCTGAAAAATCAGCTTGAGAATTTGACACTCAAGTCCTAAAGAATGAAATACCCATTATGGATTGACAGAATAAAGAGGTCATGCAATACTATTACTAATTAATATATGTGAATTAAAATAGGGGATCGAAACTTAGATATCAAAAAAATGTGTACAGGAATGGTGTAAAATATGAACGAAATTCTTGATAAAACAATATTATTCCTAAGCTGTATGACATTATATCTATTTTATGCCGATTATAGCTTTGCCATAATACCGGTTATTATCAGTATCATTATCAGCAGCCTTAATCTATATTATGATGATTACCGGATTAAGCTCTCCGGTATTTTGCTATTTTCATTTCTCTGCTTGTTTATGCCTCAGTTTATTGCCTTTCTTCCGTTACTGCTTTATGATATTTTCCATACGAAATATCAATTTATTGTTTTACTGGCTCCCTTTATCATCCTATATCATATGAATCTCTACAATTCAATGATGATATCCTTTACCTTTCTTTTTCTGACTATCGCCTTTCTCTTAAAATATAAAACAGTACAGTTTCATAAATTAACCGCGGAATACAACGACCTCCGGGATAATTCCACACAGATGTCCCTTCTTTTGAAGATGAAAAATCAACATTTGCTGAAAAATCAAGACTATGAAATAAACTTAGCTACCCTGAACGAAAGAAACCGTATTTCAAAAGAAATCCATGATAGTATCGGACATATCTTATCCCGGGCACTGCTGCAAATCGGTGCGTTATTGGTCATCACAAAAGAGGAAGCAACAAAAGAAGGACTTACCGATTTAAAAGAATCTTTATCCACAGGAATGGATCAAATCAGAAGCAGTATCCACAATATGTACGATGAATCCATAGACTTATATACCCAAATAGACCATCTTGTTAAGAATTTCACATTTTGTGAGATAAATTATTTGTATGATCTTAAAACATCTCCCTCCCTGCCATTGAAACACAGCATGATAGCAATCACCAAGGAAGCACTCTCCAACATCATCCGCCACTCGAATGCAACAAAGGTAAGCATCCTGCTAAGGGAACATCCTGCCATGTATCAGCTTATCATTCAAGATAATGGCACACTTGAGGATACTGTCAAAAAAAAACTTCATAAAGCTTATGAAAATCAAGAGTACGGAGAAGGCATGGGTCTTCGCAACATATCTGACCGTGTGCAAAATTTCCATGGAAATATTAACGTAAATTTGGAGCAGGGTTACAGACTTTTTATTTCAATCCCCAAAGGAAATGTCTGATCTGTACGTTTCCTGGTGAAGTCCTGTTCCGGCATTTATGATTTTCTTTATAAGAGACGGGATTATCAGTATATATTTATCTGCCGTTCAGAACCGGCAGTAATGGAAGAAAGGCAGGATTAGTATGAAGGTTTTATTAATTGATGATGATAAATTGGTGTGTTCCTCCCTTAAGATCATTCTTTCAGCAGATCCGGAAATAGAAGTCATCGGTATCGGTAACAATGGTCAGGAGGGGATTTTGCTGTATCGTAAACTAAGACCCGATTTGCTGCTGATGGATATCCGGATGGAATTAATGAACGGTTTGGAGGCAGGTGAAAAAATACTTGCTGAATTTCCTGATGCTCGTATTTTATATCTAACCACCTTTCTGGATGATGATTATATTATCAAGGCTCTGTACATCGGTGCTAAGGGGTATATGATGAAACAGAATTACGAAAGCATTGTTCCTGCCTTGAAGGCGGTTTATTCAGGACAAAATGTCTATGATAATGAGATTATAACGAAGCTCCCTCATTTGATGGGAAAAGCATCTGACAGCAAAAGCCTAGCCTATTACGGAATTACGGATAGGGAATTTGAAATTATTCAAAAAATAGCAGATGGTTTATCGAACAAAGAGATATCCGAGATACTCTTCTTAAGCGAAGGAACCATTCGTAATAATATCAGTACTATTTTAGAGAAATTGAATCTCCGGGACCGGACCCAAATTGCAATCTATTATTACAAGAATATACTCTAATTCTTGCATTACTCCGGTAACCGGCAGCCCCGACTGAAAGGAAATATGCGTATTTATTACACTTTGCCCTTTCTTATCCAGTTACTGTTCACAGGCAAGTCATCTCCATGTAACCACTTATTCCATCTCACATATAATACTGTATAGGGATGGAAATTATGAAATAATCCTTCTATATTCAGAAAATATATCTTCCGCAGCAGATTTAAGCCGCAGGAGCAGTATAGCGCGAGAATATATACTTTCTGTGTATACAATTTACACAACGATATCGTTTGGTAATTACCATCCCATATAAATAAATATGGAGGAATACTATGGGCGAATTACTTAAAATTGATCACATCAGTTATGCCTATCATAGTCTTGAAGGCGAAACACCGGCGTTATTCGATGTTTCTTTTCATGTCAATGAGGGTGAATTTGTTGCAATCGTCGGCCCAAGCGGCTGCGGCAATGCAATGGCTAAGCAGCGGAAACTTCATAACCAGTCTGACACAATTTAAGAAACCCATCACTTGGTCCATTTATTGATGAAAATCCGTGCATTCTCTCCATCCCATACTACTTTTTCTATCATTGCCCTAAGATATTCTCTCTTGTCAAGAACGGATAAGGTTTCAAACAGGTTCTGAAAGGAGCTTAATTGATTTTCAATCATCTCCATTTTTTGTTTCTGATCAAATAAATTCGTATCAGTACTTGCGCTTTCCGATATTTTCTGCTCGATCTCCCGGCTCTCCTTGTCCAATTGATAAACCTGTTGCTCAATGTATTTCAGGAAAATATCGTTACCATCTGATTTGCTTAAAGAAGTAATTAATTGATTCATTCTAAGACACTTATCCTTCAGGGCATACTCCAGCATTTCGATTTCATCCGGATCATTTTTTTGCTTGCTATCTAAATTATCACTTATTTTCTGTAAGCCTGTTAAAATGCAGGCATCTGGTTTTGCATCTGCCAGTATTGCATCACAAACCAATTGATCAAGCGTATTACCATGAACATTGGATATGGAACAGTTCTTTCGGTTTGATTTCTCCTTCTGCGAGCAAATATATGCAAAGGTTCTATTTCCTTTCTCATCGATACGGTTGGCCGGATAATTTTTCGGTCTCATCGGATAGCCACAGGTGCAATACAAAATACCGGATAATAATGAAACCGGATTTTGTATTCTTCGGAAGCTCTCCCCCTTCTTCTTATTCATGGCAAGAATCTGTTGTACTTTTACCCAATCCTTCCCCGGGATAATACCCTTATGCTTTGTAATTGATACAATCCATTCGGAGGGTACCTTCTGCTCATTCTTATATTTCGATGAGGATGTTTTCCCATAACTGATTAAACCATGCACTCCATCCAGTTCTTCTTCCTCAATACAAACACGACAGCCAAGATGTATGAAATATTCATAGGAATCGTGATCAGCAGTGCAATAAACCGGATTGGTCAGAATATCCCGAATTGTTGATATCTGGTATTCTTTCCCCTTCCTTGTTTTTATGTTATTTTGAGCAAAATAGGTATTAAGCTGTGATAATGATTGTTTTTCCAGGAATTCACGAAAGATAAATCTGACTGTTTTCATCTCCGCTTCATTCACCGATAAACGATATGATGTTTTCTTTTTATTATTCCAGGAAATCGTTTCATCCTTTCCGGATTGAAAACCAAGTGGTGTTGTGCCGCCAAGCCATCTTCCGGAACGGGCTAACATCAGCATATTATCCCTGACACGTTCCGCAATCTGCTCTCTTTCCATCTGGGCTAGTACTCCGGTAAAGAACATCATTGCTCTTCCGATCGGGGTTGAGGTATCGAAGCGCTCTTTAATACTAATAAATGACGTATTTAATTTATTCAATTCATCAATTATATTGACAAGGTCGGACAAGTTTCTACCCAGACGATCCAATTTATAGCATATCAAATAATCATAATAATTTTTTCTTAAATCAGCCATCATCCTCTGATATTGCGGTCTCTGTGTATTTTTCCCTGAAAAGCCTTCGTCTTCATATTCATAGATTTCTTCCTCTTTGACATCCGGAAAATTAGCCATGACATATTCCTTACACATAACCAGCTGGTTTTCAATGCTCTCCCCTTTACCGGTCCATTTTGATTTACGGCTATAGATTGCGATACGCATTTTGATTTCTCCTTCCATTTAAAATTTGCAGATCGAGAGCTTTTATTATGCATGGTTATTTATTACATGACCTACCCGACAATAGTCAAAGTTTCATATAGCAGATACATATGAGTGTATATATCTTTATAACCTGTATCAGGTTTTATTCGGGTTAATCATTCTATGTTTCAAATGCGCCCTAAACCCATACTATATTTATATTATAACTTTAGAATGAATTAGAATTAATATTCGAATTACCTTGCCTCCCCGGAAAGCTTTTATTTCATTTCGTACCTTCGTATCGACAGAAAGCACGCTATGCGAACTTTCCTATGTAAAAACAAAAGTGTGCCTCGCGTACTCCCGCGATTATAAATCTATAATGCACAGCTTTTGTTCCGCGCGCGAAGCTGCGCATCCTCCCGGAGAGTTTTATTACATTGGGCGAACTTTCCTATATAATAAAATAACACACGAATCAACCGTTACTAATGAAAATTGTTAACGGTTGATCCATGTGCTTGAATGGCTGGGGATATAATCTTCTCTATAGAGTTTATTTCATATTCCTTCTATCATAAACACTATCTTTATATACTATTTCTCCTTCAATAACTCTTACTCCCGACTTATATACTCCGTGATTTATCTTTTTCAGCAGGACATTGATACTTTTGCTTGCCATTTCCTTCACGTTAACATCATAGGTAGTTATACCAATATCACATAGACCCGGATACAGGAAATTATCAAATCCTACTACGGAAATATCCTGCGGAACTTTTAGATTTCTATTTCTTAAGTTTTTAATAAGAACACTTGCTGATAAATCACTGTTACATACAAATGCCGTAGGCATTTGTACAGGAAATTTCATATCAAAAATATTTACATCTCCGCTGTCCCAGTCTCGGTCATCAATTACCCATTCCTCAACAAGCTTCTTTTTATGTTCCATCATTGATTTGCAATAGCCCAGATACCGGTCTGTTATACTGCTTGTATAAAGTAAGGTTCCAACATATGCAATTTCTTCATGTCCCATATTAAATAAGTAATTCGTCAGCATATAGCTTCCATAAAAGCCATCCGATATAACAGAATCACAATTACTGAATTCATCAAAAAAATCCAAGCAGACTAACGGTACCGAACCATCCTCCCGGATTTTCTGAATGTAGCCATTTTGGGGCCTACCTATTAAAATAACGCCGTCTACTTTATTTTCCTTAATCAGCTTCGGAAGCTCCTGCTCATTCTCGTCCTCATTATTAATAACCTCCAGCATCGTAAAGCACTCTTCATGAACTGCCTTTGTGGTAACCTCTTGATACATCTGCCAGTAAAATGATTCAAATTTTCCAAAGTATCTGTCCGGAACGATAATTCCGATATTTTTGCTTTTACTCTTTTTCTTATTGTTCACCGGCGATGGTTGTTTATAACCCAACTGATCTGCAAGATTTTTAATCTTTTCCCGCATATCTTCACTAACACCTTTTTGACCAGACAATGCCTTGGATACAGTTACCGTACTTACATTAAGAGAAGCTGCAATATCTGCCATCTTGACCTTTTTCGCCATCTTGGAATCCCCTAATTCTTTCGCTAAATTAGCCATATTTTAAGTTTATTTAACTAATTGTAATCACTAATTTAGGTTTTGTCAACCTTTGAGGATGAGCTGTAGTGTTGCTATCCTGCAGCAGCGCCCCAACAAAAATACCTATCTTCTACCGATTTCGGTGTCCGTTTCTGTAAGCTCATTATGTTTTTTAATATAATCCACAATATCTTCCAATTGAGTAAATGCCAATCCGACATAAGTATCTGCCGCACCATAATAGATTGCTATCCTACCGCTATCCGCATCTTGAATTGTTGCACACGGGAAGCATACATTGGGTACGAATCCTCTTTCCTCATACCATTCCTCGGGTGTTAGAAGGAAGTTACCGCATCTATATTTTACAATGGAAGGATTTTCTAAATCCAGGATAGCTCCTCCCATACTGTATACAAAACCATTACAAGTTCCGCTTACTCCATGGTAGAACAAAAGCCAGCCCTCTGAGGTTTCAATCGGAGCTGCGCCGGAACCTATCTTCACCGACTCCCACCATTCCTTACTGGTTCCCATCACATGTCTGTGTTTTCCCCAGTAGATAAGATCCGGGCTCTCACTGATAAAGATATCACCAAACGGTGTATGTCCGCTATCACTCGGACGACTTAGCACCAGATAGTTTCCGTTTATTTTCCTGGGAAATAATACTGCATTTCTGTTATAGGGAATAAACGGATTTTCCAATCTTACAAATCTCTTAAAATCAGTTGTTTTAGCCATACCGATGGAGGCTCCGTAAAAATCCTGACACCATATGATGTAATAAGTATCCTCGATTTTCACCAAGCGAGGATCATATGCATATCGAGGCATAAAAGAATTTCCGTCTTCATCTTCAAACTCTATTTTCTTACTATCAATGTCCCAGTGAATTGCATCCTTACTGTTCCCCAAATAAATATTAGAGATGCCATTCGTCTGTTCCCCTCGGAATACTCCGATAAATCCATCCCCATATGGCATAATAGCACTGTTGAAAATCCTTGCCACACCTTCCACCGGATTTCTTTGAATAATAGGATTATCAGAATATCTCCACACTGGAGCACCCGTAATCTTCTCCGGTTTCTCCTGCCATGGCATATTTTTCAATTCAGAGCTAATCAATTTAATTTTTGTCATATTATTTTTCCTTTCAACTGGATTTATTTCACTTTGGCAAATTCAAGAATGCTATTAATTATATACACAGAAAGTATATGTTCCGAAGCCGAAGGAGCGTCAGAGCGGGGGAATATATACTTTCTGTGTATACAATTGAACAACTATATTTTTCTGCACTTGCCTGAAAATCTTATGCCGTTACTTTATTTTCTATTAACCAGATAGGCATATTCCTCCTTCTCATCCAGAGTACCTGCAAGCTTTTTAAAGCTTAGAAGCCCAATAAAAATCAGCACTTCCAATACAAAGAGAAAAAAAGCACCTGATAGCAGCAACAGAACGAGTAGGATACCGGAAAAAAAGGCTACCCCAAGTACCATAATTATGAATACCGGTATAAATAATTGAGGCTTTAAGAACATACCTATAGCAACTTCCTGCAAATTAACCTTGGGATTAACAAAGGTATAATATCCTGCTGTATAGAGTAAAAATGCTAATAAAAAAGCGGTTATCATAAGACATATCACAGAGTAGATGATATTTTCTCTCTTACCTAAGAGCAGCATTCCTGCTATGTTCAAAGCAATCATCAGATTAATAGGCAGAAATTTTATTAGAGATAGGGAACTCTTTAAATATGTAAAGTATGACTTTACGATACTGTTATTGATATCCAGGTCTTTATATATTGCCTCCTTTCCAATCAGAAACGCTGCTCCAAGGGCCGGCAGCAGCAAAATGGTTCCTGACAGAAAAATGGTTCCAAAGCATAACAGACTGCTAAAGAAAACTATATGAATACCGGACAGAATTTTATACAATAAGGATTCTCTGGTCATGATTTTATAGCTCCTGCAAGTCCGTAATAGATATATCTTTGTAAGAATAGGAACACGATACCAATAGGTATTATGCCTAATATAATCGCTGCCGCAACAATTTCAAATGGCGTTGCCGTACTGCCAAAGAATTTATAAAGCGCTACTGTAAACGTCTGTACATCCTTATTTAAATATAGATTCGGAACATAAAAATCATTATAATAACCTATACCGTTTAAGATCAGCAGCGTGGTGCAGGCCGGTTTTAACAAAGGCAAAACTATACTGCGGTATATTCTGAAATAGCTTGCTCCATCTATCAGTGCAGATTCATCCAGTTCCTTCGAGATAGATGTCAGAAGATTGAGCATAATATAGATACCAATGATATTGACTCCTGCATAAAGAAGAATTACACTCGGCATCTTATTCACCAGGCCAAGTTTATAAATGATCTGAAATACAACGGTCTGAGTTGTCACTACCGGTATAAACATTGTCATTGTAAAAAGGCCAAGCACCAGTTTTCTGCCTTTGAATTCAAAGCGATGTAGTACATAGGATACCATTGTGGTAAACATAATCTGAAGTGTAAGTGAGATAGTAAGGATAATTGCCGTATTAACCAAAGCTATACCCAAATGCCCTACTCTGATTGCATATTTGAAATTATACAAATTAAACCAGTTTTTAGGTGCTGTCATAACACTTGTTGAGGCATACTCCGAACCGGTTTTAAAAGCCATGAAGACCAATGGTACCATCGGAATAATAACAAATGCACAAGCTGTTATTAAAAATATATATCGGAGAGTTCTATAAAATCTACTTTCTCTAATCATTTCTAGTTGTCACCACCCCTTCTGTCAATAATTCTCTGCAAACTTACTGCCAGAACAACAATAATAAATACCATAATTGACAGTGCAGCAGCAAAACCAACCCTATGATCTGAGAAGGCACTTTGCTGGATCTGGATAACTGGTGTTACAGTCCCGTTTGCTCCATTTAACATAATATAAGGTATTTCAAACACCTGAATGGAACCGGAGATACTAAGTAATATATTAATAAACAAAATATTCCGAATAGATGGAATTGATATGTATCGGATTTCCTGCCATTTTGTACAGCCGTCAACCGCAGCAGCTTCAAACAATTCGGACGGAATTGTCTGCAATCCTCCAAAAAACATAATAAAATTCATTCCATAATATCGCCAAATACTGATGGATGCTATAGCCGGATTAACCAGTTTCAGATTTTGCAGCCATTGCTGCTGCAGTTTGCCTAATCCGATTGTTTCTAATAATAAATTTAACGTACCTGAATTATTAAAGAATATAATAAAGATTGTAGATACAATTACTCCATTCAGTAAGTATGGAATGATAAGAATTCCTTTAAATATATTCAGACCACGGAATTTTCCATTTACAAATACTGCTAAAACAAATGCAAAAATCAACTGTGGTATTGCTACCAGCATATACCATAAACAATTTTTAAACATTGAAATATATTGTGGATCTGTTAAAAGCCTTTTATAATTTTTAAGTCCTATCCATTCCGGTGTGCCGATTCCCTTGTATCTGGTAAAGCTCAAATACACATTGCTAATAATAGGAATATAGGAGAATACCAGCAGGTGAAGGATTGGAATTAGCAAAAATGCTATGATTAAGATTGTACTGCCCTTTGTTTTTCTCATAGTTATCTTCTCCTGTTTCAATTCATGGAAATACTTTGACGGATGATACAGGTAAGTCAATCAGTCTGATCGTCCTGTAACAATAAGTGCCTCTTCAGCGAGAGAAGAGGCACCCGCATAATATTATGCTATTATTTCCATTCCAATCCAAGCTCATCCTTATAATCAGCATATGCCTTATTCTGAACTTCGACCTGTTTATTATATGCTGACCAGTCGTCGGGCTTCGTTACATCCAAAGAGTCAAATAATAATCCGACATATTTATAATCTGCCCATAAACCTGCTTCTGTTAATACACTCTGGTTATTTACCGTATTATCATCTGTAGGCGCTACCATTAACACTTTACATTTTCCGTCGTTAACCATTTGATCAATGATAGAGTATAAATCCGGGACAATCGGTGTTACACCTTTCTTATTAGCAATATAACCACTGTCGGCTATGAACTGGGCATCATTTGCAATGTACTCAATAAATGCTCTGGCGGCTTCCTTATTCTTTGAAAACTTACAGATCGTCCAGTTATCAGCCGGAGCTGCCAAAACATATCTGCCTTTTCCAAAATCAGGCGCAGGTGCAAATTTGATAATGGAAGGATCCTTACCACTGGGTACACGCCCCTGAATCTGCGGTACTACCCAAGAACCAAATAGCATCATAGCTGCCTTACCATAAGCAACACTATCCATTGCTACACCAAAGTCTGTATAAACCTCCGGCTCAAAGTATCCGTTCGCTTTCCACTGTGTATACATTTTAATTGTCTTACCAAAGGGTGCTGTCTCAGAAAAAGGATTCTCTGTCTTTAAACACTCTGCAAATACATTCGAATCACCGGCAACATAACCTGCGAAATCCTGAACGGTTGCTAATGGCCAGTTCTCTACTCTGTGTAATGATATCGGTGTAATACCTTTTGCCTTAATTGCATCACACATCTTATTGAATTCCTCTAAAGTTCCTGGTATTTCATTATAACCGGCTGCTTTAATAACCTCTTCATTATAAACTACCGCCTGATTGTAAGCTCTGCCCGGCATAATACTATAGATCTCGCCATCTACGTTAGGCATTGCTTTCGCATAATCTCCATACTGCTCTATACCTTCCTCTAAAGTACAATAAGGCTCAGCATATTCCTTCCATTCTTCCAGACTCCAGTTCGGAGCAGTATAGATATCTACACCGGAATCCTTCACCTGGAACAACGGTCTTAAATCATCCTCGTTGGTAATAACATTCAGCTCTACCTTAATTCCTGTTTCCTTTGTAAAATCCTCTGCCAGATATTTCAGGTATGCTGTATGCTCTACATCACGATATGTATTACCGTCCTTATCCTTTTTTTCTTCACCGAGAACTCTGTTGCCACCGTGAGTATATACTCTGATAGTAGTCCCTTTCAGAGCTGACAAATCTGTCTTGGCAGCTTCGATAGGTTTTTCTCCCTCGGTAGCCTTAGCACTTTCTGTTACATTTGCATTGCTTTGTGTCGCTTTGTCATCTTTTGCTGCACATCCTGTCAATGAAAAAGTCATCGTAGCAGCCAGAATGATAGCGAGTACCTTTTTTAATCTCATTTAATTTCCTCCCTCATAACTATATTTAATTAGCTAAATAAAGCTTAATTTAATTATACATAATAATCAAATTAAGTCATCACCAATTATTGCAATTTATCACTAATTATTGATAATTTTATGCATAATATTAATTATCTTGTTATATTCACAAAATTATATGTACATTTTTATAATTTTTACTTACTATATTAGTTAATATTTTAAATAATAATAAATTTTTACTTTATTTTAGCCTTTAATTAGGTTGCGATATTTAACATAGTCTGTTATACTTTTGGTTTAGAAGCAAAATGCCCCAAACAATTGTGAGGAGTGAATTTATATGGATTTTGAAGACGAATTTATGAATGCAAGGCCACTCATCTCTTCTTTCGCAAATGCATTGTCAAGTCAGAAGTATCTTCCCACCTTCCTGCCTGTTCCATCCGATATCGCCGAGAATTTTTGTTATGTTCAGGCATATGGAGATATACATGCCACTTATCCTTTTTCTTATGAAATTCCTGATTTGACATCTTACTGTATTCTTCTTACAGAAAAGGGTTCGGGGATACTGCACCGGAAGAACAGCAGTATTATTCTAGAAGCCAATAGCATCGCATTTGTCGACTGCCATGATAAGTATAGACTGGAGATAGGTCATGCTCCCTGGGTATTTAAGCAGCTCTTCATATCCGGTCCCTCTGTTTCTTATTTTTATCATACTTTTAGCGGATTTTGCGAAAGTACTCATACTATCTTCTATGGTCCTGCTCTTCCCGTGAAAGTAAAAACTCTGTTTGAATATTTAACAAAGACACCCCAGAAAGCTTTGCTGCATACGAAATACTTATCAGAAATACTTTTCGAATTGTTAATTCAAAATGATAGAACGAGTGAAAAAATATGTTATACATACAATTATATCTATGATATAAAAAAAGATTTGGATAAGGATTATTTGAATAATGATATTACCTTAGAGAGTCTTGAGAGACGGTACCATGTCAGTAAATATAGAATTTGCCGTGAATTCACACTGCATTTTAAGATATCACCAATTCAATACCTTTATCATAACAAGATCGAAACCGCCAAGAAAGAACTAAGACAAACGGACAAGAAAATAAATGAAATCGGCAGACTGATAGGCTTTGATAATACCAATAATTTTATTCGCCAATTCAAGAAGCAGACCGGTTTAACTCCATTAGTATACCGAAAGCAGCATTATACCGGTTAGATATGCAAGCACTATTCCTTCAAAAAAACCTTATTTCTATACAAAAAGAATTCATTCATCGTTAGAAATAAGGTTTTACAAGCAACGTATTTTAGAGGATTATTCCTGTCATCGCATTACGTTTCATTGGCTCTTCCCTGTAATATTTCGTTGCAAGGTCCACCGCTGCTCTTTTGTCACTGCTTGTCAAAAATGCGGTCATGGCTTCCAGTACATGAAGCGTCTGCTTATAGCTTGCACGGTAAAAACGTCCTGTTTCAAGAGCTTTCGCCATATCTGCCAGCCCCAGGCCACGACTGTTGTCTGCATAGTCAAACATGAGTGGAATTTCTTTATACTCCTTTTCTTCCTGGCGCAACAAACTGATCGGTCCTCCAAAGGTATTCGGATCCGGTACGATAAGCGTACCTTCGGAGCCATAAATTTCAAAGCGTGCCTGTCCCTTGTTATGAACATCAAAGGTAGTAAATAAAGTTCCCACTGACCCATTATCAAATTCCAAGATACCTGTCACATAAGTAGCCACATCAACATCAATGATATTACCTGCCTTTGGTTCACTGGTTATCATTCTCTGCGGGAAGGAGGTTCTTGCCACCCCTGTGATGCTCTTAATTCCACCCATAAGATTAACGAGTGCAGTTAAATAATAAGGTCCCATATCCATCATTGGTCCGCCGCCATGCTTATAATAAAATTCAGGATCGGGATGCCAGCTTTCGTGTCCATGGCATATCATAAAGGCAGCAGCGCCGACCAATTTTCCGATAAATCCGTCATCAATCAATTTACGGCAGGTCTGTATCCCTGCGCCCAGGAAGGTATCCGGAGCACCCCCCAGCATAAGATTGCTCTCCTGTGCCATACGAACCAGTTCTATTCCTTCTTCCAGATTTGCTGCCAAAGGTTTCTCCGAATATACATGTTTTCCAGCCTTAAGTGCAGCTTTCGTAACATCAAAATGCTCGTACGGACGGGTTAGATTTAAAACAATATCAATCTCCTCATCGCCAAACAATTCATACATTGTATTATATAGCTTCGGAATCTTGTATTCTTCCTTCGCTTTCTCTGCCTTTTCCCTGACAAGATCACAGACTGCCACCAGCTCCACTTCTTTAAATAATGAAGTTAGGTTCTTAAGATAGATACCGCTGATTGCTCCAACCCCAACCATTCCTATTTTCATCATAAATATTCTCCTTATTAATACATCTTCGCATTATTTTTAAAGCGATCCGTTGTCAGTTTATGATCGATTGCATACTGTTTCCCTTCTCCAGCCCAAAGCATTCCCCGTTCCATCATAATCTGCGCATTGGGAGATTTATCAAATACATCATCATGATGCCCCAGAGAGTTATAGAATACACGTCCGTTCCCCCACATCTTCGTCCATACTACCGGCATATCCACCGGTTTATTTGATATATGATAATAATTAACACTAGGGAATCTTGTGGTAGCAAGGATTTCAACCGCTGGATCAATATGGAGGTAATAATGCTCACTGCATACAGGGAAATCATCCATCCCTTCTACAATTGCACTGGAACCATGCCGGATATTGACCGTATAATCGATACCATCACCGCCGGGATGGCTGATCCACTGTCCTCCGGTGATAAACTGCCATTCTGTATCCTGTCGAAAGGAATCACACATACCCCCATGACATCCCGCAAGACCCACTCCTGTTCCAATTGCTTCCGACAGATTAACAACATATTGATGATTTATCTCGCCCATCGTCCAGCAGGATATGATCAAATCCAACTTCTTTAACCCCTCAACATCCGCCAGACAGTCTAAATTATCTTCAATCCTTACCTCATAATTATTTTTCTCCAGCAGTCCTGCAAATCTTTTTGAAACCAAGACCGGCTCATGTCCGTCCCAGCCTCCATGAAAAATCAATGCTTTCTTCATATGATAAATACCTCCTTTTCCTGTAGTTTTATCCAGGCTATTTCGAACGATATAGTTGCTTAAATTGTATTCGTAGAAAATATAAATTCCAATGCTCCTTCCGCTCCGGAACATATACTTTCTGTGTTAAAGATCAATATTATTTATGGGTTTCGCAATTGTCTGAAATGATCTGAGTGCCAAAAGCCTAAAAATGATTTGCCGGATGAATATATATGCACTCATATTCATCTGCATAACCTGGATCAAGCTTTTGACATTCGAATCCTAATATAGTGTAATCAAGATGATCAAATCACTTATATATTACATCGAATACCGCTTCCAAGCTCGTGGGATTTAAAAACCTTTACAATTACTTTCATAACCCTTAAAGTCTGTTCCGGTTTTACAATCAGTTCACCCTTTCCGTCCATTACATTAATAATATTATCATTCGGCGTCACTATTGTTACCAGATCTACTTCTTTATCCTCTAACAATTCCTCGATATTGTTATATATGTACAAGCTGTTTTTCTTTGCTTTTTCAGAAGCTTCTTCCCGATTATCATAAATCCTCTTAACAGAAACTCTTAATTCGAGACAAGACATTTTCTGCATGCCAACCGCCCGTACTGCCGTATGCGGTTATTACCATATTATGCTGCATATAATCATCCCTTCACGTATTATATAGTATCTTCCAACTTATGAATAGTAGTATTATAGCATTATATGTGTTATCATTCTTGACATAGAGCATTAATAATAAGACAATTATTGCGGAGCTGGGTAAGATTGACCATAGCCTGGGTTTACACTGCTTGCGCATAGTAATACCAAGTATAATAGCTCGATAAACAGAAAGGTGTTTTTATGAAATTATTTTATGAGGATAATACAGCAAGATTTTTATTTCAGAATATTCAAGATTTAACCTTTCCGGCACATATGCACAGGGGCCTGGAATTATTTATGGTAGAGGAAGGTGAAATTCAAGTTACCGTAGGTAATCACAGTAAGCTTCTAGAAAAAGGTGATATCAGCATAGCTTTCCCCAATCAAATACACAGTTACTTTACCGATAAAAAAAACATAGGCAGTCATGGTATCTTAATCATTTGTCCAACCCAGTTATGCGGAGATTTTTTATCCACACTCTTAATCTATCATCCGGCGGTATTCTATCGAAAGAATGCTCAATTGCATCCTGATATTATGTACGCGCTGCATTCACTGTTGCAAACACGTCCTGATATTGCCGACAATATATCGGTTATCCGTGCATATATTCAGTTGATTTTAGCACGGCTGCTGCCAGGGCTTGAACTGATTAAGAATCGAGATACCCAGTCACCCGGTTTGACCGCCCAGCTGATCACTTATCTTTCCGAACACTATACCGAACCCGTTACGCTAGATACTCTGGCGAAACAGCTTGTTATCAGTAAATATAGCATATCGCGTATTTTCAGTGAAAAACTGCATACAAGCTTCAGTGATTATTTAAACACTCTTCGTATTGATTATGCGAAGCTTCTGTTACAGGGCAGTGATCATGACATTCTTACAATTGGTCTGATGTGCGGTTATGAAAACCCTCGAACTTTTAATCGCGTATTTAAAGCACTCTGTAACTGCCAGCCAAGAGAATACAGAAAGAAGCGACAATAATCCTTGTATTACGTCGCTTTTAATCTTTTTATAGCATTCTCTATCACCTGTTTCTTCAACTTCCTATCCAGGTCTGATTTTGATATTAACTTTTCAGCACCTGATAAATATGTGTCATCTGTTATTTTTGTAATATGGTTTATGAAATTTGTATCGGCAGGATATTGAACAAAAGTAGAAATATTTTTCATAATATCACTTCTGATAAAGCAATTATTATATAGTTACGCGAGATCCGATGTCCTGAGAACCTTAACTTTCCATACTCTGTTATTTCCACTACTGTACCATCGGCAAATCAACTCTGCTTTCTCTAATAGCCGGCTTACTCTCACCCAGCAGCGGTTCAATATATATAAATGGAAAGGACATAAAATCCTCCGGTAAAAACATTGGTTATATGCTTCAGAAGGATCATCTCCTGGATTGGCGCAACACCCTTAGAAATGTTACACTTGGCCTGGAAATTCAACATAAACTGTCCGAAAACAGTTATGTGCAAATAAATGAATTATTGAATACTTACGGTCTTATCACCTTTCGAAATTCATTCCCTTCCGAGTTATCCGGCGGTATGAGGCAGAGGGCCGCTTTAATACGTACTCTGCTTATGGAACCGGATATTCTACTGCTTGACGAACCTTTTTCCGCCCTGGATTATCAGACACGACTTGATGTTGCGGATGATATCTGGGGTATTATTCGCAAAGAGAAAAAAACAGCCATATTAATTACACATGATATCCCAGAGGCAATAACTACTGTAATGCAAACAGAAAACCACTCATAATAGAACTGAAACTAGAAAATCCGGCAGATTATTTTGATACTGTTGAGATCGGAAAGAAGCTAAAAACGCTTAGAACAAGTTATGGATTAACACCTTATAAATTATTCCTGGCATCAGGTGTATCCCGGCAAACCATAATAAAAATTGAAAGTGGAATATATGTAGAACCGTATTATATTAAGAAAATGTTTTCTTACTTTGGCATAGATCCATTTATACAATAAAAAAGTTGGTACCATTCATTAATTGTAGAAGACCTTATGCCTGTAACAGTTGCTAAGTCCTTTTGTGTCATTCTCCTTTGTAATACAGCCCATCCCGATCTAAGATGGGCTGCTAATTTGTATACAGTCTTTATCTATTTGATTTTTATGCAGCTTCTAATGCACTCCTGGTCACCGCCCCGGCCTTACCATCAACTGTGATCTTACTAGATTGCTGAAAAGCTTTTATATCTGTAACAGTAGCTGTTCCGCAAATGCCATCCACATCATTATCAAAACCAGCCTCTCGCAACTCCCACTGAACCCATTTTACACCTTCTCCGGTCATGCCCAGGCAAATTGTCATAGTCGGTTTCTTATACGGGTTCTGATCCTTCTGTGAAGCCACTGGCATATCATAATCGATATAGTCAAACAGCAACCAGTGTGTAAATTTTGTTTTAGCAACCTTTGACTCAACGGTACCATAATCAATACCCTTTGCTTCGATACAATACCCATCACCAATATAAATTCCTACATGACCAGATTTCCACAGAATAGCTCCTACTGGTGCCTGGGCAATCGTAGAGATCGGATTCCTTTCAGATGCGCTCTTATATAGCTGATAGGAACCAATATTTTTACCTGTATACCATGCCGGCAGCCCAGAGCAATCGGTACATATCTTGTCTACAAGCTTCCTGGCTTTGGTTATGTATATGTTGGTAAATACATTTGGATAAGCCAAAATTAGGCTGTTAAGGTGTGCTTGTGTAAGCTTCCCATAACAACCTTTGGCTCCATAAACATATGGTGTGCCTAATTTGGATTTTGCAAATTTGGCAAGTTCCTTCCCTGTTAATTTACCCATTTACGCCTCCACTTCCGGCAACCCTTTGACAGAGGTCAAAAGGGACAGTATTCCTGCCACTGCTGATGTACTCAATACAGTCATCCAATTAATATCGCCTAATGTCGCGGATGCTCCGGCTGTTACGATAAGTGCAGCTGCTGTCTGTGCTACCGTTTTTACAGCCCTAATGCCGGCTGCCTTTAACCACTTCTTACTCATAATTTTTCATCCTCTCTTATTTGAAAATGTTTTGTTGAATTACATAAAAAAAGAAGCCTACTAAGCTTGTGGCTCCTAATCCAATTAGCCAGTATATGGCTTTTGTCTGATCCTCGATTTTCTTGCACAGGTTTTTGATCATCGTGTTAGCCTCGGCCTGCACAACCTCAATTTGGTCAAGTCTTTTGGCGTGATCATTAAGTCTTAAATCCTGCACATCTAACCGGTGTCTGATAAATTCATCATCCATGCATAACAACCATCCTTTCTTTTGCAATAAAAAGGGGCCCTAAGGCCCCTGATTTTAAAGTTATTTAGTTCCGAGTTGTAACCATTGTTCAATCATTTTAAGTATTTTTCTACGCATGATTTCCATAATAAATATCCATTGCCATTTAAATGCAACCCATCATTTGTATACTGACTACCCATTAAGTTTCCGTTTGCAAACTTTGAATACAAATCTATGTAATAACAATTTTTGTATTCCTCTGAAAACTCTTTTAACTTGCCGTTAATGTCAGTTATGTCATTTGATCCCACAATTTTTCCGTATTTGTCTAAAGGCAATATGCTCTGAAGATATATTTCTGTGTCTTTTGACTCTTCATTAATTTTTTTTAGAATTTGATTATAGTTATTTATAATGGTTTTAGAAGCAATATTAAGACATAAATCATTAATTCCTATCATGATGAATATTTTTTTTGGATGATCTGAAATTATTTGATCTATCCTGTCTAGCACTCCCTGAGTGGTATCTTTGCTAATACCCCTATTTACAATATTGGGGTTATTAAACAATTCACTCCACTCACAACCGTCGGTTATGCTATCACCTAAAAATACAATTTCGTTATTTTTGTCATCTAGCATATCAAATAATGATGTTCTATCATTGTAATATGGATAGTGGTTATCAACATTTTCTTTCATTGTTGTGATTGATAATTTTTCTAAAACCCATGGAATACCACCTTTGTAAACAACAACAGCAATTGAAAAAATTATAAAAAATAAATTAAATAAAATTGAAACCGTCATAACCCTCTTAATTCTTTTTGAAATCATATTATCACCCCTTTGTATTTTTCAACAATATAAGTGATGGAATTTTAGTTAATATATGTCAGGCCGTGAAACAATATAATAAATGTATTTATCAGTTTCTTTATATTCCCGCACAAATATCATTTACTAAATTATACATTAATGGAAACAAAAAGCAATATATATTTATTTTTGTAAAATAATATATATATTTACCATCTAAACAGTATAGCTATATGCTGTATCTATAAATTCTACCTGATCAAATTTAGATGGATTATTATACATTAATTTACACATAGCATTTGCAAGTATTTTTGCCATATAATTATATGCAATAGCATTATAATGATTGGCTCTTATATTTTGTGCAATAAAGCTACCACTCTCATATAACGCTCGATAATCAGTATATAAATCAATTAGATGTACATTGCTAAATATTGTAGGCATAGTCCTGACAGCAGTATTATATGAGTCATTGCTTAACGGATTTGTTAAAACAAAAAAATGCACTTTTGAATTGTGTTCTTTTAGCTTTTGTATGATTTTTGCATAATTTCCATAGTATGTATCCGCATTATTATTATAATTATTTACATCAATGTCTGACACAGACCCAAGATCTACATGGTAAGTACTTCCTGCATCGTTTACTCCTAATCCAATAATATAAGCAGTACAGTCGTGGTTACCATCCAGAGCAATAGACATCCATTGCTCAGATAAAAACGTTCTTGTCGTTAGTCCGCCATTACTAAAATTATAATAAGTGTTACCGCTCATTCTCGCCATATATTGTCCCCAACTATGTTGGTATATGTCATGCGCTTTTAATGTGCCAGTTTCGTTGGAGTACGATTCGCCAGACGCAAGACTATCTCCGATGCATCCAACTTTAAGGAATGATGTATACAGTCCATTTTCTAAATAATCAAACGTAATTTCTTTTTTATAAACAGTTTCCCACGAACTCCAAGTACCCCACATAGTCCGATAGTAAGTGTTGTTTCCTACTGCACTCTTTGCAACCTGATATTTAATGTTATCTACTCCAATGATGCCGAAAGTGTAAATAAAACCTTGGAATGGATAAAAGGGGGCATTTGCCAATACACCTTCTGTCACTCCGGTCACAGCGATAGTGTAGACGCTATTTATTTCTGCGTTGTTTAAATCAGAAACTGGTAAATTGCTTGTACTTGATATTACAGGATTGTTTTTTACAACGCGATTATATAAATCATATTGGTAATTTTTTAAGCCATCTGCATATAAACATGCACTGGTAATTGTCATATATGCATTACCTGAAAATGCATATTGATTTTTTGTAATACGATACGCCAAATCAGATAAATAAGGTATATTAGAAGTTGCCACAAACTCAAATATCGTTAAATATTTATTATCTGATAATTTATCAAAAGTTGCATTTGATAATGTAAAGCCATATATTGTATATATGCCAAAAACGTGTTGAAAATAGTTGTAACAATTTGTATCCCATAACATAACTAATCTAAATGCATCACCACTATTGAATTTTTTTGGCGCTTTAAATTTAAAAATTAAACCAGCACCAGATCCATCTGTCCCGTTTGAAATTGAAATGGTACGTGTAGAAGTATTAATTGTGACTCCACTTTTTGTAATAGCAATTATATCACTTGCATATACCGCATCCCCAAATAAAACACTTTTAGTTAAATCACCCAAGTTTTTATTTGTTTTATTATACCCCTCGTCCCCTGTCCCTCCAAATGTCCATGATGTGCCATTTGAATAATATTTTCCGGCACCATGAGTACCATCTCCGTCAGTGCAATATAGCCATCCGCCTTTATTACTTATGCTTGCAGTTGGTCTATCTGCATATAAACCAGTCCAATCTGCAATATATAAAGGATAAGTATCAATTCCTATTTCATCTCTGTTCACCTTGAGACTAACTTCTATATTCGTTGCATTAAGATCAATTATTGATGCTTTTAACGCAACATTAGCGTTTGTAGTATCAAGATCAACTTGCTTCGCCGTTTGTGCCAACTGCGTATTAATATCCTCAATACTCATATTAATAATCTCTATATCCTGTTTCGAAGCAAACACAGACGAATCAATCACCGCCGATACACTAGAAGCATCACCAACAACAGCTGCAATACTAATCACCTTCTCAATCAACGAAGAGCTTTCCGGAGGAATATATTCAGCCAGGACCCCTGCATTACCATAGCAATATAATATTTCACCTAAATCCGGATCATTGGCAAACAATCCGATTTCTCGCCAATAGAATCCGACAGCTTCATCGGCATTCGTAAAATTACCCTTAATTGTTGCCTGTTGTCCATTTCTTTTTATTTCTGCAATAGTCAGACTGACCTTTGTCTCGACCAGATTGGTTAAGGTAATCTGTGATTGGCCGTTTAAATAACCAGAACCCATAGCTATTTTAGTAAATACCAATGCAGTACCGGCCATGGACTTCGCTTGTAAAGCACGTCCTTTCTCCGTAAATAAGATTGTACCAAAGCTCATATCTATCCCTCCTGTGTCAATGTTACAGCATCTCCAGAATACAGTTTAAATCCATGATTTAATTTATAATCTGCGTTCAGAGCAATCTCAACACTATCAAAAATTGCACCTTTTCTCTTTACATGCCTAATGGCATTCGTAAACATTTTTGCTTTCTCCTCAGTTACTTCCGGATTATAAGTCGAAATCTTAAAATGATAGGGATCACCCGTGTAATCAAACCATTCCTTAATCTCGCATTCTCCGAAAATATCATTCATGACACTTTCAACTGCAGCAACCGTCCCCAGTGTATAAAATACTTTTTCAGCATTTTTTATTACATTGATCTTAACTTCCTTCGTGCTGCTCTTGTCATACCATACGATTCTTTCAGCATCGGCAATATAATCAAGATCAGTCTCACTTAATACGTTAAGCCTGGTAGAGAAATCCATTCGTAGAACATGTTCATAAAGCTGACTTAAAATATAATCCGCTGCGGCACATAATCCTATAACCGTCACATCGTCTTGAAAATATGGAGGAATGATATCAATCATTTTTATATTATCGAGTCTCATATAACCTCCTATTGTGCTTCATCATAGATACCTGCATAATTAATTTCAGGATCACCAGATATATGAGCAACAGACTGTTTGTTAACAAAAATAAATGCAGGACCGCTTATTGTAATTGTATAAGCTCCTGCATTACTGATATAATTTCTTAAAATGTCTGGATTTACCGAAATACCTAATTTGGATTTCTGATACTGTATAAAGCTACTGACTGCTTCTGTAACCTTCCCCTGTATAGCTTCAGCATTAGATGCATTCTCTTCGCTGATAGTATAAGAAAATTTAATCGTATATAATATCTCAGACGCTTTCTGAACCGTTACTTTATCGGATAATGGTCTAACCTTTTTTCCGCTTAAGGCTTCCGACACTCGCTGCACTACCGGATCACTCGGAATACTTCCATCCTTATGCAAGATAGTTATTAATACGCTTGAATCGCTATTGGATACGCTAACACTTCCTATCGTGTTATCCGTAGATTTCGTAAGATAAATATATGCATCCTCCGATCCGGCCGTATTGTATCCAAATGGCTTCAGCTGAATTCTTTCCCGGTATGCTTCTATATCCTCTGTCTCAGATCCTCCGGAACTGGTATCGGTATTTGTAACGCTCGATATATAAGAAATATTATCGACCAATGTATTAATGGAACCTGGTGTAAATCCATTATGTCCACTGCCGACAACAGTGGCCTCAGCTATAATATCAACGCTTAAATTACCCTGCAAAATAACTTTTGTGGTTAACGTGACAAAAAAATGCACTCCATCCGGAGTCACTCTTGTTCCGGCATTAATTTCTATATCAAATAGTAGTGCTGCCGCTATAGTAAATCTCATAGTAACAAGTGATTTTTCAGCCTCCAATATTGGAACATCTTTATCCTCTCCGATATATTGTAAGTAAGGAAATACTGCTGTTTTGGAATAATACTGATTTGCCAAAAAATTAGATTTTGCTGCTATTATGGAAGCGATATACATGAAAGAATTTAAAATAATTCTTCTTTCATCACCGGCATACAATTTCGTATTAGTTGCTGCCTCATATTTTTCAATAGCACCTTCCAATACTTCACTTTCATTGAAATTGATGAAATCATACAACGTTAATCACCGCCCTCAGAGTATATTCTCCATTTTCATTAAGGTTAATTAAATCACTGACCGACAGGCTGGCCCGTGGTTCCTTCTCTGATATCATATCAATCAAAGCTGTTATTGTACCGGATGTGATTTTCTTTTCTGATTTGTCTATATAGTCAGCATCAATCCCCATACTTCGGTCAAAGCAAACCTCTTGTTTTCTAACGTTCATAAGATTATTAACATTTTGCAAAATTCTTTTCTGTTCAGTCATATTATTGTATCCCCATTCAAACATAACATCATCATCCCTTCGTATTTCGGGTGGATTTCGCGCTATTGCTCTTTGATGGAGCCGGATCTTCTTCAAAACTAAGACTTAGAACCGCTTCCTTAAAATTCCCTCCCAGGATAATTTCATGATCTGATACATTGACATCAATTAACTTCCATTTATTTGTACCGTATTTATCCTTGCCAAGTATAAAGTAATGCGATTCTCCCACCATTGAAATCCAGCTTTTAATTTCTGCCCTTACATTGACAGAGTCGGCTTTCAATTTAATATTGAATGTCATCGTTTCAAGCTTAGGAGCTTTTTTCTTGAGTTTTGGCTTACCGGTTCCATTATCTTGTTCTTCGACATTATATCCGGCTGTCCTGGACAATGAATCGAAGGTGTATATCTTATTGCTGCTTACTGCAAATACTTTTTCTCCATATGTAGCCACTTTCATTATTTAATCACTCCTATCACAGCTCCTGTTCTCAGGCAACCGTCATATAATGCTACAACAACTTGATCATTGATTTTTAAATCCACCGTATTAATGTGCGCTGCAACATCAATAAAAGGTGTCATGCTTCCGATCTCTTCATACACAACTTTTACCTTATTAGATTTAATTACCGCAATCTTACCCTTCTTTATCATCAATAGTCACCTTCGATTGCCTTTCTAAACTTTACTGCTTGACGATCAAATAGCATATCATGAGTTACTTCGTAAACAAAGTTATTACCTCTCCAATCTGCGAAGTCACCCTCCAAATTGATTGTAATTCCTGCAGTGATCTTGGATTCAGACAAATTACCTTCTCCTGTAAATTCATATTTGTTATAATATCTCATAATATTTTTACAGTAGCGCTCCCCTTCTCCAATGGAGGTTACCGGGAAATTGTATTTCTTACTTTTGCCAAACAATCCGGATGGTGTGTAGCTTCTGATCAATCCTTTTTCATGTTGATAGACATTTTCAACCGAAGCAATAATATTAGCATCCGATGTTGAAAAGCTTGGTTTATTGATAAAATCTTCATAAGTTATAATGATCTTAGGCCTTATATTTTCAAGTATCTTTTCGGAACTTATGATCAATGTATTGTTGAATATTTTCTGTAAATACCCTTCACGCATCAATATTTGTTCCAGATAAGACACTGGATTTTGATTAATTCTTTCTGTATAAATATATAAGTAATCAGCAATATAATAAGTTTTCAGCGTAAAACCTAATTCTTTGCTTAGTTCAGATAATATTTCTGTAAGCTTAATATTTTCTCGAATTCCGGAGCTTTCATTCAATGATTTTGCCGGAGTAGATAAGGCTCTTATAGCATAATACCCGGTATCAATATTTATCTTACTGATATACATATCACCTGTATCTATATCATTTTTGATCACTCGGATTTTATCGTTTTTAGCTAAACCCCATTTTCTCCACAAATCATAAGTATCATTAAAAACAATCTGGAGAACATCTGCATGTCCTCCAGCATAATCTGTATATTTGCATACTTTCATTGACTGATTGGATGCTGTTATATCTACATCTTTTATAATAAGCTGCATGTTATTGCCTCCACGGTGCCAGAAGGGAAGTATCCGTATTATTAATGATTGGAATTATGAGTACTTCTCCGCCTTCAAAGATAATTACATCGCTGTGATCCGGGTTAGCCAGAATTAATTCTGCAATATAGTACTCACTCGAATATAAAATAAATGAGATTAAATCCCATGTGTCTCCTTGTTTTGCAGTGTATGTATCCATTATTAGAATACCTCCCTTCCTTCTTCATCTCTTAGCTGCTTCACAAACTGCTTAAATTTCTCAAATTCATCATCCAGGACTTCTTTCACACCTTTTGCGTCCTTCGTATTTATTCTCGGACTGAAATAGATATGATATGTTTTACCGGGACCAGTAACTGTATCACTGTCATTACCGATAGTTTTGTGATTTTTTTGGGTTTTGGTAAATTTATCTGCAAAATAAGATAACCCATTCAATATTTTATTTGCAATTGGCAGCGAAGACATCTTGTCAGCTATAGGTAATCCTACTCCTCTGGCGGCTTCCTGAAGCAGTTCTCTTGATCGTGGCGTATTATTATGAGGTACTACTGTCTCAGGCACTTTCCCTTCACCTATCATGGCCAGTGTCGGACTGGTTACGGTTGCACCTTTTGCCAAATATGGAATTTGAGGAATTTCTCCAATCTCAACACCAGGTATTTTATTGATAATACCTGTTAATCCATTAATACCATTGATTGCCTGATTAATTAACGCAATCACCCAGTTTAGAGGCGCTTTTGCTATATCACTAAATCCTTTGAATATGCCTGCAAATATATTTTTTACATTCTCCCAAGCTGCACTCCAATTGCCTGTAAAAATGTTCACCACAAAATTAATAACATTAGTCAAAACATCAATGATATTTATAAAATGATCTATAATACCCTGAACAACTGGCAATAGAGTTTTGATGGCAGCCAATAATTCAACCGCAAATATTTGGACAACAATTGATATCACCGGAGCCAATGCCCTTATTATACTAAAAATTGCTCCGAATAATTTCTGCAGTACCGGTAATAAACTTTTAATCAAGCTAATGATTGGCGGTAGCAGCATCTGCATTGCTGGCATAAGTGCATTCATCAGTAAAGCAACTAATGGAGCAGCCTGTGCAATCAAATCTGCGATTACCGGTGCTATCAGCTTAATTAATGATACCAATACCGGAATTACTGATCTAATCAGCATTAATATTGGCGGTAGTAGTATCTTGATCACCGGAAATAATTTTCTTAATAATGAAGCGATCAACGGAGCCAGTTCCTTCACCAGATCAGATACAATTGGTGTTAACGCCTGGATCAAAGAAATAAATAACGGTAAGGCCTGATTTATAATATTTGTGATAGCAGGTACAATCGACTGAAATGCCGGTATTAACAGTTGCACCAACTGTGGGATTAATGGAGCTATTGTTTTTACTGTGGTCGCAATATATGGCAGTAACGATTGAATAGCACCTGTAATCATAGGAATAATATCACTGCCCATACTAAGCGGAGATAATAATTCTTCAAGGATTGGCAAGATTACTGCTATCGTCTGCGCAATGAGTGGAAGTATTTTAGCAAAGTTATCAAATCCTTTGTCGATCTGATCACTAATTACAGGTCCAAGCTTATCTAATACTATTGTCAGTTTATCCAAAGCTTTCTGTACATAGGGTAATGCTCCTTTGATCAGCTTATTCAGCAATGGAAGCAGGAAAAATCCTATTTCTTCTGTAATTGCATCAAATGTATTCTGTGATTGCAATATTTGTCCTTGATCTGTCTGCGCAAAGGCCTCGTTAACTCCACCAACATTTTCTTTTAGTACCTGGGCAATCGTTGCAGCTCTTAAAGTGGCATCGCCTGTTTTAATTGCTTTTTCCTGTGCTTCTGTAAACGATATACCTACCTTAGATAATGCTCCTACACTTCCGGACATTGCTTTTCCTAGCATATTTGCAACTGAAACGGCATCACCCTGTGTAGCATTCAGTCCTTTTGTCTGCGCTAATAAATCATCCATTCCGGATGCCAACACAGATATTTCTTTGTCTGATAACTGATAGGTAGCCAATTGCTGCATACCTGCAACTGTTATATCATTACCTATTACGCCAACGTTTTCTAATGCATCTGCAACCTTATTAAGTTCCTTAGCCGCATCAGCTGCAGCGTTAGGACCTCTGATCTGTATCGACTTTACATTTTCCAGGACGGAGGACAATTTAGTCTGTACATCCAGCTGTGCTTTAGCAGCTGTAATCGTTTCCGAAGCAAATTCTTTTAATTTTGCAATTGCTTTTACTGCACCATAAAGCTTTAGAGCACCAGCCGCCATAGAATGAAAAGACTTTACAACCGCTTTATTTGCTGCATTCATTCCGGCTGTTGTCGACTTACTGATTGCCTTGGCTGCACTTGCAGCTTTACTTTTTGATGCATTCAATGCTTTCGTAAGACTTCCGTCAACCTTACCGCCCAAAGAAATAGTCGTTTGAAATATTTTTCCTTTAGCCAATTCTGCACCACCTTAATTTCGATTTTTGATTGCATTCATGCTTTTCTTCATCTCTTCGTTTCGTTCTTCCGAGATAAATGTAAGGGTTTCATAGCATTCCAAAAACATCCCCATCGGCATATTAAGTGCAGTCATATAATCTGTTGAGGTATCCATTGTAATGGTACCGGCTACAAGATTAAGGAACTCTATTCCTCCTCTTTCTCCGTATCCGATACTCCTAACAAAAAATTTCGCACCATGGAGCAGATCACAGTATAATCTTGCGTACTCGGCATACGCATTAATTCAGATACCGGAATACCACAAGCCAGAGAGAAGTAACTAAATTGTATTCCGTTATCCAGCTCAGGCACAGCGATCTGTCCTTTCTTGCTCAATCTGGTAACCAGATTTTTATATTGAATTGGCTTAACTGCGTCAAAGTCATACTCAATTTTGGTTATTTTTTCACCGTCAATTTCAAATGGCTTCTTAAGAATATAGATCCCTGCCGGACTTTCATCATTATCAGAAGTATCCGTATTCATATCCTCTGTTTCATCTTCTGTCCCATTTTTTAATAAATCATTTTCATCATTCATCGATTTACCTCCATAAAAAAAAGATAAGGCCTATGCCCTATCTATTTATTCAACGCTATATTTAATTTTTTTGCATAATCGGTACCATCAATAATAAGTTTGCCATTCAACGGATCAATTTCATGGATTACTCTACCGTTCATCGACAGCTTATAATAACTGCAAGCAATATTGGTAGTGAGTTCCATGGCCTCACCTTTCTTTGTGTCACCTCCTGGTATATTCTTAGGTCTACCCTTAATTGTAGCCGTATAGGAGGTATATGATCCATTATTATTACCGCTGATATTATCAACAGCCCAATTATGACGGATATTTACACCTTCCGGATTAATTGCAGCAAGCACACCGTCACTGAAGGATTTCGTTGTAACTGCTGCTTCCATTGCTTCAATGCTAAAGATATCTGGTATATTTACTGTTCCAAGGATACCGGCACCGCTCACTTCTCCATCAGCAAAGCTAACATCCGGTATCGTAAAGCTTGTTACATCACCAATTTCAATATACTTTCCGGCAGGATTTTTTATTGTACAATAAAGGTCTGCAACCTTATTCGCATATATTTTACTCATAATTATGCCTCCTCACTATAATACGATTCCAAACCGGCTGCCGTATATTGTATCTTAAGCGTAATACTCTTTCCGGGAGGTGTATTTGTTTCTGCCAGATTAAAAACAAAATCTCCACTTGCCAGGGCACTGACCGGATTTTCTGCTTTTTTAAATGATATAAAACCATATAATAAAGCTCCAATACTAACCAGATTATTTAAAGTCAATTGATAATCATCAATAATCTCTTTTGCTTTACGCGTTGGGATCGGCTTATCTACATAATCAAAATTGACAACCTGAAAATCGTTGCTGATATAATCCCTCATTTGTACAGCAACATCATTTAAGTATTCTGGAAGTATATTCTCTTTATTGCTTTCGAGATAATTTGACATGCAAACACCCCAAGTACGCCATGATCCGGATACAAAATTACAGGTAGCAATTCCGATCTCATTTAATGCATTAGCCGCGCTTTCCTTTTGTAAAATAATATTTCCGGAAGAATCACATAAGCTGTCAATGTCAATTATTTCATTCGAAGCTGACTCATACGGGATATCATCATTGCTAATATCTACCTTCATCTTTGCTACAATAAATCTGGTAGCTAATGAATAGATTAATTTACCCTTTTTTACATAAGGCCAGCAAACCTTTGTCTTTGGACTGTCATAACCCTTCGTAGCCTTTTCAGTAGCTACATCCGCTCTGGCAGATGATGTGAGCTGGATATAAGACTGTGTAAACCAATGATTATTGATTTTTCCTTCTGATATTTCAATCAGTTTATCTGCAACCGTCTTTCCACCGGTAACCCCATCTATTAATTCATTTTCCCAACATGGGGCTGCAATCTCACAAGGTATTTCTCCTATGGTCTGCTCAAAGAAGTCTATTCCATCAAAGGTACCGGATGTCATACTTAATGTATCCAGTCCTTCCACAACTGAATATGTAACCGCTGCTGTACTTCCTAACGCCTTATTCATATCAGTAATTACAATGGATTGACCTTTATCATCATATACAGCCGTATAATCAACACCTTTTGTTTTCCCTGTGATTGCAACAGTATGTAGAATAGCCTTACCATTGACATTAATAGATCCGACACCGTTAGCAATTGCAACATTAGCTGATACCGTATCACTATCTACTGTAATACTCGCTTTATTAACAAGCACAATGATCGGTCCCACTGCAGATAATTCATTACCAAAATGTGCATAAACCGCTTCGCCGAGTGAAAAAGCTTTCGGCCATCTTCCTGCATCCGGCAGGTAAAGTCCGATTTTACTTCGTGCATCCGTTAAACCTTCTATAACATAAGATTTCCCTGCAATATCAGCCCAATTAGCACGATCAATCTGCCAATATGGTGACGAACCGATATAGCAAGGGATCAATGAACTTTTTTCAACGTCCAAAAGTTCGCTATCCTTTTGGACTGCAGTAATTCCTCTTGCCATTAGTCTTCCTCCTTATAAATTATATTTCTCAGTGTATTCTGTGGTGATATTTTTACCGGAACGCTTAGGTATCCGAAAGAGTATGGATAGGTAAGTTCCCGGTTATTATATGATCCTAATCGTATCGGTCTGTCTATTGATGTTCCTGCAACGCTTCCTCCTAATATCAGCTTTTGCTTTATCCACTCTAATAGATTTATACAATCTTCGAATGCTTTATTGTCAGGAATATCAAGTGAAAATCTTTCATCCTCCGCATCCGTTATGTAGGAAGATGTGGAATAGCAGCATACTTGTATGAGTATTTGAATACCAGCCTCGTCATAATCTTCATTGTTATCATCAAATCCTATCATGATATACGGAGCTTGAAAAAATTCATTTGTAGCTCCATATAAAGAAAAATTAACATGAGGAAGGCATCCGGTTGTAACAGCCGGTATCACTAGAGCCGGCTTTTCAATTCCCTGCTTATCAATTGGAGGTGCTTTCATAAGCTTATACTCCGCAACGATGAGTTCCTTTTCAATATACTCCTGAAAGCTGTGTAATACGGACAAAATGGAATTAGCCATTATTAACTTCCTTTCACTTTATTACGACTCCTATGATGCTCAAACCGCTTAGTATAGGTATCTAGCATTGTCTTTTGAACCTGTTTGCTTACCGACTTATTCGCTGCCATCTGTGGTATAGAGATTGTCTTGAATGGCTGAATAACTTCACCATTGCCTTTCCCTTGCGCACGGATCCAGAGCATCGTATTGCCGCCTTTGATGGCAGATGGATTAGCAATAAATGCGCCTTTAACATTCTTTTTACTCTGCTTCTTAATTGTTGCTGTCGATATTTTTCTTTTGCTGACCTTGATACCAGCCTGAGATTTATATTGTCTTGGGGTGATCGCAAAATGTGTGGAGGTACCAACGGTCAGCAACCTGCTTGCAACATAAATGTTACCGCTTTTTAATTGTACCGGGGATGATCTGTTGATCTTGGAGTTTTGATCAATCTCTTTCATTTTAAGGTTATAACGAGCTGATATTTCCCTCTTCAACGTTGTTTTACCGGCTTTCAGAGAGTCATTGATTGACATACTCATAGCTTTCTTACCACCTTCTGTTGATACGGTTTTCAGCTGATCAAAGAACGGTGTGTCAATTTTTGCATTGATTTTAATCATTTACCCACGTCCATTACTTAGAAATATTGCCAGCATCCCTAATTCTGATTTAACCTCATTAATTGTATAGGTATTATGATTTACTACATGAACCTCTCCTACATACGGCATCGAGATAAACTGATTTTTAGCTGCATATAACAAATGAGATCCCTGTGGAAGAATACTGAATTCTTCGGAATATTTTCGTATCAAATCATCATCATCGATTATGGCAACAATTTTACTTTTATCCCAGCTGCATTCCTCCGCAAATTCATCCATATTGAAGAAAACCTTCGAAAGATCATCATCCAACGACTCTTTGAAAGACATTGCTTACTCCTTTCCGAAGGTTTCCTCCTGATAATTAATAATCGCATCCACCAAAGCATCCTTAGATAACGCTTCTTCAAGGCCATGTAAACCGATGCTTTCTGCATATATAATCAGGTCTTTCTTTGCCTTAATTTTCTTAATCATGTCATCCGTTTTCAGAATAAGCGCGTTATTATTCTGCGATGTTGTTCCCAAGTCACTGTTATCGATATATTCAGCGACTTTACGATCTACCATTCTCTGTTCCGTGGCATCATCAAGATTTAAGATGGTACCAGGACCTAATAATCCAGGTCCATATCTTCCTGCTATAATTTTAATCATAACCATCTACCTCCTAGCTCAATACGGAGCTGACAACCCAGCCCTTTTTATCATTCGGAACCGGAACCGGAGCAGAGGCAACACGAATTTCTCTTACTTCATTCTTTGCATCAGAAAGATACTTAGGAATTCTCTTCCCACGGTATGAATGTACAAGTCCGTCCTCCTGTTCGATTTGTGAGATAGCACCATATAATAAACGACCCATTCCAGGAGCGGATACAAAGAGTTTTCCGGCAGGCATAAACGGCTTGATTTCTCCTGCTTCGTCCTCATACACTTCATCGTATACGAAGATATCGAGCTTTTTACCTCTTACAACAATAGTTCCAACATGGGCTACTCCATCCGGAGTAACAACCGGATTAATATTGCCAATATTTATACTTCTATTGTCAAGCAGCTTCAGGATCTTAGCATCATTAATAAACGCAGAATATACATCACTTGCCATATTCAGATCCGATGCCTGACAGCCTGCAGTTGTAAGCATAGATACTATTGCATCCAGATCATTATACATAGAAGGATTCGTACCATCCCACAATATTGAAGGTGTATAAACATTCTGGAATGAGGTATCATAGTACCGTAATAACTTCTCAATCGGTTTTCCTTCTCCATATGCTTCGGCATAATGCTTCATGATAACCTCTCCTGTGAAGATTACTTCTCCACACATCCATTCCTCTCTGCGGTCGATCATTGCAGACAGATCGGCAACGTCTTCGCCAAGTACCTGAGCCTGTCTTTGCTCCGGAGTAAATTCTGAATATAAATCTTCACCAAAGCCCTTCTTATTCAGATCATCAATTGTTAGCGGTCTCTTCGGTGCAATGTACGGAGGCTCATACTCTACCGCCGTATAGCCCTCTCTTTCCATCGTAATACCGCCTTTTCTTGGAATTACGAATGGAGCAAGCTTGCGGTTGCCTTCCTTATACTCAATAAGTACCTTAGCAGTCGGGAAAATATCCTGATCCCCGGTTGGAAAGTAGCGATTGCGGAACCAGTTAAGTACCGGATATATCTTCTTAGCTGTTTTAATAAGTGTTCTGGTATCATAAATTGACATTTACATATCCTCCTCAAAATTTGATAATGTTAAAGCTCTTAAATTACAACATATAAATAAAATGGATTACCTAACTAATCGCACTTGATACAAAGATGCCTGCTGCTCTAAGGTCTTCCATATCGCCTGCATCCATACTGCTTCCATCCTTTACAATAAAAGAATTTTTGTTAAAATGCCCAGAGATATAAGCCACGGCATTCACAGAAGCTGCTGCCGATACAGTATCAACTTCATCAGCAATAATACAGTTTGCTTTCGATGATGTCTGCGGATTAACCAGTGCCGTTCCAAATACGATATATTCATCCGTATTTGTAAGCGATAATACGGTACCTCTCTTTACAGCCCCTTGATTGGCTTTTATACTGATAATCTTAACATCAACAGGATGCTTACTGTCGATGATCAGATTATCCGGTGTTACATTATAGAGGGTATTGTTTAGTAATGTGCTCATTATTACTTAATCTCCTTTCTCTTAGAATTAGCTGCCTTAACCGCAATATCAATCAAAGCATCATCGTCAGTAGTATCCTTCGGATCAGACGGAGTTGTCTTCACTCCATCAACACCAGATTCATGGCTATCCTTTAAGGCTGCTTTGAAATAGTTTTGTCCGCTTGCTTTTGTATCAGCAAGTACCTTAAGAGCTAAAGCAGCTGCATCCATCGGCTCTGTATACTTTGCTTTCGTTACTAGTTCATCAGAAATTGTTAATGCAATCTCATCAATGGCCTGAATTCTAGTTCTTTCTGACGCGACACCTTCCTGTCTTGCTGCATTCTGTAGCTGCGTAATCTCATCCTTAAGCTCAGGATGTTCTTTGAATAAATCTTCTAATTTCACCGTATTTCCTCCTTTTGATTGGCTTGTTTGATTGTTGTCTAAAATACAAGCCTGCGGATCAACCGGGGGAATTGGCTGAAGGGCAGGCTTGATATTCTCCGTATTAAGGTTTTTGATATCTGATTGTTTCAGGATACTTTGTAATTTACTAATGTCCTCCGGACTTAAATACCTGGCAGTCATAATTTCTGTTGAACTGCCTTCTTGTGCAAGATTGGTGATTGCATCAATATCATTCGACTCTTCACTCTTATGAAAGGTCATAATACCATCAACAAATCCGTATTCTACAGCCTCCTGTGCGCTCATCCAAGTGGTTTTATCCATAAGCTCTATAAGCTTTTCATCACTCATTCCGGTTTTCTCTTTATAAGCATTGCGTATACTTTGATTAATAGTCTTAAGCATATTGGACGCGCTATCCATCTCACGATAATCACCCCAGGCAGACGAGGAACAATTATGTATCATAACATTACCCACCGGACTGATTAAGCTTTTACATGCGGTTAAAATCTCAGAGGCTGCACTACCTGCTAAACCAACAACATGGATTTCGATATTACCTGCGTATGACATAATCGCTGTCCAAATCTCATGAGCCGGCATTACACTACCACCCGGACTATTCATCTCTATTATGATATCATCCTTTCCATTTACTTCATTTAATAAAGATACAATATCATTCGGACATGTTGCATCCCATCCAAACCAATCATATGCCCATTTATAGTCATTACTAATGATTACTCCCTTTATACTTGCTTTTCTAGCCACTTTGATTACCTCCTCCGTTATTTGTTATTATTTGCTGCATTTTCTGGCTCTCTAATATCAATTGATCTATATTACTGTCAAAGTTTCCACCGTTTAGCTCAATGGTTTCTCTTTCCCTTGTACTAAAACCGTTCTCTACCTTCTTAATAGCCGCTTCCACCTCTACCGTGGGATTTAACTGTCCCGGAGCAGGCCCATTCCACTCCGCTCTGCAATATGCTTTCTTGATTAACGGATCAGAATAGAAGCCGGGAGCCTTTATTCTTCCTTTGCTCACGGCTTCTGATAACCATATCTCATATACTGGCTGGCAAAAATCACTTGCAAACCATGTCCGGCGCATTCGAAATGCTTTCCATGCTTCAAGCAATGCGGCTCTGGAAGCAGAATAGGAAGCCGTAAAGTTCTTTGTCAGCAACTCCACCGGAATTTCCAAGGAAGCTCCAACATATTTAGTCATCGCTGATACAAAACCGTCAAAATTAATATTAGGCCTTTTCGGATCTGCCATCTGTATCTCTTCACCGGGTTGCATATAATTGATTGTTCCGTTGCCAAGTTCATATGCAGGATAATCGGATTTATCTAAGATGGAATCACTTGTATCCTCAGAACCACTTACTCCCTGAAAATCCATTCCTTCATCGCCATCCTTTGTCTTAACGAAAACAGTAAACATTCCGTTAATAACTGCTGCCATGATCTCAGCTTCTGTATATCTTGTCAGCTGTTTTAAACTCTCAATGACCGGTGCCAGATACGGAACACCTCTATACTGCTCGCATCTCTCAGCTTCGAATACATGTAATACATTCGGATTTCCTGTTTCCTTCCCAAAGGCTTCTATCCTCTGCCATTTCTTCTCAGTATCGAAGTCATCCTGATATGCATTCGACATATGATATGCAACCACTGCACCATCCTCATCAATCTCGATACCGTTATAAATACTGTTACCCTCTTTGGTCTTAAGAGATAGATCAATATTATCACCGTAAGAATTAGGATTTGATATCTTATCACCTTCGATAAGCTTTATCCTTAGCTGATATGGTATATAGCTCGTAGCATCCTTATATTTAATTAATCCGAAACAATCCCCATTCATCAGCCAGGATATCAGAGCAATTTGCTGCAGTTCGAGGAAATTGTGCTGCTGATTATTATCACAGAATTTCGATTCCGACCATAAAGCCCATTCCTTTTCTATTCGCTTCTCCAACTGATCAGCTACTTCATGCGATATGCCGAGTACTTCATAGTCAATTCTTGATTTCAGCACCAGACCGGACCCGACAACATTCGTGCGATTAGTCTTAATCGCTGAGGTTGCTATCGGAGCAGTCATATAAAGGCTTCTCGACCTCTGCCTAAGTGTATTCAGGTTCAGATCAATATCCTTCTGTGGAGATTTACTCCTGGCAGGCCAGCCTTTCATACTGTTTTTTCTCTTCGAGGCTCCACCCTCATCATAACCGCTATTACGGATTGATTGCAGTAGATCGACTCGCTGTCTTGCAACCTCTCGCTTTAAGGCTTTTTCAGGATTGATCTGCATATAAAAACTATCAATAATATTCACGGTTCAATCCTCCTTAATAATCCTTTGGGATAAATCTTGCTACTACTCTCTTCGTTGTACCTCTGGTAGATAGGGCTTGAATTTTACCTTCCAGATCTTCGATAGCACTACGTACCTCGGCAAGATTGGCTCTTGTTAAGCTTCGAGATCCGATGGAATAGGATTGTCCCTCCAAAATTTTTGTTTCAGCTTCATAATACTGCATCAAACGGTTTCTATATGTATCAAGCCTTACTTTATCTGCTTCCGTCATATCCTAAACCTCGATTCCTTTATTTATTACTCCTGTTCTTCGTCTTCCTGCTGATGATGCCGGAGCTCTCTTCATGTAATTGATACCGTTTTCAATTTTATGTTCAAGACTCGTCCAGTTCGGATTAAGAATTTCTTTAGCTGCATTAGCATAATTTCTAAGATCAAGTGGTTCATTCCTTACTCCTGCCTTCTTAACCCACATGATTTTCAGTTTATTCTTAACAAATTTCTGTACCTTTTCCTCGGAAGTAATACCTTGCATATATGTCTGATTATAACCACGTTCCTTATTATCAGGAAAATGACAATAGCCCGCACCAGCTTCCTTAATCTTCAACCAGGATACAATGTCTTCCTTCCCTGCATCTACTCCTAAAATCCAGATTTCAGTATGGTCAATTACTTTTCCGGCCTGATTTTTAATATCTACTTTGGTTCTTTTATAAATCAACGGAATACCAGGTGTATCCGCATAACCTTTAATTCCGTAGATGTTCTTATTCTTTTTTGCCATCTCTCTGATGAATTTATAAACCCTGTTCGTATGATGTCCACCTGTATCAATACACATCGCAGCTATCATTAAGGCTGTGCCATTCTGGAAATACATTTCCGTATCATACAATTCCTCTAGCTTATTCCATGTCTCATCCCTAGAAGGATCGCTTTGAATTACTTTCTTATAAATTCCCCAGCTTTCATTCCCTCTACTCCATCCGGCAATCTCAATTTCAAGACGATCATCCTGCACATCGACTCCGGCAGTAATTAATAAAACGCCGTTTGGTATTTCAGACGAATAAGTCTCACGGCGTTTCAATAATTCTGTATCATCGGCTCCATCACCTCTTTCTTCCCATGTCTCACCTAGTGTTGTATTGATAAATACCTTTAATGCTTCGGTTGAACCGGTCTTCTTTACATCCTCATTAGCATTCTTGAATTCCTCTATGATCTCATCCCAAGTTGCCCAAGGTGAACAAAGCTCGTTAAGGTGGAAGCTTCGCTTACGCTTTACTTCCGGATTGGCAGCTATCCACTTATGTGGTTGAGCTTTCCATTCTCTTTCTGGGAAGCCTTCATTACAGTACAGACATATCATTTCTACCGTAGTAAATTCAATGCGCTTGAATTCATAGGGCTGATACTTGTCACAGTTCGGACACTTTACACACCATTCCTCCTGGGTACCAAGCATAAACTCCTTATCAATCTTCGAGTATCCTGCAATTGTAGGAGTAGATACCTTGATTTTCTTACGGTTCCAGAAGGTTTTTGTTCTCTTCTCACCAAGCTTTACCGGATCTCCTTCCGTTCCGGCACTGGCCGGATATCTGTCAATCTCATCACAAAGTAATATCTGTATAGGTCTGGATGCTAAACTAGCCGGTGAATTAGCACCGGCTATCGTAATATGTCCTCCTGGAAAGGTCTTATGCATAATAGTATTATCACTATCTTTGGTTCTTGGCTCCTTTACTTTATTTCTGAGAACTTCGGTATCTTTTATCATTGGTGCAAGCCGGTCCTTCGAAAAGGTTTCACCCATTTCGATTGTTGGCTGGATTATCAGGATAGGAGCAGGTTCATAATCCATGAAATATCCACAGATATTAAGAATAATCTCTGTTTTACCCACTTGTGCAGAGGATTTAATAACAATATCCTGAATTGTGGGATCATTAACAGAATTCATTATCTCGCGTTGGAATTCTGCTCGACTGGTATGCCACTGTCCTGGTTCAGCTGATGCACCCATTGATAATTTTCTGTAATTATCTGCCCAATCACTGACAAGCAGTACCGGCGGCGGTGATAGCAACTTAGCTATATTATGAAACAGTGATATCGTTTTAAAATTATTCTTCTTCATTCAGATCATCTTCCTCAAAGTTATCAAATGTTAAATCATCTTCGTTATCCTCATCATCTATATCAACATAATCATCACTATAGAAATCGCTGGCATTGTAATCAGATAATTCAGTCAGAACTTCATGCATTTCATTCGTCAACAGCTCAAGAATATACTTCTTATTGTCACGGTCTACCAGAAGTGGCGTTAATTTGGACGGAAGGCTTATGAGTTTCGTCTTAAAATTAATCAGCATATTTGTCATGACAGCTTCTACATCTTCTGAACGATGCACCTGTCCCTTCATAAGTGCATACTTCAATTCAGTAATATGCCTCTTTACCCTCTCATGCATGGCTTTCTCCATGCTAAAGTCAAGCTTATCTTCCAGATCAGTCTGGCTCTTCTCTGCATCATTGGAAACTCTTAATTGCAATATGTAGCTATGCAGACTCTCTTGAAGGTTGTAACGTCCAGAGGATACCTTTGTCAATATTCCTTCGTCTGCGAGCTGCCTGATCCTGCGGTCACTCACTCCGATGATCTTGCTTAGAACCCCTGCTGATACTGTTATCATGGAAATATCATCAACTTTTTCTGTACGTGCCATAAGTACCACCTCCTCAGCCGCAAAAACGGAAACGGCAATTTAAAATTTTATAATTTAGTCCCTAGCGATTTCTCGGGCTCGCTAGAACCGCAAGGGGTTTTAGGTTCTGGAAGAACCTATGATTTTCCTGAAGATCTTATGACACATCTATCATCTGGTAAATACTTATATATGCACTTCCACTTGATGCTTGGACCTTATGTTGTTTGCCACACATACGCTTACCGATCAAAGGACATTCGATACAGTTCTTTTAATTTCTGTCTGTAACAACTTTGTGGATTATTATAAGATCACCTGCTTTCATTGTATATTAAAAGCACCGGTTTCCCGATGCTTTAATAACTTTTTATTGAGCCTTATGCAATATTCCAATTAGTGCTTCTTGCAGAACTTTTGAAAAGTTAATTCCTGCCTTCTCAGCTTCTTCATTTAATCTAAATGGTATTGTACAATTTTTCTTTACTGCTTTATTCTCCAATCGACATCTATAATCATTAAAGTCAACATCGACCCATGTTACTATATCATTACTATCAGTTGTAAATTGAATAGTGTTTGGCTTAGGTAATTTTTTTCCGTCATCTTCCATATCAATACCCATAATTCCTATAGCATCACGTGCCATTAATATTGCATCAGGTAAATCTTTTCCTTGAGTTGCAATATCAAAATCTGGTATAGAAACATAGTATGACCCATCTTCTGTTTTAGATATTACTACGGGATATGCTTCTTTCATTGTGTTTCCTCCTTTTAAGGGGACAATAGATGATTATTAAATAAATAACATTAGTTAATATATTATTCCTAGTTTGTACTCTTATGTATTTTATTATCAATAGCAAGGGCTTTACAGCCCATGCTTCTTGATAATTCCTTTTGCTAACCTCTCATTGATTTCTGAATGTCTTGGTATCGGTTCGCATTTATTCCCGTCTGTATATATATCATGATTGTTACCGTTACGCTTTAAATACCATCCTTTACTTTCAAGAAGGTTAATCAAATCCTTCCTTTTCATCTATTGTCCCCCTCCTAACAATATTATTATACGCATGTTATACGTATTTGTCAATAATAATTATACGCATGTTATACGTATTATTATATGTAAGTGATAAGAATTATATGTCTTCTGAATTTGTCATATCTTATAATTGTGTAAAATTCATTTTTCATCTTCTCTTCTATTAAAGTGAATAAAATTTACTATAGCTAATTTTACATTTCTTCAATATGTCAAATTGATAAGTAAAAAAATAAAAGCTACCGTTTTTTATCACGGTTTTGAGCGTTACTATACTGCCTTTTGAATGATAATCGTTTCATCGTTGAGTCTTTCACATCTTGATTGATACCAATATATCTTAATGTTACTGATATATCACTATGATTACATATCTCCATAATTGTTACGGCATCATGCGTCTGTTGATAAAGATGATAACCCCAAGTTTTTCTCATTGTATGGGTACCGATAGAATATAAACCAAAAGCTTGAGCTGCATCATTTAAAATGTTATAAGCCTGCTGTCTTGTAATAGGTTCATTTTTACCCTTGCGTGATTTAAATAAATATTCAAAGTCTTTTTTATCAGCTATATAGTCTTTAAGGATAGGCTTTAGTTCATCATTGATTTGAAACTTTTTTTCCTTCCCTGTTTTTTGTTCCCTTATCATAATACAGCTACGATCCCTAACATCACGCACACGAAACTTCCTACTATCTGAAATACGTAATCCGGTATATATGCCAAACATAAACATTACATAATCTCTTTCATTCCTTGCTCTAAGATAATCAGCAATATCAAATATTAAATTCATATCCCGGATTGGTTCAACCGTATTCACAATGCTCACCACCTTTGATAAATAGAAAAAGGACAGCCGTTCATTCTTTTGAATGAATTACTGTCCTGCTGATATTACTTTAACTGATAATATTGTAACACATAAAAACAGAGAAAACAACGACATAAAATGCGACATTTAATGCGACAAAAAAGCGACATTTAAAAATCGCTGTATAAACTGATTTCACTATATTTTATAAATTTTAGTATATCCAAAAAATGATTTAAATTTTGATTTCATTTTTTATATTAGAAATATTGTAAATGATGCTCTCAATTCATTTTCTACCCTTTGAAGTTGCCTTCTACTCAAGCCAATATTGTCGGCAGCAACTTCCTGTGTCTCTTTCATAATAACACGCTGATAGAATACATCTGCCTTCACTCCTTCAAGACTATTCATAAGTTTTATAAGGTTCTTCTTTTTTTTACGATATTCAGATATTTCATTTTTCAATTTGGCTATGCGTTTGTTATCTCTCGCTGCCAATCTAATTGCATCTTCTAATCCGATATGCGCATCCTTAGTGGTAGATACAATTCGAGAATAATCGACTCCTAAACCATCATTACCTTTTGGTCCTCTTATTCCTGCCAATTGAAATGACTTATCAACTGATTTTTCCAAGTTTTTTATGTCAATCTTCCTCAACAATATCTGAAATTCAATTTCTTTGAATAGTCTTCCGTCTTCTATTAATGATTGCATCATAACAAATTCCCCCTTGATGTAGCATTGCCTATATGTTACAATTACTATTGTCCAGATAGTAATAAGAGGGAGGGCGTTAAGCCCTTTCTTTTTTTATTCATCAACTTATAAATCATAATTCCATAATCGTTGCATCCCTTTTGCAGGTATCGGATCTGAGAACTTAATCGGATTATTCCCCATGACCCAAGCCCATCTTCCAGGAGTGTAATCTCCAAATGCATATTCTTTCGGCATATATTTCTTGACATAAGCTGAATATGCTTCAGTTATCCGAATGCATTCAATAAGTTCAGTACATCCAAGAATTACACCTGTTGGAAATTTATCTTTACAGTTAAGTACTTCTCCATATGTTTGAAATATAAATTGTCTACTTTTCTCATCCATTTCTTTTATTAATCCGTTGAGAGGAGGTTTTTTAGCTACATGGATTCCGATCTGGCCTCTATAAGATGTAGCCCATGATCTAGTTTCAATACGCTTCATTCCATCTATGATTAGACTTGCCCATGGCTGCCATAATGTAATTACCTTCATAATGTCCTTTCTGATGCTATAGCATCTAAATTTATTATATTATCATTCCATACTTAAGGAGTTTCTTATGTTTACCCAGCCTGAATATCGTCTATTATCCACATTATACTTTCAAACACTGCGCATAGTTCCAGGCTATGTTGAGTTAAAATCTGTATGCACCGGACATTGTTGGGCTATCCACAAGATATCCGGATCACCCAAGCCCGTCAACTTATATCATAAACATTCCGAGTCAGATCGTTACTATCATTTTCAAAATAAATGTCATACTATCAAAGAAGCCATATTAGAAATTAAGCAACATGATAACTATTTTCTATCTAAATAATTCAGGAATTGCCTCATCCAATCATATTTTACAATTAATTCCTATTGATTGTATAGAACGTTTGTTCTATAATTTTGCTGAGGTGATTTTATGCAATTCCCACAATACCCAACTCCGCGAAAAAATAATAATTTACCCTCCGGCTTCCCGATCTGTACGGTTGTATCTTATAATTCAAACGGCGATCTGATACCTTGCTGGTTCGGTGTAGTTATGAATGATGAGCGCTATCGATACAAAATCTTAGCCATCAATTCCATTAAGCCTCGTGGAAACCTCATAATATTTGAATGCAAATATGAGGCATATGATCAATTGAGAATTATATTATTACAGTTTGATATTACAAATCATCGCTGGACTATTGCCTAATCCTTATACATTCTGGCGGTTTTTATTACCGCCAGAATAAGTGTGATATGTTATAAAGAATTCGGTGCAACAGATTACGATAATACTATAATTCTATGATCATCCGCAAGCTGATCCGTTAGGTAAGCAGCAATCATTCCAACCGTTTCATTCTTCCATGCTCCTCCATCGGCCTCAAAAAGTGCACAGGACACTCCCCGGCTACCGTTATTCATACGGAATACGAAACTGCATTCTGGCTGATCAATCTCATGAAAGGTTCTAAAAGGAATTAAGCTTACCGGATTAGGAACAACTACATCGTCCTTGTTCGCCAGACCAGTTTTGATGGTTGCCTTTTGGGTAATTCCATCGTCTTTGTAATTTGCCACGGTACCATCTTCCACATTACCGGCTACCTGAAGGACTATTGATCTGTCCTCATTCTGGATGAACATTGACTGCATCATGATGATAAATGCTTCCTGGTCAATAAATTCATTAAAACGAATTTTCGGTAAATTAGCGTTTACCTCAATCAGTACTTCACGCTTACGATCACTATCCAGCTCCGATATAAGCAGTACTCTTGTTGGAGAAGCCACATGCACGATCAGCTTGTTCTTGTCTTGTGAAAGCATATCAACATCTGCCTTTATGTAATCAATTAAACTGGTTAAGGTGGACATTCCTAATGCTTCAGCGCGTAAATCCTCATCAACCCGGTATAGACTATCCTTCCCGCTGCAATAGGTATCTCCGTTAATTACTTCCGTTCTTGGCTGTTGTAAGCCGATAATATACTGCAATGCTTCTTTGATCATAATCAAATCCTCCTTCTTATCTTGCTTCACGCAGGTTTCTAACCTTGCCTGAATGCTCCTCTGTTTCATCATCTTCCTTTGACTCCGGTAAATCACTGATACTCAGCTGACCGGCAATCTGCTTCCCGTATTCCCTGATTTCGATTTCTCCGGTATCTAAATCCTTACCCATATACAGGGCTGTCTCAATCGGTAATACCGGAGAGGTCTTGGTAAGAACAGAAACACTAATTTTTGCATCGTCTCTTTGCTCATTCTGTGTAAACCCAATGGAGATTGTTATAGCTCTTTTGTTTTTAAAGCTTGTGTTGGGATCTTGCATATTATGGACAACTTCATTCAATGCTCTGTTGAACTTCTCCTGAAGTACACCACCTGCAAACTTATTCAGATCCAATTTTGATTTAGCCATTATTTAAGCTCCTTTCATTAATTTTATTGAATCGCTTGATGCGTTTTCAAACATGAATTATGCAAATCTAAGTTGTTGTTGACTATCATCTATCCTGGCATTCGGCATTCGCTCACCAACCTTAAGATATGGACATGCTGCCAAAGCAAGCTTTTTCGCCATGATAGGAACAACACTATTCCCTATACGTGCTACCTGCTCACTGATCGGATAATCCTTCCCGTTTGGCATTTTGAAATTCAGAATGTAATCCTTCGGGAAGCCTTGTCCAAGTTTCAGCTCTTCTGGCTTCAACATCCGAAACCATATATCTGCAATCTGATAAGTTTCACCGTTTATCACCACAAGCACCAATCCGAAGCGGTCTTTTGTAACAATAGTTCCAATTGGATCATTAAGGCTCTGTCCGACTCCATGCCCGTAATATTTAATTAAAAATGCTGATACTAAGGCAAAGTGCCCTGGGCTTGTAGTGATCGTATGTATCGGTTCGTTTACGCTTTGTCCGGTTCCTGTCTTATAAAACTTAGAGAGAAAGCAAGTAACTAATGCGTATCTGTTCGATGTGTCAATGGTTTGTATTGGCTCATTCAAACTTTGACCTCTTACTCTCCCACCAGTTTCAGAATGATACTGGATGAGAAATGGAGCAGCAACATTATCCGGGATAATAAATCGGTTTGGATCATTGATAACAAATTTCTTTATACCCATAGCTATACGTTGTAATGTTTTATCCTTCAGCGGTTTTTTTCGAGTAAATATCGAACTTCCCAAGTTTGAAAAATCGATATCTTGGCTGATCGGCTCCCATGGAAGCATCCCATTAACTCCACCTTTCGAATGTGTCTGCTCAGGCCATTGCATTGGTATACCGTCACTTCGGAATTGCCCATACCATCTTTCTCTGGTTGTGTGCGCTCCGTAGTCTGCAGCTACCAATATCCGATATTCAAAATCAAACCCAAGCGTTTTCATAAGGCGTATAAATTTCTCATAATATTCGCCTTCTCTACTCTTGATCGGTTTATTATTTTCATCCAGTGGACCCCACTTCATGATTTCTTTTACATTTTCCATCATAAGAACTTTCGGTAATTTTCCAGTGTATTTCAATATCTGTTTGCATAATCTCCATACACCCATAGGAAGTATTCTCAGACCTCTATTAATTGGCTTATCTCCCTTTGCATTTGAGTGCGATGTACAGTCAGGTGAAGCCCACATAAACGGTATTCTTTGCCCTAATTTTAAGTGAGTGCGTAGGCTTACTCTCATAATATCTTCAGTCATATGAATAGCATCCGGATGATTGTGCCTGTGCATTGCAATGGCATTCAAATCATGATTGATAGCAATATTAACATGCCTTCCAAATGCCATTTCTATTCCGACACTGGCACCACCGCCACCGGCAAAGCAATCAATGATTAGATCTTTCATCACTACCTCCGTATATCAGATGATTGCTATCTTTTCGATTTTCTCATAGATACCTTTCCCGATGCCTGGTATCATCTTCACCATCGCCAGATACTCACATTTTGCATTCTTACTGACAAATACCTGCCCATCCGGAACTTTATTTTTCTCAAGGCCATTCTGGTATCCCTGGTCATATATCTGCTGAAAAGCTTCGACCAACTGCTCATCTGTCTTTTTCCTGAGCTTCACCGCCATATCATGAACAGCAAGCTCATTCTCGTCCAACCTGCATTTACGCTTACTCATGTTCTGCTCCTTCCTAACCGCTTTTATTAATCAACTTCCGTTCCATATCCGCATAGTCCTGCGGCGAATACTGCCGCTGAGGGAAGCTGTTGAACTTATTTGTTGATTGCCTGGACTGTAAAGGTTGATGCTGTGAAGGTGGCTTCGGCTGCGGCGGACTCAGTATACTAGGCTGATAGTTACCATCCAGATAATCTATATAACCGCTGTTAAAGAAGGTTGATCCATTCTGCGGTTGCCGCCAACCATCCTTGTTAAGCTCCTGCTGGTACCGGCTGATAGCAATGGACAATTTACTGAAACCGATTTTATAAAGCTTTTCCTTCTTGCTATCCGATACTTGTCCCTTTCCTTTTTTGTTAGGGTACAGCTTCCAGACACTTTCGAAGAAAGCTTCAACCTCTGCCTTAGTTGCCCTGGCATTATCATCCTTCACTGGTCCAATCTCTGCATCAACTGCTTTTGCAGTGCAATCATTTTGCACAGTATTTATATATATATCTTTTTCTATTTCTTTTTCTTTATCTGTCGCGTTACATTGCGTAACATTGTCCGTTACTGTAACGTTACATGTAACCTTTTTATTCTCCCTGTGCTTTGAAACGCGAAGCCGGGTCTGCTCACGGATCTTATTCAGCGCATCCGTATTC
>JAEZZO010000060.1 GCA_023418475.1 Bacillota bacterium
TACCAATTTTTAGCTATTCAGTACAGGATACAATGACTGTCATACATTTTTAGCTCTGTTTATAGAGGTAACTATTTAAAGAAAAGCCTTAAAATTCAATACTTTTAGGCTTGACATTATAGGAAGGTACTCCAGGTATAAATCTTATGTATGGTAATACGTTCCTGCTAATTTAACATTGCCTTCAAATCTTTTTTCGCTTTTCTTTCAATAGTGCACGTTCCGCCTTCTGGTCATCATATTTCGAATGACCAATAGCCATTTTTGATTTTAATTTCATCTCCACCTGATGAATCAATGATTGGTGTTTCTTTTCTCTTTTACGAGCCATTTTTACCACGTCCTTTGATTGTATTTATAAGTTAAAGCTGAGCATGCCCAATTTATTTAAATCACAAGGCATAGTGATTATTTCTCCTAAGGATACAGTCAAAGGGTATCCAGCCTGACCATTATTACCGGAGTGATTTTTAATGGTCTACAATCTCCAAACAGTGGTTTGTTTTATAAAGTTCAACTACAGATACATCTTAAGTCAAGAAAACTTCGTTCTCTCTTCTTTTCTTCTTACAGACCGCCGGTTTATCGGCAATAGGGTTTTATTAGTCAACCAATATTGCCTTATAAAACAAAATGTAAATTTTGTTTTCAGTCTGTTTGTTTCATTTGTTTGTAAATTTTTAAATGTTTTTGTTTGTTTTGTTTTCTCCTTTCGTCTCGAATACAATTTTAATATGCTATTATTCATTCAATGATATCGAAAGAAGTGACATGATAACCGTTTACCCGTTCTAAATAAAAAATAGACGGGTACCCGTTATCTAGTTATTTATTGAGAAGTGTACACATTTAGAAAAAAGTGTAGATAATACACTTCGTCTGGATTGAATGATAAAGAGATATTATTGTGGTGGATTAAATGCATAAGTTAAGATAAAATTGAATTAATAATGAGTTTTTCATGTAACCAATTAGTAAAAATAATATGTTGTATGATAAATCAACATACACGTTACCTTACATATCCTATGAATGTATTGGTAATGAAAAAATTTTGGTTTATACTATACCTAAATAAACAAGAAGGGGTTGTACGAAATGAATATTGGTTTAACGATAAAGAAGCTTAGAAATCAGAAGAATATAAGTCAGAAAGAACTGTCCGAAAAACTTAATGTTTCATGTCAGACAATAAGTAAATGGGAAAATGATAATACGTATCCAGATATAAGCATGATTCCTATTATTGCAGATTATTTTCATGTTACGATAGACACGCTTTTTAACGGTGTAATAGAAAGTGCGGATGATGTTATTTCGGGAGCAATGAGGGACAATCTTGCTGAAAATAACAAAGGTTGGAATATTGCACAAAAAAATGGATGGACAGGAACGATTCTCCCGGAGTATGGTGCCTATACCCCCACTGAAGAAAAGTTACACCTGTTTGATGATATACAAGAAAAATCTGTTCTTGAAATCGCATGCGGAGATGGAAGGTCATTACTCTATTTAGCAAGAAAGGGTGCGAAAGATTTATACGGACTTGATATTTCGGAAAAACAAATTGAAGCGGCAAAAGACAATTTGAAGAGTAACAAAGTCAAAGCAACTCTTTTTGCATCTCCAATGGAGGTTAACCCTGGAATCCCATTTCATCATTTTGATTGTGTATACTCTATATATGGCATTGGCTGGGCGCAGGATTTGTATAAAGTATTTGGACTTATCTCTAAATATCTTAAGCCAAAGGGTAGATTCATCTTTTCATGGGACAATCCAATGCTACCGTGCATAAAAGAGAAAGGTGGCGAGTACTTGATTACTGAATCATATGTTAAAGAACAGGAGAGGCAGTGGACCAAGTTCGGAGAACCCCTTACCACAAGAAATTGGAAGATTTCTTCATACATAAATGCTCTCATCAGTTCAGGTTTTGAAATAGAAAGAGTAATAGAAGAATCTGATGGCTACTCAGTTTCTGCACCTTTTACGGAAAAATACTATTCTGAACATAAAGCTTCAATAATCAATCACACGGTAATAATAAAGGCACAGAAGAAATAAAAATTCTACTTTAGCTTATCTTTTCCTTCTTTGGCTTTTAAAAAAATAGAGATACCTATCAAAAGAAAAGCACACATTCTATGTGTGTGCAAGTATATGTGCAGATAAATAACAGAAGCCGCAAACCTCCTATTTATCAGTATTTGTGTGCGCGGAGATTTGTTCGAATCCCGTCTCGCGCTTAATGAAAAGTATCGCTAATCCTTATAAATCAAGGGTTAGCGATTTTTTGTTACTTGAAAATCATGTGTGCAAGATGTGTGCAACATCCTTTTACGTATGGGAACTGCTATAATGCCTTATCCATATAGGAACGATTCTTTTCTATTTCATTGTAATTGTAGATATAGCCCTTCGTTGTATCGGTATCTTCATGGCCCATATACACACTGATTTCCTCCAAAGGCATGCCTTCTGCATACAACCGACTAGCAAAGATTCTTCAAATACAATAACTACTTTTAACCTTTACTCCAGCATCTCTGCAATACTTCTCCAGCCAGTAATTAAAGCTTCAGCTCGTCTTTCTTTCACCATCGGACTGTGTGAAGAGAAATTCGCTGTCAGGTGAAAGTTCTTTCACCTCTTCCAGAATATTTTTTGCCTTTTTTGATAAAGGAATCGTTCTTATGTCTCTCTTCTTTTTTTAAGCTAAGATTATGGTTGAATCACTTGTTTAATATTTAAAAAAAATATAAAAATCCAATAACCCATTACTCATACATAATTATGATGTGTAGCCATTATTGGAATTCATTGCCTAACACAAAAAAAATTGATATAATAGACATCACAAAATAATTCTTCATATGGACAATTACAAATATATTAGAATTCATATCTATTATGTAAGGGGGCTCTGATGATACAAATTAGTAAGGATACAAAGATAAAAGATGCAACTAATGTCGTAAATGAAAGATCTCCAAGTTTTTCTGGTATTGTGAAGCGAGAATGTAAAGGTAAACTATGGGTTGACAATATTGAAAAACCAAGAATTGCAATTGCCGAGTCCTATGCAGTAGGAAGCTTTGCATTCCTAGGCACATATGAAGCAAGTGAAGACTTTCTATATTTAAAAGATTTTTTAGAAAATGAGTTGTTTTATTATTTAAAGAAAATTGGGTATGATTGTTTTGAATTTTCTATTGAAAGTGAAAGCTTACGTAAAGATATTTTAGAACTTTTTAAAGACAAACCAATCCAAACAGAAAAAGAATTCTCGTTCAGAGTTAATGAAATACCTAAAAATAATATAGGTATTCCAAAAGAATATCAATTAAAAAAAGTAGATGATAAATTTTGGAGCATATTAACAGAAGGTAAGTTTGAAAATGAGGATTTTTTAAAAGTTCGGTTGTTGGAATCATGGTATTCGTTTGAAGACTTCAAGGAAAAAAGTATTGCATATTGTATTATTTTAGGTAATCGCATCATTGCTGTAATGGTTGGAACTGCATGTTTTAAAAATGTAATAGCAATAGATATTGAAACAGAGGAGAAGCATAGAAGAAAGGGATTGGCTTATGCTATGGCAGTAGAATTCATAAACGATTGTTTGAAAAATGAACTTATTCCACAATGGGATTGTGTTATATCAAACCCAAATTCATATAACATGGCTAGTAAATTAGGGTTTGAGAAAATAAATGAAAATACAGTCTATTGGTTCAATATTTAATCAAGTAGCGTTATGATAAGACAGATGAATGCTCTTTCTTATGTACGTATAAACAAGATATGCTGGAAAGTCCCTTTCAAGGGTGTAATTTTTCTGTGTCCGAAGTTGAAATCAAATAATTTATAACAGTTTAAACGGTTATACCAAGAATTGGAATCCTATAAAGTTGAATTCGAGATTGGATGAAATTGCGTTAAAGAGTATGCACTTCCGATGGAACAGAAAACTTTAAGATAATTTATAATTTTAAGTTAGCTGCTCTCATTTTAAATATTAAATTTCGAATTATTATTTTAAATGTCCCAAAATATCAAAAAAAGATTTACTTATTATGTTAGGCTGAAAGAAGAGGATAATGTATCGTTGTAATGATGTGATTGATTATTTAAAAGATAAAATCCGGAAAGAACTGGACAGTGTTGACTGCAATAAAGTCGCATTATACAGTGGTTATTCGATAAAACAAACGAATAGGATTTTCTCTGCGCAGACTGCTATGAATCTAGGTGAATATATCAAAAATAGAAGAATGGCACAAGCTTTAATAGATTTAAGATATACTGATTTAAGTATAATTCATATAGCACAGAATAATGGATTTGAAACTCAGGAAAGCTTTACCAGAGCATTCAAGTCAGCATTTCATATTACTCCCAATAAATTTCGTGAGTATGGGCGACTAGAATGTAGCGAAATTGACAAAGCATTAAATGAAGTAATTGAGGAAGCATCACACGAAAATGCACGAAACCGAAAGTTGGAACTGCCAGAACCCACAGTGCAATTAGTTATGAAACCGCGAAGCCTTTGGTATAGCCTTCAAAGAAATACGAATAATTTATTTCCTCATGATTTTTATACCAAATGCCAAAAAAAAGGATTTCTAGAGAATATAAACAGGGTAAGTAATGCAACATATTTAGAAGGTGTATATTTAACTCACGTTTATATAGGACAGAAATTTTCTTCACTGACTCTGGGATTCGATACTGTTTACAAAGAGGATGCACTTAATTATGATGGATTTACAGTGAATATTTGCCCGCAATCCGAATATTTAGTGGTAAATGTACCTCCATATATGAATTATGAACTCGGTGGTCATGTCAAAGCAGCATGGGACGTATTTTCCAATTTCAATTATTCAAAGTATAATTTGAAAAGAGACTTAGATCATGCCCCTATTTTCGAGTTAGACTCAGTAATCAACGGTTACACTTTATATTTTCCTGTTACAATAATATAATCTGGAGGATATGTATAATGCAAATTGAATTAATACCAGCTTATTTAAAACTTGAGGATTACATTCAAGAAGATCATCAAGATCAGGACACTTGGGAAAAAATCATGGTAGAACCCTATTGGAATATATTATCGCAATGGGCGCCCTTTCCAGAAGATTATAAGAAGCCTGCTTGTCATCTTGACAAAAATGTAGCAAAACAACAGTTAGAAACACTCAATAAGGTAGACTGGGATAAGGTTATGAAAACATTCCGCTTGGTTTGTAATGTATTGCCAAAGGAGGATGATGATGTTATGTATGTAGCAATTTATCCATCAAATACAGAAATGCCGGAAGGCATTTATGGAACCGGAGTCTGGGGCAATATTATCTTAAATATAAATGCTATGAACAGTAATTTTGAAAAATGGCTTCCGTTTGTTTTTGCTCACGAATATCATCACTGTGTCTGGGGAAATTATTGGTATTGTATACAAAATGGGGCTGGACTTCATGATTGGTTTATTGAAAAAATGATAATTGAAGGTGAGGCAGATGCCTTTGCTGAGAGTATTTTTGGAGATATGAAACCATCCTGGCATTTTGGTGTAAGAAGTGAGGATGAAGCTAATCTATGGAATACATACAAAGATGTCGCTGAAAATAGTTTGTCACCAGAAGATGCTGGTAAATATCTATTTGGATGCGAAGAATTAGGAATACCCCAAAATGCCGGTTACTATTTTGGTATAAAAATAATAAGGGAATATATGAAGGAAACCCAGATGAATGATATGATAGAAATATTAGAAACACCTTTGGAAGTAATTTACAGGGTTTATAAGAGTAATTCAAGCTTACCCAGAGCAACACCAAATTAGTTGATATACCAATTAATTGCATAAGAGAAGTTGAGGTATATCAAGATATAAAATCGAAAAACAAAAGTTATTATATCTAAAACAAATACATATACCATGTTCTTCGATCACAACACATATGTGTTTCTATACTTATTGAAATGGAGTGATAAAATGAGCAAAACACTAGGTTCCTGGAGCGGCATGCGTAAATACCTTGAAGAAGAAATGCTTGCAGAATGTTTACAAAAACGAGTTAGATATAATTGTACTAGCTATGTTGGGATGGATGGATGCCATATTTTTGAGATTTATGTTGACAATATCTTAATAAAACAATTTTCTTGGGAAACGGTTAACACATATTTTATCAGGAACGGTTATAAGAAAAATGCTAATCCTATTGGTATATCAGAATATTGGGATGAATTTTGGTCTCTTATGGATAAGATCCCGCTGTATTCTCGTATAGAGTTTACAGATAATGAATTTTGTGAGGCACTGGAAAAATATCGAAATCAGCGCATTCAAGATAGTATTCATTCCAAGAATCCACTTGAGCGAATGTTTGCAGTTTTAGATAGGCGTATAGGTAAAAGAACCCTTCATCATATGAAAGCATCTTTAGATAAGGAAGTGGAATGGCTTCAACCATTTTATCGCGTAAGAATAGATTCAGAGAAAATCTAAATAAAGTGTAATAAACTTATTCTATTCCGTTCATGTTTACCCATACCACTAATTCGCATATATTTTCAATGTAAAAAAAAATTATTCTTGACTCTTCCTTTAGGGAAGCCTATATACTTGAATGATCACAAAACCAGAAAGAGGTCAGAACTAATGATGAATGAGACACCAATGCAAATCGGAGATAAAATAGTATTTCATAAAAATGAATGGCGCGTACTTGATGTACAAAATGATTTAGCTTTGATAATAAGCGAATATATCTTAGAGCAGCGCCCTTACCATAACGCGTATAAGGATATAACATGGGCTGATTGTTCGTTAAGAAATTATCTTAACAATGAATTCTATAACAAATTCACATCAGCTGATAAAGCAAGAATTATTCCTGTAATAAATAAAAATCATGACAATCCGTGGTACGCTTCAAAAGGTGGTGAGGATACTAAGGACTACATATTTTTGTTAAGCCTTGAAGAAGTAACCTGCCTATATTTTGGTGACAGTAGTGCGAAATTGTATAACCCGGGTAAAAATCAAAGATATTGGTTTGAACGAAAGGATGAAAATAATAGTAAACGTATATCTAGGCTTGAAGGCCACCTATGGAGTTCTTGGTGGTGGCTTCGTTCACCGGGCCGTGTCAATGTTAAAGCAGTGTACATCCACGGTGACGGTAATATAGGTATCCAGGGTAATAACATACTAAAGGGTAACATTGGTGATGGCAAATGTATAGGTGGTGTTCGTCCCGCTTTGTGGCTGAAGTTATAAGGAATATTATTTCGTCACTAAAAATATAACGTTAAAACATACTAAATAGGGTTGAAATACATACTGATCACAGAAGATAAAAAAGCCATTGAAATGTATACAGCAAATATTTTCAACAAAATGCTGGTTATCATTTACCGGTTCTTTCCAGACTTGATTGATTTTAATTCGATATAGTGTTATTAAATTAAATATTATAGCTGGAGGGCGTTTATATGTTGGATGAAATTATCAAATCATTATCTTCTAATCTTCAATGTATTGATTATAAACTCAAAGACAATCAATACATATTTACAGTACGCTCTTCAGAACTTGAAGTACGCTGCCCTTACTGCAATACCTTGAATTGAAAAACACATTCCGTATATCAGCGGGAGATTCAGGATTTGCCTATACAGGACAAACAAGTGATTCTACTGATTAACACACGAAAGATGTTCTGCACGAATCCCGAATGCAATCATAAGACTTTCGCAGAAAAATTTGATTTTGTCGAATCACACGGAAAAAGAACATAACGGCTGGTATCCAAAATTCTGACTACCTCCACAAAATTAAGTTCAGTCAGTGCTTCTGTCCTGTTAAAATCTAACTCTATAAAAGTAGGTAAAAGTAGCATCTGTGATCTGCTTAAAAAAAATGCCATCCATTGTGGATAAATCATCTGTAAAATGGGTTTGCGTGGATGATTTTGCTTTGCGCAAAAGATATACCTATGGTACAGTTATGGTTGATCTGGAATCTCACCGGATTATAGATATTATTGACACACGCGAAAAACAAAGGTCGCTGAATGGTTAAAAACATATCCAAACATTGAGGTTATATCAAGGGATGGAGCACAGGCTTATGCTTCTGCCTCGTCAAATTCCCATCCTATGGCGATACAGATTAGTGACAGGTTTCATTT
>JAEZZO010000034.1 GCA_023418475.1 Bacillota bacterium
CCAATTTTTAGCTATTCAGTACAGGATACAATGACTGTCATACACTTTTAGCTCTGTTTATAGAGGTAACTATTTAAAGAAAAGCCTTAATATTCAATACTTTTAGGCTTGACATTATAGGAAGGAGGATATTGAATGAAAAAGCACATTACTAATATTGATATATTTTGGAGGATTGACCTCCAGTAAGAATGGAGAAAAATTAATGGAAGGTATTAGAAAACTAGAAGTAAAAGATAAAAATCTAGTATTTGAATTTCTTCAAAAAGAATGGGGAGATACAGTGATTGTTCTTAGAGAAGGCGAAATTTTTGCTTTAAAAGATGAGGAAGGTTTTGTAATCTTTGATAATAACAAAATCATTGGTCTGCTCACTTTTAGAATATCTCATGAAAGATGCGAGATATTATCACTTGACAGTAAAATCGAAAATCAAGGAATTGGTTCTGCCTTAATTGATAAAGCGAAAGAATATGCCAAGTTAAAGAATTGTAGTGTTTTACATGTTATTACTACGAATAATAATCTAAGAGCAATAGGATTTTATCAAAAAAGAGGATTTCATTTAACCAAATTGTATATTAACGCAATGGATATTGTAAGAAAAATAAAATCTGGTGTCCCATTCGTAGGTGATAATAATATACCCCTCAGGGATGAATTGGAATTTGAGATAAATATTTAAAATTGTTATTTTGATGAGTACACTTTTAAGTACGTAAAATTAGGATGTGCCTGAAAGTCCCTGTCTTTCAGTATTTTTTGAGGGGATCGAATTCGAATTCCGTCTTGCGCTTAATTGTAAAGTGTCGTTAATCCTTATAAATGGTGTGAACCCGTCAAGTAGACGAGTAAAAAGCAAAAATATTTTCTGCTCAGTGAATGCTGAGCAGTTTTTTTATACTGCTTCTAGTAATAACTTATTATGGTATCAGATGCCACATAATACCCGTTTGTTACCAATTATTCTCCTCTTCTCTTTGATAAACATCCTTTGATGAAAGTCCTTATTTGATATCTGTAAAAGTAACACAAAATAATCGTTTATCCAATATAGATATGATTAACCATTTTTGGAATTAGTTTGCAGGTATAAAAGAAAATGATACAATGGAGTTGTTGAATTAGGTAGAAATTTGAATAATAGATTATTTAAATAATGTGTAAAATTTCATATTGAGTAAATTTGATAAATTAATGAAAAAAAATTGTAACGAAAATATATTTTTCTGCACTTATATTTTGAGGAGGTGAAAAATTGGATAAGCAGAATTTAGAACAAGTATATATTGAAAATGCATCTGCTGTATATAAATATCTATTCTGTTTGACCCATGATGCCTATTTAGCAGAAGAATTGACACAGGAAACTTTTTATCAGGCCACAAAAGGAATTCACAATTTTAGAGGTGATTGCAAAATTTCCGTCTGGCTTTGCCAGATAGCAAAAAGGTTGTGGTATAAGGAACTGAAAAAAGATGAATACGTTCCATTAGACGAAATCGAAGAACCACAATCGGATATTAATATGGAAAAGCAGTTCATTATGAACATTGATAAAGTTGAGCTTTTTAAATTGTTACATGCACTTGATGAGACCTCAAGAGAGGTAGTCTATCTGAGACTCACTGGAGAACTGAGCTTTTCTGAAATAGGTGATATAATGGGTAAAACAGAAAACTGGGCAAGAGTGACGTTTTATCGTGGAAAACAAAAAATTGTGAAAGGAAGTAGTAAAAATGAATAATGATATTTCATGCTGTATTATAAGGGATTTATTACCTAGCTATATAGACCAGCTTACCAGTAAAGAAACAAATTGTATCATTGAAAATCACTTAAAAACTTGTAGCAACTGTTGCAAGGAACGTGATGAAATGACGAAGCAGGTAGAGATGGAAACAAGATCTGTTAATCAGAATATAAAAAAATATTTAAGCAAAACCAAAATGATGTACTTACTGAAGGGAATTTTATTATCTTTTGGTTTAATCGGGATTATTGTTACTTTTATTGTAGATTTAGCAGTAAATAGGAAGCTTAGCTGGTCGCTGATAGTAGATATGGGAATATTGTATTCCTATTCTATAGGTCTTACAGTTGTAATGAGCAAAAAGCAAAAAATTATCAAAGCTTTTGCAGTAGGGAGTATTTTGGTATTGCCGATGCTGTATGAGATTGAGCATGTAATCAACGCAAATTATATGATCGAGTCTGTCGCATGGTTTCGTAGCTATGCGTTACCGATTACTATTATATGGTTGGCTATTTTATGGATTATAATTCTTATTAAAAAATCAATCAAATTGAACATTTGGAATGTTCTTGGAGTATTATTTATCATGACAATATTAGGTTCAGCTCTCACCAATTCTATAGCACAACAGATTTCGATAAAGCAGGTTTATACATCAGGATATGAGTGGATTGCTTCTATTTCTTATGCATCTTGTGCTATTATCTGCTTAATTATAGGCTATATTCGAAAAAATAAACGGAAATTGAAATGAGGTGAAACAAATAAAAAATGGAAAATCAAATAAATTATTCTATATTTTAACAACAGTTATATTCGTTTCAATAATAATGGTGATTGCCGTATTATTGCTGGCGAATGGGCAGAAAGTTCATAATTATTCTATCGCTTATCTTCATGATGGTGAAATTGATTTAAACGATAATGATGAATTGAAGGATCATTCAGAGAAAATATTTGAGGCAGGTTCATTGGGTAAAATAGTAACAGCATATATTTGCATGAGATTGGTTGAAGAGAAGAAAATTTCACTTGATGATAAGATTGTCGGATATTTAGACGAAAATATGATTAGTGACGACTTACGGATGAATGACATTACGGTGCGTCAACTATTGTCCCATACAGCAGGCTTTTCCCCGAGTTTTGAAATGGGAATTGATAAAAAAATATATTATACACCGGGAAGCAATTTTTGCTATTCAGGAGTAGGATATATATATTTACAAAAAATCATTGAGAAGATTACCGGACAGGAGTTCGAAATGGTTGCCCAGAAATATGTATTTAAACCATTGATTATGCAGAATAGTACATTTGAAACAGTAGATACCGTTAATCCATATGTGAAAACATCATCACTAACAATTTATGTAGTTGTGATTTCTGCGGTAATAAGTATAGCTTTCTTCCTACTAGGATTAATAATGAAGCTCATAATGAAATTCCAGTTTTTATCTATAAGCAATATGTTTTATATAAGCATTGCGATTGGTATGCTGGTTGAACTTTTACTAATTTATTTCATAGTGCCACGAGTAATCCTTGTTGTTTTTATATATGAGATTATTGGAATTATAGTGTTATTGGCATCAAGGAAAAGCATAAAATATTACGCATACATTTTATATATTGTGTGTGTATTAGTATTTGGAATGATTATGCCGGTATCATTACCCCTTGGCCCAAGTTTTGTAAGTCAGGAACCAAATGCAGCATTTACTTTGAAAACCACTTCATATGATATGGCTTTATTTGCGAACGAGTTATTAAAAATATGTAAGAGTGATGCTGATATAAAAAGAGAAATGTTTCATCCACAGATACAAATTGATGATATAAATAGTTGGGGATTAGGTATTGCTATTGAAGAAGAGGATAATTCAGTTACATACTGGCATTCGGGAATTAATATGGGTATGCAGAGTTTATTTGTTCTTCTTCCGCAAGAGAATCAAGCCGTAATTGTTATGACAAATAGTGATTATGGCTTGGAGTTTGCTAAAGATATTACCAGGAAAAATTTAGGAATATATGGGACATGGGATATTAATTAGAAGGGATTTGTCAAAAATTGATTCTGGAACATGACTTGCATAATGGTCAAAAAGGAGATAATTTTCGGGAAGATACTTCAGATCAGAGATTTAGAGAGAAATAATTTGTATGAGACAAGATGTAGGTCTTATCTATTATCAAAGTAATTACTATAATATATCATACTACTAATATTTGCAAGATCGCCTTAAATAACTGCTGTAGATGAATGGGAATGAAGGCCCACACGCCAACATTCCCATCCCTCGGCTTTATGTTTGTACTTTACAGAGTAAAGACACTGCGAGAAAGCTCGGATTCGAATGTCTACGCTTCGGGTTACGCAATGCCGGGATCCACTAGATTTAATTTCATCAAAAAGATTGATATTAAATTCTTTCTTTTCTCCATTCTTTGGGTTGTCCTTCGTCTGTAAATATCTTTACTACTTCATTCAATATCCCAAGCGAGTTAGGTCCATAGAATTCGCCATTTATTGGGTTAACAGTGCTGCGAATATTGTACATTAAATGCATCTTGTTCATTCTTTCGATTGGGTCTGGCGTGATGGAATTATCATCGATTGCAACATGCGTAACTTTTCCGATAAACAGATGCCAGCTAGATCCTTCATAGAGTTGTTTATCCCATTTCAGTTTACATTCTAAGTTAATGAGACTTTCTGCTATCCGCGGGGTATTTATCGTCTTTGATGCTTCTGTATGAAAACCTGAAGACAAGATTTCATCTACTGAGGAGCCATCACAGTAGATTGTTTCAAAGCATTTCGGATAGTGTTCATAAGATGGATAGTTTATACACCATTCTCCTTCACGAAGTATATTCTTATATGTATGCTGATGATCCTTTATGGCAAGAACTGACCAATATTCATCCTTCTCTCCCAAAAGTAGTCCCCAGGATTGCAAATTAGCGTTTGACATGCCATTTTCTTTTAATGTTGAGACGATAAATATTGGGTTTGGTACACTTACTACATATTCCAACCAAGAAAAACTATCAAACTTACCCGGCCAATCTTCTATCAGGCGGTCCGGCTTATTCATTTCTAATTCATGTTTCATATTATTAAATCCCCTTTCATTTACCATTCAGTGGTGTTGATACATATATTATATCCAACAACGTTGACATGAGTATGACAACGATATAAAATTATTTTATCCTTTCCCCACAAAATAGTTAGGAGAATTATATGAGGTTGCATCGATTAATAACGATTCTTTTACTACTAGAATCAAGAGGTTGTATGAAAGCCAAAAACTTAGCTGAGGCTTTAGAGACATCAAAGAGAACAATTCACAGAGATATCGATCTCCTGTGCGAGGCAGGCGTCCCCATCACATCCTTAGCCGGACCTTTCGGCGGTTATTCGTTAGTTCCTGGTTACACCCTGAATTTCAAGTCTTTTTATGGAGATGAACTAATCAATCTTTATTTGAGCGGTATTGGTCTTCATCCCAATGAGTACTCACAAGCAAGTTTAGCTTTAAAAAATGCCATTTTAAAAATCGAAAAAATGGTTCCCTCTGATTATGCTTCGGATATTAAGAAAGTCAAGGAACGTTTCTATTTTGACCCGGATTCATGGGCAGATGATACACCTGATCTACGCTATCTTGATATACTGCGATATGCTGTTCTGCAACAAAAAAAAGCAAAAATCATCTATAACAAATCAAGTATGGGGAAGCAGGAAGTAAGCACAAGAGTGATACAACCTTATGGGCTAATTGTTAAAAATTCGGAATGGTACTTAGCTGCGTTCTGTGAAAACAAGAATGAGATGAGGGTTTTTAAATGTTTTAGAATATTAAAAGTTGATATTCTTGATGATACTTATGAAGTCCCATCTGATTTTCAACTAGAAGCTTTCTGGAAGAGCTGGAAGAGTAATTTTAAACAGATTCTTTCTCAGGTTCCTTTATACCCTGTAACGCTTAAATTACATGCTATTTCAAAGGAAGAATTATGTGGAATGGATTTCATAGAAGAAAAGTCAAATGGTGATAGCACTATTGTTACCGCAAACCTTTATACCTATAATAATGCATGTAAAAGATCAATAGAACTTGGAAATACTGTTGAAATTATAGCTCCTGTTGAACTCAAAGAATTTGTTATAACGAAAGCCCAGGAATTGCTTAAGATATATAAAAGCAATAATCACTGACCTTTCCCGAACCCACGCTCATCCTTTCTTACATAAATATATGATTTCAGCGAAAGATATCTCAGAGGATTTCAAATTCTGATAATTTATAAAATCCCTCCTAACATTTCACTTTCATATACGTATAAATATATGAAACCAAATCATACTACACAAACCATAATCCAATTCAGATCCAGTCTTAAACTATATGCTTTAACGAAAGGAATGAAGAGGAAGAAAGGAATTATATCATGGAAAAAAAGGAAGAAATCAACAAAGCCATAGAATTGGCTGATGAAGAAATGGAAAATATAGCAGGAGGAAAAGCAATCATTATATTTGAAAAGTCTAATGCATATCATGGTTGTCAGCATTCGAAAATTAATCCTTACGAACTTTATAATCATTATCTAAACCCAAATACCTGTAAACATTTTAAACGTCTAAAAAATGGAGGTAACGAAAAAGCCTGCCCTAACTGTGAAAATTACTTAAACTGGCCTATTAATGCTATCGGAGCAGCTGATGTACTGGAAGATTTCCAACGGCGAGGATTTGATGTAGTCCGATATCCAACGATGTAAATATAAATAAATTTAGTTCAGTGAAATTATAGTAGAATTATACTCCACAACCCCAAGCACATAATAATCTGTAAATAGTGTTTACATACTTATCTGTTCTCCTAGCAATGCACCCCAAATATTATTAAAATGTGCAGTTTTTTTGGAGGTGCATTTTTAATGCGCTACGATTTTATTCTTTTCTATTTTATTCTTTCCATTTTATTCTTTTCCATCTTCATTGTATCGATACACTTGCAGTCTCCTATTTTTCATATAATAGATTTGCTTTGTTACATTACATATGAGGAATTATATTGCTATAGCTCATAATACAATTCCATATTCTTACATGATTTGTTTACTTATTTTATTAAATGTGATATTATAGAATAATATGATTCAGGCGTCAAAAGCCTAAAATATATTTACCTAATGGATATGGGTATATATTCATCTACATAACCTACATTAGGCTTTTGACGCTCGATTCATAATATAGTTATAAAACAGATATTTTAGCAAATGAGTAACATATTACAACACGGAGCATTCTATAAATGGATATTCTAGGAAAGCAAATTATACTAAAACCCTTAACAAAAGATTTATGCCATGAAGTATATAAAAAATATATAGCAGATCCAATGATGACAGAGGAAAACTATACTTATTCGGCTGAAAATGTTGATAGATATTTTAATGAACGTATAAATGATCCAAATCGAAAGATATTTACCATCATTGTTGATGGTGCTGCTATTGGTGAAGTTCAAATAAATATATTAATCACATAGTTCGAAAAGGAAACTTAGGTATTCATCTTGTAAATGACAGTATAAAGGGAAAAGGATATGGAACAGAGGCTGAAAAACTTATTATACAATATGCATTTAAGAATTTAGAGCTTAATGTATTGTATGCAGATGCAGTTCTAAGAAATACAAGGAGTCAACACATAATGCAAAAGCTTGGATTTCAATATGTATGCGAAGATTTATTCTTTAGATATTATGAATTAACAAAAAGCAACTGGGAGAACTCTACGAATAAAATTATCAATTAACTGAGCCAGCGAAAATAGAATTACAGCTTCATAACAAATGTATCAAATAACATGAAAGTCTTTATGGAGGTACTTATGAATAAAAGATATAGAATATTAGACATTTTCTTATATTTCATTTTCGTATGTTACATACTTCTCTTACTTGTAATATTATTCCGAACGAAGCATTCCATACGTTCACTTAATTTGATTCCATTTTACTCGATCTATTCCTATATTGCCGGAGAGGATAGAGTCATGAGAGCTTTTGCTCTCAGTAACATTCTGGGAAATATCGTTATATTCGTCCCTCTTGGAATTTATTTTTCTTTATTTCATCATAAAGCAAAGAAAAGAAAGACTGTTTTATGGATATTCTTATTTAGTCTAATTATTGAAATCATTCAATATATTTTTCGATTAGGAATTGGAGATATCGATGATATTATCTTAAATGTATTTGGTGGGGTAATCGGGCTTGGCCTTTACAAGATAGTCTGCTTGCTATTGAAGGATCCTAATAAAGTTCGAAATGTTATTGCCATATGTGCTCCAATCTGCGGCATAGTAAGCTTTATTATTTTGATATTAATGAACTGATTTATTTCTTTCAAGGAAAAAGCCGCTATTCCAAGAGAATGGATTAGCGACTTTTTTATATATTTGTAATATGTAGTGCAGCTTTAAGTTTCTCTCAGACTTATTTTTGTAAACTCTCCAGGAGTGCTTGGGGATTAATAAATCTTACAGGATATGTTTTATTACCTCTGGCTGCTTCTTTCAGATCACAAGAGCAATTAGCTGAGCTTGTTGGGGTTTCACGCCAGACGATTGGTTTAATAGAAGCTGGAAATTATAATCCAAGTATTAATTTATGTATTACAATCTGTAAATCACTTAACAAAACATTAAATGACATATTCTGGGATGATTCAAAGTAGATTTATACGAATTAAATCAGTTTTAGGCATTGTATTCCATTTCTTACTATGATCTTAAACCCTATTCCCATGTGATTAATTGCATATTCTGCATTTTAATCCCCCTCATATTGCAAAAACTGCAATTTTACTATTGTGATTAATGAAAATCAATATATAATAGTATTGGAGGTGTTCAACATGGACTTGGGAAAGAAACTATTAGAGGTTCGAGAAACTGCTAAGATATCGCGTGCACAGTTGGTTGAACTCCTGAAAGAAAAAGGATTTGATGTTAAAACATATACTGTCAGCAAATGGGAAACAGGCGTGTCAAGACCTTCTATTGAGGTATTCCTCGCAATTTGTGACATCTGCCGGGTGATGGATATACGACAGACCTTCGCCGGTAAAAGACTTTTACGTTTTTATGATATACCAGTTTCAGCTGGACTCGGTAATTATCTTGATGGCGGTTCTTATGGGATGATTGAGGTTGATCATACTGTTCCCAGCTTAGCTGATTATGCAGTAAGAGTAAGTGGAAACAGCATGATACCCCGCTATGTGGATCAGCAAATCATCTTTATCCATGAGCAGCCAACTCTGCAGGAAGGTGAGATTGGAATTTTCTGCCTGAACCATGATGCCTATCTAAAAAAGCTTGGGAAAGGATATCTGCTATCTATAAACTCAGATTATGATCCTATTCCAATTCAGGCTTATGACGATATAAAGGTATTAGGAAAGGTTGTTGGATAGAAGCTTTTTATTAATCACTTAACCTATGAAATTATTTGAGATGTGAATAAAGTAGCGCATTGAATTGGGGAGAATATGGACGAATTTCGTATAGATAATAAATATGAGTCATTTAAAATACCCAGACAGCTTAAGTTTTCGGAAGATATGGCTGTAAAAGGGATTCAAGAAGCGAAAGCTGCCAATCCTGTGTCCCTGGATTCAGGATCATTTTATGAGATAGAGTACGATTCCTGTCCGATCCCGGGTGTAGGTAAATTTGTTCTGAAATCTCAAAAAATAGAAGAACCAGAAAAGGATGAAAGGCGGGAGCTCTTTCACCGGATGAAAGATATTGCAAGAGCATACCGTTTCACAGACGATAACAATTCTCGGTTCTTTGATCGGCGTATTCAGCAGGATAATGCTATTATCTTTTATAAGCAAGGGATGTTTATGAAGGATTTCACTGACAACTATACCGAAAGCATCCCATTTTCGCAATACTTCCCCTATTATCAAATGATGGGATATGAACAGCTCCGTACCTATTTTACCTGGCGTACTCAGGTCAGGGAAGGAAATATTGCTGATATCTCCCTATCCTATGCATTTCTATATATTTATGAACTGTTAAGCAACATCGGGGTGAGCGATCCACAGGATGGCCTTAATCAGCTGATGTCTTTCTGGAGATCTTTCCGAACATATAATAAATCAATCGACAAGTATGCACTGAGATGGTTGAAGGATTACCATATCTACTATGAGCTTCCTCAATCATTCAAAGATTTCGTTGAACAAAATGATCTTACCGGGCACTATCCGAAGATGACAGATCTTGATGACATATTTCATTTGTTCTGTACGATATCGAAATATGATATAAGCAAGTCAACCTTCTTTACTGGTGAAAATGAGAAGCTGGTCACAGATTGTTTCTGCTTTGTTATTAAAAAATTAAGACAAATATCAAAAGACATCGGGGTTCTATTTGATTCCTCTATCTTTCAGCCAACCAAGAAGATGTCCGAATGGAAGCCATTTAAGGATGCATTATTTTACCAATGGGTGAAGCAGTCGGACAGGCGAATTGTGCTGTCTGAAAATGAAATATATATTTGCAGTAATAATAAATGGACTTTTAATACAGTCATTACCTCTGAAAGCGGACGGCAGCTGGTAGGATATATTATGAAACAGATGGAAGCAGCATTAAGAAAGGTTACGGGGTATAAATATAATCTCTCAGCAAATAGCAGTACGATCACACATGAAATTGTCGATCAATTTAAAAAAGCAAATGTATCTCTTGAAAAAGCTATAAACAATGCAGTCACTGAGTTTTATAGAGAAACGACCAAGACTGTCGTAATCGTGGACCAGAATGCACTGTCACGAATTAGGGAGGAAGCACTGCTCACACAGGAAAAATTGATTGTACCGGAACAGGATAATTCACTCCTGCCAAAACTGGATAAATTAATTCTGCCAGAACAGAATAATTCACTCCTGCCAAAACTGGATAAATTAATTCTGCCGGAGCAGGATAATTCACTCCTGTCAAAACTGGATAAATCACACCTGCGAAACTCAGAAAAAGCGTTAAACACAGAAATACCGGATCAAATTGAGCTTAATTTATCTTATCCTGATATTTGGGACATGCCTTCAATACCGGAAACTGCCTTTCAAGCGGCTCCTGAATGCGATATCTGGCAAAGTTTAAAGGATGCATTAACCGACGTTGAGCTCGGGGCATTAACCATCGTGATGCATGGTAATACAGAATTAAAGAAATACGCTGATGATTGTGGTGTCATGCTGGAGGTACTTATCGATGGAATTAACGAAAAGGCAATGGATTTTATAGGCGATAACCTTCTGGACGAAGAATTTGTTCTTTTCGATGACTATAAAAAACAAGTAAAGGAATTGATAAAATGAGTATGGCAAACCAAGTACCAAACAGAATAGCTAACATACTAATAAACGCCTTAAAAGGCGGTGTTGTACCAAGAGTGGGTCTCGAGTATATTACTGTGGGCCGCACCCAGGAGATAGCCGCCATACTTCACGATATCCAGATGATTGAGGAAGGCAGTGCATCCTTTCGGTTTATTGTCGGTAAGTATGGCAGCGGGAAGAGCTTCCTGCTCCAGACGATTCGTAATTACGCCACCGCTAAGGGCTTTGTGGTTGTAGATGCCGATCTTTCACCGGAACGCAGATTTGCCGGTACCAAAGGTCAGGGACTGGCTACCTACAAGGAATTAATTCAAAATCTTTCTACGAAATCAAAACCGGATGGCGGTGCGCTTGCGCTGATACTTGAGAAATGGATATCAGGTATCCAGGCCTCTGTGAAAGCTCAATCCGATGTAAGTGAGGATGAATTTGATAATCTGGTCGAAATACAAATTTATGCAGTGGCAAGCTCACTGGAGGGCATGGTCAACGGCTTCGAATTTGCCAAGGCAGTCGTCATTTACTGGAAAGCCTACAAGCAGGACGATGTTGCGATGAAATCCAATGTACTACGTTGGTTTCGGGGAGAATATCCGTCCCGCAGGGAGGCAAAAGAAGATCTTGGAATTAATTTTATTGTAACGGATGAAACCTGGTATGACTTTTTAAAGATTTTCGCTGCGTTTCTGGTTGGCGCCGGATATAAAGGAATGCTTGTAGTGATTGACGAACTTGTCAATATCTTTAAAATACCAAACTCCATCACCCGGGCAAACAACTACGAGAAAATACTTACGATGTATAATGACGTTTTACAGGGAAAAGCAAGCCACATTGGTTTCCTTATGGGCGGAACTCCTCAATGTATTGAGGACAAATATAAAGGAGTATTCAGTTATGAAGCACTTCGCTCACGACTTGCCGAAGGACACTTTGCAACAGCCGATCTAAAGGATCTTCAAGCTCCTATCATACGACTGCAGATGCTGTCTCAGGAGGAAATGTATATTCTTATAGAGAAGCTAATGAATCTCCATGCTCAGCTTTATAATTACTCTCCTACCCTGTCGCATAATGACCTGGTCTATTTTCTGACGGTAGAGTATAACCGTGTTGGCGCTCAGACACACATTACCCCTCGTGAGATTATCCGTGATTTCATTGAATTAGTCAATATCCTGCACCAGAATCCTCAGAAAAGTGTTTCGGAAATTTTAGGTGACAATAGCTTTGAAATGGCCAAGGGTGGCATATCCGATGAAATCATTCACAGTGAATTCGAAGAATTTGAGATATAATTATTAGAGGTGCCGCTTTTGAGGCATCCTGATTGGAAGCGCGTTTAGCAGCGCAGAATGGGGTAAATTATGGATGTATTTAACAGGCTGGCGCCTTTTATTCAAGATTTTATCTATGAAAATAAATGGGAAGAATTACGGGGAAATCAGGTTGCTGCCTGTGAGATCATCTTCGACACCGATGACAATTTGCTTCTGTCCTCCGGTACTGCTTCCGGCAAAACGGAAGCCGCCTTTTTACCGGTGCTTACCGAATTATATAATAAGCCGTCATGCTCGGTTGGCGTTATATACATTTCACCATTGAAGGCCTTAATTAATGACCAGTTTAAACGTCTGGAGCAGCTGCTGCTTGATTCCAACATTCCTGTAACCAAATGGCATGGCGATGCATCTCAGACGCAAAAGAGCAAGCTGATCAAAAAACCGGAAGGTCTGCTGCAAATCACACCTGAATCATTAGAAAGCCTGATCACCAACAAACGCGGAGCCTGCCTGTCAATGTTCTCTGATCTGCGTTTTGTTATTATAGACGAGGTGCACTACTTTATGCGGGATGTTCGGGGCTTGCAATTATTATGCGTTCTTGAGCGGTTAAAGCAGCTGACGAATGTAAATCCCCGCCGAATTGGTCTATCCGCAACTTTGGGGGATATTTCTCTGGCTCAGAATTGGCTGAATACCGGTACCGGCAGAAACTGTGCTGCACCTATTGCTGAGGAAGGAAAGAAGCGTATCAAGCTTCATATTGAACGCTTTGTCAATTACGCCGAAGATCGTGATCTTATCACAAGAGATGGCAGCGGTAATATTGTTGATGTTAACTCCGGAGATATCGGTGACCGTGAGCATTATGAATACCTCTTCCGGCAAACACTTGATAAAAAGACGATCATCTTTACTAACAGCCGGGAAGAGACAGAATTCATCCTGGCTCATTTACGTGAAATAGCCTTAAAAAATAAGGCACCTGATGTTTACCGGGTACACCATGGTAATGTTTCTGCTCTTCTTCGGGAAAACACTGAGGATGAAATGAGATCAGCAGATGAAAAGATTGTGACAGGCGCCACCGTTACATTGGAGCTTGGCATCGATATAGGCTCTCTTGACCAGGCTGTTCAGGTTGGTGCACCGATAAGTGTCTCCAGTTTCGCGCAGCGTCTGGGCCGGTGTGGCCGACGCGGGCAGGTTCCACAGCTGCTTTTTACTTTCGTGGAAAGCATAAGGATTAATTCTGCAGATATTCTCGGACCGATTAATTGGGAATTCATCCGAACAATCAGCATCATTGAGCTTTATCTGAAGGATCACTGGATCGAACCGATTCCACCCCAAAATCACGCCTATAACCTTCTCTATCACCAGACTATGAGCTGCTTAAAAAGCAATGGTGAGATGTCTCCGGGCGGACTTGCACAGTCAATTCTTTCATTAGGCTGTTTTAAGTATATCTCACAGGACGATTATAAGCGCTTGCTCTCTCATATGATCAGTATGGACCAGCTGCAGCGAACCGAGAATGGAGGATTGATTATCGGGCGTGAAGGAGAAAAGATTGTAAATAGTCATAAATTTCTGACCGTCTTTCTTGCGCCGGAGTATCTGCTTGTAAAGGACGAAAACCGTACCATCGGAACGGTTGATAAGGTCTATCCGGTCGGTACCCGTTTTGCACTTGCGGGCATAGCCTGGGAGACGGTGGATGTAAATGAAAAATCGAAGGTTATCTTCGTGAAAAGGGTTCCTGGAATATCTGTCGTAGACTGGAATGTGGATTTTAACGTCGAGCTTCATACGGTTCTAGTCCGTAAGTTACGAAGTGTCTTGAAGGAGAATCAGGCATATCCATACTTAAGTGCCCGCTGTCAGGAAAGATTAGCCGAAATTCAATATATCACCCGCAACAGCGGTATACTCGATCATCTTGTAACCCCGCTCTCTGATCGAAAATATGCTATCTTTCCCTGGGTGGGAACCAGACAGTTAATCACCCTCAACTATGCTCTGCGTAAAAGAAGGCTTAAAAGTAAGCATCCCTGGATTACCTGTGTGTATCTTGAGGTAATCTTTGAAGGAAAAAAAGATGAGTTGGAGAATATTATCTATGAAATTCTCCATAATGATCTTAACCTTTATGAGTTGCCACTGCCTGACAAGGTGCAGATCGACGGAAAATATAATGAATTTATTCCGCTTGAGCTTCTTCGTAAGCAATTCATTGAAGATTATCTTGATTTTGAAGGGCTCAGAAATGATTATGAAAGATATGATTTATAACAAACATTGCCCCTTAATTGCGAATGTACCTTCTCCAACCATTTTGGCACATGATCGCAGAGTATCTCCAGCTGATCAGATTTCTGTTGTTTAAAAATGGAAGCAGAATTTGCTTCGAGCTATAGGAAGTATTCCCTTTCATAACTTCACGCAAATCCGTATGATAAATGCCGGGACGCAGTAGATATATGGTAATTCTACTCCAGTTTCCTTGACTTCACAATTTCATAAGGTATAATAAAAGCATATCAGCAGTAAAATTTATACCATCACAAAAGGAGTTTTTTTATGTACAAATTAAAAATGCAAAGCAAGATAGATCGAATTGTATTTCTTATTATGGTCTTTCTAATGATCTTCTTCCTGTCCGGCTTGGTAAAAGCGAACGCACAAGCCGCAACCGCAGTTAAGTACAAAATGCAGAAGGAGGAAATCACTTATAAGGATGGTGCAAAAGTAAGAGGAATTATTTCCTTTCAGTATCCCGAATTGGAAGGGGATTCGGATCAGATATCAGAAATTAATCAGGTATTAAAGGATGCTTTGAATACATATATGGCAAGTGAAGGTGTAGAAAATATAAAGTCTTCTACCTTATTCGCTATAAAAAACAAAATGTTTAGCAAGGATGTACCGCAATATTATTGGAAGACAGATTGTAAAGTAACCTATAATAAAAATAATATCATAAGCATGCATATGAAGGAAATGTGGTACGCCGGCGGGGTCTATAACCAGACTGATTATGGCTATACCTTCAATATAGAAACCGGTAAAGCCTTAACTGCGGCAGATTCAATCAGCGGCACCTCTAAGCAAATGAAAAGCAAGATATTAAAAGGAGGCAAACCTTATTTCAAGAATAAGTATAAGGAAGACTTTGACTATACCTGGCAACTGATTTCTGATTATATTAAATCCTCCGATGTAAAAAAGTTAAAATTTTATTTAGTTCCGGGAAAAGCTCGCATATGCTTCGGAAGCTATGATTTACGTCTTGGAACAGATTATAGCGTATTTTCGGTACCGGGTATCTATAAATAACTACCTTCAATATAGTTGTTCCTCTTATAATTATTCTTAATTATTTTATCTATCTGTTTTATTAATAGATATCCATCCCATTGTTCTTCTATTCTCCGACAGCTTACAAGATCTATGCTTTCGGAGAATTTTATTATTGTAAATATGAAGAACATTCATATCAAGCTTCTCTTGATATTGTCTACTCTATTGAATTATGTCACTATAATATTATCGTGTTAAATATGGGATTAAATCACCCATAGATTGGATGAATAAATAAGAGCACCCGATAAAACATCTATTAATTTGACAGGAGATGCGAATACGAATATAACGATCAGACAATTTACCGAAAAAGACATAAATGAAATGATAAACATCTGGAATCAGGTAGTTGAAGAAGGGGTAGCCTTTCCGCAGATGGACTACCTTGACACAAATTCAGGGACCGTCTTTTTCGGACAACAGACCTATACTGCAGTGGCTGAAGATACTGATACTTCTAAAATATATGGCTTGTATATACTACACCCTAATAATATCGGAAGATGCGTTCATATCTGCAATGCCAGCTATGCGGTAGCTTTTGACTGCCGGGGACTTCATATCGGAGAAAGGCTTGTTAAGGACTGCCTTGGGCAAGGGCTAAAATACGGTTTTCGTATCTTACAGTTTAACGCAGTCGTTGCAAGCGATATTCACGCCAGGCACTTATATGAACGTCTTGGGTTTCAACCGCTAGGTATTATCCCTGGAGGGTTTTTGATGAAGGATGGCTCATATGAGGATATTTGTCTCTACTATTATTCTTTATAACACAACTATTTTCAATACATATCAGGTTGACTTATATTCTCATTAAGTTATACCATTTTCGATTTAGAGCTTTGATTTGATAACATTCACTAAGTCAACCACACTTCTTTTCTTAGGAACTGCGCTCTTGCTTTACTATAAAATAAAAATAGCATACACAGTAGAAAATTTTTAACCTTTGTGTTAGAATAGTGAGAAAATCTGCATTTGATGAACGAGCCCGATGCTGTACTTACAATACAAAGGAGGATTTTCTATGAAATATATGAAACAATTTGGAATTATTTTAATAGTTACATTTCTCGGAGAAATGTTGAAATTATTGATTCCACTTCCAATACCGGCAAGCATTTATGGTCTGCTGCTTATGCTTGCTGCATTAAAAACTAATATAATACCCTTGCATCGTGTCAAAGAGGCCGGAAGATTTCTGATCGAAATCATGCCAATGATGTTTATACCGGCAGCTGTTGGACTTCTTGATACTTGGGATAGCCTTAAAAGTATCTGTATACCGGTTCTTATCATCACATTTATATCGACTGTTGCTGTAATGGCGGTCGTTGGAAGAGTGACACAATTTGTTATACAGTTAGAAAAGAGGAAATAAGAGAAACTAAGTAACTTGCTACTTAATTGGATATAAACGCTTTATGAATCGAAATAAATCTATGTCTTATATCGAATAAAATCTGCCAGTGACAGAATGAGAGGACACAATGAAAGAGCTTATATGTAATTCCACATTTTTTGGAGTAATGATCAGTATGTTGACTTATGAATTCGGTTTATTTTTAAAAAGAAAATATAAACTGGCTTTTTTCAATCCACTATTAATTTCAATTATATCTGTTATGATTATCCTTCTTTCTCTCCATATTGATTATAAAACCTATAATGAAGGAGCCAAATACCTGAGTTACCTTCTGACGCCCGCTACAGTCTGTCTTGCGATTCCTTTATATGAGCAATTGGAATTATTAAAGAAAAATATAAAAGCAATCTTTGCAGGACTATTATCCGGCGTTTTAACCAGTCTGTCCTGCATTCTGGCATTATCCTTGCTATTTCATTTCAATCACAAAGAATATGTTACTCTCCTGCCCAAATCCATCACTACTGCCATAGGAATGGGTGTCTCCGAGGAATTGGGTGGCATCGTAACCATCACGGTTGCTGTCATCATTATAACAGGCGTCCTTGGAAATATAATCGCAGAGACAGTGTGCAAGTTCTTTCGAATAAAGGAACCTATTGCCAAAGGGATCGCAATCGGCTCCGCCTCTCATGCAATCGGAACAGCCAAAGCAATGGAAATGGGTGAGGTGGAAGGTGCTATGAGCAGCTTGTCAATTGCAGTAGCTGGTCTATTTACAGTCATAGGAGCTTCCTTATTTGCAAATTTTATATAATCATTATAGAGCTCTCCATAGAATACATTACAATGTTTTTATTTATTTTTCAAAATTAATTATAATTTGCAATTTTAGTCTTGACATATTTAACAATTTATATTATATTACGACATGTGTCAAAAATATCGGTACACATAATGTGGTAATACAAATCGACAGATTATCATATTTGCGCGAGTGGCTCAGTGGTGGAGTATCGCCTTGCCAAGGCGAGGGTCGCGGGTTCGAATCCCGTCTCGCGCTTAATGAAAAAGGGCAGGAAAGCTAGTAAAATCAAGCTTTCCTGTTTTTTTATTTCTAAAAATAATGTGTGCAGGATGTGTGCAACATCCTTTTACGTATGGGGACTGCTATAATGCCTTGTCCATATAGGCACGATTCTTTTCGATTTCGTTGTAATTGTAGATATAGCCTTTCGTTGTATCGGTATCCTCATGGCCCATATACACACTGATTTCTTCTAACGGCATGCCCTTTGCATACAACCGACTGGCAAAGGTTCTTCGGATACAATGACTGCTCTTAAACGTTATTCCGGCATCTCTGCAATACTTTTCCAACCAGTAGTTAAAGCTTCTGCTCGTCATTCTTTCACCGTTAGTCTGAGTAAACAGATATTCACTTTCAGGTGAGAGCTTTTTCACCTCTTCCAGAATCTTTTTCGCCTTTTTTGATAAGGGAATGGTCCGATAGCCAGCGGAAATATCATGTTTTACGTATTCCACAACCTTGTAGCCTTTGCGGATATATACTCCGTCTACTCTTTCCTCATCGACAATCTCCATCTTATGAATATAGACTTCATCATCAAGCATGTCTTCCTTTTTTAGAACAACCAGTTCACCTATCCTTGTTCCGATTTGGAAATCCATCAAAATCGTATAAGCTTCCATGGTTTCTTGCTGATAGAGAAAATCTTCAAGGACTTCCATTTCTTTTTCGAGATAGAGCCTAGAACCATCCTTTTTCTTTTGAATAGAGCGGAACTTTACGTCCGTATGTGTGTTAAGAAGCGGATTTACCGATAGTATCTCCTTATCCATTGCTATCTGATAGACAGCATTCAGGATAGTTTTCATGTTGTTAAATTCTTTTCTGGAAAACTTAAATGTGGTAATGGAATCATTCAGAAAATCATTCAGCATTTTGGTTGTTATTTTCTTAATAGGAATCGTGACAAACTTATTATCAGCATAATATTTACGCCAATGTTGTTCATCCCGTTTGACAGTCTTAATATCGATAGTACCTTCTACAGACTGCTTTCCTCGCTTTTCAACCCACATTTCATATAAATCGCTGATAGTATAATCACTTTTACGGTCATTATAATAATCGTAAAGTTTACTAATCAGTTCTACATACGATGGTGCGGCTATCTGTTGTCTTTCTTCGTCTTCTTTCCTTACGGTGGTTATGAAGCGTCCATCCTTCCGAGAACTGATGGAATATGGATGACGCTCTTTTACATAGTTTTCTTTGGTCATATTTATTTTTATTGCGACTTCTGTTGCATCCAAGATACCACATTCATAAGCTTCCTGCAAGATAGATAATGCATCAAGCATAATAATGTGACCTCCTGTTATTGTTTTTGAAACACTTTTTGTTTTATGTTTCATAGAACAATATGACAGGTGATTTTAAAAACGAAGCTTTTTTCTGAAATATGCCCGCATATCCTGCGGGCATAAGAGTTAGCGTAAATAATGTTCTGCAATGATATTAATTCGGTTATGACCAAGGCACCTGCTGGCGATTAGCATAGCACGCTTATCATAGCAGACTCCTTTCAGGTCGCTCCTACAATAATAGCGTTCGTTCTTTGGTATATTATCTTTTGGTCTAGCAAAGGTGCTGTAGATTTCCGTACAATATTCACTACGATAAGAGTGAACATCCATATCCGGCACATATGACCATACTTTACCGTTCCTAGCTTCTTTCATGCGTTTTACAATTTCATCAACATTTGAAATGATAGGGGATTCGCGGTATCTGCCACCTTTTGCACCACTGGTAACAGCTATGTAATAAATTCCGTTCTTATGAACTAATTGTGTTCCTCTTAGGCATTTCAATTCTTTCTTTCGTAATCCGGTTGCCTTGCAGAATTCTATGAATTCCTTATTCTTTGTTTCAGAGAAATTCTTATCACGTTTTGCCGCTTTCCGACTTCTGGTGATACCAGACCTATGACGTACCGCTGTTTTAATAAAATCCTCTGTCGT
>JAEZZO010000043.1 GCA_023418475.1 Bacillota bacterium
TCCAGTACCAACTTTGATTTTAATTCAGTAGAATGTGTCTTTCTCAAGTTATTTCACCTCAATTTCAGTATTGGTGACCTAACTTAAAATTAATCATTTTACTGTCCTAAATCATGGTACCATTATAATATTTTCAATATACAATCCTGCATTCTTCGCAAACTTAACATCTTTTTTATAGTCATCTCCTCTGCCAAACTTATCACTCCACCAGAGCATTACGCAATCAAAGCCAGCTTCTTTTATTAATCTATATCTTTCTTCAAAAGATACATCATATCCTGTTCCATACCCAAAACAATCATATATTCCTATCATTTTCTTACGTCTCCAAATCCCGGTTTTATTGTTTCTTTCAAGTTCTATCATCTTGACTTTCAGTCAAGAAGCATCCCTCACTTTCAACTCGGATTACTTACCGCAACATCTCAATACTTATTGGGGACAATGGCGAAACAGACTAAGCATTATGGCACTCTAAATAATCAACCCTTTTTCCAGTCGTTATAGCATATTCTATTTCCCTTTTGTACTTTCGCCTATATATCCGTTTTTGTTAATCACATAAATTTCATCAGACATATCGATTTTTCTTTTATGTATATCGTCAAGCATTACTTTAATTTCAGGAGTAATGACATTTTCAAACTCACCATCAGTATGTCCAAACATTCCCACTGAAATAACTATATTCCCTTCTAGAGTTAGTTGTTTTTGTATTTGCAAGAACTCTTCTTTAAACTTCGTACTCCCGCACAAAGTTATTACTTTATACTTTCCTACCATAATATCCTCCATTTATTTCGCCTTAGTAAACGAAAGTGTATCAAGAATATGAATTAATCAATAGACATCGAAATGTTAAATCATTAATTACTTTTTCATCCGACTTCCAATCATTTTCGAGTGCCAACCCTAAATATTGAGTCCACTTTGTATAATAGAAATGTCTTAGTTTCTTTGCGAATAGACCATTGTTGTCGCTCATAATTTTATTTACATATTCGATTTGTGCCTTAATGGAAGGTACTTCGAATGCGATACCAAGCCTTGATATTAACTCGGTACGATGAAACCACATCATCCATTCCTTTGCATTAAGGCAATTCATATCCTCGTTAAAATTGTTCATATAAATTGAAGCAGGTGCTATAATCTGACTCTTATAAAGTAGTTTAATATTTGGGATAGGTGATAATTTTGAAAGGTTTGAAATAGCATTTATTAACATCTCTTTATTTTCATCATTCTTCCATTTACTTGTATACGCAAGTAATCGCAGGTGATATATACTTGGCCAAATTACTCCAGCTTTAAATACCAATTTATTTTTGTATATATCATAAATATCAGTAATATTTTTAACATCACATATATACCTGAATACATCCAAAGCTTCACTTATTTTTTCAATCACAAAATCATAATGTTCATTTCCAGTGTATGCAAAAACACAAGCCTTAATTAAATTAGAACCACCTAAATGTAATTCATCTAATGGCTTTCCAACTCTGTACATACCTCCTACATCGAAATTTTCACCTTTATTTATTAACGCATTGAGTGCTTCTTGGATTATTGGATGACTTGGTTCAACCCCTTTTTCGATTAAGTATCTAATACTACATTCCGGTTCATCAACGCCATGAAACCATCCTCCAAGCCAACCATCTTCTTTTTTTAAAGAAAATACTCTTAATATTTCCTCTTCATTAAGTATCATTGCTTGTAATGATTGCATATTGGCTTTGGATGTATCTTCATTTAGTATTTCTTTCCTTATTCGATAAGAAATAGAGGGACAAGCTCTTTCGGCAATATTTAAAGCTGTATTCTCAAACATTTTTTTCTCCTTTTGGTGAAATTTTCTTCGCATTCTAAACCTAAAGCGTATTAAACTAGCTCTACAACTTTGAAACTGCCAACTTTGTGTTATACTCATACAGTGCTTTTTATCTCCCTTTTTAGTACAGTAAAGAATTCGTCTTTTGCATAGTATTCTTTCCATGGGTCATGTCCACATTTGTCAATTAAAAACATTTTAAATTCGTTCAATCGATTTTCTAAAGGCATCTTTACCCCATTCCATGGATGAGGGTCGTTTTTACCATGAATAGCTACAACAGAGCATTCAATCTCTTTGGAAAAATCCAATAGCTCCCCACTTGCACGCATTGAAACAACTTCATCCATTAATGACTTAAATTGCACTTCATTAAAGGCAATCATATCTTCCTTTATGTTCGGTAACAGGCAATAATGGTCGGGGTCATATTCCATATCGTCAGTATATAAATTTGCCGCTTTTATATCTTCTTTTTGTTCTTTAGACATAATTTTGACGCTTCTTGCTTCAACGAGTTGAGAATAATAACTTAATTCGAACGGACCACAACTTACCAAAACCAATTTACTGACATATTGAGGGTACTTTGCGGCAAAAATGTAGGATAACCATGCACCCCAGGAATGGCCTATTAAAATTATTTTATTAAGTTGATATTGAAGAATAACTCCACTCAATTCTTCTAAAAGCTCGTCAATTGAATTCTTGGTTTGTAAAAATTCTAAAATTCCAAAATCATCGGCTAACCCTCTACATATACCCGCACAACAACCTGGTGCCCCAGGACCTCCGTGAACCACTATTGCACGAAACGGTAAACTTCCGTACTCTCTGCAATTATTCAAAATTTCCACCTTCTACCTAATAGCATCATGTAATTGACAGCTTAACCTGACAAACTCTGATTTGAGCACTCAATTACAAGCTCATTTTGTATATGTATATCCGTTATTCTTTACCCCTTTCGCAAGTAGGAATTCCCCGTTATCAACCATAGTTGGTTTCATATACGTAGCCAATTCAATTTGCATTATCGTTTGAAATGCTGTTTCATCCTTGCCAAGTTCCTCAACAGAATGATTATGCCCACAACTAAAACATGGACTGCCTCCAAGGATAATTGATTGAAATCCATTTCGAGCTAATAACTTGTCCAGTTCAGTTGCTTCAAAGAAGTGTCTTGCCGGTTGATTGACCTTTTCATGCTTCGGTAAATCACCGGTATTCATAACTTTATCTATATACCAATATTCCGGTTGGCTAAAGAAATCAGGATATTGATTTCCGAGAAGCATTTTCAATATGCCCCACTTATTATTCACACTGACAAACAGCCTGCCTTCCTTTTTAAGAACACGGTGGAATTCCTTTATCGCTTTCTCTCTATTATCAAGAACATAGGATAGCGGAGCACCGTAGCAAACAATCACATCAAATTGTCCATCGCTAAAATGAGATAGGTCTCTGATATCGCCCCTTACAATTTCATCAATGTTATCTCGTACATTCGCTTCTTCTATTTTTTCTTCTGCAATTTTAAGCTGTTCATCAGAAATATCAAATAGCGTGACCTGGCAGCCTCTTTTTGCAAATTCTATGCTATACCTTCCTGCTCCGCATCCGGCATCGAGGATTTTAATTCGCTTATGTAAATAGTTTTCTATAAAATGCATATGTAACAGGAAGTTAATCTTGCTATAGAGATTCTCCTCCAAACGATTCCACTCACGGATACCGTATTTATTATAAAATTCTCTAACTTCGTTTTCCATTGATTTTCCTCACTCGTGGATTTGATATTAATGTATAAAGCTGATGAATTACTGTTTCTTATGTAAACTTGGATACATAAAATTAATCATTCATGATTTTATTACAAAATTCTTCTATTTCGCTTCTTCTATTTTAAACATCACTTTTATACTCAATAGAGCAGAGTCCCAAACTATCAATGGGTTTTATTTCCATGTGCCCATAAAAATGTTCAATACTCTCTATTATTCTATTACACTCCTTCATACACGGTCCTGTTCTTAATGCAATACTATATCCCTTTTTCCCATAACCAATTGTTGCGTGCGGTTCATGTGTATTACACCAAGGTGTGCATCTATCTATAAATGCTTTAAATTGTCCCGGAATATCGGCCCAATAAGAAGGTGCTACTGAAATAACAACATCTGCCTTAGCATTTTCTTCTATGACTTCTAATACATCGTCATCTTGTATACATTCTGCTGTTTTATGACATGTCCGGCACCCTTTGCAGAACTTTATTTCATAATCATCAATACAAACACTTCTAACATTATATTTTGTTTTCAATAATGAGTTGACTACATTTATTATTTCGGCTGTAGCTCCATTTTTTACAGGACTACAATTCATCAGTAAAACATTCATACCTATACCTCTCAAAAATCAGATATTCAATTTGGTCTACATTCGGGGATAAAGCGAAGTAAACATATTAGTAAGTTGGATAAAATCGGTAACAGCATTGCCTTCATATTGAACATTTCTACTATTGAACAAAACTGCATTCATTCCAACTTTGCTTGCTGCTTCCAAATTCCCCTCTCTGTCATCTACATATAAACAATCTTCTGCCTTACATCCCAATTGTTCTATCGTAAGCAGAAAGATACGCTCATCCGGCTTTTGCATTTTCAAATCTCCACTAATACTAATCACGTTAAAGTATTTATTAATATCAAATTTTTCTCGAAGATATTTACTCCATCGGCTGGAATCATTTGAAATAATGGCCATCTTGTAGTGTTTGCTTACATACGATACAAAATCAAGAAAACCATTATTTATTTCTATCGTATCTAAATATTCTTTTTCAATTTTCTCTATATCGCCTTTAAAACCAAGACTTTCCCACACCTCTAACGATGTTAATTCTCCCACATCAGCTTTGAACCAGGGTGTGTATATTTCTTCTGGCTTTAAATCAGAAAATGTCCGTTGAACGTATGGAACAAAATCATCTCCCGTTTGCTTTACTATTACACCATACATATCTAATACTATAGCTTTCAAAATAAAATACCCTTTCTCGCAAATTCTGATTTGCTAAATGTCCTTTGTAAAATCATTGTTCGCAATTATCCCCAACAAGTAAAATGAGTACTCCTACCAAAACACACTATTCCGTTCCCATCTTATATTTTTCATCCGTACATATAGAAAATGGGTCTTTTCTAAATGAAAATATATGTACTTCTTTATCATGCGATAGCATCTGAACGAGTCGCTTCTTAGTCAAAGGAGCTTCCACAATATTTACTGCTTCTTCCATCGAAAACCATCGAACTTCCAGACTTTCATCACTTGTTGCAAGTCCTCCTGACACGTATTTACAGACGAAATCAATATTCAAGATATTACGTTCTATGTTTTTACACAATCCTACAAAACCAATAATCTCTATATCCACACCACTTTCTTCTTTTATTTCACGTATTAAAGCAGCTTCCAGACTCTCCCCGAATTCGACTACTCCACCTGGGTACTCCCATCCTCTATCTGGACTTTTAATCAATAATACTTGATTATCATCGTTTTTCACCAGTCCTGCTACTGAAACAAAATGCTTGTTATCCATACTTTGAATCTCACTTTCAATATTATTTCAGTACAGCCTCTATATAATAATGTCTGCTATTTTGTATACTCCCATTAAAGAAGCAATCATCAATATGTCTAATTCGTAGAATGGTAAAATCATTAAGTAATCTAATAACATCATCCAGGTCAACATAGAAGTGGGGGACATTCTTTTCCGGACCATCAGTTTTCATTATTGTATTTTCATCAATCCGTGGAAACCCAGCTTCCTTATATGACCATGTTTCCTTCGAGCACAAAGTAAAATAAATACTTCCGTTTGGCTTCAGCACCCGTTTTATCTCATCTCTGATTAATAAAATCCCCTCGGTATCTGTATGTGAAATAACGTGGTAAGACCAAATACAATCAAACGTGTCATTCGGGAAGGGTAACCGATTCATATCACATACCTTAGTCAATATTTTTAAACCAGCTTTCTCTTTCCACTCATTAAGATAATCAATCCCTTCTTTAGAAAGGTCAATTGCAGTAACATCAAATCCTTCCTTAGCAAATAAAATTGAGTGTCTTCCTAACCCACAGCCCAAATCAAGAATAGATTGCTTGCCTTCTGTTTTCCACTTATTAGCATAGTAATAGCTTTCCTCGCATGGAGTTGTCCAAAAATCTTTGTCCGCCTCATTCCATCCCATTCCTTTGACTTTACCATAATACCCTCCGTGTTAATGATAACTGTATATTTTCTCCTTCTACCGTTCTGTCTAATTTAAAGTATGTCGCATTAAAGCTTCTCGCTAAATTTTAAATTGAACAATTTTCTATTTCAATTTATTTTCATTTTTTCAGTTAATACTAATCAACGATACTTATTAATTGTTTCGTCGCTCCATATATGAGCTTCTATATATCGTTCAGGACCATATTTTCCATCATCATTCCAATCTTGCGGTAATCCATACTTCTCTATAACTTTTAATATTTCATCATAAGTATAAAGCTTTTTTCGATATTCCTTTCCATCATTTATTGTCGGACTAAAAGTCGGCATTGAATCACCATAAGTAAACGAAACTGTCTCTATTTCAAACTCCTCAATAGGAATTTTTATAAAAGTACTGTCTTCATACCAAGTGCTTAACCATGGGCTATGTTCTATCACCATATAATGCGGTGATGTCCTATTTATAATGCCGCCTTTTTTAACAAACTCTGAACGGATTATATTCTCACAATTATGTCTATACTCCACATATTTATCATGTCTTTGTGCACTTTGGGAATTTGGTTTCGTTATTTTAATTCTATTGAGAATAGATTTTGCTTCATCAATCGGCAAGTCTGACAAGTTGACAAATGGTCCTATTGTTTTATCAAAATAATGATATAGATAAATTCAAACCACCTCCAATACATAAATTTTCTACTTCACATTCTAAATCAGTTACGACATATCAATATCATCGAATGACCTATGCTAAAGAGAATAGAAACACCAATTTTTCTTGTTATATATGTAATCTTCATAACATTCGTTTGTTATACTCGTCGGCAAGAATAGCATAATTAACTTTATCGAACAAACCGTTATTACATTTCAGTGCTTGCCGCATTGTGCCTTCATAAGTCATTCCGCATTTCTGCATTACTTTCCCGGAAGCCGGATTATCGCTTGCATGATTAGCATAAATTCGATTAAGACCTATTTCGTTAAAAGAGAAATCAATAATTGCTTTTACAGCTTCCGTCATAAGCCCTTGATTCCACCAATCTCGTCCAAGCTCATATGCTAACTCAATTTGACTTATATCGTCATCAGGATGCATTCCAAAAAACCTGCCAATCACCTCACCTGAAGCTTTGAGTTGAATCGCCCAACTGTATCGATTCGGTCTGTCGTAAGCACCAAGCCATTTATCTGTAAACATCTCAGCAACATCTATAACATCCTCTATACGGTGCATAGGCTTATAATTTGTCCACTTCCAAACCTCAAAATTGCTCCAGCAATTATAATAAATTTGTTCAAGGTCATCTATAGTAAATCGTCGCAGAATAAGCCGCTCGGTTTCAAGCATTATCGTACCTTTATGGGTCATAATATAAAGCTCCTTTATCATAAAATTATTTATGTTCTATACAGATAAATTTTTCTTAAAGCAGATAATTCTATTTGCCTCCTCAAAGCCAAGGTGTAAATGAAATTTTAGGCTTTCCGTATTATTTAGTTCACAATCACTTGCAAATTCAATGTAGCCTTTATTTTTTGCCCATTCTTCACATTGAAGAACAAGCTTCTTTCCAATACCTCTTTTACGGTACTCATCTTTTACAAAAATCCCTTCCAAATATCCAACGGGACTACTATCCGTTCCTTCAACATAATCATTTCGTAAACTGCACTGTGCGAATCCAACCGGCATTGTTTCGCTGTAACAAATAAAAACTGCTCTTTTATCTGAAACTATAATTCCAACATTTCTTTTTCTAAATCATTAATTTCATTATCTGGCCATAGTAACATAGCTAATTCTGCTATAATTCCGCTATCATCAGCTTCTGCTTGCTTTATCATGAAACATACCCTCCTCTCAAATACCCTTGTATTGTCCCAAGCATTTTTTCTAAAAAGCATTATCTAAACCGATATATAAAAACGATGTTCTTGGCTCAATCGAAACACCATTCCAAGTGTTTTCCATACCTATATCAAATGGTGTTATATTCTGATAATGTCCCTCCATACCAGTAATCTGAATATTCATGTTATTGTCAATCGTTACAAAAACATGAAATGCCTCATGGTAAAGAATCAGATTCTTCAAGCTGGGATATTGATTATGTAATTCTTCACTATAATTAAAGGTTTCTTTTATTCCCTGCCAGATATATGACATTGAATTCAAGGTATAATAATGAATCCCATTGATAATTTTCACATCGTCCCCGTGGTCATGACCATTCATACAGAGTAAAACTCTCTTCCCGCTACTATTTCTTTTCTCAAGAATTTCCCTGATTTCTTGCCGATTAGATATTCCACGTTTCATAAAGTCATTTGAAAGACTTTGATGAGTTAATATCACATAATAATACTGTTCCTCTATCAACTCATTTTTCAGCCACTCTATTTCTTCCGTAGGAATATAAGGATACTCTCCATTTGTCCGTTCGTAATTACGTTTACAGTAAGGCTCACATCTATCGGGAGTTTTGATGTAGTTCGCATCAAGAACAATGAATTTAACGTTTCCATATACAAAAGAATAATAATTGTTTTTCATCTCGAAGAATTCAAGCACAGTATCAATTGAATAAGTATCCGAATTATGATTTCCAACATTAAAGAAACATGGGACTCCTACTTCTTTCAATTCCGAAATCAAATGCTTATTCGCATCTGTTGGATGGCATAAATCTCCAAGTTCAATAATAAAATCTATCTTTTCTTCTTTTACCGAATTTATAAACTCATGCAATCGCCTGTCTCCGTCATGTATAACATCGTAGTGTAAATCCGTAAAAACTGCAAATTTCATATGTAGACCACCTCGTATACTCATTATGATTGATGGCATCCGTATTGTTTTCGAATATCAAAGAACAGCTGTATTAAACTTGGGTAATATGGTATGAATTCGTCGCGTTCTATCATCAAAAGTATTTCTTCTTTTGAAGCCCACTTAACATTTTGAACCTCTTCATACTGCAAGGATAGCTTAGAGATATCAACATCTTTTTCCATCAGATAAACATCATCAAATCCGTTGCGAAAGTTTATAGTTATGTGAGGTCTAATATCTTTTAAATCCAGCCTTAATCCAATTTCTTCAAACAATTTCTCTTTCAGCGGCAGACTGACTTGTATCACCCTTTGTAGCACTTCCGCCGACAGTGATATCCCACATATTTGGCCATCCTTCTTTAAATGGTTGTCTTTGTTGAATCAGCATTTTGTTATCCGAATTGAAAATACATACATGGATGACTAAATGGTAATTTCCTATATCAAAAGGTTCCCCACGTACCATAGTTTTGTTTGCTTTGTTTCTATTAATATCATATACATCCCAGAACTCCATATTTACCCCCCCCCAAATAAACTTTAGTTTTTGCATATAACCGGATGACTGACTATAAACAATAAAAACTTCTCTTAAGTATAAAGTCCATCCGTTTACTGTGCTTTACACTGACAATGTCATCATTGATTGAAATATTAATCATAAATCATCCTCACACGTACATTATCCTTCTAATTTATTTCCATTTTACACCATCATTCCAGTATTTTCTATCACTATTTTCTAGTACATTAAAGGGGATGAGACATGAGGTTTTTACTGCAACTCACATCTAAGAATACCATTCTATGAAGTTACAAGGTTTTCAAAATTCGAAGAATTTTCTATTTCCATCATGTCAATGAGGGAACCAAGGACAAGAGTCTCCTATTGTCTGATGCTTGCCAAGAAAAAAACGTATTTTTTCGAATTTAATTACAATTAATTTGAAATTAAATTCCGGCGATTTTTATATTCTAATTTGCAATTCCAGGTGATTTTTAGCTGTTTTCTGCTTCATCATTTCAGTCCATCCATAATTTTTATAATATAGAATTTGTAAAATCAATATAATAAAAGATTCTGCTATCACCGTATCATGTAATTTATTTATGAAAGAACGGGGTTCCCCAGAATATCTCCCGTTTTCTCAGAATAATTCCAGGTCTTTATTAAAAAAGTATCAGTTACTGCGGTATTTCATAAAAAGTATCAACATATCTGGTATTGTTTTTTATAAAAAGTATCACCGTAGATGGTATTATTTCAAAAAATAAAGTACCACTGTAGATGGTATAAAATCTATAAAAAGTACCACCTACTTGATACTTTTACAGAAAGGTACCAGCTATATTAGTATCTTTTTTCATAATGCACCAGCTATATTGATACCTTTATGATTTCAGCTGATTAGCCTAATAGCTTACTGAACGGATTTCTCTTAAACAAAAAACCTACCAACTGGTTTAAAAGTTGATAGGTCAATTTTCACTTTCCAATTTAATACATTCTCTTTTCAATACTTAAAAAAACAGAAATTTCAGCGAATTAGTTATTCAACGCTGCCTGTACGTCCCTCAATGAGTAGCTATAAATCACGTGAATATTTCATAATACACTTCAGCACTCATATCGCTGTTATATACTTCAAATGCTTTGCCTGTTAACCTCAGTTTCCGATTTTCTGCATATTCTATAATTTTCTGGTGAGCGTTACCGATAGACGAAAAGCCTGATGTATGCATTGTATATATACAAGATGCAGGCGGTTCTTCTACACATAGTTGTGGCAGCAATTCTGAAGTAATAACTGGAAGGCATGTTTCCATAGTGAAGTTTCCACTTTCATCAAACAAAAAATTATATCTAACATAATGTGAACCCGCAATAATTAATCCATTCCGAGTAGCTATTTCATGCAATTTACCAATAGACATCCCCAAATACTCAAGTTCAATATTTTCCTTTCTGGTTATTACCTGTTTTTGTTCAAATATTTTGCTCTCTACTATCTCATACTGCCTAGGAATTTCGGTTGTATGACCTGACATATACTTATCTAATTGCATTTTTATACTTTTAGCAGTCTGTATTTCATTCTCAAGCCTAATATTTCTCTCAGCTAGTACTATCTTTTCATCAACTTTTCCAGTTATAATTTGTTTAATCTCCGTTAAAGATAGTCCGTATCTTCTATATTCTTTTATACGATTAAGTTCATTCAACTGTTCTTCACAATAATACCTATAACCATTTTTTTCACTTATTTGGTTAGGGTGCAGTGGTCAAGCTTAATTGTAACACTTTGACCTAAAAGTTTTTGTGTTATTTCGAGCTTCATATGGAGTGAGTCCGTCGTTATACGAGTGAGGGCGAACATGGTTGTACCACACATAAGCAAAGTACTCCACTGCCTGCTTTATTTCATCATCAGTATGATAATAGTGATGATGGATTAATTCATTTTTTAACGTATTAAAATATCTTTCCATAGGAGCATTATCAAAAGGACATCCTGCTTTACTCATACTTTGAATTATGCCCATTTCTCGGCAGTAATTTATAAACTCCTTGGATGTATATTGTGACCCTTGGTCGCTATGCAATATTAACTGAATTCCTAGATTTCCTTGAGAATCCAAAGCCTTTTTTAAAGTCTGAACGGCGAGGGTGCTTGTTATTTCTTTCCCCGTTATACTAGCGATAACAGAGCGGTCGTATAGGTCTATAATTGAGCAGTTGTAACGTTTACGTCCATCTGTTAAAAATAAATATGTAAAGTCTGTACACCAGATTTTGTTCGGCATATCGGTAGTAAATTCCTGCTTCACCAGATTGGGAAATATCTCGTGTGCCTTGCCTTTAACATATCCTGGCTTCTTTCGTTTTACAATAGAGGTAAGACCAAGTTCTTTATTCATATAACGATGCACAGTAGTTTTACTTAGCTTGATGCCATTACGAATGAGAAAGATTCTCATATTTCGGTGTCCAAGACGACCTTCTGTTTCATGATAGATTTTTTTAATGGTATCAAAAGTATTTTGCTTTTGTGTATAATAATAAGACTTTCTGTTTTTAAGAAAGTTGTAATAAGCATTGGGAGATAGCATGAATTTATTGAGAAGCCATCTAAGTCCAAATTTTTTCATATTATTTTGGATAAATCGATAAACCATTAATCGATTTCCTTCGCAAAGAATGCCGCTGCTTTTTTTAAGAATTGATTCTCCTTTTGCATTTCTTCTAGCTGTTTACGGAGCCTGCGGTTTTCCTGCATAAAACTATGTTCTGTTTTGGTTTCTTGATTGGTTTGGCATTCTTCACGGTAATTTCTAACCCATATAGATATGCTAGCTTTAGATACTCCGTATTCATCAGCTAAACTGCTAAGGGTACGCCCTTCTTCTATATGAAGACGGACAATGTTTTTCTTAAATTCTGGTTCAAAAATTTTCATGTGGTTACCTCTTTCCTTGATAGATATTATATCTATTAGGTTGAGGTGTTACAACTACATTATACCACTACA
>JAEZZO010000022.1 GCA_023418475.1 Bacillota bacterium
ACTCGACACCATTATTCTACTACAAAAAGGATGAGGATTCCTTATATTTTTGGTAATTTCTTAAAGTTGTTTATTACAATACCGATGAAACAAGGGTACTGTGGATAAAACTACGGAAACTCAAGAATGTAAGGTATTGACAAGAAATTTGATAAATGCTATCCTATGTATAAATTCATGAACAGAGAAATTAATACGCGTATGACATAGGCGTCTAGAGTAAAACACTTTAGGCGCCTTTTTATTTTGTAAGAAATTTTCAACGAAGGCAGATGATCAAATGCCGACAGGATAACATATACAAAAGTACATATCTTTCATAATGCAGTGATATCAAACAGAAATTAATTAAGGAGGAAAGTATAAATGAAAAAGTTTTTGAGAGGTGTTATTACAGTATTATTGCTCATATCAATGAGCGTAGCTCTACTGGGCTGTGCGAAGGAGAAAAAGGAAATCACAATTGCAACCGGTAAAACAGCAAAGGGTGCTTTGGAGGGCGTTACACTTAAAGTCGGCACCTCAGGACTATTTGCGCCCTTCTCCTATTATGATGAGGATGGAACAACTTTGATTGGTTATGATCTTGATTTTCTGAAAGCCTTACAGGATTATTTAGGATTTAAAATTGATGGTGATGTACAAGCGATGGATTATTCAACCCTAACTACATCAGTTGCCTCCGGTAAGCTGGATATTGCTATGGCAGCTTTATGTGCAACGGACGAGAGAAAGGAAAAAATGAATTTTACAGATACCTATTATGACTCGGGTCAGATTCTCTGTAAAAACAAAGAGACAAGTCCTGCAGAATTAACCTCTGTAGAAGATTTAAAAAGTGGTAAGTTTATAGTGGCAGTCGAAAAAGGAACCGCTTCCGATCTTTACATTCAAAAATTAGGCGTCCCGACAGAAAAGATTGAGGTTCATGATACAATTACTACGGCATATGAATCTTTAGAACAGGGCAAGGTAGATTGTCTGATACAGGATACCCCCGGTATGGCATATTATATCAAAACGGTAAAAGGTACTAAGCTTGAAATGATAGGAGATGAATTCAATAATGGCCAGGCACCGTATGCTGTTGCGATTTCCTTCGACTGTTCCAAGAAATATAAAGGAATTGTTGATGCATTGAACCAGGCAATAAAAGAGCTTACTGAAGCCGGAACAATGAAAGAAATTAATACCAAATGGTGTGAATAGGAGTAATTAATATGATAAAACAAGAAGAGAGTCCCGAAAGGGATTCTCTTCTTGTTTTATCAAAAGATATAATTGGGTGGTATCATTAATAGATATTCTTATATTAGAGTAGGAATGTGGTTGCGTAACGCTCTTTACAAAGAAGTATTTATCATCCTTATTATTAGTATTGGATATCGACGAAGGTAATTATCTTTAATTATAAAATATTGGTAGAAAATAGAAATATATATGGTATACTTTAAAAAAAGAATTCTTATTGCCCTGGATAAGAAGCAATATTATTTAAAATAAAAAGGAGGCTGCCAATTATGAATGTATATGAATATATTTCACCTTGGTTGAGAAATTTACTGGATGAATATCATTTTAATAAAGAAACATTGGCAAAATATCTTTCTGTGAGTACTAAAACGGTGAATGATTTAGCGCAGGGAAAGGAAGTAAAGCTACCTGACGATTATAACAAAGTATTGGATAAGATTTTATTTCTATCCATTATACCTAAAGAAGTACCGGATCTGAAAGTGAAAGCATTTTTGGAGGTGTTATTGTCTTATCATAAGCTATCCAAAGATACTATTGCAAAAATGGCTGGAGTAGAAATATCAGATATAGAAAATTTTCTATGTGAAAAATATGAATATGTGGATTTTGAGATCAGATATAAAATAGCGTCAGTTACAATGGCACTACGTTTCTTTTTGAAAGATAATGAGCTTTAAATACAGATCACTATTTTTATTGGATTTTATCTTTTGATAATAATAGGCTGTTATTATGCCATCAACAGAATGAAGAGCTATAAAGATAAGAAAAGCTAGAAATAAAAGAAGAGCTATAAATAAAAGAAGAGCTATAAATAAAAGAAAAGCTATAAATAAAAGAAAAGCAGGACAGAGGAAAAGCCAACTGGCTAGGTTGGCTTTGTAAGGGAGAAAATTTATGAAAAAATCTATGTTAATGTACTTGTCTGCTTTGATTAACTTTATGAGCTCATTATAGTGTTTAATTGTGTCCTAAATATATCAGTTCAGTGAAAAAACTGTGAATAAATAATAGAACAAGGATTATGAACTGTTTGGGGTTAGGAGAGGGTATTCCCTTCCAAACATTGCTGCTGTAGGGCAGAGCAATCTTTAAATAATTGTACAGGGAATTTGATTTTCCCATTATCTGGTGGCTGGCAGATACAACTTTTCCTTAACAGGATAAAGCTTCTTACAGAGGCTCTTGTAATCATAACATTATGTTGTCTCCTGATCTTTCATCTTATTCCATTATAATATACTTTGTAATTTATCAAAATTAAGAATGCGGATGTCTCGTTTCTGTATTCGGATCAGTCCATCTGCCTGCATATTCATAAGCTCCCGGGAGAGGGATGGCCGAGCAGTATTCAAATAATCCGCCAGTTCTTCCCGTTTCATGGAAAGGGAGACCTTACCATCCGCATTACTATTTCTTAATAAGAGGGTGGCAATTTTCTGCCGTAACGTGACGCAGGAAAGAATTTGTACCTTCTGGTTGAGAATATAAGCTTTATTGGCAAGAATGGTTAACAGGTTGGAAATCAGTCTTGCGTGATATTCGCAGTTCTTCTGGCAGGTGTGAAAAAAGAACTCCTTTGGAATACGCATAATCTTAGCAGGAGTAATGGCCTGGACATAGTGATCATATTCCTCACGCTTCAGGAAAACGAACACCTCCCCAAAAAGTTCACCACTCTGATGAAAAGTTGCGATAATACTCCGTTTTCCTGTGGCTGTATCATTGCATATTGTGACACTTCCCTCTATCAGTATCAAGAGATGCGTTGGCACATCCTTCTGGTAGAATACTATTTCATCCTTGCCGTAGGAAACGACATCTGATTTGCTGCATATTAGGCAATTGTTTATCTCCCCCTCGGACATACCGAAAAAGAGCGGACTGTTTTTTAATGATGGAAACATGCTGTGTCTTCCTTCCAGATAGGTTGTTATTTGTATTGTTATGAATTATATCACAGTATAGAACGAAACAGCAACGGATTTGCACAAGAGAGAATTACTTTTTCTCAATAGCTTCTACCATTTTCTGTTCAAAGGCTTGTGGGTCAAAATGCTTACTCTTTAAGGCTGTTTCGATAGAAATAGTACGTCCTACAGTTTTGCGCATGGTTTGATTGCGCAGATTCTCAAAACCATTTGCTGCAAGGAGTTCGATCAGTTCAGAATAACGTTCGGTGAGATCAAAGACTTTGTCAGAAAGTGAGAAATATGGATTCATATAAGTTACCTCCTTAAATTGTTAGTGTTATCTAACCTTTGTGTATGACTGGTTTCGCCTGTCTATTCTATTAAGTATATACTAATGAAGAGTTTGCATTTTATCCGTAACATACGTTACAAAACCGGATATTTTGATAAAAGAAGTAAGAAGGTTGTTACCATATCAATAAAGATTACATTTGTTAGATACTTGATGGGGTGGATCCTAATGTGACTCTCATTATTTTAGGTTTATGAGGAGAAACCTGTTGTGAGTTTCGTGATAGTTAGATTTATAATGGCGAGGATGCAATTATAAAGTTATGATAGGTTATCGATCAAAATGTAACAATTGTTACGGAAACTATATGCAGAGTTGGTATAATTAGGTCATAAAATCTTAGAAAAATATCCGCTTGTGTATTGTTTTGCATGCTGCGGGTATCCTAATACATTAAAAACAAGATCTAATTTATCATTTCAAAGGTGTATATAAATTATTCAATAAAGGAGGCATCATATGAGTGAAGAGATAAACAATCGAGAATATCGTCAGCAGATACTGAAGGAGCTGATCGGTCAACTCCATGAAGGGAAAAGTGTGGAAGAGGTGCAGGGAAAGTTTGCTGAGGTTTTTGGACATGTTTCTGCTGAGGAGATAGCCCTTGCAGAAGCTGCTTTAATTCAGGGTGGACTGCCTGTTACCGAGGTGCAGCGGTTATGCGATGTGCACGCTGCAGTTTTTAAGGGTTCTATAGAAGAAATACATCATAAGATTGATCCTTCAGATATTCCAGGGCATCCGGCTCATACTCTGAAGCTGGAAAACAGGGCACTGGAAAAGCTCATAGGGCAAATTCAGGAGAAGAACTTGCCGGCTGAGACTTTGAAGAAGGCCTTAGCCAGGCTGTCGGAAATTAATTCGCATTACACCAGAAAAGAAAATCTATTCTTTCCTTATCTGGAGCAGTACGGCATTGCTGCTCCGCCCAAGGTAATGTGGGGGGTGGACGATGAAATACGTGCGCAGCTAAAAACGATACGGCAGGAGCTTCAAGAAAATAAGGGAAATCAGAGGAAGGAAGAGTTAGAGGTCCTGCTGACTAAGATTACAGATATGATTTTTAAGGAAGAAAATATCCTGTTGCCTATGCTGTTAGAAAATCTGACACAGGATGAATGGAAATCGATTGCAGATGAAAGCCGGGAGTTGGGTTACTGTCTGATTGATCAAGTACCAGAATGGAGTCCATCAGGGCAGAAAGTAGCAATACAACCTAAAACCGAAACAGCTGCTCCAGGTGTCATAACTTTACCAACGGGTGTGCTAAAAACCGAAGAACTGGTTAAGCTGATGGATACTCTGCCAATCGATATTACCTTTGTCGACAAGGATGATACGGTTAGATACTTTTCCCAAGGCGCAGAGCGGGTGTTCCCGCGAACCAAAGCAATTATCGGGCGGAAGGTATCAAACTGCCACCCTCCGGCAAGTGTTCATATTGTGGAGCAGCTGGTGGAGGATTTTAGGGCAGGGCGTAAGGATCATGAAGATTTCTGGATTAACATGGGAGAAAAGTATATTCTGATCCGCTACTTTGCCGTACGCGGGGACTTGGGAGAGTACCTTGGTGTCTTGGAGGTTACGCAAAATATACGTCCCATACAGGAAATTAAAGGAGAAAAAAGGCTGGTAACACAGGAGTAGAACTATATAAAACAGTGTCCGAGGAAAAGTTAGTCCACCGGACACTGCTGATACATATTATAAACAATATAAGGATTTTGGTGTCAAATTCTCACGCTGATTTTTCAGCACCTTGGTTAACATAAATCCGCGTGAGAATTAGACAGCCTTCGGTAAATCATTCTTAGGCTTTTGTCATTCGAATCCATATGAACAACAATAGAAGAGGAGAACACAAATGAAAAATTTAGATATGCTAAAAAGACAGCACGGCGAAATGCTAACCTTAATTAAAATCATAGAGACAGCGGCTCAAACTAGTCCGGAAGATAAAGCAGAAGAAATTGCTTATAGCATGAATGCTCTGTCCGGAAAGATGAAAATGCACCTATTAAATGAGGATCAGTTTTTATATCCATCCTTAGCAAAAAATGAAAAGGATATCATAAGAACTACCGCGCAGCAGTTTAATCAGGAAATGGGTGGACTTGCTGCTGAATTCACTCTATTCGTTCAAAAATATAACATCCCAAGCAAAATTATTGCAGGGAAAAGTGTATTAGCTGCAGAAAGCCGGATAATATTCCAAATGATTAAAGAGAGAATAGCCAGAGAGGATGATAAACTTTATCCATTGGTGGAGGACAACGCTTAACGATGCTTTTCTTCATGGCCCTTTTTCATCATTTATAGGATTCGAGTGTCAAAAGTCATCAAAAATAATATTAGTTGAATATGGCTGCATATATATTCAATGCAATGATTAAATCTGACTTTTGGCACTCGGATCTTTATAGCAGATTGTAAAATAAGTAACCCAATTAAAGTCTTTCCTTCTCTCTTATGAAGTAATAAGAAATATGAGAAGACACAGAGATATAAAAAAAGAGTATACACTTGAGTATATACCCTTTTTAAATTGTAGATAAAGCAGCTTTTCAGATATTATAATTTGAGTAGCCTGCAGTAATCCCTTTCTGCCTCTATTACACACTCAGCGATTAGCTTTGAAAATGGTTCCATATCATTAAGCCGTCTGGAAGCGGATAGAGCATCGACATAGTCATTTCTTAATACCGGTGGGATAGAGACCACACCATAACCGGCATTCATCAGAATAAGGTTCATTAGGAGTCGGGCAGTTCTACCGTTCCCATCAACGAAAGGGTGAATATCAACCAGGCGCTTATGTGCCATGGCTGCCAACTCAATCGGATGTAAGGTACTTTGTGAGAAATGGATTTGATCCACAAGGTGTTTCATGAACTGCGGTATTTCCTCCGGTGATGGAGGAACGTAATCTGTACCGGAGATAAAAGCCAGAATTGTACGATACTGGCCGGATTGATCAGCGTCAACTTTCTGATAAAATAAGCGGTGCAGTTTTTTGATGATGTCTTCTGTGATCTCCATGTCCTGGTGCCTTGCCAGCTCCAGGATAAAATCATAAGCAGCACCATGTCCAACAGCTTCATAACAGTCCTTTAGAGGACGTCCACCAACAGTGATACCGTCCTCCAGGATTATCTTAGTTTCGGAAATAGTAAGAGTATTACCTTCAAGGGCATTACTGCTGTAGGTAAAGCCGACACGGTAATAATCATCCAAGGATTTTAATTCTTCCTTAGCCATTGGTCGGGCAGAGGATATCTTCTCTTTATAGGAATCTGCTTTTTGAAGCAGTTCTTGTAATACTGACATTGTGAGCCTCCTTGTTCTTTGGTTGCTGTTCAAGCATGTTATGAGTAGATGTAAATGGTTATTTAATTATGCATGAAATACGTAAGGTCTTTATAAATTACTAGATACAATACCTTATCGCATCCTGCATTTAGTGTCAAATTGAATATCTTCCATCTGACTTCTGTGGGAAAAAAATAAATGGGAGCAGCGTAATATCAACCATTTCAATATGATAAAACCCTACGCTTTACCGCCACAAAAATCACTCATTATTTTCAGAACCTCTTTTGACCAAAAAGCATTTCCGCTATGATCCACATTCTCCAGTTCATAATATACAACGTTTTTATTCTTAGCCTTCAATAGCTTATACAAATTTCTACTATGCTCCACTGTTACCACACTATCCTTATCTCCATGTAATAATAGCACAGGAGGCAATTCTATCTCATTCTTTACATAAGTGGTACAGGATGCATTTTTTGCAATGTCCAAATTTTCATCAATATATTCCACCCCAAGCAATTCTGCAGAAGGACGTTTCTTCATCCAGGGGGGCAGATCCTCTGTCTGACACAACAATAAATCTGATGGAGCTGCTTGTGCGATCACGCCTCTTATTTCGTAATCCTTACTGCCAACCATTTCCGGTACATATAGACCACTTGCTTTACCAAATGCTGTCATTAATGCAAGGTGTGCTCCTGAGGAATGCCCGGCAACAAATAACCTTGAAGGGTCTATATGAAATCTAGCTGCATTTTCAATTAAATAGTTTGCTGCACGGTGTAAATCCTCAAGCGGTGCCGGAAATACTGCAATATCGGACTCCCGATGCTGAACCATAGCCACCACTATACCGCACTCTGCCAATTTTGATAACTTTGGTATATCATTATACATTTCCTGCCTATGCCACGCAGCACCGGGAATATACAGAACAACCGGATATCGGATATCCTTTTCCCATTCTCTTCGATAGGGGAGGATTATTTGAAGTTTTCGCTGCAATCCATCAACATTGCTATATAATTCGTCTGGTGCGTATAACCATTCTGTTTCATCATACGTAACGAATATTTTTTTCATGATTTATCTTTCCCTTAAAATTTATTTTTATGGGTATTTCTATTATATCATAGTTCAAATACAAATCAAATAATGATTCTTACAGGGACAGAGCAAACTATCGCTCATCAGCTAAACCGATATCAGGATGGCCATTCGTACAAGAGACCGTTCATCTTTTGACTCTCGGTTTTCTACGGACAGCATCATATAGCTGGTAAAAATAACGGCTATATGAGCAGTCATTGCATCATAGGAAAGAGAATTACATTCTTTACTAAGTCTGAGATAGCTTTTGCAGACTTTAAAGAATACTTCAATATTCCACCGTTTCCCGAAAATACGGATGATTTCATCCTCATCTGTTGTGACATCGGTAGATATGATACAGAGGCATGCTTAGGATGCTGGAAGCTGGGGCAATCCGTGATCGGGATGATATGCAGAATATCATTGATACGTACAAGGATGATTATAATGCAATGGCAACGATCAAGAGTCTTATTTCAAAGAGCAGCCTGACAGTGAATTTTATTGGCATTATCCCTGCAGATAGCAGAGAAGAGAATAAGCGCCTCCTGGGACAGTTAAGGAACAATGTTGACTTGTATATGAATCCAGGAATGGCACAAATGGGATTCAATACGGGGCATCCTCTCTTGGAACAAGTTCTACAGCTATGAGCATGGACAGTATGGCAGAGTTTGTTAATACTAGATTTTCAGATGATCTGATACTGATTCAGTAAAATGTATATGCCCTATATGCTCTTAACCGGGTATAAGAGCTTTTATAAATAAAGGATGGTGAGATAATGGCTAAACTTACAGATAAACAGTAGGCATATGTTGAAGAGTATCTAATAGACCTAAACGCTACCCAGGCAGCCATAAGAGCAGGGTATTCAGTTCAGACAGCAAATGAACAAGGGGCGCAGAACTTAGCAAAACTTAGTATTTCAAATGCGATCGCAAAAGCAATGGCAGAACGTTCAAAGCGTACCGGAGTTAGTCAGGATAGGATTGTTACCGAGCTGGCAGCAATAGGATTCTCCAATGCTACGGATTATGTTCAGATCGTAGAGGAGCCTATCATAGTGAATGGCCATTATGTCAAGGATCCTGATACCGGTCTGATCAGGAAGCAAGAGGTTGTGAAGATCATCCCAACAGATGAGCTGCCGAAAGATAAAAAGAAAGCTATATCAGGCATTAAAGAAGGACGTTACGGTATTGAGTTGATTACTTGCGATAAGGTCAAGGCTCTGGAGCTTCTAGGACGTCATATAGGCATGTTTAAGGATAAGATTGAGCTTGACTTAACCTTATCGAGGAAAAAGGCAAGCTGGATGGAATTCTAAAGCAGCTTAGGGGTTAAAAGGTATTGCTTCTTAGAAACAATATTAGCCAGCTCAAATGTTACAAAATGTTACACTTTCAGCTTTGGCTAATCAGCTACAAAGGCAGTATTTCAAGGGATAAAGAATTGCTTGGGTGTTTGGAGTGTTGCAGACAAAATGTTAAGAATTATATAAGTATAGTGTAAACCACTCCGGGCGGTTCCGAAATCCCTTAAATACTGGTATTCGTTAATGATGCAGGTTTACAAAACTGAACGCTTGAAAGTTGCTACGTAGCAACTCAAGGCAGGGAAAAAGCCAGCTTTGCAGCCGGCCTTAGGGGGGGAGTTATGAAAAAATCTATGTTAAATTTACTTGTTGGCTTTGATTTATCTTATGAACTCAGTATAAGCCAAAATTGTGTAAGGAAAGTGTCTATAAAGTGAAAAGGCTGTGAATTTAAGGGGAGGGGATACCATGAGCAATGAGGAATTAGTGGAACGGATCCAGCACGGGATCAATAGAACGGAATACCTGCAGCAGCTCTACATACAGAATAAAGGCTTTATCTTCAATGTGATTAAGAAGTACCGCTATGCTTGTCAGAGTGGCTATAACAGCATCCCAATTCTTTTTTATTGCTGAAATATGGAATATGGGGTATAATGGTAAATGCGTGTACTATAATAAACAAATGGTTATGCCAATCGTGCTAGTACTTATGAAGAGGCGGAAAATGATGTTATAAGAAATGGGGGGAGTAAATGAAGTTAGAAGATTATAAATTTGGTTATGCAGATGCTGCAAAAGAGCTATTACTTGAACCATCAATTTTTTTAAATGCTTTTTATGATCCGAAGAATATATTAGAAAAACTTCAGTCATCTTGGAAGTATATCCTAATCGGACGAAAAGGAGTCGGAAAATCTGCATATAATGCAAAGATTCAGTCTTTATCTGCCACAAATGGTAATTTTTTATCTTATCCAATACCATTGAATAATTTTGAATACTCTACTTTTTCGAAAACAAATAGCGATAGTGATGTTGTTGGGACAAAAAAGTATTTAGAATCATGGAACTTTATTCTTCTTCATACAATCTTTAAAATCTTATATAATAATGAATGTATTCGTGAGGTTTCCTTATTTGTGGAAATGGTTGATTTACTTGACAAATTAGGGTTTCCTATTACAAATGATGTCAAGAAAAACATTACGAATATATCAAAGTTAAAAGTTGGAGCAAACATAGGATTCTTTGATGCTGAATTTGAAAAAGAATTTGGAACTAGACCTGTATCATATACAGAAAGATTATCGTCCTTAATTGATAGAATGAAAGTCATACTTAATGATATGTATTTATCACAGAAGATATTTGTTTTAATAGATGGAGTGGATGATATATTAAGGCTAAAAAAGAATCAACTTGATATACTTTCAAGTCTTATTAGAAGTATAGATGGATTAAATGAATATTTTGTAAGCAATAAAATTGAAGTCAAAATAATAATATTTATAAGAGAAGACATTATTAATAACATTACGGATCCAGATCTAAACAAAATAAAACGAGATGGTTCTATTACTTTGACTTGGATAAATGATTTAGAGGATTTAAAAGAAATTGTTGAATTGCGATTTAAATTATCAGGTATAAGTCAAAGCGATAGTATAGATTGGTGGTATACTATATTTCCTAGAATTATTCATGAAAATGATTCGTGGTCCTATTTTTTAGAGCATACATTATATAAACCCAGAGATGTTTTACAATTTTTGAGCGTATGCCAAGAACTATATCCAGACCGTTCCAGTTTGAATAGAAATGAAATGCTTACAGCTATAAAAAACTATTCTAAGGAATATTTTATAGAAGAGATGAAAAACGAACTTGCTGGATTTTCAGATGATTCATTGATTAATACTATTCCATCTATATTAAAGAAAATTGGGAGTAGGTCATTTTTATTAACTGAGTTACTAAAAATTACTAATGAACAAGTGACTAACAAACAGTATACCGAACAAGAAATACGCTATTTATTACTATTACTATTTGAAGCAGGCTATGTAGGACAATTAATTAATAATGGAAGTGGCAGGGAATCGGTTGTTTTTAAATACAGAAATACAACAGCTAATATTGATTATTCACAAAAATTTTTGACACACAGAGGTTTACATAAAGGCTTGGGAATAATAATTTAAAAAAGAGGTTTCCCGGCGAAGCCTGTCAGAAACCTCAAGTAGTATACTACACAATTATTATATCCAAAATTGATGGATTTTATACTTAGTTCCTTAATCGACCTTTTAAACGGACATAACTCTCAGATATAATTTAAGCATCCTTCGGGGTGCTTTTCCTTTGCTTGTCAATGAATTTTTAGCGGACGTAATGATCAATGATGGTGTCAATTTGGTACCACATTTTACAAAATACTATGAAATATTACTAGAAAGGGCAAAGTATAAAATGCACAAAATCTAGGAAAATCAAGGCTCACAGCATTCCACGATATATTGAAGTATCTTACTTTTAAGATTGGTAATGAAGAGGTCGGCAGATCTCACTGAAGCGTTGGGTTTCGACATTGATAATTTTTCGATCCCTGGAAATAGTTGTGTACTTATACGCAAACAAAAATATAATATTTTAATAATAAATGTTGTATTTTTTTTTCATATTGTATATAATAATATATAACATATAGTTGCTTAATGACAACTTGAGACTAATGGAGTGTTTAGTTTCATCTTCCCTAGGATATGTTTTCAAGATTTACTTTAGGGTTTGTAGGTACCAACTAAGAGGGGAAATCTTAGTCACACTCATATTATTTGAATTTTGAGCCTCTGCTAGTTTGCAGGGGCTTTTTACTTAGGAGGATAAATTGGCTAGCCAACATACTGTGCAAGATTTAATTTTGATGAAAAAAATCTATGACAATAGTTTATGTACAAAAGTATTGCAGGACTTTTATACAATGCATTTAACTCCTAATGTATATATATTTGAATTGTCAAATGGAAATGGTATTACATTACTTTTTGAGGAAGATAGTTTCTGCCATTTGATAGGGCTTTCCTACTTTGGATATAATGGTGAGAAAGGGTGGAGTGACTTACTTAAAAGCCCCAAGATTGTATCGCAATTTAGCTCAAATCAAAATTATGGTTGTCAGAAATATAGAATTAATAATTTCAATCAGATAGTAAGTGTTTTATCAAATCCGCAGATGTATATCTATAAATCTAGCGAACATCCTGATTTAAGTTATAAATCGGATTACTTTGCAGTTTATAGCGATGGTACAAGGTATTATAAGCTTGGCATTGGAACGACTAAGACCATGCTTAATTATCCAGAGACCTTTCAAGTATCGTTAATAGCTGGCAAAGATAATAAAGAGATTGATCCTAAAAATCTTTTGAAGGTTATTAGTAAAAAGGTAATTAATAAATCTACATATATAAATGATAGATAAAATAACGTACTTTTAACCGGATACAAATCTCAAATGATATAAATAGTATTTAGAGCCAAAATAGAGCCGCAAGACAAAAAGCAAGCCTACAAATCCTTAATTTATAAGGTCTGTAGGCTTTCTCTTATTTATTCCCACTCAATCGTAGCCGGTGGTTTTCCTGTTATATCATAGCAGATACGGTTGACATGCTTCACTTCATTTACGATTCTGTTCGAGATATGTCCAAGTACCTCCCACGGCAGCTCGGCAAACTCTGCGGTCATGAAATCTGTAGTTGTTACCGCACGAAGCGCTACGGTATAATCATAGGTTCTCTCATCCCCCATAACACCGACGGAGCGCAGGTTTGTGAGTACGGCAAAATATTGCCCGATGCTTCGGTCAAGACCTGCCTTCGCGATTTCCTCACGATAGATATAATCCGCATCCTGCAGGATAGCAATTTTCTCAGGAGTGATATCGCCGATGATACGAATGGCGAGACCAGGGCCAGGGAAGGGCTGCCTAAATACCAGTTTTTCCGGAATGCCAAGCTCTAAGCCGGCCTTTCTTACCTCGTCCTTAAACAGGTTGCGAAGAGGCTCGATAATCTCCTTGAAATCCACATAATCCGGAAGACCGCCTACATTGTGATGACTCTTGATGACAGCGGATTTACCGAGACCACTTTCGATAACATCCGGATAAATAGTTCCCTGTACAAGAAAATCCACGGTACCAATTTTCTTAGCTTCTTCCTCAAATACACGGATAAATTCCTCACCGATAATTTTTCTTTTCTGTTCCGGTTCCGTAACACCTGCTAATTTATCATAGAAACGCTGCTGCGCATTAACCCTGACAAAATTTACATCAAATTGTGTTGTGAAAATCTCTTCAACTTCATCCCCTTCGTTCTTGCGAAGTAGACCGTGATCTACGAAAATACAGGTAAGCTGTTTTCCTACCGCTTTACTAATCATAACGGCTGCGACAGAGGAATCAACACCTCCGGAGAGAGCACAGAGCACCTTTTTATCACCGATTTTATTCTTTAAGTAAGCGATCATATCCTCTGTAAAGGAAGACATTACCCAGTCACCGGAGCATTTACAGATGTTATATAAGAAATTATGGAACATCTTAGTACCTTCTGCCGTATGAACTACTTCCGGATGGAATTGCACGCCGTAAAGGCTACGGTCCGTATTTTCGATTGCGGCGATCGGGCAGGAATCAGATTCTGCAATCACTTGAAATCCATTCGCAGGTACTTCTACATAATCGGTATGACTCATCCAGCAGACGGAATTATCACTTATTCCGTCAAATAATTTTGAAGTAGTTGTAAAGCTTACTTCGGTCCTGCCGTATTCTCTAAGAGGTGCACCGCAAACCGTACCTCCCAGTAGATAATTCATCAGCTGACAGCCGTAGCAGATACCAAGAATAGGAATTCCCAGAGAGAAGATAGCCGGATCATAGCTTGGTGAATCCTCCTTATATACGCTTGCCGGTCCTCCTGTAAAAATGATTCCCTTCGGAGCAATTTCCCGGATTCGGTCAATGCTGGTAGTATAGGGAAGAACTTCACAATAAACATTACATTCTCTGACTCTTCTTGCAATCAGCTGATTATACTGGCCGCCAAAGTCAAGTACGATTACTATTTCCTTTTCCACTTGTTAACCTCCTGTATATTTATTAATAATTCATCACGTTCTCAAAGTACTTCATCATTGATTTACACTCAATATATATGATTTTATCGGCAAAAGTCAGCAATAGCAGAGGAGTATATTATGATTGTCCTCCATTACAGGTTAAAACCTACAATGCTTACCCGAACCAAAAAATGTAGTTAAATAATACAACACTTTTTATAAATATGCTAGTCCAATTACTGGAATTAGCGCTTATTATCCAATTCTTCTAAAAACAAGAAAATATTTTATTTGATATCTGCAATAATATACAATTTATGAATGAGAGAAGAGATATTCTCTTACCTGATCCACCGTAGGAAGCGTGAGAATATGGTCGGCCAATTCTTTCGATTTTTCATAGGATAGGCTGCGTAGAATATTCTTAATGTTAGCTCCTTCACCGGGAGACATACTGAATTCGTCGAGACCAAAGCCAAGTAGCAGAGCAGCGGCTTTTTCATCTCCTGCAAGCTCTCCGCACATTCCGGCTGTAATACCATTTGTGTGGGCTGCTTCTATGATTCTTTTAATGCTTTGCAGGACTGCGGGATGGAAGGAATCAAACAAGGAAGAGATTCTTTGATTCCCGCGGTCTATGGCTAGAGTATATTGCGTCAGATCATTTGTTCCGATACTGAAAAAATCGGCATGCTTTGCCAAATGTCCGGCACACATCACAGCCGCCGGTGTTTCAATCATTATACCGGTTGGAATTGTACAATCAAAAGGTATGTTTTCCAGAAGCAGCTGTGCTTTGCATTCCTCTAGTATTTCATTTGCTTTTTGCAGCTCTTCGAGTGAAATTATCATTGGATACATAATCTTCACTTTGCCGAAGGCACTGGCACGAAGAATAGCCCTTAACTGGGTCTTAAAGATATCCGTCATCTCCAGGGAAATGCGGATGGCACGCCAGCCTAAGAATGGATTCTCTTCCGGCGGGATCGTAAAATAAGGCAGTGACTTGTCACCGCCGATGTCGAGAGTACGGATAATCAAGTCGCCTTTACACAGGAGGGCTGCTTCTTTATAAACAGTAAACTGTTCCTCTTCTGTGGGAAAATGCGTATTGTTCATATATAAGAATTCCGTACGGAATAAACCGATACTATCAATATGAAAGGCAGCAGCCTTTTTGACGTCCTCAAGACTGCCAACATTTGCGCAGATCTTCACGGCCTTTCCATCCATAGTAGTAGCAGGAAGGTAGCTAAGCTTTGTTAAGTTCTGTTTCTTTTCCTCATATGTTCCTTGCAAAAGGCGATATTCTTTGATGGTATCTTCATCCGGATTGACGATAAGCTTTCCGGCAGAGGCATCCAGTATCAGATAGTCACCGCTGTGGATGCTTTTCATCAAATCCTTTACACCAACTAAGGCAGGCAGTTCCAGAGTTCTGGCAATAATCGATACATGGCTGGTGATACCGCCATATTCTGTAGCAAAGCCGAGAATATGAGTAAGATCTAAATACGAAGTATCGGATAAAACAAGATTTTCAGTTATAATAATGACATCTTCCTTAATGCGGTCAAAGCCGGTATTGCCGGTCCCCTTTAAAATCCTCATCAGCCGGGTACGGATATCAATGATATCATCGCTGCGTTCCCTCAGATATTCATCCTCCATATTGTTAAAAATACTGCACAATTCAGCAATTGTCTTATCCAGAGCCTGCTGTGCATTCAGATGATTTACAGTGATTTTATTTATCACACCTTCGCATAGAGTGATATCTTTTACCAATTCAAGATGAGCCTTGAAAAGATCTGAATTCGATGCCAGAAATTCAATCTGATTGGTAGCTTCCTTTACTGCTTTCTTAAATTTATCAATTTCCTGGTTAATCTGCCCGGGCGTAATTCTATATAAATCAGCATTCAGTTCCTGACGTTCAACGACAAAGGCTTTTCCAATGGCTATACCCTTTGAAGCCGTTTTTAAATTAGAGAGTAGTCTCAAACCTGCCTCCAATCCGGTAAATGTTTACCGATAGATATTATTCCTTTTTTTCGCGTTCTGCGTGGTTTTCTTTTCTTTTGTCTGATCTGCTTTTTCGCATGCAATAGGGCAGGGCATAGCGTTTGTGAGTTTTATGATGTGCAATGCAGGCAGCACAATTACCGAAGCGTTCACATTTTTTTCTCACACAGGTACATTTTTCCTGACCATTTTCCAGCATTTCTAACCTCCGTTCCTGCGCTCGTTATGCATTTTATTCTATTTTCCGCCGTATTTACAATAGCGTAAAACTGATAGAAGAGAAAGATAGTAGGGCTTAGCAGCAATTATTCCATCCTATAAGGCGGCCTTCTGCCCTTTGTCACCGCGTTTACGATTACGTACCTTCCTCACACTGAGTATTTTGTCATGATGCACAAAGGTTTCCTGCTCCTGGCTGATTGCCGCAGCGTAGCATACAGTGTCATTTTTCTCCAGAGTAATTGCTTTAACTCCCCGGCTTGTTTTCTTTAATTCACTTACCTCGGAAAGCGGGAAACCAAGGGAAAGGCCTTTTTCTGTCAATATAATAACCTTAAAGCCACCGGCCCAGCCAGACATTACCTCCGAGGCGGAGAGCAGACAGATGCTAATAATCTCATCATTATCCTCCAGTTTTGTGGCACTGATCTGGGAACGGACAGTTTCAAATTCGACGCCGGATACCTGCTTAATAAATCCGTTTTTCGTCGTGAATAAAAGCTGGCTGTCAAATAGTTTTTCAAACGAAGCATAGAGAATCACATTTTCCTTATTCAGCTTACATAAGGTGTGGATTAAGACTCCCTTGTCCTTCATCTTGCACCGTGGAATACTTTCTGCTTTTACCTGATACATGTTACCCTCAGCGGTAAAAACACATAAGCGGTCATTATTTTTCATCTGTATGATATGGACAAACTCCTTAAGGCTTTCCTCCGAGGTTCTTGAATAGCTGGCTACATCAAGTGATTTCGTATAACCAAAACGGTCAATTAATATATAAATATCTTCGATTTTGACTTCCTCCACATAATCAGAAGAAGTAACATGGGTAAGTGTAGTTCTTCTGGGGGTATGAAAGCTTTTTTTGTAATCCCTTAATCGAGATTTTATTACCTTGTATAACTCCTTTGTATCACCAAGCACCTTTTTATATTCCTGAATGGAGTTTTCCAGCGAAGTATTTTCATCGTGCAGCTTTAATATCTCCAAGCCTATTAATTTGCCTAGCTGCATGGTAAGAATGGCTTCCGCCTGTCGCTCCGTAAAATCTAAGGAGCTTGCCTGCTTTTCGGAAACGGCAGATTTGAACTTTATGCCTTCGGTATTGCCTTCCATCAGGCAGCTTTTTGCCTGCTTAATCGAGGTACTGCCTCGTAATATCTCTATAATCAGATCAATTACGTCAGTTGCCTTGATAAGTCCACCCACAATTTCCAGACGTTTAATAGCGCGCTCCAGCAGATACTGATATTCTTTGGTATAAAGCTCAACCTGAAAATCAACAAATTCACTGATGATTGCTTTCAGGTTAAAGGTGACGGGCTGCTGGTCCTTAACAGCCAGAAGATTAGCAGAATAGGTGTCCTCCATGGATGTTTTTTTATAAAGCCCATTCAATAAATTCTCCGTGTCACGGTCCTTTTTCACTTCAATGACTACCCGGATACCTTCCTTGGAGGATTCGTCACGGATATCATAGATCTCATCAAATACCTTGTCCTTAACTAGGGAGGCAAGTCCTTCCACCAGCTTTGTCTTATTACCGGCTATTGTGTAGGGAATCTCAGTAATCACAATGTTTTTCCGTCCATTATCTCCGGTTTCGATTTCGACTCTGGAACGGATACGGATCTTACCTTCTCCGGTTTCGTAGAGGGCTGTAAGATCATCCTGGTTTACAATGATACCACCGGTAGGAAAATCAGGTGCAGGGATATAATGCATCAGTTTGCTTACCGTTATCTCAGGGTTGTCCAGATATGCAATCACACCGTCAATTACTTCATCCGGATTATGAGGGGGAATATTTGTCGCCATACCTACTGCAATTCCAGTTGTACCATTGATCAGAAGATTTGGAATCATCGCCGGTAGGACAGTGGGTTCCTTTTCACTATCATCAAAGTTGGGTATAAAGTCAATCAGACCTTTTTCCAGATGGTCTAATAAAGCCATTGCACCGGGAGAAAGTCTGGCCTCTGTGTAACGCATCGCAGCAGCGCCGTCTCCGTCGATAGAACCGAAATTACCGTGTCCGTCTACCAGCGGAACCATCAGGGAATAATCCTCTGCCATACGCACAAGGGCGTCGTAGATGGAACCATCTCCATGGGGATGATATTTACCCATCGTATCACCGACGATACGAGCACTTTTTCTGTGAGGCTTATTAGGCTCCAGCCCCAGTTCAATCATGGAATACAGAATTCTTCTCTGTACCGGCTTTAAACCGTCCCGGACGTCCGGAAGTGCTCTGGCAATAATTACGCTCATCGCATAATCCCGGTAGCTATTCTTCATTTCTTCGGAAAAATCCGTCTGGATTATCTGATCGGAAACTTTTTTCATCGTGATATAAACCTCCAAAATTATTTAATACCTGTATATTACTATTTTTATGATAGCAGAGGGCATAGCAGCCTTCTTCGCGTTGTGATCGAGGCGTTTATACATCGAGCTTTGCATATTTGGCTTCTTCGATGATGAAGCTGCGCCTTGGCGGTACATTACTGCTCATCAGCATGGTGGTGATTTCATCGGCTTCCACTGTATCACTGATAGTGATTTGCGCGAGAATACGCGTATCCGGATTAAGAGTGGTTTCCCAGAGCTGGTTGGCATCCATCTCTCCGAGTCCTTTATACCGCTGAAGTCCGGTGATTTTATTCCCTTCGATTTTACGAAACTTATCCAGCTCAAAATCGTTGAATAAATATTCGGAGCGCTTCACCTTTTTATTGCGCTCGCTGGTCTCATATTCGACTTTATAAAGCGGCGGCAAGCCGCGGTAAATCTTGCCTTCCATAATAAGCTCCGGCATAAAGCGGTAGAAGAAGGTGAGCAAAAGTGTACTGATGTGGGCACCGTCCACATCGGCATCAGTTAAAATTATGATTTTATCATAACGAAGCTTTGCCAGATCAAATTCATCCCCAATACCGCATCCAAAGGTTGCAATCATTGATTTGATCTCATTATTAATCAAAATTTTCTCCAGAGTTGCTTTTTCCACGTTTAAAATCTTGCCGCGGAGGGGCAGGACTGCCTGTGTTCTGCGGTTTCGGGCAGTTTTTACCGTTCCACCGGCAGAATCACCTTCGACAATATAGATCTCACATTCCTCCGGCTTTTTGGAGGAGCAGGAGGCAAGCTTACTCCGGGTATCCACATCACTTAATTGCTTCATTACGGCGGTTCTTGCCTTGTCACTGGCACGTCTTGCATTAAAGGATTTCATGGAGTTGTCCAGGATACTTCTAAGTACTTCAACGTGCTTATCGAAGAATCGCTGCGCCTCGGTGGAAAAGACATCATCTACAGCGCTTTTTGCATCGGTATTACCAAGCTTTGTCTTCGTCTGTCCCTCAAATTGCGGGTCAGGATGCTTGATGGAAATAATAGCAACCAGACCATTTCGGATGTCCTTCCCGTCGAAGTTCTCATCCTTTTCTTTTAAAACATTCAGTTCTCTGGCATACTGGTTCATGACACGGGTAAGTCCTGTTTTAAAACCGGTAACCAGAGTACCGCCATCCACTACATTAATCCGGTTACAATAAGCATTGATCTGCTCAGAATAGCCGTCCGTATATTGAAATGCGATCTCTACCTCAATTTCACCGCTTTTTCCCTCCAGATAAACCGGTTCCTCATGGATTAAGTTCATTTCGCGAGTCAGATAGGATACAAAGCTTTTTATACCGAATTCCTCTTGATAGCTTTTGGCGGTTCCGGTAATCTTGTCCGTAAAATTCAGTAAAATATTCTTATTTAAAAAGGCGATTTCCTTCAATTTCTTGTGTATCGTTTCTGGTTTAAATTCAACAGTCTCAAAAATACTGTCATCCGGATAGAATATAACCTTAGTACCGGTATCAGATTTATTGCATTTACCGACTACGGGCAGCAGTCCGTCTGCCAGCTCGGTTACAGGATGACCACCGTCTATATATTCATCCCGGTAAATTTTACCGTCGCGTTTTACCTCGATGATCATTCGCTTCGAGAGAGCATTGACGACGGAAGCACCAACACCATGAAGTCCGCCGGATACCTTATAGACCGAATTGCCAAATTTTCCTCCGGCATGCAAAATAGTATAGACGACACGAACAGTAGGGATTTTCTTAGTCGGGTGAATATCTACAGGTACACCGCGCCCGTTGTCGCAGATTTCGACACCGCCGTCCTTTAATAAAGTAATATCTATTTTTGTGCAATAACCTGCCAGGTGTTCATCAATGCCGTTGTCAAGTATCTCCCAGATCAGATGATGCAATCCTCTTGGTCCGGTACTGCCAATATACATACCGGGACGTTTTCTGACCGCTTCAAGGCCCTCCAGGACAACAATTTGATTTCCGCTGTATTGTTCCATATTAATAACCATGTCCTTTCCAAAAACTAGCAATTTATGCAGCACACAAATTGCCGTGCAAAAAATTATTTTTCACACTACCTCCATCTGCCGCGCATGCGGCATATATAACTTTCACGAAAAGCACGTAAGTGCTTCTGCCGGTTAAAAAATGCTTTCCTTTTCAACCTAACTCTATTTTACCGAAGTTCTATAGTGTTAGGCAGTATTTATTAGAGTGAAAATGCTGGTTCTGCCAGCTTTGACATAAAAATTCAATTTGGATTATAACACAAGCTCCATGGAATTTCCAGTTATATTACAATCATATGTTCGGAAGCACTTACCAGATGCATAGCTATGGAATAAGACTTGCCTCTGAATAGTAACTACAGTTAAGCCTGGTTATAGTTCCGGTCAGCCGATTATTTCCTTACTTTCTTTTACTTGCTTTATCTTCGGTCGTTCAGCGGACATAAAAACATTGGGGAGATACGCAAAGAAGTAAAATTAAATGCTGATAGTTGAGTTAAATAATTTAGTTGAAGTTAAGAGAAAATTAAGCATGAATGTAAAAAAATCAGGATTGCTTAGAAGAAATAGATGAAATAAAGAATGTATATTGACATTGCAAGACATTTTATACTATAATTCATTTAAATAATTTAGAATTAAACTGAATTATTTAAATATAATTGAATTTACTGATTAAGATAATATAATTTAAGCAAAACTGAATCTAACAGGAAAGTTATCTGGAGAAAATTCTGGACATATTGAATTAATTTATATTAAAAAGGAATAGAGCTAGACAGGTTTACTAATCGATGCTAAAATTATCTAAAATATTTAGATGAATTTAGGAGCATAAAAATGACAATGAAAGCCAAAGAAATTGCAAAATTGCTGGGTATTTCACCCGCCAGCGTGTCATTGGTTTTAAATAATAAACCTGGGGTCAGTGAAACCACTCGAAATAAAGTGTTTGAAATCGTGAAAGAACTTGGATGTGAAGAATTATTACCGGATAAGGTAGAAGAGACAAAGACTATTTTGTTTCTGGTATACCGGAAAAATGGTATTAGGACAGAAGAATCACCCTATTTCTCGCAGATTTTCTCGGATATTATGGAAGGCGTTGAAAATCAGGCTAAGAATAGCGGATATAAGCTGATGGTTACTTATGCGGATCATAAATCCGTTGCAGCTGAGGTCGGAAAAATCCGTGGTGAAAAAATAGACGGACTTTTGCTGCTCGCAACAGAAATGGTCAAGGCTCAGATGAAGCTTTTTACCGATCTGCGTGTTCCTGTTGTAATTATTGATAATTATATGGAAAGTGAGGATATGGACTGTGTTGCAATCAATAATGAACAGGGAGTTGATGTGGCAGTTTCCTTTCTGGTATCCATGGGACATGAGGAGATTGGGTATTTACACGTAGATGGGAGTGCATACAATTTCATAGAACGTTATTATGGATTTATGCGGTCTATCAGAGAAAACAATCTTTCTTCCGGGAAGATAACAATTATTGAATTTACTTCCGGCGGAGGAGAAACAGTTTATCCCGAATTGAAAAAAAGAATTACGCAGCTCAAAAAGATGCCAACAGCCTTTTTTGCGGATAATGATATTATTGCGATTGGTACAATACGGGTGCTCCGGGAAATGGGGTATCGTATACCGGAGGATATTTCGATCATAGGCTTTGATGATATCTCTTTATCAGAAATGATGGATCCTCCGCTTACTACCATTCAAATACCGAAGTATGCAATTGGCTGTGTTGCGGTCAATACCCTGGTAAGCAGGATTGGCGGCAATTTCGAAGGGATAAAGAAGATAGAAATGAAGACGGCTCTGATGAAACGAAACAGTGTAAAAAGTCTTATAAAAAGCAATGAGCCTTTTATAGAATAGGAAACAAGTGAAATTCATTCTGGATTTCAATCCATTTTCTCAAGCGCGGCTACAAGAAAGCACAGAGGTTTCCGGTAACATGAATTTGCAAGTTAGAATTCATACGTTTATCCGGTATACAGCTTAGAAACGCAGAATTAATGCGTGGATATGGAGGGAAAATGAATAGAGAAAAGAAATCATTTATCTTATATGGTGGAGATTATAATCCGGACCAATGGGATGATTTAACAATAGAGAAGGACATGCAGCTTTTTCAAAAAGCAGGAGTCAACACGGTAACACTGCCGGTATTTTCTTGGGCAAAGCTTGAACCGGAGGAAGGTATTTACCGGTTTGAATGGTTGGACAAAATTTTGCAAAAGCTGTGGGACAATGGAATACATGTATTTCTCAGTACGCCTACCAGTGCGCAGCCGGCGTGGATGTCCGCAAGATATCCGGAAATTCTTCCGGTGGATATTGCCGGACGAAAAAGAACGCATGGAATGAGGGTTTTTTACTGCGTAAACAGTGAAAAGTACCGGGAACGTGCCGCTGCGATAGCAACAGCAATGGCAGAACGCTATCAGGATTATCCGGGACTTCTGGGATGGCATGTCGCCAATGAATACGGTACCTACTGCTACTGCGAGAATTGTCAGAGAAAATTCCGCAGCTGGCTGCAAAAACGATATCAGACCCTGGAAAAGCTGAATGATAGGTGGAATACTTCTTTTTGGGGAAGAGTATTTACTTCCTTTGAAGAAGTGATGCTTCCGACAGAGTTAAATGATGATTACCGCTTTCAGCCGGCAATTCAACTGGATTATCTGAGATTTGTAACAGACTCCACCATCGAATGCTATGAAAATGAGGCAAAAATACTGAAAAAAGCTACACCGGAGCTGCCTGTATTTACAAATATTTCAGGCTTTATTAAGAAAATAAATCAGTTTGAAATGGTGCCACATATGGACATGGCGGGTTGGGATAATTATCCTGCGCCCGCTGACAAACGCAGCTTTCCGGCTCTAAAGCATGATATTATGAGAGCTTGTAAGGATGGACAGTCTTATTATGTGGTAGAACAATCCCCAAACCAGCAGAACTGGCAACCCTATAATAAGCTGAAGCGTCCGGGAGAGGTTCGTAAAATTGCTTATCAGGGACTGGCACATGGTTCGGACAGCTGTCTTTTCTTTCAGATGAGGCAATCGGCAGCCGGACAGGAGAAATTTCATGGTGCATTCATCTCCCACAGTGGCAGGGACGATACCAGAATATTCCGGGAATGCAGCACGCTTGGTATGGAGCTTAAAAAGCTTTCGGGTACCTTTGAAAATGCCAGGACGCAGGCACAGGTCGGAATTTTCTTTGACTGGGACAACTGGTGGGCTCTGGAGCTTTCGAGCGGACCTACGAAGGATATGAATTATCTGGAGCAGGTTCATTATTATTATAAACCGTTTTATGAGCAGAACATTCCGGTGGATATTATTAAGCAAAGCAGTGATTTATCTAAATATAAGATCATTGTCGCTCCCTTGTTATACATGGTAAAGGAGGGCGTAGCCAAGCGCATAGAGAACTTTGTGCGGGAAGGCGGAACCTTTATTGCCACCTATATGACGGGTTATGTCGATGAAAATGACCGCTGCGTTTACGGAGCATATCCGGGTGAATTACGTGACTTGCTGGGAATATGGGTAGAGGAGGTGGACGCACTCTGTCCGGACGAGAAAAACAGGATTCGAAATATAGAAAATGAAAACGGAATTCAGACAACGTATGAGTGCGGCTTTTTATGTGACATACTTCATGCAGATACGGTTAAAGTACTTGCTGAATATGAGGAGGATTTTTACCGTGGAATGCCTGCCGTCACAGTAAATGATTATGGAAACGGAAAGGCTTATTACCTGGGGACCCAGGTGGCGGAAGAATATCTTGCATCATTGATAGCAAAGCTATGCGAAGAGAAACAGATCGCTTCCAGATTTGGCTTCTGGGGACAGATTGAGATTACAGCCAGGAGAAATGAGAAGGGAGAATTTATTTTCGTAATCAACCATGGTCAAACCACCGGAGAAATTGATCTGGGCAATTTGAAATATAGGAATTTGCTGAAAAACGAAGTTTATACCGGCAAAACGAAAATTGCTCCATCCGATGTATATGTTTTGCATGGCGTAGAAGAAAGCAATGGTTGATGTAAAGCTTGTAAGGAACAATGATATAATTATCAATTAAAATGATTTTCAATAATATGATTTTAATAAAAATGATTATTGATTAAGATGATTATCGATGAAAGGATGAATGACTAAATAATCAATGTGGAATGGGTGCATCGATGGGTCCTAAAATAAATGCTGTACAAAAAAACGACGTTAGCACTCAGGCAGCCAGAAATATTAAAACTTCGCGCACAGAAAAACCTTTGGATGTGTGCAGGAACGGAGAAATAAATGTTAGCAGATACCAGAAAATCACCGTACGCAAAGGTTTCTTCCCTTCCTTATCATGCAGTGGAATGGACAGAGGGTTTGTGGGCGGATTGTGAGAAAACTTGTGCTGAATCCATGGTGGTACAGTTGAAGAATATGTTTGATTCCAAGGATATCAGTCATGTTGTGGAGAATTTTAAAATTTGTGCGGGTCTTACGGAGGGAGAACATGACGGAACCGTATTTGGTGATGGTGACTTTTATAAGTGGATGGAAGCCGCATGCTATACTGCTTCAAAATCCGGAAATCAAAAGTTCTTAGAGGAGTTAGAGGATTATATTGACCTGATCCGGCGGGCACAGCAGCCGGATGGCTATCTTTCAACTAAGCAGATTATTGGTGAAAAAAATTCAAATGGGGTATCCCGGATGGGAGATATCAATGATTTTGAGGTCTATAATTTTGGACATCTCTTTACGGCAGCCTGCTTACATAAAAGATTAACCGGGAAAGACACCTTTTTGCCAGTAGCCATAAAGGCGGCCGATTACCTGGAGGGTTTGTATCGGAAAGCCGCACAGGATGGGGAAGTTCAGACAGCGGTATGTCCTTCTCATTATATGGGACTGATAGAACTCTATCGGACAACAGGGAATGTGAAATATCTGGAGCTTACTAAGCTGTCAATCGAGCTTCGTGATTCCGTAAAGAATGGTACCGATGATAATCAGGACAGAATACCGCTAAAGGAACAGGATAAAATAGTTGGACATGCAGTAAGAGCGAATTATCTGTACAGCGGTGTGGCAGATCTTTATGCGGAAACCGGAGACAGGGAGTATCTGGACATGCTGCACCGGGTATGGAATAACCTTATGCAATATAAGATTTATATCACCGGAGGATGCGGAGCATTATACAATGGTGTATCTCCGTATGGGAATTTCTTTACCGATCAAAAAATTCACCAGGCATATGGATATGAATATCAGCTTCCCAATATTACAGCGTATAATGAAACCTGTGCCAATATCGGACTGGTCATGTGGGCTTACCGCATGTTTCTGATCGAAAGGGAAGCCAGTTATTTTGATGTGATTGAAAGAGCAATGCTTAACGTGAACCTGGCGGCGGTAAGCCTGGACGGAAAACGTTATTTTTATGAAAATATGCTGCGCCGCACGAAAAAATTAGAGTATGAGATGGTGTGGCCGCTGGAGAGAACCGAATACATAACCAGCTACTGCTGTCCGCCCAATCTGGCACGGTTGCTGTCCCAGAGCAGCGAATATGCTTATACAGTAACGGAAGATTCGGTTTATACAGGAATGTATGGAGCGAATAGAGCTCATTTTCAATTAGAAAACGGTGCTGATTTCGAACTTTACCAGGAAACGGAATATCCTTACAGTGGTCTTGTGCGATTTGAAGTAAAACAGGTTAAAAAAGAAGCTGAGGTTGTTCTTTTTATTCGAATACCGGGATGGCTGGAGAGCGGTTTCCTATTGGATCAGAAGGGAAAGAGATATGATCTGACAAAAAAGGATGCAAACAGCTTTCTGCCGGTCCGGTTGGAGAGACTGGAAGGTGTTGTGCTGGAGGTGAATTTTGATATGCCGGCACGACTTACGGTGGCACATGCGATGGTGGAAGAAAATAATAATCAGGCAGCCGTAGAAAAGGGACCGCTGGTTTATTGTATGGAAACGGCAGATGTCCCGCTAGATACACTGGATTATTTAATGATCTCTCCGGCCTCTGTGTTTTCGGAGATTACTACCACAATTGCGGGGAGAACCCTGACTGCTCTGGAAACGGATTTCTACCGGCTGAACCGGGAAGAGTATTGCCGCAAGTCACTATATCAAACCTATCATGAGACGGGAATTGAAAAAATAAAGGCAAGAATGATTCCGTATTTTGCATGGGATAACCGGGGCTATGGAGAAATGAAAATATGGCTTCCGCTTATCTACCGCATATAAAAATATAAGTAAGTGAGCGAAGGAAGTATATAAATGCATTCGCTCACTTATTTTTACTATTCACTCTGTTAGATAATAATATTGATCGTCCCTATCAATTGAAAACGCTACACAATACTTATTACTCAAAATAGAACAAGTCTTCAAATTTCTTATCTAACGCTATACATAATATTAGAGCAAGCTTAGCTGTTGGACAATACTGTCCCGTCTCAATAGAACTAATAGTATTGCGCGAAACTCCAACCATATCGGCTAATTTACTTTGAGAAATATTTTTTTCTGAACGAACTTCCTTAAGTCTATTTTTCAATATCAATTCAGTATTCATATTAATGTCCCTGACAAAAACGAATGAAAGCAATGATAGCTACACAAATGGTTATAATGCTATATACCAAATCTGATTTTACTTCAGTCTTTATAAAGCGATACATGAATGCAACTGAAGTAGAAACGCATACTATAACAGGTAAATCCATCATTGGTAAATTATTTTCTGCTCTTATGAATGCAAATATACTACTTAAAATAGCCATTGTAATCAATGCCCACTTTACTGACTTGTCTCTAACAAATTCCTCCCTTTCATCTTTTTTTTGTAATCTGATTCTTTCTAATACTTCTTCTTTCTCCATACAGAATCTCCTTTGCCAAGTTTGCTTGTTAATCAAATATTAACACTGCCAAGTTCACTTGTCAATATGTTTTTTATATTCGTATACTACAACTTCCTTTTATCCACTTTTATGCTTACCTGTCAAATCTTCCAATTAAGATTAGAGTGTAAAAATCCTAATCCAGATTATACAGATGAATATTAGTATAATTTAAGTTTTTGACACTTGAATCCTATTAAATAATGAGACAGGAAATAACAGGGAGTATCAGATTTTTTCAGGATCTTTGTGCCGATGATGAAATCCACCTATGCGGCAGCAGCAATTTTTGCGTTTATGGCGAGCTGGAATAATTATATGTGACCGCTTACTGCCTTACAAAGCAATTCTTTATCAGAAATGATGGATCCCCCGCTCACTACCATTCAAACACCAAAATATGCAATAGGCTGTGTTGCGGTTAATACGCTGGTAAGCAAGATAGACGGCAATTTTGAAGGGATAAAGAAAATAGAAATGAAAACCACTCTGATGAAGCGAAACAGTGTAAAAAGCTTTATAAAAGAATAGAGCCTTATATAGAATTTTTTTCGGGTGTTAAAAGTTTTAATAAGATTATATCCATCCGTCAAATGAATTTTAGTCTTTTGATGCCTGCATCATAGAATAGGAAGCGATAGGAATTCATTCCGGACTTCATTCCATTTTCTCGATAATACTACGATAAAATGGAGCGAATAAAGCTCAATTTCAATTAGAGAACGGTGCTAATTTTGAACTATGCCAGGAAACAGAATATCCCTATCGGGGTTTCCTGCAATTTGAGATAAAGCATGTCAGAAAAGAAGCAGAGGTTGTTCTCTTGATACGTATACCGGGTTGGTTGGAAAGTGGTTTCGTATTGGATCCGGAGGGAAAGAGATATGATCTGACACAGAAGGATGCAAATACCTTTCTGCCCATCCGGTTAAGTAAACTGGAAAGTGCTATAGTAGAAGTGAATTTTGATATGCCTGCGCGTCTTACCGTAGCCCATGCGATGGTTGAAGAAAATAATAATCAGGCAACCGTAGAAAAAGGTCCGCTTGTTTATTGTGTTGAAACGGCAGATGTTCCGATTACAGAATTGGATGATTTAATGATTTCTCCGTCTTCCAAGTTTAAAGAGGTTACAATTGAGGTAGCCGGTAGGACGCTGACAGCTTTGGAAACGGAGTTCTATCGGCTAAGCAGAGAAGGCTATCACCGCGATGCACTGTATCAGACCTATCATGATAATGGAATTGAAAAAATATATGCAAAAATGCTTCCTTATTTTGCATGGGACAATCGTGGTTACGGAGAAATGAAAATTTGGCTCCCGCTTGTCTATCGTATATAGAAAGCAAACAAGGGGCTATTACGTATAATGTGTTAAATGATCAAAGCGACAATATCGGTTATAATATAGCATCAGGGGAATTTGTAATAACAGAACCTGGAAACTATAACGTTGCATGGTGGACTGCGCCTGATGGTGCAGGGGCAGCAACCAGCATAAGTTTTGCAAAGCGGTAAATGGAGTTCCTTATTCCACTGCTTCATCGCCAATTGTTTCTGTACAAATGGCTGCTAATGCCCTGGTAACCATTAATAATGTTCCGGCAACGATTTCACTTGTTAATGTTACCGGTGATGGTGTTTTTGTTCCGAGTATCCCTGTTCAAGCAGGTATAGTGATTTCGAAATAATTGCAGGTATCTGCAAAGAATGCAGGTTTCTCAAATCTGTCAATACCATTTTATTGTGGGATTTTTCTATATCGACTACACGGGATGCCATAAATTTTCCGCAGCGTATTATGTGTAATTTCATTTATGAAAAAGATCGCGTCGCAAAATAACTTTTTAAGCTAGAATGCGACGCGTTCTTTCTGTATACAGGGGCAAAAAAATAGCCAAAGGACTCATTATTTCATTCATCACCTTCAGTTTGGAACGGTTTACCTGAGCCATGTGCAGACTGGATTTTCTCAGAGACTTTCTTTTCACTCAGGAAAGTCAAAATCTTAATGATATCCTCGTTCAGGCTTCCAGCCGATACAGTGAAATCCTGAAAAAGGCACAATTATAATAGATGAAAAGGCAGATATTAAGAAGAGAATTTTCAGACGACTTTAGAAACGATAAAAAATGATTGAAAAATGATAGAAAAAATGATTGAAAAAAATGCAGAATGTTGTATAATAGGAGCAATTATTTAAAAAAGAAAGTCATTTCCCTCAATGTTGAGAAACTGAGGGATTTTCTTGTTGCCTGACGCATTGCAGATGGATGGATATTACGAAACAATGATCTACATTACCTGCAATTGAGATAAAATTGATATAAATGAAAGGCCGGTGTGTAACTTATGAGCCTGTATCTGTATGAAACACATCTTCATACCACAGAAGGCAGTGCCTGCTCGGCAGTAAGTGCGCAGGAACATGTGAGATATTACAAGGAGGCCGGTTATACAGGGATCATTGTAACGGATCATTTCTTTAACGGGAACACGGCTATTCCTGCAAATCTTCCCTGGGAAGAGCGGATTGATCTGTTTTATAAGGGTTATGAAAATGCAAAGACAGAGGGTGACCGAATTGGACTCTCCGTATTTTTTGGTTGGGAGGCAGGCTTTGACGGTACGGATTTTCTGATTTACGGGCTGGATAAGGTATGGCTGAAAAAACATCCGGATATTCTGTCCTGGACCGTAAAGGAACAGTATCAGCGGGTACACGGAGACGGAGGATTTGTGGTTCACGCTCATCCGTTCCGGATTCGCTCCTATATTAAAGAGATCAGGGAGTATCCGAACTATGTTGATGCAGTGGAAGTGATTAATGTCGGAAATCAAAATAAAAATTTTGACAGAAGAGCATTGCTCTATGCCAGAAAGCACAAATTATCCGTAACTGCCGGAACAGATGCGCACAGATTAGATACTGAGCACAGCGGAGTAGGCTTTTTTCATAAGCTTAAGGATATCAAGGATTTTATTACTTGCATTAAAACAGGAGAATGTGAACTAATCAGGCCTGTATAAATTAAATTCAGATAGGAGGTTCCATATGAAGACACCATTTGTAACGCGCGAACAGTTACTTGAAATTACAAAAAAGTATCCAACCCCCTTTCATCTTTATGATGAGAAAGGTATTCGTGAAAATGCCAGAAAACTGAATAAAGCTTTTTCATGGAATAAAGGCTTCCGGGAATATTTTGCAGTCAAGGCGACACCGAATCCCTACATCCTTAATATATTAAAGGAAGAGGGCTGCGGCATGGACTGTTCTTCTATGACAGAGCTGATGATGTCAGAAGCACTCGGCTTTTCGGGAGATGGTATCATGTTTTCGTCAAATGATACACCGCCGGAGGAATTTGTAAAGGCATCACAGCTAAAGGCATTTATTAACCTGGATGATTTTACTCATATTAAATTTTTGGAGAAAACTGCAGGTATTCCAGAAACCATTTTCTGCCGTTATAATCCCGGCGGGATATTTAAAACAGCGAATGGTATCATGGATAACCCGGGAGACGCGAAATACGGCTTTACAAAAGAGCAGCTATTCGAAGGCTTTAAGATCTTGAAGGAAAAAGGAGTCAAAAACTTCGGTATCCATTCCTTCCTTGCCAGCAATACGGCATCGGATGAATATTATCCGACCCTGGCGGCAATATTATTTGAACTGGCAGTGGAGCTGCAGGAAAAGACAGGAGCTTCGATTAAATACATCAATCTGTCTGGCGGAGTAGGTATCCCTTATAAGCCGAATGGCCGGGCAAATGATATCATGAAAATCGGTGAGGGTGTCAGAAAGGAATTTGAAAAAATTCTAGTTCCTGCCGGTATGGGAGATGTGGCTATCTTCACGGAGCTAGGACGCTATATGCTGGCTCCTTATGGACATCTGGTTGCCACTGCAATCCATGAAAAGCATATTTATAAAGAATACATCGGTCTGGATGCCTGTGCGGTAAACTTAATGAGACCTGCAATGTATGGAGCCTACCATCATATTACAGTAATGGGGAAGGAAAAGAACCTCTGTGATCATAAATATGACGTAACCGGTTCTCTCTGTGAGAACAATGATAAATTTGCAATAGACCGAATGCTTCCGAAGATTGATATGGGTGATCTGGTGGTCATTCATGATACCGGGGCTCACGGCTTTGCAATGGGGTATAACTATAACGGCAAATTAAAATCAGCAGAGCTATTGCTGAAGGAAGACGGTTCCGTCCAGTTAATACGCCGTGCGGAAACACCAAAGGATTATTTTGCAACCTTTGATTTTTGTGATTTATTTCAAAATATGGATTGATTTTAGAGATACAAATTAGGGGAAGATTTTTTACCGGGGATAATAATTTTCAAAAAATTAAAGAATAATTTAAAGGGTTTGAAGATAATATATAATGTAACTTTTGAGAAGGTATTTTTCAGCTGATATTTATGATGAATTTAAAAATGCAGAATGAATTTTATTGAAATTCATTCTGAATTCTTTTACCTCTCACAGACCGCCTGACTTGCCAAGCATACTGAAAAGGTTAAAAAAATTGGAAGAAAAACCATTTTCACAGGAAGAAGAGCCCCATAAGGAGTGCAGGAGTATTCATTCCAGGTTGTTCTCTGATTTTTGGGAATACTGATTGCGGCAGAATGATTGGTAGTGCGAGAAGGAGCATCAGCAGGTTAAAAAATGCCTCTTAACCGATTGTTTTAATCAGGTTGACAAGATACAACTGATACGATATAATACTTTGAATGTATTGTATGTTGTATAAAAAGCGATATGGAGGAAGGGTGTTTTATATGGCAGAGAAGAAAAACATACTGACTTATGAGGGACTGCGACAGCTTGAAGATGAGCTTCATGATCTTAAAGTAAATCAAAGAAAGAATGTTGCACAAAAGATTAAAGAAGCAAGAGAGCAGGGGGATCTTTCTGAAAATGCAGAATATGATGCTGCAAAGGACGAGCAGAGAGATATTGAAGCTCGTATTGAAGAAATAGATAAAATCCTGAAAAATGCTGAAGTTGTTGTGGAAGACGAAGTGGATGTTAATGTAATTAATATAGGCTGCAAAATCAAAATTTATGATATGGAGTATGACGAAGAGCTTGAATATAAGCTGGTTGGCTCCACTGAGGCGAATAGTCTTCGCGGTAAAATCTCCAATGAATCTCCGCTGGGAAAAGAATTGATCGGTAAAAGAGTCGGAGATGTTGTTAATGTAGAAACGCATTCGGGTGTCATGAAATATAAGATTTTGGAGATTCAAAGATCGAGTTTATAAAATACCGGTAAAGAAAAGGTTTACTGCGGATAGAGGTGAATGAAATGGCTGATGAAAAAATTCAAGCAGATCAGGACATTAATGAATTATTAAAGGTGAAAAGAGCAAAGCTTGCTGAGCTTCAAGAGAATGGGAAGGATCCTTTTCAGATTATGAAATATCAGGTTTCCAATCATTCGAAGGATATTCTTGAGCAATTCGAGGACTTTGAGGGTAAAACAGTTACCATAGCAGGTCGTATTATGTCAAAGAGAGTAATGGGAAAAGCTTCTTTTTGCAATATCAGAGATTTGGGCGGAGATATTCAGTCCTATGTCAGAAAAGATGAAGTTGGAGAAGAACCCTACGCGGAGTTCAAGAAATATGATATTGGTGATATTGTCGGAATAGAAGGAGAAGTATTTAAGACCCATACCGGAGAAGTATCCGTAAAAGCACATAAGGTAGTGCTGTTATCAAAGAGCCTTCAGATATTGCCGGAGAAATTCCATGGACTTAAGGATACCGATATGAGATACAGACAGCGTTATGTGGATCTGATCGTTAATCCTGAGGTACGCGATACCTTTATCAAGCGTTCCCATATTATCAGAGAAATTCGTAATTACCTGGATGGCAAGGACTTTATCGAGGTGGAGACACCGGTGCTTGTTCCGAATGCAGGCGGAGCTGCTGCAAAACCTTTTAATACGCATCATAACGCTCTTGATCAGGATATTCACCTTAGAATTTCACTGGAATTATACTTAAAGCGATTGATTGTCGGCGGTCTGGAACGTGTATATGAAATCGGTCGTGTATTCCGTAACGAAGGCTTATCCGTAAGACATAATCCTGAATTTACACTTTTAGAGCTGTATCAGGCTTATACCGATTATTATGGCATGATGGATCTGGTAGAAGAATTATTCCGTACCGTAGCTCAGAAGGTACTGGGAACGACAGCAATTACCTACGATGGTATTGATATTGATTTGTCCAAGCCTTTTGAACGTTTGACCATGGTTGAGGCAATTAAGAAATACAAGAATATAGATTTTGATCAGATAGCAGATGAAGCAGCAGCGAAAGCACTTGCGAAAGAGTATCATGTCGATTTTGAAGACAGACATAAGAGAGGCGATATCATCAATCTGTTCTTTGAAGAGTTTGTAGAGGAACATTTAGTACAGCCTACCTTTATTATGGACCATCCGGTAGATATTTCTCCACTTGCCAGCAGAAAGCCAAGTAATCCGGATTATACGGAGCGTTTTGAATTATTTATTACAAAACGCGAGATGGCAAATGCTTTTTCAGAGTTAAATGATCCGCTCGACCAGAGAGGACGTTTTGAAGCACAGGAAGCACTGAGGGCAGCAGGGGACGAAGAGGCTAATCAGCTGGATGAAGATTTCCTTACTGCGCTGGAATATGGTATGCCTCCGACAGGTGGTATTGGGATTGGAATTGATCGGCTTGTAATGTTGTTGACGAACTCACAGGCGATTAGGGATGTGTTACTGTTCCCGACGATGAAATCACTATCCTAGATGGATCTCTACGACACTCTACGACACTCTACGACACTCAATGGACTTCGGTGGACTTATACGGATTGACCTCTTTTCCTGAAAATCAGGATGGAAGATGTCGGGTCAGGATGTAAAAGCCCCGAAAAGCTCCCGGAGCATGTTTGAGAGTAAGAAAAACTGAAAAATAAAGATAATCTTGAGGAATAGCTAAAGATTTGAAGTGATAGACATTTCGTTACTGGTAGGAATACCGGAGCGAGGTGTCTTTTTTGCTTTATAGGAAAGTTCTCAAAATTCAAAAATAGTGTATAAAAGAAGATGAAATAAAGAATTACATAACAAAATAGCGAAGCCGTTACTCATGAAATTGTTTGGTATTTTGCGAAACTGCATTATTCGACGATTGAGTGTATGATGGGAATGGAATTATCCGGAGTGCATGACCTTTCGATATTGTTTAAATAGTGCAGTTTTTTATAGTAGACTTCCATCGCCAGCAAAGAAGTTACGCATTCCGGGCATTTTATAAGGTCCATATCCAAAGGATAATAGGATGGATTCACACCAATAGAGGTTAGAGCGAAGAAACGCGTTTTTGAGAGAACGGACACTGGAAGCTGACGTAGAGAATCGTGCACGCTTCGTAACGAAGAGAGCCAGAGAGCAGATGGCAGGTATTCATTTTACTGTATGGACAAGCAGGGAAAACGTCATGCTCTTATGATTTCACAACAGCGAGCCTTCATGAATTTCCTCGTAACGCAATATGAGTATCATGTATGACACCCTATTATTACTGTTCTTCTCGGGACCGGAATGCGTATTGGTGAATGTTTGGCACTTGCATGGGATGATCTTGATTTTGATAACAGGACCGTTGGTGTAAATCATACATTAGCCTATAGACCTGAGCCAAAAATGGATGTATAGTCCATATTTCTATGCCGAAGGCGGAAGCCTGCAGGAGAATAGTATCTATGATCGATGAGGTTTATGAAGCATTCCTGTAAGAATATTAGATCAGAGTTGTGGGCTTTAATAACAATGAAATAGATGGCTTTTTCAGGATTTTTTTTTCTAAAGGGGTCATCTATTAACGAATATTCACGTTTATGTAAACGGCAAGTACTTTTGCAAAATATTCGGCAAATAATAGTGCAAATTTTTCATCCTGATACAGGGGGACATTACCCCCCTGCATAATTGATATATTTTCTAGTTATTCTCCTGTTGTTTCAAG
>JAEZZO010000062.1 GCA_023418475.1 Bacillota bacterium
GGTGGATAGGACAAAGGTGGAAGTGCGGTAACGCATGGAGCTGATTGTTACTAATAGGTCGAGGGCTTGACCTAAAAAGGTTTTAAAGTTGGATGGTACATTTTCGTGTGTAGGTTTTAGTCAATAACAATGAATTGTGTTTAATTCATTTGTTTTAAAACAGAAAATACTTAGGTAGATTTCTGTTTTTTATGTTATAGGATATGTATCAATGCTTATGATATCAAATCTTATTCCTCGATAGCTCAATGGTAGAGCACACGGCTGTTAACCGTGGGGTTGTAGGTTCGAGCCCTACTCGGGGAGTTGTAATAAAATAGGGCGACATAGCCAAGCGGTAAGGCATGGGTCTGCAACACCCTGATCAGCAGTTCAAATCTGCTTGTCGCCTCTCAAAATTGATCTCTAAACCTTAATGTACAAGTGTTTAGAGATTTTTTTTTCATAATAAAGTTAATCTTGTGAAATATAATTCCTTCTTGAAATGTGCAGCTACGCTCGCCAAAAAAATTTGAGTAGAATAGATTTATAATCGCAAGAGTGAACAGAATGCACTTTAGTTTTTTGGGATTTTATATCGCGAGAGAATGTAGGAAATATTTTTGTACTTACTATGCTTCAATTATCTTGTTTAGAACAACTCTCTTTTTATGTTATAATAAAGAGAGGATAATTATTTGTATAACAATTAAAATAAATATAGGAGATAAGATATGGATTGGATAGAAAGACTAAATTGTGCGATGAATTATATTGAAGAAAATTTGACGGAAAGTATTGATTTAGATGAAATATCTAAAATTACACTATGTTCACCGTATCATTTTCAAAGAATATTTACATACATGGCAGGCATTCCGCTGTCGGAATATATTAGACGAAGAAAAATGTCAAGAGCAGCTGTAGATCTGCAAGATGAAAATAACAAGGTTATAGATATCTCTTTGAAATATGGTTATAATTCACCTACAGCCTTTAATAGGGCATTTCAGCGAATACACACGATTGCTCCCTCTGAAGTGAAAAGAAGCGGGTGCAGTTTAAAAGCATATCCTCCTATTAGTTTTAAAATATCAATCAGAGGAGATAGTGTTATGGATTATCGTATCGAGAAAAAAGATGCATTTAGAATTGTTGGAATATCTGCTCGTTTAGAGAAAGAGATTGAGAAAAACTTTGAAGTAGTTCCTTCTCTGTGGGGAGATGCAGTCCAGAATGGTACGCTAGAGAAATTGGTAAGCAGGATGGATGGAGAGCTAAAAGGCCTGTTAGGGGTTAGTTCGTGTAACGAAGAAGCTGATTGGAGATATTATATAGGCGTGTCTAGTAATCAAGCAACAGATATGGGATTGGAAGAATTTGAAGTACCTGAAGCAACATGGGCTATATTTACAGGAAAAGGTACTAATTTGTCCATACAAGAGTTAGAAAGAAGGATAGTTACAGAGTGGCTTCCAACTTCCGGTTATGAATATGGAAATGCACCGGATATTGAAGTTTATATTAATCCTAATCCGGAAGATACAGTATATGAAGTTTGGATTCCGGTGGTAAAACAGAGCTGAGGTGATAAGAATGGTACATTTAGTATATTGTGATAATGCAGGAAGGGCTGCAGAGAGAGTATTGCATAAAATTAAAAATGGTACAAAAACAATGGTGGTGCGGGGCGCGGCAGCACGTAAAATACCGCATAGCAGAGTTTATGACGGAGAAACATTGTACTTTATGGAAAAGGGGACAGCTAAGATTTCTGCAAAAGCAACCGTAAAATCTGTAGAGAACTATGTTAAGCTAACCGATGATGAAATAACTAAAATCATAGATGACCATAATGATAAACTTAATTTAACAGAAAAGCAAAAAACGAGATGGCACAAAAAATGTTTATGTCTGGTAGAATTTCAAGATGTTATAGCAATTGAACCATCCCTTAACTTTGATCATCAGGGAAATATGGATGATTGGTTAATAATTGAAAAAATCGAAGATGTTCTTGTTGGCTCGAGTATACCTTATACTTATGAAAAATCAAGATTTTAGATGAAAGGAAGCAAGATTTCAGAACAACTCAGAGAACAGAAGTTTCTTTAGCGTCTTATTCAGTGGAATCCTTAAAGGTTCGTAATCAGAATCTTTGGGGATTTTTATATATATATTTTCACCTTTTATAAATTCGTTAAAATAACACCAAAATATCTATATTATGACATAGTAATAACACAAATATTAAATACCCTTAACAATAGATAATAGAGAGAAACCTTATGGTTACGCAGAGTTAGGGAGACAAAAATGAAAAGAAACAAAAGAGATTTATGCAAGATGTTACTCGGATTGATTATTTTTGCAATATGTTTTATGTGCCGACCGCATACAGTTCAGGCAGCAACAGTAAAATTAACCGCACCAAAGACAGTGAATGTAGTAATTTCCTCCGGTAATAGTATGAAAATTACCTGGAGCAAGGTCAAGGGAGCAGATGCTTATCAGATTTATCAGGCTACCTCTGCAAAAGGTAATTATCAATTAGTGTATTCTATGGCTTCAGGAAAGTATAATTATACTAACAAGAACTTACTTCCCGGTAAGACCTACTATTATAAAATCCGTGCATATAAAAAATTCGGTAAATCTAAAATATATAGCTCATATTCAAAGGTCTTAAGCAAAACGATTAAGCCAACTGCAGTAAGCCTTTTTGAAGGAAATTTAACATCTTATGAGAGTGCGGATTTGTCTTGGGGATGGGCAAGTTACGCAAGCGGCTATGAGATTTATATGGCAGATTTCATAACGGGAGATTATGTCCCTGTTAAGCAAACAACAGATAATTATTGCAATATAACTGAGTTAGAACCAGGAAATAATTATAATTTTAAAGTACGCAGCTTTATGGTAAGTGGGAATAGTAAGGTATATGGTGAATTTTCAAAGATAATCACAATTACGCCGATATTACCGGTGCCAGATTCCATAACAGCAACAAGTGCAGCGCAGGGTGTGATGGATATCAGTTGGGAACCGTCTGAAGGGGCAGATGGTTATGAGCTATACCAGTCCCTAAGTAAATCGGAGGGCTATCAATTATTAACCACTGTATCAGAAACTGCTTATACGCAGACCGGATTAAATCCTGGAAGTTCTTATTATTACCAATTAAGATCTTATCGAATGGTTGGTGATACAAAGGTATATAGTCAGTATTCACCGGCTGCAGAGGTATTAGTTCCTAATCTGGATCTGACAGAAGTATCTTTAGATCAGAGTAACCTAGGGATGGTTATTGGAGGAACAGAGCAATTAGCTGCAACTACATCCTCCCAGAATTCTATAAATCAGAAAATATCGTGGATAAGTTCCGATGAAACGGTAGCTGTTGTGGATGAAAGTGGGCTAGTATCAGCTATAGGGGAAGGAAATGCAATCATCTCTGTTATTGCGGGAGATAGTGCGAAGAAAGCGGAATGTAATGTAACAGTTGAAAAAGCAAATATAAGTGGAATTGATGTTTCAAAATGGCAGGGAAACATTGACTGGAGCAAGGTGAAAAATGATGGCGTTGCATTTGCGATGCTTCGGTCTTCTTACGGCAGCAGCAGTCTGGATCCAAAGTTTGAAATAAATTATAAAGGGGCTAAGAATAATGGTATTGCAGTGGGAGTGTATCATTACAGTCATGCTACCACCGTTGCAGCAGCCCAAACAGAGGTTGATTTTCTGATTAGCACATTAGAAGGGAAACAATTTGAATACCCAATTTGCCTAGATCTGGAAGATAAAGCACAGATGGCTCTGGACAAGAAATTAATTGCAGATATTGCACTTGTTTATTTTAATACTCTTACGGAGGCTGGATATTATCCTATGTTATACAGCAGTCGAGGCTGGTTTACAGGTAGGCTATATGATACAAGTCTGGATGTTTTTGATCGTTGGGTAGCCCAGTGGTCCAGTGTGCTTACTTATACCGGAGAACTTGCCATTTGGCAGTATAGCGACAAGGGTTCAGTCAGTGGAATTTCCGGAAATGTTGATTTGGATACTTCATTTGTAGATTATGAGAGTAAAATTAAATGGCTTGGATTAAATGGATTTTAAAATGAAGAATTATTTGTGAAATAAATTGCTAAAAATGAATAATAGAACTATAGTAAAACAAGATACAGAAATCTAATTAGTATCACCAATTATTTGCAATGCCGCCATGCGGTATCATGATTGGATAAGGTTGAAGAAAATGTACTTTCAACTTCAATTACGCGCAAAATACGTGCGCCGGAATGGAGGATAAAAATGAAAAAAAGAGGTTTAATTATTTCCGCTCTGCTAATCGGAACGTTTCTGGCTGCAGGATGTTCTCAGAAGCAGAAAGATACCAATGAGAATATAAAGATTACCAATACCCCTGCACCTGTTGTTACTACTGTACCAACATCGACGTCTACCCCTACACCTGTTGTTACTATCAAACCGACACCTGCGGCAAAACCAGATAAAACATCACAGCAATCGGCAAAAGGGGCAAAATTGACGGGAAGTACCCCCCTTGGAATAAATATTTACCAGGGTACGACGCAAGAAAACGGACTGGAATATATTTATTTACCGTCGAAAGAGGGATGGAAAGCAGAACTGAATGCCGAAGGAATGTTTAAAGAGAGTATTACCTTGTATAAGACAGACGATGGCGGTAAGAAGTGGAATAAACTTACCGGTACAGAGGACAAAAATACTACCATCCCATTTGAATCAAAAACAGGAATAATCTTTACAGATAGTAATTCCGGCTGGATAACCACACAAATTCCGAAAGATGGATATATTGGTCTATTCCGAACCACAGATGGGGGAACCACCTGGAAGCAGCAGAAACTAACCATTTCTGATAAATATTTGACTAGTCAGTTTACGACTTATCCACCAGTGTTTTTTACTGCAAAAGATGGGTTATTATTATCCTATGCATTCGATGATGTGCCCAAACAACTGGTATTTGCTACCCATGATGGAGGAAATACATGGAACCAGTTAGATAGTAAGGGAGACGGTATTTTCCAATGGAATTATACCGAGAAGAAGGATATAGGCCAGCCAAGCGGCTGGACAATCACGTATGCAAACAAGACCTGGAGCACATCGGATGCTTTAATCTGGAAAGATGGCAGTGCGAAGTAATTAATGACATCCGGTCAATAATATTCGTCAGCTCAAATCTGGCTGCCGACTTGATAGAAGAGTCTCTAACCTTTAAAGATACTATTATAGGTTAGAGACTCTTTTCATATATTTGTACAAGGCTAAAATCATCAAACATGAATTTAGTACAATCAGTAATTTAATAATTTATTTTATAAAATATATTTAAATGGGATTGACTCTGACATGGTGTTATAGTGTAAGATAATAACAGAGTTAAATTATTGATAAAATTTTAGCCGGCAAAGATTTATTTGATTTATACTCTAAGCTACAGGAGGAATTATATGAAAACTGTAAAACAGGTTTCAGACCTGACAGGAATAAGCATACGTATGTTACATTACTATGATGAAATAGGGTTACTAAAACCAAGTAAAGTTACAGATACGGGTTACAGATTATATGATGATAAAGCGCTGATGACCCTACAGCAAATTATGTTTTATAAAGAGCTTGAGATACCATTAAAAGAAGTTAAAAAAATAATGCAAAGTTCGTATTATGATAAAACAAAGGCCTTGGAAGATCAAAAGAAGCTGCTGATTTTAAAATCTGAGAGAATAAAAAATATGATTGATCTGATTAATAAAACATTAAAAGGAGAAAATGAAATGAGTTTTAAGGAATTTGATATGAGTGAATATTTTAACGCATTAGAAGACTTTAAAAAAAGTTATAAAGATAAAATTATCAAAAATTATGGCGGAATGGAAAAATATGATGAATTGATTGAAAAGTGTAAGGCAAAGGAAGAAGAAATTGCGAAAATGGCCATAAAGCAATATGGCAGCATTGACAATTATGTAGAAGCGATGAAGAAGAATTTTGACAGTGATCTATTTACTATAGCTGAACAATATGATGAGTTTAAAAAGGATATTCTTGAGGAAAAACATCCTATATTAAAGGATTTATACCGGAGACTGGCTGCTGATTTGGGAAAAGATCCCTCATCGGATGAAATCCAACAAATTGCTGAGGAAATTAGAAAGATAGCAAAAAGAGATTATAAGATTTTTCACTCGGATGAGGAAAATGAATATTGGTACAGTATGGTGAAGATCTATCTGGTTCTTCCTGATTGGATAAAAGCAGTCGATCAAAAATATGGGGAAGGTGCATCAAAATTTATCGGAGAAGCACTCAAGGCTAATTTACAAGATGATCAACCTAAGATAAACATCCTCTATAAAAATCTTACGCAGGATTTAAAGAGAGATCCATCTTCAAAAGAGATTCAGGATATTGTAGTAGAAATAGTAAAGGAAACTACAAAACAGCATGAAAAATTAAAAATAGATGCTGGAAATAATTACTGGAGCTATACGGCAGATATGTATTTGACAAACTCCGCTTTTCAAAGTGCAGCTGATAGTAATTATGGAGAAGGTGCAGCTCGTTTCATTGGTGAAGCATTAAAGCATTATGCAGCTCATTAGGAGTAAATATATGGGTTAGTAGCATGCATTTCCTAACGTACTATTGTTGAAAACTTTGAATGTAAAAAGACACAGTTGATGTAGGTAGCATATAGCAGTCGAAATACAAGATCATTCAATTGAAGCTTATATTCAGCTTTTTGGAAACATTCAGAGTAAACGGTTTTGAATTTATTAGTGATATTCAAGAAAATGGTACAGGTACAACATCTTTCATAGAAAATTTATGATTGCTGCATTTATTGGAAAATCTCTAAATCTTTCGAATAGGAAGGTTTGGGGATTTTTTGCTGCTGTTGTTTGATCCTATTTGCTTAGATATCGGCTAGAAATGTGCTTACTGAGCTGCCGATAGGATGCATTTTCAAGTAATTATCCCCTTCCTTATAAAATCCTTAAAAATGCCTGTTACAATAGCAGTAACAAATCAAAAGGAGATGCTACCCTATGGAAGAGATACTTTACAAACCTTCTGCCAAATATGAAATGGAGAATGCTAAGATGAATGAGTACATAATAAAAACCAGTCATGTCTCTAAAAAGTATAAAAAGACCTACGCGGTAAGAGATTTATCAATGTCAGTAAGAAAAAATTCTGTCTACGGTTTATTAGGACCTAATGGTGCGGGTAAGTCAACCTTACTTAAGATGATAACAGGAATTATTAGGCCCACTTCAGGAGAAATACAATTTAACAATCACCCCTGGACCCGTAAGGATTTATGGAACATTGGATCTTTAATTGAATCACCGCCGCTATATGACAATTTAACAGCATTTGAAAATTTAAAGGTGCGAGCAACACTTTTAGGAATTTCTACGAATAAATGCAATGAAGTCTTACAGACAATGGATTTATCCGATACAAAAAATAAAAAGACATCCGATTTTTCGCTGGGAATGAAACAGAGACTGGGTATTGCATTAGCACTGTTAAATAATCCCAAGTTACTAATCCTGGATGAACCTACAAACGGGCTAGACCCTTTTGGTATTGAAGAATTAAGAATAATGATTCGATCTTTTGCGGAGTCTGGAATTTCGGTTATCATATCAAGCCATATTTTAAGTGAAGTACAACAAGTTGCTGATGATATAGGCATCCTATACAATGGATCGCTTTTATATCAGGATCAAATTGATGCAGAGGAAGATCTGGAACAACTGTTTATGAATATCATACGAAAGGAGCGAGAAGTTTGATGTTACAATCCTATTTAAAAGCAGAAAACTTGAAATTTAAACACTCCCTATTTCGAAAGCTAATCCTGTTTATTCCCATAGCCTTAATATTAATAGCAATGATATTTATATTCATTGGTATTGGTCTAGGGGGTTTTTCATGCTCCATCATTTGCAATTGGTGTATGCCGGTTGCATCCTTATCTATTATGCTTTTATCTCACTTAGTCAATAATAAGGAGCAAAAACACAAATACCGAACACTTTATAGCCTGCCAATCAACTTGAAGAAGGTATTTCTTGCTAAAACAATATTAATAGCACTTAATCTTTTGATCATATCATTATTACTATCCTTGTTCACTGCTGTATATGAATTTCTATCTACTGGGTCGGCCGCTGTGATTGCTCATACAGGGTATTATATTTTAGGATATCTCTTAATATGGATTTCTCTACTATGGCAGATTCCTTTCTGCTTGTTCCTGGATCAAAAAATCGGATTTGTAGGTTCTGTAATAATAAATTTATTCACCAGTGCGTCTGGCGGTTTATTTTTGTCTTTGACGCCTTTGTTTTGGCTTTTTCCGCATAGCTGGCCTGTAAGATTTATGACTACATTTTTTGGAGTTTTGCCAAACGGTTTATTGGCTGAGGCAAATTCAAGATTGATACTAAATATAGAGAAAAGTTTGCTGTTGACATTGATAAGCTTGCTTGCCGGAGTGGTAATTTCAGTTTTATTTTCCAGCTGGTATAAAAGGCAGGTGTATCGCAAATGACAATTACAAGGGAATTTCTTTCTAATTTTACAAAGGTCAAACGAACTCCAATCATTTTATTGCACCTATTACCACCTATCGTAGTCACAGCATTATTTTTAGCTTATTACGCCTCTGGCGGATCTCATATTATATCTGATGTAAGGTTGTTTTTCGTTATATTGCAAATATTTTATCCCATTTTTGTGAGTATTGTTGTACCAATTCTAATTCATTTAGATGGGAATATAAACAATATTCAGAATGCTCTGGGTCTGGTGGAATCTCGAAGAAGTGTATATTTGGGCAAATTGCTCTTTCTATTGTTTCTTTTTGCTATAAATATGATATTATATGAATTATGTTTTTATATTGGAGTTAATTTTTTTCTGGATATGTCCATAACGGGCTTTGGCTCCTATTTTGTGATATTTTGTATATTTATGTTAAGTAACTTATTTCTTTATTTACTGCATGTTTTCATTGCTTTTCGGTTTGGATCAAGCATCTCCGTTTTAGTGGGGATAACCGGTATGATTTTTGCAGGCTATTTTGAAAATGCGATAGGTGATAAAATATGGCCGATAATTCCTTGGGAATGGGGTGTTCGATTTTTGGAAAGTCATTTTGATTATTCAAGTGTATCTGTTTTTCCTGGAATTATTTCTTTGATAATTTTTAATATAATCATTCTGCTTGCATCACTTCTTTGGTTTAGAAGATGGGAAGGTAAAGTAATACAAGAATAAGAGAAAAACATGGAGGAAAATCCTCTGCTCCTGCAAAGGCAGTCGCATTTTTCCTTCGGAAAAACATGGAGGATTTATGGGAAGAGTGTTAGTGGTCGATGATGATCTTAATATGCTGTCCCTGGTGCGTGCTGCGCTGGAAAAGGATGGCCACCAGGTAGATACTGAAACAGATGCCACAGCGGTGAAGCCTGTTCGGTGCCAGTTGTACGATCTTTTGCTGCTCGATGTGATGATGCCTGGCGAGGATGGTTTTTCTCTTTGCAGTCGTATCCGCGGTGAGGTGGATTGTCCTATCTTATTTTTGACAGCCAAGGCGGAAGACGCATCCCTTGTACAAGGCTTTGGCCTGGGTGCGGATGATTATATTAAGAAGCCATTTAGTATTGCAGAGCTGCGTGCACGGGTGAATGCCCATCTGCGACGGGAGGTGCGCCAGCCGACCTATACTCTGAACCGAGGCGGGGTACGTTTTGACATGCAAGCAAAGGCTGCCATCGCAGGTGAACATACACTGTCCTTTACAAAGGGCGAATACGCTATCTGTGAGCATCTGGCTCTGCATGCCGGGCGGGTATTTACCAAAGAACAATTATATGAAGCAGTTTTCGGCTTTGACGCCGAGGGTGATCCGTCCGCCGTGGCGGAGCATATTAAGAATATCCGGGCAAAGCTGAAAGTGGAGGACTTAAATCCTATCGAAACTGTTTGGGGGGTGGGCTATAAGTGGCGAAAAGAAAACGTTCTGTAACACTTTCATTTGTTCTTTTACGCTTTGCAATCGTAATGCTTGGAGGTATGCTGTTATGCTGTCTGGTAGGGATTTTTTGCTTGGAATTGCTTCAAAAGACAGGCATTATTTACAAAGGGATTGTCTCTAATCAACAAGTGGAGCAAATGCTGGCAGGAGAACCAAAATCTTTTGTATCTCCTGATGAAAATTTTTTACCACAATACGTTTTGTTCGGTCAAAATGGTGAAGTACAAAAAAGTAATGTAGGAGGAAAAAAACTGGAAGCTCTGGCCGGACTTTTACAGGATGATGCCTATAACGCACATGTATTACGGCACACCTACGCGGATGGAAGCACTGTTATTTTTCGATGGTATTACAGGGCAGAGTTTGTCAACGCCAAGTTGCGTAGTTTACTGCCTCCCTTTGAATATTTGTGGCTGGCAACACTCGCTGTAGGAGTGGTGCTTTGTCTGCTGTTTAACACCTTATGGCTGCGTCGTCGTCTTGCCGCCAAGCTAAAGCTATTCAGTGAAGTGAGCGAGAAAGTAGGCGCGCAGGAGTTGGATTTTATAATTCCACATGCGGGTATATGGGAGTACGATCAGGCGCTTATTGCTATGGAGCATATGAGAGTGGCATTATATAACTCTTTATCCTCACAATGGGCGGCACAACAAGAACGTGAGACCGAAATAGTAGCACTTGCGCATGATTTAAAAACTCCGCTCACCCTGGTGGGAGGCAATGCCGAGCTTCTATTAGAGGAGGAACTATCCGAGAGCAGTCGCAAAAGGCTGGAAACAATTGTGTCCAGCAATGATCGGGCCAAGCAGTATGTTACCAGTTTGTTAGAAACCTCTTCCGGAGAGGATGAAGTATTTCAAAAAACCGACCTGTCCGACTTATTTGACGATCTTTACCGAAACACAATGGCATTTGCTGAAGCCAGAAGTATTTGCCTGCACATACAAAATGACCTGGAGGGTGCAGCAAGCATTCAGAAAAATTATCTGCTGCGTGCGCTTGGCAATGTCGTACAGAATGCGATAGAGCATACCCCTGCAAATGGAAATGTGTACTTAAACGGCAATAGGATAGATGGCGGCTGGCAGATTGTTGTACGTGATGAAGGTCCCGGTTTTAGCAAGGCAGCACTACGGCATGCAACAGAGCGTTTATGGCGTGATGATACAGCGCGTGGTATGGATGGACATAATGGTCTTGGACTATGGTTTGCTGCACAAGTAGTAAAAAAGTATGCAGGGCATCTGGAATTGTGTAACTGCAATATTGGGGGGAAGGTTACTATTAAGTTTTAAAAGCTTGTTCAAATATGCAATAATAAACTTCTTATATTGAATATATTATAAGTTTAGGATATCTTGAACTGTCTCAAATTTATCTGTTTTAAATTTATTCCACATATGTTACATTCAGTATCTGACTCACGTACATTTCGATTGCTGCAGTAACCGCATTCATATTTTCCATCGTTTAGAATTATTTTAACATTTTCATGACTTAGGAAATACTTGAAAATCTTCTTGTACTGATTTAATTCTATTACAGATGAACTAAAAACAAAATTTCAATGGTTGCATTAGTTTCTTGGGTGAATTAACCTGTTGCTGTACTTTCCGTGATACATTCTTTGCCACTTTTATAAAATTATTCAATTTCGAATTACAAACAACACTAAAAGCAGTAGAAAAATTCCCAAGGCTACTTTCTTGATAAATAGACAGGTATCGCCTGATATCAGCAGCAATTACAACCTTATTGATAGATAAGTCCTGCATCATCTTTGCAATTTTTTCATAGTATATGTTTCCTGTATTGACCTATTACTTGTAAACTACTATAATTTAAGTAATAATTTTGAAGGGAGTTGATAGTTATGAAATTCGATAAAATAATAACTTGTAGCAACAATAAAAGGAGGGTGACAATAATATAACCCTCCTAGAACGGAGGAAATTATGTTCAGCAAATTAAATGATTACTTAATAAAGCCAAAGCTCTATGCACCAAGTACAGGTATGTTCTGGGATGATGAACATATATCGAAAGGAATGCTTGAAGCACATCTCAACCCTGATTGGAATGCAGCAACCCGGAAGCATGATTTTGTTGATAAATCTGTAAAATGGATTACTTTAATAGCACAGCCTACACAATTTCAACAATTACTGGATTTAGGCTGTGGACCAGGAATTTATGCAGAACGTTTTCGCAAAGCAGGCTATATAGTAACTGGTATTGACTATTCAAAACGTTCAATCGAGTATGCACAAGAACGAACGTTACTTAACAAAAGTAATATCCAATACTATTATCAAAACTATTTGACAATAGATTATATTGAACAGTTTGATGTAATCACATTGATTTATTGTGATTATGCACCGTTATCAATCACCGATAGGCTTATTCTATTGAGAAAAGTATATCAAGCATTAAAGCCTAACGGTAAGTTTATTTTTGATGTGTTTACACCTCTTATGAGAAAAGCAGAAAACCATTCATGGTATTACAGTGAGAAGAGTGGATTTTGGAACGAAAAACCTCATATATGTTTAGATTCTGTTTATCAATATGATGATGAAGATAATACAGAATTAAGGCAGTCAATAGTGTTAACCGAAGATACCGTAAATTGTTATAATATATGGGATCATTTTTTTACTAAAGAAAAACTGATATCAGAAATTCTGCCCATAGGTTTTAATTCATATGAATTTTATGGCGATATTGCAGGACAGGAATTTTCAGATACAGGAGAAACTATTTGTGCTGTTTTTACAAAGTAGGATTTTCTGATAGTGTCTACATTGACTTGTGCAGGATTTTAAACTACCAGCGAAGAAAAGAATAATACCACACAAAAGCGTACTCTTAGGCTCTATGCTGAAAGGTACGCTCTTATACTATATGTAAAGACCGTGTTATTAGGGCTATAAGTATAATTATGATATGTGTCATAATCTATATTTACCTTATTGGCACGGTTTTGTTTCATTAAGAGAATGCAGTAATATAGTTTTAGATCAACCATAAAATAAAAACGCAAAGTTTCAGGTTGAAAATCTTGAAAAGTTGGTTATACGGATATACGAAAAACATTAAGCTAAAATCTAAAGACCGTCTATAATATCTGATGAAAACAGGTACAATCGGTAGGTGTTAAGTAAAAGAAAAAGCATATTATTCAACAGATGGAACCATATGGTAAACTCAACTGTCTTATATTAGGAAAGGAACTATATAGATGTACGGAGGGAGAATAATTGAAGTGAAAAATGATGAATTTGCCGAATTGGTTCTTATGCATCAGAAAAGTATGTATCGGCTGGCATTTGGAATTCTAAAAAATAATCATGATGCAGAGGATGCTCTAAGTGAAACAATTATTAAGGCTTATGAAAACCTTGCAGGGTTAAGGGATGAAAATAAATTTAAGCCTTGGATCATGACAATTCTGGTTAATGTATCGAAAAATATGTTAGCTAAGAAAAGCAGGATACAACTGGCTGATGACATAACTGCTTTTGGTGAGGAGACAGCCGGGTTTCACAACGATATATGGGACAGCGTAATGTCATTGGGAGAGCATCATATGCAGATTGTAATTCTTTATTATTATGATGGCTTTTCAACCAAAGAGATTGCTCAAATACTGAAAGTCTCGCAGGGAACGGTAAAATCAAGGCTAAGCCGTGCCAGGCAGCATTTAAAGCAGTTATTGAGTATATAGATGGGGAGGAGAAAGGCATAATGAATCAAATAATAGATGAGAAAATCAGGGTGACATTAATGGATAATGATATTCATATTCCGGATGAATGCCTGAAACAAATGGAGGATACAATTAGTGGACTTACCAACAACGATAAACACGAAAAGCAAAAACGATTTCGCACTGCAGTAGCTATTGTTATATGCTTATTTCTGATACCAATCACTGCTTTTGGTGCGGTGGATCTTATGAAGCAAAGGATGAAAGATCTTACAAAAGAAGAGAAGGATGAATATTATCAAGGTTTACAGAGTTCTACTGCAAATGCAGACAGTTTCACCAGAGAACTCACGAAGTCAGAAAATGATAAAATGGAAGAATTAAAAGTAAAATATAAAAATGGACTATTTCCTGCAAAGGCTTTAACTATAGTAAAAACGCGGGCTGCCGCTGATAAAAGTGCTGAACTTTATTTTGCAGAAGATAAAAGCTTATTTGTATTACCATCGAGAGAATTAACAGAAGAAGAAATGCTGGAAATTATTGATTTTTATTATTGCAGGGATTATAGTCTTATGGAAAATCCAAAACAAGAGAATATAACAGGAGTCAAGGGTGATACAAATGAAGAAAATATTACTAAGGCAGAGAAAGATATCACGAAAGATAAGATAAATGTTAAGAAAAATAAGATGAATAATGATATAAATAAGGACAAAGCGATAGAGTTGGCAAAAACTGCTATCAAAGATATTTATGGAGTAGAGTGCGCAGGACTGGATATTACTGTTGAATATGATAATAAAATTGATGCTCTTACAGTTTCCATGGAAGATACGGACAAGATGTCAGGTTACAGTGTTACTGTAGATGCTAGCCATGAATCAATAGAAGAAATTTATTTCGCACAACATGATGACTATTCTGTCTTCGGAATTGCGGCTGACCGGAAAAAGTATATTGATAAGTATAAAGATGCCCTAGACATAATAACTTCAAGAATGAAGATTGATAAATCAGTCATCAAATCCACTTGCGAATATAATTATAATAAAGATGGATCTCTTGAACGAGGTGTTGTAAGCTATTTCTTTAAAATGAAAGATGGCACCGGCTATCTTATCAAATATAGCTGTGCTTATGATGTATTTTTTGATATTCTTAAAACAGATTTTGATAAATATAGACAGACTATGGATCAAAGTAGAAAAAAAAGAGGTTTAGAAAGAGAAATTATTCAGATGAAATAAAAGCTTGGCACAATGAAAAATTGCAAATGTAGGTTGCGATACTGCAAGCATAGATTGATTGAAAGGATTTGTAAAAGCATTATACTTTACATGTAATAACATAGAGAAGGGGAAGAAGAGAAAGTAAAATCACTTCCACAAAGTGAAAGAGGATCACATCCACAAAGTGAAAGAGGATCACTTCCACTTAGCAAGTTTGTGTCTACGCTGCACACAAGCTTAGGATATGCAAAAAGCAGCGCAGAAAGAGGTAACTATGAGCTTTGCAGATAATCTACAATTAATAAGAAAAGAGAAACAGCTTTCACAAGAGGAATTAGCAGAAAAAATTGGAGTAAGCCGCCAAGCAATATCGAAATGGGAACAGGGAAGCGGTTATCCGGAAACGGAGAAATTACTTATCCTATCTCATGAACTAAATGTTTCACTGGATTACTTAATGTTAGGTGAAACGGGAAATGATATGGCTGAAAAATCCATATCCCAGAATGTAATTGTACCCACCGGGAAAATTACCATTAAGTCATTTGATGGGAAATCAATTGTAAACTGTTATAAGGTCTTAGCATCAAAAGTAATGTTCAAAGCAAAAGCAGACGAACCGCAGTACTGGCTGATTGGTGTAAACAACGGAGCATTTTGGGGAGAAAAATCAATAGTACTGGGTTGGTATGAAAACGAAGAAAAAATAAAAATAGAAATGGATGATATTGCAGAGGCAATAAAGATGGGAATACCTTCCTATCAGCTACAGTATGCAGCGAAAGTAAAAAATAAATTATTAAGGATTAAGCTTGATGAGGACTAAATAAGAAGCTTTGGTAATAGTAAGTTTATACTAGGTAAAATAAGGCGCAGCCAGTATCAGTGGCTAAGGCTTATACTATGTGAGCAGAGGTAATGTCAAATAGTTCGAATCTGGTTGGCGTTATCTCTCTTAGAAGTGCTTCAACTCCTTCTATATCAAGGGATTGAAGCATTTTTTGGGTTGCTCCATAAAATCATCCCCATTTCCTCATAATATCTTAGTCTCCTACTCGACATACCAAAGGTGTCACAACTTCATTTGTTCCAATTAAATCCATAAACATCACCACCTATCCATTAATATACAAGTTGACGCAGGGTCAATGTCAATAGTACATTTATAAATATTAGATGCTAAAAAACATTGAATAACGGAATAAGAATATACTAAGCTCAAAGTATAGTAGTAACCCCTTATCATATTATACAAATAATATGATAGATAGCAGGATAGGATATATGAGAAAAGGCAAATAAATGTTTATACTGATAATTCATAGAGCAAGTTTTGATGTATAACTACTATTGACTTATCTGCAAAAATAAGGGAAAATAAAGAAAATTACAATGGACGAGGTAATATTTAATGCTTCATATTGGAACGATAGACATAGAAACGAAAAGAGTCATTTTACGTAAATTTAGACTTGATGATACAACGAATATGTTCAATAACTGGGCAAATAGTGATTTAGTAACCCGGTATTTATCCTGGAATCCATATACAGAAATGAAACAATGTGAGGAATATATAAAAAAAGTTATTAATCAATACAACGAAAAATCGTTTTATAACTGGGCAATCGAGTTAAAAGAAATTGGTGAAGTGATAGGCTCGGTTAGTGTAAATATTCAAGAAAAATTATCATGTGCGCATATAAGCTTCTGCATTGGTCATAAATGGTGGAACCAAAGGATTATGCAAGAAATTGTTACTAATTTAGTTCCAGTATTTTTGGAGGAAATTCAAGTAGAACGTCTGGAATCATGTTATGAGAGTGGAAATAATACTGCCGGTAAAGTATTATTACGCGCGGGATTTCAGGCTGAAGCAATACAACGAAAATCATATTTAGGTAAAGAGGGTGCTTCTGATATGATTTGGTTTTCAATTTAAAAGATAACTATTTTGCAAGAAAGAAATTAAATAATATTGATTTGGAACAATTATATATAACAAACTATAAGGAAACCGGAGGAGAACATTTCAAAAGTATTACACGTTTAGAAAAAGAAGAAGCTTTTATTTTAGCAAAAAAATTATCATCTAAAAGCGATTCAAAAAATGATAGATATGGACAATATTTTGAGAGATATTATGAAAAAAGAATAAAAACGGAGGATGTTTTATACCAACAGTTTATGAAAAATGGTGGCAGACCACATACACAATATCCTATTTATTTCGTATTATGTGATAATCAAGGAATGGCTGATTTTTACGGAAACGGTGAAGCGGTACGAATTCCATTATCTCAAATCCCAAGTGAATACATCAGTTTTACACCGAGGGATAGTATGCATTTAATGGATATGGGTATATTAAATGGTAATGTTTGGAGCAAGGATTTATTATTTGATATACTGTCAAGTTCACAAAAAGGTATAGGTAATCAAATTATTGATATTCCAAGCATGTATGGAAAATCTGGTGGATATATCGAAGTACAGGTATGGAATGATTATTATATAAAAGAAATACTATAATACATACCGAGAATTACGCAGAAATAGGGAATTTGTTTATCTATACTACATCAAAGAATAAGCCGAGAAAAAGTTGTTTATGAAGCTATAACAAGGAGTTAATTATGTTCAAGAGAAAACAATTTATAGGAATGCTAGTAATTCTGGCACTTTTCGCTGTTACCGCAAGTAGCACAAAGGTAAGTGCTTCTGCTCCAAAGCAGTTTAAAGAATTGGAAGTTGATAAGGAATACAGTGAGGATTTAGATTATGATGGAGAAAAGGAACAGATCGTCTGTAAGCAAACAGACATGAGAAACGATGAAAATAAGAAAAGACTAACGGTATCCATTAATGATGAGATTGCATTTGAGAAGACTTTGAAATGCCAGTACTATACTATCGATCTGGCAGATATCGACGGAACTGATAATAATCAGGATCTTTTCATTACGGCCAGAGATTACGGTGGCATTTGTTTGAAAACCTTTTATCTGCAGTATAGAGATTCCAAGCTGAAACTAATTCAAACATTAGATCGAAAGGATGGTCCCAAATACTTAAATCTGGCAATGTATTTCTGGGGGCAGGTTGCCGAGGATGCATCCTTTCAGCTGATTTCAATCAGGCCAATGGGAGATGCAATAGGTGATTATGCATGCTTTATTCCTTATAGATTAATCAATGGTAAGGTGGTTGTGGTAAAAACGAACACGTATAACCTGACGCCCGATTCCAAGAAATATGTATATAAGGCAAAAAAGAAATTTGTAACTTACAAATCTGTTAATAAAGGTGCGGCAGCAGCATTTAGAGTGAATGCCGGTGATGAAGTAAGAGCGGATAAAGTATATGTATCCAAGAAAGGGAAAGCTTATATAAGAATTATCAATCATAATAATGTAAAAGGATGGATTGATGCTTCACAGGATGATTTATTTGTAAAAGGGCCGATTTGGGATTGACAAAAGAAACCAAATAGATTATTGTATATAAAAATACAAGAAAGGCAATGAGAAGGAATAGTATATAGTAACGTTATTTCAGAGAGAAGAGGAAGGGTGAAAATCTTCATAACGAAACTATAGAAGGCACCTTTGAGCTGTTGATTGAAAGGATACTATCTTAGTAGATTATACCGGGCTTTCCCCCGTTATCAAGGAAGCAGCATAAAGAGTAATCTCGTGCTGACAGAGAGCAGGTTAAGAATAGTTTATATTCTTGCTGAATTTAGGTGGTACCACGGACATTCAATTTAAGTTCGCCCTAAGCATAAAGCTTAGAGCGGGCTTTTTTTAACCTTTTTTCAACAACCAGATAGCATGTATCAATTCAACCAGCTCAACAAATCAGTTCAACAAACCAGCGCAACCGGTGAAGCTGGATCACAGAAGCTTCAAAGTGTTTTATTAATCAAATTAAATCATAGGAGGTAGTTCAAATGAGTAACGTAACAATGGATGAGATGATGGCTTATTGTAATCAATATGGATTTATATTTCAGGGGAGTGAAATATATGGGGGCCTGGCAAATACCTGGGATTATGGTCCTCTTGGCGCGAGACTGAAAAATAATATTAAGGATGCATGGCGTTATTATTTTATTCAGATGAGGGATAACAGCTTTGAATTAGACGCAGATATATTAATGAATCCTATGACCTGGAAAGCCAGCGGACATCTTGACAGTTTCACAGACCCACTTTTGGACTGCAAGGAATGCAAAACCAGGCACCGGGCGGATAACCTAATAAATAATTTTGATGCTTCCGCTAATGCGGATGCGATGTCTCAGGAAGAAATGTTAGAATTTATTCAAACAAATAAGGTTCCCTGCCCAAAATGCGGTAAAACTAATTTTACGGATATCAGGCAATTCAATCTGATGTTTGCAACACAACGCGGCGTAACACAGGATGCTTCTAATACTATTTTTTTACGCCCGGAAAATGCACAAGGGGAATATGTAAATTTTAATAATGTGCTTCGAACGATGAGAACCAAGCTCCCATTTAGTATTGGACAAATTGGTAAAGCGTTCAGAAACGAAATTACGCCCGGTAATTTTACGTTTCGTACAATTGAATTTGAGCAGATGGAATATCAGACCTTCTGTAAGAAGGGAGAGGATGATCCCCTATATGATTATTTTAAGCACTATGGAATTGAATTTTTTCAATTTCTTGGACTTAACAAGGAGCATTTACGCTTTCATGATCACGAAAAATTGGCCCATTACGCAAAAGCTGCGTGTGATATAGATTACCTGTTCCCATTTGGTTGGGGTGAAATTAACGGAACACATAATAGAACTGACTTTGACCTTAACAGGCATCAGGAATTTTCGAAGAAAAGCATGGAGTATTTTGATTCAACAACGAATCAAAAATATATTCCGTATGTTATTGAGTCTACGTATGGACTGGACCGTATCTTTTTAGCAATATTATTTGAGGCACTTACCATAGAAGAATTAGAGGGCGGAGAGACAAGACAGGTACTTAAAATAAAACCTTATCTTGCTCCGGTGAAAGCAAATATTTTACCGTTAATTAAGAAAAGTCATTCGGAAAAAGCAATTGATATCTATAAAGAGTTGAGAAAATATTTTATGGTGTCGTATGATGATGCCGGAAATATTGGTAAGCGGTACCGCAGAGGAGATGCAATCGGAATACCCTTTGCTATAACAATTGATAATAGTACACTCGAAAGTGAAACGGTAACAATACGGGAACGGGATACGATGAAGCAAATTGTAATTCAGATAGAAGATCTGAAAAGCTATTTGGAAGAAAAAATAAATCAATATTAAACCATCCCATCGATGTATCTATGCAAACGGACAAATAATACAAAATCTGTTCGCCTCATTAATAATAAGAGACGCTGAACCTAGAAAAAGGGTCTGGCGTCTTATTTTTATGTGCATAGTAGCGAAAGGTGCTACGTGCTTTTCTACTACCTTTGGATCTAAAAGAGAATTATAAAAGAAGTTTATAAGAAAAATTAGGTAAAAGAAATATAAGTAAAAGAAATATAAGTAAAAGAAATATAGGTAAAAGAAATAAAGGTAAATGAAATAAAGATAAAAAATATAGGTAAAAGAAATACATATAAGAAACACATAAAGAAATATAGGAAAGCATTAGGTGCGAATTGCCTGTTATATATACTGTTAACAGCCATTGCATTGGGCATTTAATATAAATGAAACATAGTATCAAAACAAAAACACTACAAAATAAATAATTGGTATTGACAAATGATATAGAATAATGTATCTTTTAAACAAGAAAACAATTTAGGAAAACAGTTTCGTTATAAGGAGAAAAAAATTGAATAAAAGAATTTTAATCGTAGGAAGTCTAAATATGGATTCGGTTATTGAAATGGAACAGATGCCGGTAATAGGTGAGACGGTACTAGGCTCATCACTTACCTATATACCGGGAGGAAAGGGTGCTAATCAGGCATGCGCTATAGCCAGGCTGGGAGGAGACGTTAAAATGCTTGGGTGTGTCGGCAAGGATGAGCTGGGAGAAATACAAAAACAAAAGCTTTGCGAATGCGGAGTAGATATATCCGGTATCAAATGCGGATCAAACAGTACCGGTATGGCAAGTATTTATGTGGATCGTCAGGGCAGTAACAGTATCGTTGTAGTTCCTGGGGCGAATAAGGAATGTGACATTACATATCTGCAGGAATATGATGAAGCTTTTCAGGAATGTGAATATATTATTCTTCAGATGGAAATACCCATTGAGACAGTACAGTATGCTGTAGACAGGGGCAGGGAGCTGGGGAAAACAATTATACTTAACCCGGCTCCGGCCCCGGGTATATTACAGGAAGAGCTCCTTGCAAAGCTGGATTATATCACTCCAAATGAGGCAGAGCTTATGACCTTGTCTGGGATAAGCGGCAACTCGGTAGAGGATTTTATAAAAGGAAGCAATAGTCTGTTGGAAAAGGGAGTTAAAAATGTATTGGTAACGCTGGGAGAGAAAGGGGCACTTCTTGTGAATAAGGATGGAGCGAAGATCTTCCCTTCCAGAAAAGTCGTGTCAGTAGATACAACAGCAGCAGGTGACTGCTTTAACGGTGCACTTGCAGTAGCACTTTCAGAAGGGAAGGATAATGCCGGAGCTATTGTTTTTGCGAATGTGGCATCATCAATTGCAGTTACAAGGAACGGGGCACAAACCTCGCTTCCCGACAGAGAAGAGACAGACAGGGTTTTAATGGAATGGGAGGGTTCACTTCCGAAGACTTTGTTTGAATAAAGAGGAGTATCGCTATTATGAAGCAAAAGAAAGAGAGGAAAGGCAAATGAAGAAACTGACAGCATTATTACTAGTGGGTATCATGGTATTCGGACTTGCGGCATGTGGTTCGAAGGGTACACAAACAAAGACAAATGACAGTACTACTCAGGCACCGAAAGAAGAGGAAGCACAAAAGGAAGGTGACCAGGCGTCATCTGAGACAAAAAGCGGCAAAAAGGCAATTTTAATTATTAACGGAAATCTTGGAGATCTGGGATTCTTTGACTCAGCAAATGCGGGAATGCAAAGAGTTAAGAATGAACTGGGCCTTGAAATCCAAGTAATTGAGACGGGTGATGACGAGTCAAAATGGGAATCTGCTCTGGCAGATGCAGCGGAAGAGAAAACAGATTATGTAATTGCAGTATCCCCTTCCATGGTGGAACCGATGCAGAATATTGCACCTCTTTACCCGGAAAAGAAATTTTTACTTATGGATAATACGGTTGATTTTGATGCAGCAGACTGCAGTAATGTATATTGTGCAACTTTTAAGCAGAACGAAGGTTCCTTCTTAGCAGGCGCAGTAGCTGCAGTTCTGGCAAAGAAGTCAGGAAAGATTGGTTTTGTAGGCGGTATGGATATCCCTCCGATTAATGACTTTTTGGTAGGCTATATAGAGGGAGCACTTGCAGTAAATCCTGATACGAAGGTAATTGCAACCTACCCAGGCGATTATTACGATCCGGCCAAGGGTAAGGAGCATGGAATTGTATTGTGTAATCAGGGTGTAGAGGTATTATTTGCAGCAGCGGGACCTACAGGACTAGGAACAATCGAAGCAGCAGTGGAAGCAGACAAATATATTATCGGGGTTGACTCGGATCAGTCAGCAGCTTATGCAGCAAACGGCGATGATAAGACAGCTAGTCATATTGCTACCTCCATGATGAAAAATGTAGGGGATGCCATCTTCCGTGCTATTGACCTTGATTTACAGGGCAAGCTCACGATGGGAAAATCCGAGAGTCTTGGTATTGCAGAAGGCGGAGTTGGACTTGCTAAAAATGATGTATATAACAAAGCATTAAATGATGAGGAAAAGAAAAAAATTGATGACATTCAGACGAAGGTAGTAAATGGAGAAATTAAGGTAAGTACCGCAATCGGTATGTCAACAGAGGAATTGGACAGCTTAAGAAAAAGTGTGGCACCATAACAAAAGACTTATAATAACTGAGGGTGTCCTCCTTACAGAAAGGACATCCTCGTATTATTCAAAGGGTATAGGGTATGAAAATGAGCGATAAAGTGATTTTAAAGGTTGAAAACATATTAAAAGTATATCCTAATGGAATTGTAGCGAATCGAAATGTCAATTTTGAAGTACATGAGGGAGAAATTCATGCCCTGATCGGAGAAAATGGTGCAGGAAAATCTACATTAATGAAAATCCTTTTTGGCATAGAGACACCGGAGGAAGGAAAGATCTTTTTAAACGGTGAAGAAGTAAAAATCGAGAATTCTAAAAAAGCAATCAGCTTAGGCATCGGAATGGTGCATCAGCATTTTATGCTGGTGGAATCCCTGTCGATAGCAGAAAACATTGCGCTTGGCAATGAACCAAAGAAATATGGCTTTCTCATGAATAAAGCACAAATGAACAAGCAGGCAGAGGAATGTGCGAAGAAGTACAATTTTAATATCAATGTATTAGATAAAATTGAAGATGTAAGCGTGGGTGTAAAACAAAAGACAGAAATATTAAAGGCCTTGGTAAGAGGGGCTAAGGTATTAATCCTTGATGAACCGACAGCCGTATTGACACCGCAGGAAACAAAAGAGCTTTTTGTAGAATTGAATACTTTGAAAAAGCAAGGTCATACGATTGTTTTTATTTCTCATAAATTAAACGAAATCATGGAAATTTGTGACAGAGTAACGATAATGCGGCATGGAACAACAGTAGAAACCAGCTATATCAAGGATACCAGTCCACAGGATATATCCAATAAAATGGTCGGAAGAGAAATTGTTCTGCATGTTGACAAAAAGCCTGCAAAGCGTGGAAATGTCTGTCTGGAAGCAGATAATTTGGTATATGTAAACGGCATGGGTAAGAAGGTTCTCGATGATGTCAGCATCCGCTTAAGAAAAGGTGAAATCTTAAGCGTGGCAGGAGTTGAAGGAAACGGTCAGGCAGAGCTTGCAGCTATACTTACCGGAATGAAAAAGCCGATGAACGGAACCTTAAAAATATTCGGAAAAGAAATTAAAGAATTTAAACCCAATGTACTGCGTAGTAACAGATTAACCTATATACCGGAGGATCGAATGACGAATGGCTGTGCCGCGAAGCTGATGATTCTGGATAATCTTTTTACGGATAAAATTGAGAAATATTTAAGTAAAAGTAAGATCTTTCTTAATAAGAAAAAAATGAAGGAGCATGCGGAATTTCTTGTAAAGGATTTTAGCATTTTATGCAGCTCTCCAAAGCAACCGGTTCAGTTTCTCTCTGGCGGAAATATACAGAAGGTGGTTGCAGCTAGGGAGTTGTCAGAGGATGCAGAAATTATAATAGCAGAACAACCCACCAGAGGAATTGATGCCGGGGCATCGGAACTGATACGAAGAAAAATTGTGGAATTCCGAGATAAAGGGGCGGCAATTTTACTTGTTTCAGCGGATTTAAATGAAGTGCTGGAGCTGAGTGACAGTGCAATTGTTATGCATAATGGAAAGATTAATGCATATTTCAGAGAAACAAGCACACTTACAGAGGAAGAGCTGGGGTATTACATGCTTGGAGTAAAAAAACAGTCAAAGGAAGAGGTGAACGCAATATTATGAAAAAAGGCAGGAAAATGAGTATAGGACAGTTTAATGCATGGTTTGAGGTGTTGAGATTTGCACTTGCAATTCTTATTGCATTTACGATTTCCTTTATCGTAATATCCTTTTCGACATCCTCACCTCTATCAGCGATTGGTAACCTGTTTGCCGGTCCCTTAACCTCCATCCGAAGGTTCAGTACGGTGCTGGAGACAATGATACCGCTGACATTCGCAGGACTTGCGGTAAGCGTTATGTTTAAGGCAAACCAGTTTAACCTGGCAGCCGAGGGTTCTCTATTTTTAGGAGCTTTAACAGCTGCAATTCTGGCGATTTATATGCCGGGCGCTCCAATCCTTGTCATAATTACAGCAATGCTTGCGGCAGGAATCGTAGGTGCGCTGGTATGTGCAATTCCGGGTATCTTAAAAGTAAAGTGGAATTGCAGCGAAATGGTAGTTTCCTTAATGCTTAATTATGTTGTCTTAAATTTTGGTACCTATATCTTCAACCAGGTGGCAAGAGATCCTGATTCAGCATATAAAGCCTCCTATAAATTCAGGGAAGGTGTAAGCTTAAGTAATATTTTACCCAGAACCCGGCTGCATTCAGGTATTATTATTATGCTTGTATTCGTGGTGCTAACCTATATCTATGTATTTAAAACAAAATGGGGTTATAAGCTTCGAGTAACAGGAAGTAATCTCTTTTTTGCAAAATGTGCGGGAATCGGCGTTACCGGTGTGATTATGAGCTCCCAGTTAATCGGAGGCTTTATCGCCGGTGTGGGCGGCGGTACAGAAATGCTTGGCATGTATTCCAGATTTCAATGGTCTTCCCTTCCGGGTTATGGCTTTGATGGTGTAATCCTTAATATTCTTGCAAAGGAAAACCCGGCGTATATACCGGTAGCAGCTTTTTTTGTAGCATATTTAAGAATTGGTGCGGACTACATGTATAAGCAGTCCGATGTTGCCGCAGAGATCGTTGCTATTATTGAAGGCTTGGTAATTGTTTTAGTAGCAGCCTCAGCATTCTTATCAAAATTCAGACATAGGATGACTACCAAAGTGTCTAAGAATCTGCTGGCAGCAGGAGGTGAAAAATAATGTCAGACGTAATTGCTTCTATTTTCAGTACGACGTTTCTATTTTCTGTAATTCGTGTGGCAACGCCTCTGATCTTAGCTTCCATGGGTGCAGTAATTACCTCTAATGCTGGTATCACTAATATTGGTATCGAGGGTGTTATGCTGGTCTCTTCCTTAACCGGTGTCTTTGCCAGTGCCTTCGGTTATGGTCCGTGGTTTGGGTTTGTTGTATCAATACTGACCGGAGTAATCTGCTCCCTTGCCATTGGCTATGTGTCCATGAGTCTCAAGACAGACAGTGTATTGACCTGCATTGCATTTAATACGATGGCAATCGGAGGAACGGTTTATTTCATGTATGCGGTGGTAAAGGACAAAGGAACCACTATAGCAATCAATTCAGGTAAGCTGCCGTCAATTGAGATACCGCTGATTAAGGATATTCCTATTTTAGGAGAAATTCTTTCAAACCATAATGTAGTGTCGTATATAGCATTTATAATGATTTTTGCGGTATACATATTACTGTATAAAACACCGCTTGGCCTTAGAATCCGCTCTGCCGGAAAGGCACCGAATGCATTATCCTCCGTCGGTGTCAGTCTGATAAAAATTAGATATATTGCACTTGGAATTTCCGGAATTCTTGGAGGTATGGCAGGAGCCTTTATGTCCATGGGTTATGTTTCCTGGTTCTCCAAGAATATGACAGCAGGCCGCGGCTTCATCGCTTTGGCTGCAGATGCAATGGGAAATTCAACACCCCTTGGAGCAACATTGTCTTCCTTGCTGTTTGCGGTGGCAGAGGCACTATCTTATTCCTTGCAGATAACAACGATTTCGCCTGAGCTGGTACAAATGTTGCCATATCTGGCAACCATTCTGGGACTTGTAGCATATTCTGCAAGAAGAAGCTCTCAGGATAAAAAGAAGCGGATCAACATGATTAATAAAAGCAAGGAAAAATAACATTATAGATTAGAATTAAAGTAACACAGATAATAACAATTCACTTTTCAGAGATTAAGCCTGCGGCCGTGAGCTTGCAGGCTTTGAAGAAAGGCAGGGTTTTTTATATGAAGAAAATACCAATAATAATCGATTGCGACCCGGGACATGATGATGCGATGGCCATCCTTTGGGCATTAGCCTCGCCTGAGTTAGAAGTTAAGGCAGTAACGACCGTAGCGGGAAACCAGACAATTGAGAAGGTAACAAAAAATGCCATTCGGGTGCTTACTAAGGCCCATCGTCTGGATATTCCGGTGGCGGTTGGCGCAACGGAACCCCTGGTCAGAAAATTAGTGGTTGGCGGAACCGTAGTACATGGGGAATCTGGATTGGAAGGGCCGGTGTTGCCCGAATGCGGATTTGCTCCGTCGAAACTTAGTGCCCTGGAGCTTCTGATCAAAACAATTGAAGAATCGGAGGAAAAGATCACGCTGGTTCCGATTGGGCCGTTGACGAATATTGCAACATTATTTATTGTAAGACCTGATTTGAAGGAAAAAATTGAAAGGCTTTCTATTATGGGCGGAGGAGCCTATATGGGAAACTGGACACCTGCGGCAGAGTATAATATCTGGGCAGATCCTGAAGCTGCTAAACTGGTTTTTAACGCAGGACTTCCGATTATTATGTCCGGTCTTGATGTGACACATAAAGCGTATATTACCAGGGAAGAAAATGAAATCCTTAGAGCGCAGGGAAATGAGATTTCCATCTTTGCAGCGGAGCTTATTGATTATTTCAGCCGCTACCATTATGAGGTGGAAGGCTTTGCAGGCTGTACCATGCATGATCCGACTGCGATTGCGGCTCTTCTCTATCCGGAGCTTTTCACAGGTATTACCTGTAATGTCGACGTTGAAACGAAGGGAGAATTAACGACCGGTATGACGGTGGTGGACACGATTGGCTATAAAGAGAAGATTTTCGGAGAAAAGGCAGATAAGAACACGACAGTTTTATTTAATGTAAATAGAGAAAAATACGTGGAAGCGTTCTTTGCCGCAATGAAGCAACTAAATTAAATTGTGCAAAGGAAGAAGAAAAGCAGGTTAAGGTTATACTGCTGACAACTTGGAGGTACTTGTGAAAATAGATAACTTTTTAAGAAGAATACTCGTAGCCATCATCGGCCTTATGATCTGCGGTGTAGGAGTTGGTATTTTTCTATACAGTCAGTTAGGAGTAGATCCGGCGAGTGTTCTGGAATTAGGGCTCGGTAATGTGTTTCACCTAAGCTATGGAACAGCGTCGGCACTCACGAATATTGTTATTTTAACAATTGTGTTTATCATTGATAAATCCTATATTAATGTTTCCTCTCTGCTTGCTATTTTTGGAATAGGTTATACGGCGGACTTTATGAAATTTGTTTTGGGTTCTTTCATAAAAGGAGAGCTTAATCTTTTTACAAGGTTGATTATGATATTAATAGGGTGTGTCATCATGGCAGCAGGAATTGCTACCTATATCCGAGCTGGCCTTGGAGTAGGTGCAATTGATCTGGTTTCAGAAATTATCAGTAACAAATTAAAGCGTCCCTACCGGATGATCAGAGTAATCGGTGATATTAGCTTTGTCGTGGTAGGTTACCTGCTTGGAGGTACAGTGGGAATTGGTACAGTGGTTGCTGCCTTTATGACAGGGCCGGTAGTACAATTTCTAAGACCGCATGTATATAAGGTTACGGACAAAATTTTAAAACTGGAAGAGAAATAGTGAAAGAAGGGGAAAGTAATGGTAGATGTCATTTTGGATATTGATTCAGTAGGTGACGATATATTGGCAGTTCTTTACGGGGCATTAAATCCTGCGGTCAGACTCCTGGGGATAACCACCGTCAACGGTGCCTGCGGAAGCATTGAACAAGCGGTTAACGTTGCACTGAATACAGTAGAGCTCACCGGCAGAAAGATACCGGTTTATAAAGGTGCAGATCATATGCTGGCACCCCGTAAATCAGAAGAGGAAGGCGATCCTGTTAATTTTGAGGAGGAACTTCGCTGGAAGTTTGGAGACAGACTGAATAAATTCAATGAAATAGCAAAGAAGCCATCCACGGAAGCAGAAGTAATAAGCGCGGAGGATTTTCTGATCAGGTCATTTCGGGAACGTCCCGGTGAAATTACCCTGGTTACTACAGGGCCCGTTACCAATATTGCAAAGGCATTGCAGAAGGACCCATCGATTGCATCCAAGATAAAAAGAGCCTATATACTGGGAGGGGCTTTTCACATACCGGGTAATATTACTCCTGTTACGGAATATAATATCTGGGCAGACCCTGAGGCGGCAAAAATAGTACTAAACTCCGATATGAAGATTACTTTGGTTCCGCTTGATGTCTGTGAAAACAACCGCTTCGCGGACGGAATGTTAACCAGAGATCATCTCGAAGAAATGAAATATGAGGGGAAAAGTGCTGTTATAGATTACATCGCAGACAAATTTCCAATCTATATTGATATTTGGCGTGAATTTTTTCAACTGGGCGGATTTCCAATGGATGATGTTATTACACTTGCATTGGCAGCCAATCCGGAATTGTGTGAATATACAAATGAGGTCTTTGTGGACGTGGAGCTGGAGGGAAGGATAAGCCGCGGACAGACAATTGCTTATTTTGGAAAGCAGATTATTAAGAATAGTATGATTGAACATAGGAATACAAGAATAGCAAAAAGTATTGATGGTAAACAGTTTATGAATTTATTTGTAAAAACTATGATTGGATAGGACAAGGACAGGTTTCATCTGTTTGGGGTGTCCCAGAGGCATTAACCGGATGGAAGTACCATTTGCCGAAATCATACAAAAAGCACCTCTTTGCAGAAATTAGGAAGAAAAGCTAAGCTGCACAGAAGTGCTTTTTGAGTATTGATTTATGAGATGGTTAGCCTGGGTGTGAATAAGTAGCTCTTTCATATACTTATGACGGCAGGATAACCGGAGTAAAGAAAATTGCTGATAGACAGTAATTATAAAATAAGGTAAAATCATAAATGTAAAAAAACACTAATAATAGTTGGTTATGAGGTATCTTACAGTCGTATTTATTTCAATATAAGAATTTGATTTTGTAAGATTTTTAATCGTGTGAGTTAGTGAAACACACTTTTGTTATTTCATAGGAAAGTTCATCCTATGAAATAAACCCTCCGGGAGGATGCGCAACTAGGCGCGTGGAACAAAAGTTGTGCATTATAGATTTATAATCGCGGGAGTGTGTGAAGCACACTTTTGATCAGTCAGGAAATGCTTCTCACACACAGAAGTTTCACGGAGAAATGATTTCTTTTAATACATATTTTATCAGGCTTTCATCAGATAACAGATAAAAGGGGAAAACAATCATGAATATTAAGGAAATAGCTCAGATATGCGGAGTCTCTCCGTCAACCGTATCCAAGATACTGCATAAAAAGGATGACGATATTAGCATTGAAACCCGAAAAAAAGTTCTGGAGATTATTAAAGAATATCAATATGTACCATATTCAAAAGTAATAAAGAGTGCAGCACCGAAAACGAATAATATTGGTGTTATCCTATCCGCCCAGACTTATGGAGCCGAGGAAATTCTATTTCGTATAGAGAAGAAAGCAGCAGAAAACGGATATAGCATAATGGTATGTAATACGCAGGGCAATGCCGATAAAGCGTTAAAATATATGCAAATTCTAGAGAATAAGGGTGTGGATGGAATTATCCTGGTCTGTCAGGAGGAGGAGCTTGGTAATATTGCAGGGGTACCGGCGGTATGCATTTTTGATAAAATGGTGCCAGAGGGGAAGAGAAGAAGTGCCGACATTTACTATGAATTAAGTGACATGGGGTACCTGGCTGCAAGCTACCTGTTAGGCAAAGGGCATAATAAAATAGGTGCACTGTTAACGGAGGGCGACAGGGAGATAGAAGAGGGTTATTACCGTGCCTTTCAGGAGAATTTCATATCACCTCGAAAAGAGTGGATCTTTCAGGGGACAGAAGCGGATATTGTAAGCATGGGAATTGCGAAATGCTTAAACAATGAGATTACTGCTATTGTGTGTACGAATGTTGAAGTGGGCAATGCCGTATATGAGAGAATACGGGACCGGGGAGATTTAATTCCGAACAAAGTATCTGTAATTAGTGTCAGAGAGAATAAGCTCGCAGATAAGCTAAATCCGAAAATGACGACTGTCAGTATCCCGACGGCAAAGATCGGCAGCTCCGCGACAGAGGCGCTGCTGCAAATTATAGAAGGAAAAAAACCTGCCCATGAGTGCAGAAAGAAGATAGATGCTGAAATTAAGAAAAGAGATAGTGTTATAGCACCGATGATGCACAGACAGGGAGGAAAGCTTGTTGTAGTGGGCAGTATGAATATGGACTGTATGATCAATGTGCCGAGTATTCCCACGAACGGCGAGACAATCAAATCAAGAAATATAGTATTGCTTCCGGGAGGAAAGGGCGCTAACCAGGCGGTGGGTGCCGGTAAGATGGAAGGACTCGTCTATATGATCGGACGTCTTGGAAATGACAGTGATGGTAAGGAAATCTATAACAGCCTGGTAAATTGCGGTGTGAAAACTGACGGAGTGGTATTTGATGATTCAATACCCACCGGGAAAGCCTATGTCAATGTTGCTCAGGACGGAGAGAGTACAATCGTTATATATCCCGGTGCCAATGAGAAGCTGGACAGCGGGCAGGTGCAGCAGTTTGAACATTTACTTGATGATGCGAGCTACTGCCTGCTGACATTGGAGATTCCGGAGGAGACAGTAAAGTATACAATAAGTAGGTGTAAGAAGAAAAACGTCGAGGTTATTTTAAAGCCCGCCGCAGTGGAAAAAATCAGTGAAAATCTGTTTAAAGGCATTGATTACTTTATTCCGAACGAAAAAGAGGTAAAGCAACTGCTTCCCAGTAATACAAGTATTGAAGAAAAAGCGGAACTTCTTATGAAGAAGGGAGTAAAAAATGTAATAATTACCCTGGGGCATAGAGGCTGCTATCTAAAAAATGATAAATATGCCTGCTATTTTCCGGCAGCTAATTTTCATCCGATCGACACTACGGGAGCGGCTGATGCATTTATCAGTTCACTGGCAGTATGCTTAAGTGAAGGGAACGATATTATCTATGCAATTGGTTTTGCTACCTATGCGGCGGGAATCAGCATAACAAGACAGGGTGTTCAGCCGGCAATGGTTGACAGGATAGGGCTTGATATGTATAAGGAAGAGATCAGCTCGCAACATGAGAAATATAATACGACATTTAAAATAAATACACAGCATGAATGATACGTTTTGAACTTCTATTTTAAGATAATAAAAATAAATTGATATTTAATGATTATAAATGTATAATAATACCATGGATTTAATTTACAAGTGATTGTTAAAACGAAGTAGAAATATATCTTATCCTGGGAGGTGGTTGAATGAGTGAAGGCGACATTAGCGACATTAGCAACATTAAGTATATTTATAATTTAATAGGAGGATGCTTTTATGAGTTACAACCCGGAGATTCCAAGAGACAGATACAACAATTATGGAGACAGAGAATGGACGCGTCTTGAAAAGGATGGTCATGGTGAACTTTTATATCGGGTACATCTTGATATCTTAACCCGACAGATCAAAGCAACGGATAAAGTATTAGAAATTGGTGCTGGGTCCGGCCGATATACAAAAGATATTGTTCAATTCTGTAAGTCTTTAACGGTAGCAGATATTTCGGAGCACCAGATAGAATTTAATAAAGTGAAAATGAAGGAATTATCACTGTTTGACAAAATAGAGTCATATCACGTTCTGGATATTCTTAATATGGGGGTTTTTTCGGATTCGTCCTTTGATTGTATTGTATGCATCGGCGGCGTAATCGATTATTTATTGGATAAAGAAAAAGATGGTGTTGCTGAAATGCTTCGGGTTTTGAAACCTGGTGGTATCATAATTGTTGGAGCAATGAGTTTTATTGGAGCATCCCTTTACTATCTGGATGGAATAAGATATGAAAAGGACCAGTTTGGTATTGAAGCTACGAAATGGATTTTTGAAACCGGGCTTCAGGACGAAGAGCATTATCCTGTGCCAAGCAAACATTATGTTCATATGATGAGAAGCAGCCAGATGGAGGAGCTATTCCATCAGTTCCCGGTCAAAATAATGGAACGCAGTTCGGCCGGATTGTTTACACAAGCCGGAGATGCAGCCCTCGAAAATGCAAGAAATGATAGAGAATATTGGGAACTGATTGTAGAAAAGGAAATTGAATTTACGAAATTGCCAGGCACGCTTGACTGTGGTATGAACATCATATACGTTGTTCAGAAAAATTAATATCGGAAACACAAATAAGCATTTGGCGAGGTTCATAGTTGTGTACATAGTAACTGCATATTCTGAAATAGAAGTCAAGTAAATAAGGCTATGAAATGGAGGAATATGTACTTTCTGTGTACACAATATACACAACGATATAGTTTCAGAATTAACCGATTAATAATATCATCAAGAATTGATTTCAGAATCTCCTTATAAAATTCATTAGCATGTAATGTTACACTGTATTATCGTTCAACACGATGACATAGTGTATTTTTTATAGAAATAAGAATTAGTATTGTGTGTAAGAAAGATACAAAATAATAATAACCGCAAGTCAAATCAAGCACAACCACCTCAGTCTCTGTATAATGAATGCGGGTGGTTGAAATGAGGTAAATAATGTACGATTGGCAAAAGCAAATCCAAATTATTGTAGATGAAATTGACAGGTGCATAAAAGGTTATCAGGATGAAGCCTTGACACTACGCTTTCTTTCCCGCAGACTGGGATATTCCGAATATTATACAACGAGAAAATTCAAGGAAATATCAGGTATGCAATTTAGGGATTACCTGAGGAATAGAAAATTAGCATTTGCGTTAAAAGAGGTTAGGGATAGCGATAAGAGTCTTTTGGATATTGCCTTTAATTATGGATTTTCATCCCATGAGGCTTTTACCAGAGCGTTCAAGAGAACCTTCGGTATAGCGCCCAGTGAATATCGAAAAAATCCAAAGCCTGTAGTTCTTCGTACAAAAATAATCCCCTTTGACCGGTATTTTTTAGGTATGGGAGAAATTGGTATGATTAAATCAACAGATGATATTAAAATTTATTTTGTGACCATACCTGCGCATAAGTTTCTATACATTGAAAACTATGAGAGCAACGGATATTGGGATTTCTGGCAAAAGCAAAATCTGATACCGGGACAGGACTACGAAACAATCTGCGGATTACTCGACAGTATCAAAGGCAAATTGGACGACGATGACGGAAGTGAAGTAAACTGCGGAAGTGGTCAGATCATGGCTTATAGAAACAACCCGGAGGGCAGACTCTGCGATTGGGGGATACCGCGTACAGAGTGCTGGGGAGTACGGCTTCCTTTTGATTATAAGGAGGAAGTTCCGCAGCAAATGCAGATGGCGGATATTCCGGAAGCCGAGTACATTGTTTTTGAACATGGATCATTTAACTATGAGCAGGAAAATTGCAGTGTGGAAGAAAAGATTGAAAAGGCAATGGCAGCTTTTCATTACACTGGAACAGGTTACTGTCTTGATACTTCTTCCGGTAGAATAATGTATTTTTTTTATAATCCGGAACAGTATTTTAAGTATATCAGACCGGTGCGGAAGGTATGAACCTATCTGATTATCCCGACAAAAGCCCTCCTCGGATTATAAAGATGGATATGAGTGCATCTATATTCATTTGGACTTGCCTTTAACCTCTCCTGATCACCAAAAGCAGGCAATCAGGAGAGGCCCGGTCTGCACCAAATGAATATAGATACACTCATATCCATCCGGTAAATGAATTTAAGGCTTTTGTCGAGCTAATCTATCTATGATACGGACGCTTACAAACAGCAATTCGTGCACGGCGAAAATTGCTAGATTATGGAAACGGCATGGTTTTTATTATGAAAAAATGGTATGATGAGGAATATGAATGGGAAATTGAGGTAGTAGGTTTTCTTCGCAGTGATCACACGGAGAGATATTGCCGAAATGGTGAGGAAATCGGAGACAAATACACCTGCACATATGGCTGTCCCGTAAATGCCGATGGACAAGGTATCTGCTCCAAAGTAATGCTGACAATGTTCCCGATTATGGAGGCTGTCAGAAGCGGCGGCGATTTGGAGAACATCGGTGGCGACAGCAGATATAGCAGGGAGATAGTATGTCCGGATGGCTGTGTTCAGTTTCGGCTGACAGCAAAGAAACTTGGAAATGAGAATTTTTTCAAAGGAAAGTTTTTTGACTGATTTTGTTGTAAGTACTGGCAGTTAACATTCACAGCCCTGTCAAATTCCATTGCCGGGCAGAGAATAATAATTCGTGTAATAAAATATATTTGGGTACAATATATTTCCGCCGTCTTAGCATTTAATTTGATATTAATGTTTATATGCCGAATTGTATTTATCAATGACAAGATCATAAATAAATGACAAATTGATTGCCCGGTCAATATCCCTGAGAAGATGATTTTAGGGTACCATGTCATCCATAGAAAAGAACTGCATTTGTTCCCTTTTTTTATCAGTATTTTTACTCATCATAACACTTCCACCACCCTACAATTATTACTTTAATTATACATCAAAAGTAGTTGAAAGTCTTGATTTTACTATATTTTCGTAAATGTTTCGTAGAAAAGTCCCTGGATTCTATCTGGAAAATCCAAGGACGTTGTCTACAGTCTGAAGGTTGTTGCAGGTGCAACAGCCTTTTTAGAATTTATGCTATAACTTATGATTTAAAATAAAATTTTTTTGTCTCCGTCAGAAAATAATTCGTCAGTGGAAGATGAAATTTTTCTGCTAGATCATTGATAAAATCAGAATAAGTTGTTGTATTGATATATTTATTCTCAGCCTCTGTGACTTTGAAATCTTTTATAAAGCTGAAGATCTCTAAAGTTGAATATTTATCTTGCAGAACTTTAAACTGAAAAATACGTTCTAAAAATACAGTAATTTCCTTGGTAAATAACACGACTAACACCATTGTTATATCATGATAAATATTTTTTAAAAATAAATGCAAAAAAAAGCCTTATTCCAAGGCTTATATAGAGATTTTATGAAAGATTATGCTCCTAAAGATTTACGGTGCTAATTTCTGAAGACGGAAATTATATAAGTTTTATCTGTTATAAAGACGGTCCCTGTTTTTTCTAGGAACTTTTTTACGTTAAACCGGTATTATCAAAACTTAAGAACTAAAAAATAATAAACATTAAATAAAGATATTATTTATATCAAAAACCAATATAAAGAAAAGATAGTTTGTGGAAGAATTTATTTTTAAATCATACCACATAATGTAAATTTATTATAAATATTGACATAAATAAAATGGTAATATATACTAAATTTATGATTAACATATAAAAATCGTAAAGTGAATTGATAATATAAAGAAAGGATTAATAAATATGAAAAAATCACAAATAAAAGCAAAAGCAATTTATACTTTAATACCTATTATTTGCTTCATATATATTTTTTATTATGAAAAAGTTTTATATTATAAGCCAATCGCAAATTATACAATTATTTTTGATGATTTATATGAATATATTGCAATACCACTTTTTTATTTTTTTATAACTACAATTATTACCTTCTCAATATTTGATTTATTTAATATTAGGTTATCAAAGACATTAAACAAAGTATTCGCATTTATTCTAGGCTTCGTGCTATTTATTTACATAATATTAATATTGTTAAAAAAAATGGGTCTGAACTCGATACCTACCATAAGTTTTCTTTCGATTTATTCAATTGTTTTTTCAGCTTTAGGATGTTTTTTTGCTCTTGCTTCATATAAAAATAAATCTTCACAAAGGAACGAGTAATATAAAATGAAATTATTTAAAAAATTAATGGCAACAATATGTACTATCGTTTTACTAGCTAATAGCAGTATACCCGCTTTAGCTGCAGAAGTTGGAACCGACCATAGTCCTGGAGCGATTGCGACTATTACTATTACCGACCCTGATACTGGAAAAGTGTGGACATGGAATGTTCCAAAGTCTGATTTACAAGTTAAAACTACTACTGTTATTGCAGGCGATAGTGTTTCATCATCAGCTCTTACAGATGCTATAAACACTGTATCCATCACAGTTGATGCTAGTGCTTACTTAGCAGCTACTTTAGGTCAATCTAAAACACTTACTGATTCTATAACAATTACGTCAGGATTAACTTTTACCTCAAGAAAAGATGGTGCTATGGCATATGTTGCTTTACGGACTATAAATGGATCGATTACTAATAGTGGTCTATATTATGCAGGTAATAGAGTCGCATGGTACAGACATAGTGGTACTGGTGCTTTCGGTATATTTTACCCAACAAGCAACTCTTATTCCTATGTAACGGACACAGCAGAAGGCAATTATAGCCAGACAATACCACCATATTCAGCGTTAGAATGCGATGTTTTTGTTTCAGGCATAGAGCCTATGCACAGAACAATTAACGTCACATGTAACTTAGATATAGATTTGTTGGGTTAAAAGATATTAAAATTAGAAGTAAGAGCAAAAATTCGAAATTAATTATATTATTGAATGTCAAGTAATATATGTTCTGACTAAAAGACTAAAAGTGGTAAATAAAGTTTAGTAAATAATAAATGGCCGTTTATCTTGGCAGAGAGCGGTTGTTTTTATGTATAGATCCTAATAAGTACATATTATTATGTTTTTATTTAGAGGTTATATGGTTATATTGGATTTTTACTGTTCATCAGGGGCTGCATTTTTATGAAATGCGGCCTGCTTTTATTTATATCATAAAATGGATTGGAACAACCAGGTGAAGCTCAATATTTTAATGGATAGTGATTGCTGTTGTGGCAGTCTATTCTATCTCTCGGCTACTTATAGAATAAGGAATAAATTCCATTTGCTTGCAGGAAGCAAGTAAAAAAACATAATGCTTAAAATAATTTAATATAATAGGCGAAGACACTGGGAGAAAAAAATAACCCGGTGTTTTTTCTGTGAATTGATGAGTGAGACATACGAATAGCAAAATTCTACTGAAAAAAAGGATACTATTAGGGAGAAGTATCGGCTTCCGGATGATTCTTGGCTTTATATTCTGTTTTTTTCAACAAAAGTTGAATTATAGTTGAATTATTGTTGAGGTTCGTCAACTATCATAATTATGTGATACATATTGTAATGGCATGAATGATGAAAAATTGCAGACAACTTAGCAAAAACTGCCCCGATTTGGAAGTAATATCCTGATCAGCAGTAATGGAATATTGCTGGGCTGTGAACTGTAAAGATGGAGATTAAATTAATAATGAAAAAACTGGTATGGCCTATATTGATTGGGCTGGTATCATACATACTAATGGGAGCAATATTGACTTTTCTTTACCAACCGGATATAAGCCAGAAACGAAGAAAAAGTATCTCCGTAGGCGAATTTTACGGAGATGGAACTGCACATGAGAGAGCAATGCGCAATACCTATATTGATACGGAGCTAATGCTGGTTATATACAGTGAAGAAATAAATAATAATTTAAGGCTGGCAATGAATTCATTTGGAAATAAATCATTAATTGTATTAAGGAAGGAGAATAGTATTGTTTCAGAGGGTATGTCATAGCAGAAAATCGGTCAAAAGAGAAAAAGCAGAATTGTAGCATTAAACCTTCTGGGAAGATGCTTCCGATTTTTAATGTAAAAGAAGAAAGATTAATTGCAATACTGTGGACAGTACCCATTGCAAAGCGCAGTTAAGAGTTAGACTATATAATTATAACAAGGTTATGTTATAATGAAATGAGAATTTTTTGAAAGGAAAGTTTTTTGACTGATTTTATTGTGGATTCCAAGAATTACCTCACAGCTTAGATAAATTCTATTGCTGGGGTGTATAATAATTGCTATAACACAATATATTTAGGTATAATATATTTACACCGTCTTATAGTTTATTTAGATGTTGACGTTTATGTAATGAATTGTTATAATATTAAAAAGTATCTATTATTACGGCGACATAGCCAAGCGGTAAGGCATGGGTCTGCAACACCCTGATCAGCAGTTCAAATCTGCTTGTCGCCTCTAGAGATTGCCCCCAGAAACGTTGAGTTTTGGGGACTTTTTTATGTTAAGAAAACGTTGTAACCCCAATGCAAATTGATCGAAAGATTTCTTGTTTCTTTTGCCTCAACACCCATTGTCAGTTTTTTGATGCCATTTTCTTTCGCATAGGCTTCAATCACTTCTACCAGTTTTAAAATGTGTTCACACTCACTAATCTATATTCAAATCCCATATCAAACCTCACCTTATGAATAATCTACTTTTCAAACTTACGGACATATCTAAATTTCCTAGAGTATACCATAAGTAAGGATAAAAATATAGCAATAATTAGTAAGCGATCAACAACTGGGTGCCTTGTAAATTAATACGAGGCCAGTTATAATACCAGCCTCGAAGCTTACTTCTTACATGCTTCCTGAACATCCTCTGACCAAGGCATATAATACTCAAGGTCTTC
>JAEZZO010000003.1 GCA_023418475.1 Bacillota bacterium
GAAGACCTTGAGTATTATATGCCTTGGTCAGAGGATGTTCAGGAAGCATGTAAGAAGTAAGCTTCGAGGCTGGTATTATAACTGGCCTCGTATTAATTTACAAGGCACCCAGTTGTTGATCGCTTACGAAAAATGTGCATTATTATTTGCCAAAAGCTATGTACTACTATCTGCCAGAAACTTTGTACTTTATTTTACCATGTACAAATAATTTATTTCCACTTTTTTCAAACAAAAAGAACGTTCTATCCTTTACAAATAGATACGTTCTCTAGTTATATGTGGTTCTATATATGTTTTACATGATATTACTGCCAGAATACATTCCCTAGTCAGGGAATATGACTATATTTTTTCACTTCTCCCTTCTCAAGGGTAAGTTATTTTTCTATGAAGGGAAACATATTTTTTACCATTAAATTTAGTGATTTCAATTTGTCTAGCGTTTATATAGCAGGCAGCACGTCTCCACATGCCTTGTGGCGGTGATAATGATGTCGTAGGAAGCTGGTAGCCCCTTGGAGACAATATATACTAAATAACTTTATCTTGGTAAGTTCACATATTTAGCAATATATTAGTAATCCCAAAACAAATATATTATCTTAAATTTGGATAATTAGTAAGTTCCAGTTCTTCTCCTGTTTTGGTTTTATAATAATTTTTAAGATCATGCATTATAGAACCTTTGTTCCTTGATCCATGAATTTGATTATTATTATTCATCCCATGTAATAATTCAGTTAATTCATTACTAGTAAAAATATTTAATATTGATTTTACAAGAATCCAAATATTATCTGTGTTAGCATAACTTGGTGAACATATAAAATGATTAATTATAAACTTTTTTACTACATCATCACATCCAATTTCAATGGATTTATGATATAAGTATACTAAATCATCACGTGCATATATGTCATACTTCGACACATCAGAATATCCATTTTGAGAAATATAAATAGAATTTCTTTTAGCGATAATTTTAGATAAATGTTCTTCCATAGATTCAGATAAATAATACGAAAGGGTTAAGTATGTAATATTTTGTGGAACAATAGCATTAACAATTTCTCTTGATGCTTCGGTCATATTTTGGTAAAATTTAGGGTGTTCTGATAACATATATATCAATGCTTCTGCTGGGGAATTAGATATACAAGCATAATATGATTCAAATCCAATTTCATTTTTAGGTATTTTAATATTGCTATATTTCTGGATATCATTTTTAGCTAGTTCATAATAATGACTTGGATTTGTGTCAATTAAAAATAGTAACGCATAATAAGAACTGTGCCTAGTTTTTATACACTGCTCATCATCTAATATAAATACAATTTTCCATAACGATTCAAATGTTTTATCTTTAACACCCTGATTCATCTTACAATAAAACTTATCATTAAGATAATTTTTCAACCCGTCTAGTTGCATCCTGCTATAATAATCATAAGAAGTTTGTAAAATATCATCTAGCACTTTTCTACTTAATAATGCTTCTTTCTGAAATACACTTTCAAAGCTCATCCTTATAAAGGCTCTTGCCTCTTCCTTAGTAGGATTAATTAATTTATAATCCTGATTATGGACTGGGTGAGCACACCAATTTCTACTTTCTCTCAAATGTTGTAATTTCCCATATTCTATATCATTAAGTAAAACCGTCTTATCCTTAATTCCTTTTACTAAAAACTTCTCTCTCGAAGAGTATGTAGTATCATCACCTTCCATATTATTCAACTCTTCAAGTATTTGATTTGCTTTTTCATCATGATATATTTCACTTAAAATCTTGACTTTCTCCAATAAGTCAAATATTACAACAGAATATAAAACAACTATTGTTGAGCGATAGTTTCCTGAATTATAAGACGAAATTACTTCATTCAAATATTCTTTTGTTGTTTTACTTATTACCTTTTCAAGTTCATACTCTATTACAAATTCGCTCATCCAATTCCCCTTTTCAATTACCTTTAGGTTTTGTTCTAAACATAAATAAATATGAATAGCATAAACACCTTATATATAATTCAATTTTTTCAAAGATTCTTATTAATGAATCGTAAATCATTATTACAGCTGATAAGACAATGCTTGTAAAGCCAATCCCATGACATAATTAATATCTGTCTCACCTGTTATTTTGATTTCCGCACCACCGTTGCCCATATGCCCTATATTTGTAACATCCTTGCAAATTTCTTGAGGATCATCTACTACATCAAATGGCATATTCAGCCACATCTTCAAATGACCCTTATATGGCTCAATATCAACGAAATTTGTATCTACTTTATAAGCTATATAGTCCTTTTTGTATTCCTTTCGGATTCCCGCATCAAGGTTTAAAATTTTTCGGTCAAGCTGTTCATAAATGGCTGCTATTTCCGAAAGCATTGTTTGATAGTGCTCCATTGATGTATAAGAAGACTCGACCTTACCCTTTTTAATATATGCAGTAATTTCCTCGCTACTCACATTCGGATATTCCCAAATAGCACTGGCTTGCTCAGCCAAGGCTGTAGCCCGTTTAAGTATTTCTTCCTCATCCCATTTAGGCAAATCCCCCAGGGGTTCATTCAGTCTTATATGGCTTGATTTAAAGCCACCTAGCATGTTTTGTTTAACTTCAAACGGATTATCACTTAATTCGCTATTATAACCAGTTAATGTCAGATTACCAATCGTATGAAGATATCTTTTCTGCACATCCTGCCAGTTTTCTCCGAGCATTGCCTGCCACTCCGGTTTTAAATCGGGGTTCTGCGGCATAATGTGCTCTATTGTATATCCGTCACGAACAATACTGATGGTTTCCTTATGATTCTGATTTTCAAATGCTTCCAACAAGTAATTCCGGATGCGAAGTTTATAAACGTCTTTCATTATGAGCTTTGACTTAAATTCTTCATCTGTAGGAAATGCGCGATAGGAGTTCTTCACAACATACTCCGCAAGTACACTGTTTAAATAGTTTTCTTGATCAATTTTCCCATAAAAAGTTGCAAAGGTCTTATTAAGAGAATTTGTGGGTATTTCACAAATCACACGTCTGACAATATAACTTATGGTTGTTCTTATAATTACTACAAAAATTTCTTTAGCAATTCTTCCTTCTTCATAATCATGATATACATTCATTAGGAAAGGATAACTGACATTCACATCCAAACCCTTCAGTTCAGACCAAAGCTGGTTTATCTGTGGATCTTTATCTTTGCATAAATGGATGCGGATATAATACTGCGCATAAGTAAATACATCAATCAGCAGCTGCGCATTTGTTACTCCGCTTCTGTGATATGCCTTAAACGCATCGTACACCTCATCGATTTTGGAGATGCGCCCATTGTTTTTGCAAGTCAAATAATCACGCATAAACCAGTCAAAATACTCAGTATATCCGTGCTGTCCAAAGCCTTGCTCCATAGGTCGCCAATAAGTCGTGTATAACTTTTCCTGCTCATGAGGGGGTTGTCCCATTAGAATATAGTTACGAATTAAATCAGCCTGCGATAAATCCTTACCGGTTGAGTTCATACTTTCAAATATTAGCTGTGGGTTGTCCTGAGTCTTATCAAGCGCTACTGCAACCAGCACTAACCTATTAATACCTTCATAAATAGTTTCAATTTCTTCGCCGCTTTTCTCAATCATTCCCATAAAATGAGCAAAGTTCTTCAGCATCTGCTCAGACGGGTTAATCATATCCTTTTCTGTACCATCGAGAATACGGATAAAAGTATCTTTATCCTGTTCAGTCAAAATTAATTTGTAACGTTCTGCACCATTTTCATCATTATTTAGCAGAAAATAATTCTTTATTTTATTTGAATTAATACGGTCACCAAGTTCATTTTGATCAATATATCTGGCCAACGCACATAAAAGTAAAGACAGGGTTGTCAAACGTTGCTGACCATCTATCAGAAGAAGCTGCGGCGGCCTACCAAGAGGTGCTCCCAAGTCAATATACACGACTGACCCAATAAAATGCACCTTATCATCTTCCTTATGAGTTATATGTATAATATCTTTCCATAATTGATCACACTGTTTAAATGACCAACTATATGTACGCTGATAAATGGGAACTACAAATTGTAGTGCACCCTGCATAAGCTTTTGCAAGCTTGTCTCTCCCGCCTTCACGAATTATCCCCCTTAAAATGTATTGCTTTTTATCATTTAAAAATTATTCTATACTTTACACCAAAAACACAATACAGTATTTTTAATAAAACTTCCCATTAGATAATATCCATTAGTCTCTGATTATCATCTAACCATTTCTTCTGGACTTCGTAGTCTGGAATAATAGTCTTAACTCGAATCCAAAAGTCTTTTGAATGATCACGGTATTCAACATGCGAAATCTCGTGTGCAATTACATAATCAATTACTCTCACTGGACACATCACAAGATACCAACTAAAATTTAGGCTTCCACTAATTCCACATGAACCCCATCTCTTTTTTGCATCTGAAATTCTAATTGACTTAGCAGTTAACCCAGTAATATTTTCAATATACTTTAAGCGCTCGGTAATAATAATATACGCCTGATTTTTATACCATTTAATCATTTCACCTTTAACATCAGAAATATTTGAAGGTATTAATATCATCCGATTGTCTTTAATAATTTCCTTAACATCGTCTGAAAATTGAAGTTGATGATTGTTCCCAAGATACATGAAACTCTCGCCCTTTTGGAAACTGCGTTTCAAATATAGCTTATTGCGCTCTTTTACAATACTTTGCTTATCAGAGATCCAATTGTTCTTTTTCTCAATAAGTTCTTCAATAAATACGACTGAAGTAGATAGAGGTGCTTTAACAACTAGCTCAGCTTCATTGTTAACTACCAAAGCAATAGTTTTTCTGTTGCTTCGCCTAAGCTGATAATCTTTCACCTACATCACCTACCATTTCCATAAATTTTATATGCGGTTTCAAGCAACCTTTGCGCAAGCTCTTTTCTGTGAGGAACATCTTTATTATCGGATAACTCATAAAATACTTCTAACAAGTGTCTAGCAATAAACTTTCTTAATGTATCCTTTTTTACTGGGTTATCCCAAAACATAGGTAGCTTACTATCCTCATTTATTCTGTCAATAATGTCTCTAGTCGCCTCAATTAGCTTTTCAACTTCTTTTTCAGTTAGTTCAGATGTCTTTTTGTTAGTAAATACAATTTTTCTGATATACGCAAGAAAAGGCATCTCTGTTCTTGGATCAAACCCAAACGTTTCCTCACCCTCACGACCTTTTTTCAGTTCTCGAACATATACTTCTAACTCTCTATATAATTCCTCCCAATTCTCATTATATTTTTGAAGCATGCTTTCAAGTCTTTCTGAAAAACGCTCATATAATTCAGGATCTTCATCTTCATGATAGCTGATATATTCTTTTACTTGCTGCGTAATTTCTTCACATTTTGCTCTATTAGATTTAGTTTTTATGGCACTTGTAAAATCATCAGAAAGGATAGCAAGTGGAGGTATTTTCAAACTAATACCTTGTGATTTTAAATAATCCTCTAATATATCCCTTACTTTTTTACTAGCGTCTTTAACAGCAAATTTAGTATCTCTATATACATTGGCAATTGTCTGTGAAACAAAAGCGAGCAAGCGCAATTCATTAACATATTTTAGCGCAGCTACATTCGGTAATACTTTATCAAAAGCCTTAAGTAATTGCTTATATGTTGTAAAATATTCATTTCTTAAATCATAATCAGCCAGTTCGTCAATAATTCCATTAACATCAGAAAGATTAATTACATCCAATTTGTTAACGAATTCTATTATTTTTTCATACTTACGTTCTAAATCCTCAATATCCTCATCAGAGTCTTTAATCACCTCTAATATCTCTGCAATATCTTTTTCATCGTAAATTGAAAGTGCATTTCGCAAGTGTTTGGATACCCCTACATAATCTACGACAAAACCACAGTACTTATTTTTTTCTGTTCTGTTAACACGAGCGATTGCTTGCAACAAATTATGTTCCTTAATAATATTATCAAGATACATGACTTGTTCAATAGGCGCATCAAATCCAGTTAAAAGCATACTCTGAACTACTAATATACCAACATTTCCATCATCATTTTCTTTATCATACTTAGCCTTAAAGCTGTTTTTTATTTGTTTATGCTTTGCCTCGTCAGTGAATGGTGAAAACTTCGGATCATCATTTCCAGAGTGGGAAAAGATAGCTTCTGCCTTTACTTTTTCTAAAAGATCCACATCAATATCATTAGAGTTGCTTTTTCGCAATTGTATACATTTTTCCTGAAGTAGCCTATCAAATGCAATTTTGTAACGATATGCCGCTTCTTTGGATACAGCTACTACCTGGGCTTTAAATCCGTTAGGGAAAATATGTTGAACATAGTGATCCAGCATATCCTTAGCTTTTGCTTCTATGACCTCATTTAGTTCCAAATACGCACGCCAAGTATATTTTCCTTGTATAAGTTTACGCTCATCATCGCTGCATTGACCAAATACATCTTCAAATGCAGAATCTAGTCCATCTTTGTCTGTTATAAATGAATTATGTGTCCTTCCCTCATAAACAATTTCTACTGTCACTTCATCTTCAACAGCCGTACGAATAGAATAACGGTCTATATAATCGCCAAATGTCTTTTCTGTTTTTTCAACTGGCGTACCCGTAAAAGCAATTTTAACAGCATTCGGCATAGCCTTAGTTAAATTAGCCCCCAGTATTTTATATTGTGTACGATGTGCTTCATCAATCATAACAAGAATTTTAGAAGAACGATTGAGCTCTCCCATATCTGTTTTTAAATCACTCTCTCGGAATTTATGCACCATGCCCATAACGATATCTGGGACATCATTACGGATTAGTGCTTTTAAACTTCGTATATTGGTGGCAACATTGAAGTCCACACCAATTTGCGTAGCTGTTTTTGAAAGCTGTTCCTGTAAATCTTTTCTATCGGTAATATAAACAATTTTATACCCTTTTAACTCTTTGATCCGATTGATTTTCTGCGCAACAAATAGCATTGTAAGTGACTTCCCGCTACCTTGTGTGTGCCAAACAGTGCCACCTTTCTTCTCCGGTGTAGTCTCTCCCTGCAATCGTTTTACAATCTTTGAAACAGCCCGGAATTGTTGATATCTTGGGACAATCTTAATCATTTTTCCGTTATCTGCTTCCTGATAAAGCACATAAGATGCTATAATATCAGTCAAGTTAGTGGGGGTAAGCATACCTTGTACAAGAACCTGCTGACTGGAGATACTACCTTCTCCAATATCAGCAAGTGTATAAGGATATGGATCTTTCCACTGTATGTAATGCTCAGATTCTCCCGTTATTGAGGAATAGACAGCTTTCTGGTAATCTGTTACTATAAGTAATTGATTATAGTAAAACAATGAAGCACAGCCTTCATTGAATTCACTTTGTCTGCGATTTTGATATCTCATAAGCTGCTCGATGCCTTCACCAATAGAATTGGAGACTGCAGGTGATTTACACTCAATAACAACAACTGGGATACCATTAATAAATAACACAATATCCGGAATTATATGATTCTCCGTGCCCGGGATTTTGACTTTAAACTGAGAAATAGCAATATAACTGTTTTTAGATTTCTTCATATTTTGATGCACTGCATCACCAAAATCTATGTATGTTACATCCTTATCTACTTCTTCGGTTGCTCTGTTAAAGGCGGTTCCATTTTGAATTAACTTATTATATATTTCCATATTTCCAGCAAGGAGTGCTGTGGCTTTTGGATTTACAATAGGACGTATCAGCTCCGCAAGTTGATCATCCTCCAGCCATGGATTTAGACGCACTAATGATGATTTGATTTCACCTTTTAAAACCACCTCAGAAAAGCTTTCTCTTAAGGTGACCTCAGGATCATACAATCCTTTTTTGTTATCAGCTTCACCATCAATAATCTGCCAGCCTAATGACTTTAATTGTTTTAATAATGGCTGCTCCACATAATCCTTTTCATTGAGCTGTAAATTCATTAGTGCACCCCCTCCAACAATATATCAACAGATATATTTCCTGTAAGTAAATCTTGCATTAAGCCCTTTTTAATAGCTACAAGTTTTTTTAAATATGCATCTTCAATGCTTATCTGTTGTTCCACACTATTTATATTTTGTATAATTGCTAGCTGTTCCTTTTTGCTTTTGGGAAATTTAATAAAAGTATTATAAAAATCTTTATGCTTTAAATCAGGAATAGTTGTTACACCTGAATAATTTATAAACATATTCTTTATCTCTTTTCTATTGAGATACATAAAAACATATTCTTTTTCTAACTTGTTTCTATCGAAATCAACTAAGAAAAAATTGTTATGGAATACACCTTTAATATTCGTAACAACTGTACCCGTATTTCCAGTTCTTGTCATTAATATATCTTTTTCTGTGCATATAACTGATTTTGGAGGATTTTTAATATAATATTCATTCCTTCCACTATTTAAATAATCTACAGTGATGTACAAAAAATATGAGTCATCTAATTTATCTATACTTCTGTTTGCAATAGCTATTTGTAAACCCTGCCGCACTCTACAAACCTTACTAAACTCCACACACATCCATTCTTCTGGTATCATTCCTAATATTGAAGATTTATATTTGTGTGTTTTAGGAGAACGAATTTTCCCATTTTCATCCATTCCATTGGTCAACAAATCCTGCATCAAACCTTGCTTTATTCCAGAGTACTTTTTTATACATATTTCAGTCTGTTCAATGGCAATATCAATCGTTGTCAATACTTCGGCTATTTTGGATTGTTCTTTTATTTTAGCCGGAATATGTAAGTTAGCGCTACTGATCGCCCCTTTACTTAATCCATAACGTGTAGCACCACTTGCTTTAGTTCCCCAATTTTTATAAACATGATCACTTTGTAACAAATGCATAAGAAACAGTGAGTCAATATCAGACTTTGGTCTTAATATTGCTAAGTGATATCCACAAACCAAGTTATCAATACTATCCCATATTATTGCTGGTATCCCTATATCATCAGGCGTTTCAGAATCTTTTGTAATGAGTACATCCCCAAGCATTAAAGAATATTTTCTTTTTTCTTCGGCATTCGCAGACCCTTCGGAAAAATCAATCGTTTTTTTTATATAACGATTTTTATATGCATCCATATAATTGCAGAGGTATACTTTTTGCTCATGCGGATTGATATGCTTATCCACATTACTGACTATTATATCAGCTATCTCTCCAAGCTTTTTATTGACCCACTTACTCATATGGTATACCCCAGTTTACTCAAAAACTCATCTAGCTTTAACTTAACACTTTCTCTCTTTTCAAGAGTTTCACTTAATGTAACAAAATATTTGTCATATAACCTTGTAAAAACCTCTAATGCTTTATTACGCTCCACTTTTAGATAGCCTGAAAGTTCTTTCATCAAAACATCAGATAGTTTTTCAAAGAGTAATTCTCTTGCATTACCCTCTTTCATTTTATCACGGATTTCTAAAATCTTTGTTGTTAATTCTTTTGTCTGCGTATTAAGTTCTTTTCTATGAAGTTTAAGTTTCTTATCTGTGGATTCTAAAGACTTTTTCAGATTCAATAATTCTTTCTCATCTTCATCGTCACAATCATGAGATTCAACTGCATTCAATGCATCTGTAATAATTTTAATAGCACCCTTTAAACTTTTTTTATCTCCTTCTTCCAGTTCAGTTCCATCGTATGCCTGATCTATTAATTCTAAAAGTTCACTATTAAGCTCAGCGACTTTGTCTGACAATTCTTCTATTTTTTCACATTCAACCGACAAGCAGTGTTTTTTAATAGTTTCATCAGGAACTAAGCCTTCAGTATATCCTGCATATTTTAAAGTCAGCATTCCTTCTTTGATACGCACTCTTTCGTCTAAATCCTCTAGCTTACCATCCGCATTTTCTACTTTTACTGTCTTTACGGTGTATGTGTGCTCCCAAAAATTTGCGAAAACTGCAGCAGACTTATAAATATCTAAAATTCCAGTCGCAGATAGGCGAATACGAAAAAGATTAATATACTTATTTCGGAAAGCATTTATGTCAAAATGATTATCTAGTGCCTTTAATTCAACAGACATTTTTGACCATATATTTAACAATTCCGCTTTAATAAATTTCTCCTTTTCCATCACCTTATCGTGTGTATTTATATATTTTCTAATCGCTTCTTTTTGAGAAAACTCTTGCTTAAATTGATAATATTTCTCATCTTTCTCTTGAAAAATCTCCATCTCATTAATGCCATATTTCTCATACAAATGGCGATAACATTCTACTTCACGCTTTGGAACACCACCTAACATATGTGCTCTAACGTCCTCAATTTCTGCATCCGGAGTATTATCTACATATCTACGTATATTTAAATTATAGTTTTCTTCGGTAGCTATTGTCTTAATATCCACCAATTTAGAATATTTGTCTTCGATCTTTTTGTTATCAAATACATAGGTAATTTTTTCAATGTCCTCTGGACGCAAAAAATTTTTATTTCTTCCTTCGCCGTATTCCTTATCGGCATTTATAAATAGTATTTTGCCCTCCATTGGCGTATCTTTCTTATGCTTATTTATTACAATTATGCATGCTGGTATACCTGTCCCGTAGAATAAGTCAGCAGGCAGACCAATTATTGCTTCAATTATATCCTTGTCAATCATTTTTGTTCTGATGGATTTTTCTGCACCACCACGGAACAAAACTCCATGTGGCATAACAGTTGCCATCAATCCACTTTTTTTTAGACTTGCAATCATGTGTTGTACAAACATTAAGTCTGCTTTTTTTCCGCTTTCAGGACAATATCCATAGCCGCCCTGTTCCACATCAAAACGATAGGTATATTTTAAATTCTCTTTGATATAGTTCTGTGAAAATGGAGGATTAGCAATAACTCGATCAAACTGTATCAGTGATCCATCGGGATTTGTGTGTAATGGCTCAGATAGAACATCTTCTCTTTTAATTAATGCATCATTTATTCCGTGCAATATCATATTCATTTTACATACAGGATACACTGTTAAGTCATTATCTTGACCACACAGAGTTAAAGTACGAGATTTTTTTCCTTGCTCCTCTACGTATTGTTTAGATTGAATTAACATACCTCCTGAGCCACAAGTCGGATCATAAATCGACATATTTTCATCAGGTTTTATTAGTTGCACAAGTAAACGAACTACTTGTGAAGGTGTATAAAATTGACCTCCCTTTTTTCCTGATTGATCAGCGAAATCTTTAATTAAGTATTCATAAGCAGCTCCCAGCAAATCTGGAAATTCAAAATCACCATCTCGAAGCCTCAACATTGAAAAATCTCGGATCAATTTTCTTAACTTTTTATCATCTAATATTTTCTCATCATTTTTCGTTCCATTAAAATTTATATCTTTAAGAATCCCCCCTAATGTATTGGGGTTACTTTCTTCCAATTTTGAGATTGCATTATTTAATTGTTCACCAATACCAACTTTAAAGTTTCTAATTCCATAATCATTATTATCTGGTACACTCCAACGAGCTTCAATAGGCACATAAAAACTATCCGCATATTCAAGTGGATCTTCCATCATTTCATTTGCTTTTTCAATTGATACACCAGTATTTAACCAATGAGATTTTACTTTTTGCTGTTCAACCTCAAACTGATCTGATAGTCTTTTTAAAAAAAGCATACCAAATATATATTCTTTATACATAGAAGCATCCATGTTTCCTCTTAAAGTGTCAGCTGCTCTAAGTAAATATCCCTCAAGTTGTGATAACGTAATTTTCGGCATTCTAATTTCTCCTAATCTATTTCTTTAGCTTTTTTTAATTAACCCGTATTATTAAATTCAACACAACTATTTGTGTTTTAAATATTTCCCACTTCTTACTCTTGCATCTTTAGGCTTTTCTGCTTCTTTCGGGATTACCCACACCTTACCCAAACGTGTAACCCCTGAAATGCGGTCTTGTTCGCAGAGGATTTGCACTCGTCTTACAGTAATACCCCATTTTTCAGCTGCTTCTAAGGCGGTCATATATTCCATAGTTGAACCTCCGTATAATTGCACTTGTACATTATACATTATATGCACAAAAACGAACAATGTCAATTCGACTTGAATGTAAATAAACTAAATAATTAAAAGAAAATTTGACTAATCTGCCAACAATAAAACCCTCAGCGCACTGAGGATTTTAGTCTTAACAGCTTTTTATAAGCAGGAGCAGGATACATCCCCCCATCCCTGCTTATTCTTTATTCATCATATGCCACTGTTTGCTGCATCACAATTCCGGATTTAAATTGTATTTCTATCTTATCTTCGCTGATAACTTTAACACTCTGCATCAGCCGTCTGACCAGTTCATCGTCATAACCTCCAACCGTGCAAGAGGTTTTCTTGAGGCAATTGTCCATATCTTCAACTCTCTTGCTGAAGGTTTCAGCCAGCCTATTTTCCTGTGTCAGTTTAAGCTTTTTTAGTTTCAAGTCTCTTATCTTCTCAGCGATGCTATGGTACTGCTCGTCAAAATTCTCATTGACAGAACCCTGTTTTGCATTTTCTTCGATAAGGGTAAGCATTTCACCCTGCAGTTTTTTTATTTGTTCATCATATTCCGAAGGTATGTGTCTGGTAGAGTAACTTCCGATGACTCTTATTACATTTTCTCGGAAGGCTCCCACGAAGTCGCCTTGATTTTCTACCACGCTGTTTATGGCGGCCATAATCGCCTCATACAGGGGCTGTTCTTTTAAAGTGGGGGAATGCTTGCAGTTCTTTGTTCCATTCTTTAAACGGTTGTCACACCGCCACACGGCGCTTTTCTGACCGTACTTTGACCATGTCTGCCTGCGGTAGGGCTGACCGCATTCGCCACATACCATAATATCCGATAAAGAGTATTTTGAACTGTATTTGCTTTTTTCTGTCTTTGATTTCTTTTCAGCAGATGGCTTGTATATAGCCGCTCGCCTTGCTTTTTCTTCCTGTGCCCTATAAAAAAGCTCTCTTGGGATAATTGCTTCATGGTTATCCTCAATATAATACTGTGGAACAATTCCTTGGTTTTTAACTCGTTTCTTGCTAAGAAAATCTACCGTATAGGTCTTTTGCAGTAACGCATCGCCCATATATTTTTCGTTTCGTAGCATTTGATCTATGACACTAGGCTGCCAAGTATCTATTCCGGTTACCGTTTTGATACCATCCGCTTTTAATATTTTTGCAATCTTGATACTGCTATTACCCTCTAAATAAAGCCTGAAAATTCGTCTTACTAGCTCGGCTTCCTCCGGTACAATGACCAGCTCGCCATTTTCGTCCTTGGTGTAACCTAAAAACTTAGTATGGTTGACCGAGATAACTCCGTTTTCAAATCGCCTTACCAATCCCCAACGAGTGTTTTCGCTTAGGTTACGGCTTTCTTCCTGTGCCTGACTACTTAGGATAGTAATCAGAAGCTCACCTGTACCATCCAGTGTGTTGACACCCTCTTTCTCAAAAATAACACCGATATTCTTTTCCTTGAGTTTTCTGATATTTTGCAGGGAGTCTACCGTATTTCTTGCAAATCGGCTGACTGACTTAGTGATGACAAGATCAATTTTTCCTGCCATGCAATCGTCTATCATGGTATTGAAGTCATCACGTTTTTTGGTGTTCGTTGCCGATTTTCCGTCATCAGCGTAGATTCCTGCCAGCTTCCAATTTGGGTTGCTTTGTATCTTTTCGGTGTAATAGGATACCTGTGCTTCGTAGCTACTTTCCTGCTGTTCTAAGGTGGTACTTACTCGGCAGTATGCTGCTACCCGGAGCATCTTAAATTGTACCTTTATGCTTCGGTCATATTCCGGCTGTGACGGTATCACCGATATATTCTTTTTTCTTGCTGTTTGCATCTAATCGCATCCTTTCTTGAGATTTTAATAGGTTCCGTCTATGGTTAATCCGTTGATAAATTCAAAAGTAAGCCATCTATCGGCATAAACCGTCAAGTGCTTGACTACCGTTGAAAACAAATCATCATCAAATTCCTTTAGCTGCTCTCGCTGAGAAAATACTTGCTTCATTTTCTCAGCGGTATGTTCATAATCCTTAATCTCGGCAGTGTTGTAAAAAACCAATGCTCTTTTAAAAATCAAGTTTGACAGTTCTTTAGAAGAATACCGCCCATCTGCTTCAAGCTCTTTCACCCTTTGATCTAGCTTTTTAAATTCTTGGTTAACAGGCAGGGAAGCCACCTTGGGCTTCCGGTCTAATAGGTACATCTTGGAAATAATGTAATTAGCAGCACGTATGAATGCCCCCTTGATTTGTTCATCCGTGATCACTCCGCATCGGCACTGTACTCTATTCTTATAAATATACTTTTTGCATTTCCAATTCGTGCGTTCTGAAGGTTTACCGCTGTGTTCCACATATTTGCGGTAAATCTCACCACATTCTCCGCAGCGAAGCTTGCCGCTGAAGATGTATTGATTGACCATACTATTGGGTTGCGCAGTTCTGCCTAATGTCTGGCAGCGTTCTTTTCTGCGATTTTGCACCTGTTCAAACTGTTCTTTCTCTATCATCTGCGGATAAAGGTCATCGCCTAAGTATTTGGTATTTTCTAAAATTTTGCCGATAGAGCCATGATTCCATGACGGCTTATTGTTGGTATTTAAAAATCCCATTGCGGTCAGTTCTTTGGCTAAACCATAGGTGGAAACTCCAGAAAGATAATCCTTATATATCTTTTTTACTACTTTCTCTTTCGTTTTATCGATTTGAATTTTCCCATCAACCATTTTATAACCGATTGGCATATGTCGCTGCATCATTCCTCATCCACTTCCTTTCCGCAGTATTCCGTCAGCTCTAAGCTATTTTTTAGTCTAAATGTAATTGTATGGTTTTCGTGTATGATAATTTTATCTACCGCCTGTAAAAACAAACTCTCATCATAATCTTCTAAAATATTGGGATTGCTCTGGAACAGCGCGATCAGCAGCTCTGTCCGAGCAATTTCTCGGTCAAAACCATTACTGTCAAGAAGCTGGCTTCTTTTTTTCTTGGTGGCAGTAAGTTCCTGTGTTAAGGTATTTTGTCTTTCTATAAAAACAGCAAAGTCAATATACCCTTTTGCTACGACACTACTAAGGATATGACTCTGCTCTGTTAATTCCATAATTCTGTTGTTGCATTCGCTGATTTCCTGCTCCTGCTGTTCATCAATCCGAAGACTCTTTAAAGATTCCAGCAGGGGAATGAGGATTTCTGTATAATTGCTGATGAGCTTATTCCACATCACTGTAAATGCTCTTTTGATTACATCCTCCCGAATACCCTTTAAGCTGCATTTTGATTTATCTGCGATATGCTGACTACAGCACCACTGTATTTTCTCATAGGGCTTACCAATGTAAATTTTCTGTCTGCGGAAAATACTGCCGCATTCCCCACAGATGACGTTGCTGCTGAATACATAACGGTTTTGGTGTTTTCCCGAATCATCAATGCCCATCTGCTTTCTGCGGTATTCATAAATTTCCTTGACTGCTTCAAACTGTTCTTTGGTGATAATGGGTTCATGGTTTTCTGAAATAAAATACTGAGGCAGCACCATGAATGCGGATAGCATCAAAATGAATAAGTTGGCTATCTACACAATTTTTTATCTTACTCCAAACAAACGCATCTGCAGAGAGTAAAAAAAATAGCGACTGCACATCCGTAGCTTTCTTCTAACTTCGGAAACAGACCGCTTTTACAGATACTTTGAAATCTCTTTTTATGTTCTGTATTTCTAAATATCATTTGGTTCACCTCGCTTTCCCCAAGGCTGTTCACAACCTTTATGATTCTTTGCACTCGCAGAGCAAATGCCTGTAACTCTATCTCTTTGAGTAACAGGCCCAACACTTCTTCATACCGAATTGGGTTTGGATTCACATATCTTTGCTGGCTTCGGAATGTTCCGCAGGCACGAGGCGTAAAGCCGGGAATAAGCTGCATTTCTATTTCTATACCAGCGAGAGGTGTATCTCTCATAAATCTTGTAATCACTTTAATCAGTCCTCCTTTTGTTTTAGGCATAAAAAATAGGCTAAGTATGTAGGTCGTTTAAATCGACCTAAAACTTAGCCTATTGATTTCATATGAAGTTTAACAAAACTGTATCACTCACATTATTCATTAATAAAATGGTTGGGCACACATATCTGATTGTAATAACGGCTTATTTATGTTGTATTTTTCCAGAAGACTCTTTACTACTTCTGCAAACCAAGCTGGAGCATATGGAGATATATAAATATTATCAATTAATTTATCTACCGAAATAGGAAAACTAATACCTGTGATATTTTCACTTCGTCTTTTTACTACAGCACGAACTTCGTGTTCATGCTCAAAAGATTTTCGCTTAAACCAAAACGCATCATTAACAGAAGTAAATTGTTTAGAAAAATCAATATAATTTACTTTACCAATACTAATAGTGGGATCTTTATATAATGCTTCATATAAATGCATGTATGTGGTTTGAATCGCCACTGCATTTGTCACATCTTTTGAATACAACTTCCACATAGCTTCTGACTCAAAGTCATTTAAGTGCCAACAACTAATAAAAATTGATTGTCGTTCATTTTTACCAGTAGAGTTTATTTGATCTAGTAGGCGTTGCGATTCAGATTCTAGTTTTTCTTGTGTTAATTTAGATAAATCCATACCGGGTGCAGTTAATATTGCTTGTCTAAAAAAATTCAAATAAAAATCATCCCACTTTTTTTTCATTGTAACAATACCCTTTGCACCTTCAAAAGGATCATCAAAACATGTTAATGCTGAAAAATACAATTCATTTTTTCTAATTAATGAAATGAACTTGCTTAAATCCATATACCTCCAAAGTTTATCAGATAATTTGGGAGTTTCATAGATATCTTTTTTCCAGTGATATCGAACAACAGTTTCTCTAAGTTGAGCAGAACAAACATCACATAACACAGCATGACTATCGTCATTTAGATATCCTAAGTGAGCACAGTCTCCATCTGAGAATAGCTTTCCACACAGAGTGCATTTAGAGCGATTCTCATTATAAAATATATCTAGCTCACGTGTATGATTTAATGTCATTGGTTGCATTTTATATCTTCCCTCCTCTACATTCACCTATGTCATCTATATTTTCCCTTAAAAATCAGGGCAAAAATCGGGCACTTTTTAGCCTGATTTTTGCCCATTTTTTACTCCAAAACCACAACATATTGTGGTTAAAGCGCTTTATTTATCGTTTTTACCACAACGTGTCATCAGAATCACCGTTTCCACATGCCCCGTCCAAGGAAACATATCAACCGGCACCGCTTTACTTGCCCGATAACCTTTCTTCGTCAGATACCCCAAATCCCTTTCCAAACTAACAGGATTACATGAAATATACACTACCTTCTTCGGCTTCAGACGTACTAGCGAATCCATAAACTGTTCACTGCTACCACTTCGCGGAGGGTCAAGGAACACAACATCCGCCTTCTCCTGCTGTTCTGCCATCTGGCTCAGAAATACACCGGCATCGTTGTTATAAAATTCAATGTTTTGCGCATTGTTGCGTTTAGCATTTGTATTCGCATCATGGACGGCGTCCTTATTTAGTTCCACGCCGATGACTCTTTTTGCATGATCGGATGCGATTAGTCCGATAGTGCCGGTACCGCAATAAGCATCTATAACAGTCTCACTGCCTTTCAACTCTGCCAGCTCTATTGCCTTGTTATAGAGAATTTCAGTTTGCGCCGGGTTCACCTGATAGAAGGATTTTGGCGAAATACGAAATACCTTTCCACATAAGCTGTCTTCGATATAACCCTTTCCGTAAATCACCTGTTCTTTATCGCCTAAAACCATGCTTGTTTTTTTGTCATTTACATTAATTACAATGGTTGAGATCTCCGGATGCTTGTCCCTAAGGGCTTTGACAAAATTACTCTTAGAAGGCAAAATAGGGGAAGCCAGTACCAGTACTACCATAATCTCATTGCTGATATATCCGGCTCGGATCAGCACATGACGAAGCAATCCATAACCGGTGTCCTCATCATAGGTCTTCATTTTAAATGATTTTAGCATATCGCGAATGGTGTTTATAATGGCATCCGCTTTCTGATTATGAATTAAGCACTGATTGACAGCGACAATGCGATGTGAGCCTTCTTCATATACCCCTGAAAGAGGATTTCCTTTCTTATCATGATCGAAGACCACATGCACTTTATTACGGTAATGACTTGGAGATTTCATTCCTATGATTGATTCCACTTTACAATATTTATTTATCAGCTTTTCTACGGTTTTCTGTTTCTCCATTAATTCAATATCGTAGCTCTGCTGCATATAATTACAGCCACCACATTCCCTGCTGTAGGGGCAAGTACCTTTCTTACCGTTGTTTTTCATTCTTTCAGGGCCTGTTGTTTTCCCGGATACCTTTTTACTATACGAATTTTTGTCCGCTATACTATGACCATATGCGTCGTTTTGAAATGTGCCCTTCTGATACACATTCTTATCTGATACACTTTTACCCGATTCACTTCTAATACATACCGTATTCTTAATCGTACTGTTATTAATACTATTACTAATCGTACTTTTAGTAGTTATACTTCTATTATACGTACTTCTTCTGTCCGTACCTTTATTGTCCGTACTTCTATTATTCATACTTCTTCTGTCCGTACCTTTATTGTCCGTACTTCTATTATCCGTACTTCTACTGCTCATAGGTCTACTATCCATACTTCTGCTATTTATATTTTTATTAATCGTTTTTTTACCATTCGTACTTTTACCAGAAGCACTTCCACTTTGTTTCTTATTTTTCGCCAATGTCCTATAATACTCGTCATCAAAATCCTCGTAATCATCCACAAAGGTATTAAATTTGCCGCTATATACCTTCTCTTTCACATTAGCATCCTGTCCTCTGCCTTTTGAACCCATAAGTGTAGCTTGCCCATTTCGTTTTCCAGAAGCCCCCTTCACTCGGCCTGCTGATTTGTTTTCTGTATTCCTCTGACCTGGCTGTGTACTTTTTTTGTTTTTATCGTACATTTGTTATACTCCTTCTCCATTAAATTCGGGTATGAAGCTTTCTGAGGCGGTTTCTCCCTCCTGGATAAATCCATTCTCCACACCAAGTTCTATCGCATAATCTATCAGTTTATCATATTCTTTTTTTGTAATTTTCCTACTCAGCTCCGGATACTGCTCGAAGCTGCGTATAGGGGTATATTGGTTCATAATGCTGATATAGATAGTATCACCAAAGGTTTCATATAAATATTTTATTATGTTCTTCGAATCCTCAAGATGCCCCGGCAATGACAGATGTCTGACGATTACCCCCTTCGTCATCATCCCTCTTTCATCAAATTCCGGATACTTAACCTGCCGCAGCATTTCTTTTACTGCGTCTTTCGCATAAGTAAAATAGTCGCCGCAGTTCGAATAGTTCAGAGCCGGCCAGGTATCCATATATTTAAAATCTGGCAGGTAGATATCGATATATCCTTCCAGCAGCCTGAGTGTTTCTGCCTTTTCATAACCGCTGCAATTATAGACAATTGGAATGGTTAGGCCGGCCCCTCTGGCAAGTATAATTGCATCAAGGATCTGCGGCGTATAATGGCTTGGCGTAACCAGATTTATATTATTTGCATTCTTGTCCTGTAATTCCAGAAATATTTGGGAAAGTCTTTCAACCGTTATCTTCTTTCCCGCCATCCCCTGTGCAATTGAATGGTTTTGACAATAAATACATCCCATTGCACAACCGGAGAAAAAAACAGTACCTGAGCCTTCCTCGCCGGAGATGCATGGTTCTTCCCACATATGAAGCGCAGCGCGCGCAACGGTAAGCTCGTCCGTCTCCCGGCAATAACCCTTCTCCCCTTTTGTTCTGTCAACACGACATTCTCTGGGACACAGAGTGCAACTCTCTAATAATTGTTTCTTCATAACAATCCCCTTTTATGTTTTCCTTTTTATGCTTCCCTTTATATCTTCTCCTTTAATACTCCCCTTTTAGGATTTGCCCAACAAAAGCCTAAAATCAAGTTGCCGGATGCATATGGGTGTATGAATATTCATATGATGAAGACCAGGCCTCCCATAATTGCCTGTGCTTGGTAATTTGGGAGGTTAAAGGAAAGTCCAGATGAATATATATGCACTCATATTCATCTACATAACCTGGATCAGGTTTTTGACATTCGAATCGTTTAAAGTAATCTCCTATCTCATATGGGCAACCTATTCTCATATTTAGTTTTCGTATGAAACTTGCTTTATTTATGTAACAGAAAGCATTCCTGTATCGGAACGCTTTCTGATGAATAATAAACCTGTACCTCTCTATCTTACCGTAGAAATTATAGCAATATTACAAAGACTAATATTAGTGCATTCCCGTAAATTATGCAACGAAATTATATGGCTTTTGAAGTTAATTCTTATGATAAATAAGAAATAGCCTATTAATCACTTTAATCGTATGAAATTTTCCATAAGTAAAGCGATGCAACCGAGGCATACGGAGAATATCTGTTTTTATACTGGATGAACTGTTCCTTCGTAAGCTCAGACAGATTATACAACTTCATAATTCCGCGCCGAATTGCGATATCACCATAACTGATCACATTGGGACGTTCCATCGAATTGAGCAGAAGTGTTTCGGCTGTCCAGGCTCCGATACCATTTAAGGTAGATAATTTTTGTATTACTTCTTTATCCGACAATCTGTATAGACTATTTAAGTCAAATTCTCCGCTTGTTATCTTCTGGGCGATTCCCTGGATATAACCTGCTTTTGCAGTCTGCATTCCGCACTGACGAATCTCTTCCAGCGGTACCTCCGCTATAATTTCCGGAGTAATATCCGCAAATCGTTCCTGCATTCTTCCCCATATGGTTCTGGAAGCTTTCACAGATATTTGTTGTCCAATGATCGCATAGATAAGGGCCGGAAACAGGTCAGGAATAACCTGTCTTTCTACCATTCCGATACGCTCAATTTCATCTCCCAACAACTGATCTGCATTTTTTAAATACTGCGTTTCTTTTTCCCCATATTCAAAAAGCTTTGTCGTTACAGTCTTCATTTGTTCCTCCTATCTTTGCAAGCATTCTGAGTCTGATAGTAAATTATATGATGGGATTAAATAAATGATTAAAAACACATCCTCTAGTTTGCGAAAAACTCCCAAAAAAAATGCACATCTGTCTGAATTTAATCAAACCTGATGTGCATAAGACATTTTTCAACATCAAAAGCCATGATAAAACCATTTAGTCGGAAGATAGAATAAATAGGGTGCTGTGAATACAGCGAGTGAAAGAGCCAGCTTCTTTTTCTGTATCCCTTCCAGATTACTCTTTTTCAAACAGATTTTATAATTAAAAAGATAAATGAAGAAAGCCGTTATAATAATACAGGCAGTAACCCACAAAAAGGAATAGATGCCCTGAAACGGATTATAACTAACGGGATTTGAAAGATTATTATACCACCATTTTCCCAGTTTTGTATTATAATCAAAATCAATTGCGTTCGCCATGAACATTGCTGCTGTTCCTATGAAGTCCGCAAGAAATCCAAAGATCCATACCTTGAAAATGACCTGCTTCACCTTCTGCTTCAGCCCCTGAACCTTCAGATACTTTAAGGTCAGAACCACAACCAGCAAATCCACCAGAAAATTTGCCGGTAAAATGACGATCCAGGTAGTTGGCAATAGCCATAAAAGCCAGATTGGGAAAATCAGATTATACAATGTTACATTTTTCTTCTTTTTCATACATACCCCCTATAAAACAGTTGACTAATCTCTCATTTATTTCGTCAACGACCGCTGCGATCCACATGATTACACTATTTTACCTTAAGAAATTTTCTGGCCACACCTACCACCGGTTTAAAGAAAAATCCTTCCATTTCCTTCTTCACAACCTTCAGCTGCTTGCGGATCTCAATGTGCTGCGGACAATGGTGTTCGCATTTACCGCATTCCTTACATAGCGAAGCATATGCGGGCTGTTTTGAAAATGTACCCAGTGTCTGCATATATTTCAGACGGACACGCTTATTGCCAAGAAGATATTTATCATTATAGGCGGAGAAGCATCCCGGGATATCCACTCCCGCAGGACAAGGCATGCAATAGCCGCAGCCGGTGCAGGGTATTTTGGTTTTCTCCAGCAATATCTTCTTAACCCTGTCAAACATCAAAAGCTCCGCCTCTGTTAAAGCATTTGCCTTTGCTTCGGAAGCAATTCGGATATTTTCTGCCAGCTGCGCTTCATCACTCATACCGGATAGAATGACCGTCACCTCCGGGTGGTTCCAGATCCATCTAAGTGCCCATTCCGCCGGAGAACGCTGTGCATCAAAGCTTTTGAATTCCGCTAGAACCTCCTTCGGCAGATTATTCACAAGCTTTCCGCCTCTTAAGGGTTCCATGACGATAACCGGTATTTTGAGCGAACCGGCCAGCTCCAGGCCTGACTTAGTAGCCTGGTTATTCTCATCCAGGTAATTATACTGGATCTGGCAGAAATCCCAGGGATAGGCTGTTAGTATCTGTTCAAAATCCGCCTTCGAGCCATGGAAAGAGAATCCGATATTCCGGATTGTTCCCTTCATCTTCAGCTGCTCAAGCCAGTCCATTACACCAATAGCGATCATACGGTCCAGCGTAGCCTTATCTGTCAGCATGTGCAGCAGATAATAATCAATATAATCCATCTTAAGTCTGGTACACTGGGTTTCAAATATTTTCTTTGCCCCCTCCAGCTTACTTACCAGAAATGGCGGAAGCTTAGTCGCCACTTTAACCCTCTCCCGGTAACCATCCAAAAGAGCTTCTCCCAGAAGGACTTCACTCTTCCCGTTATGATAGAAGTAAGCCGTATCAAAATAATTCAATCCCTTATCAATAGCATCCCGCAGCATTGCAATTGCTCTGGTTTCATCAATACCGGCACCCTTCATTGGAAAACGCATGCATCCAAAGCCAAGGATGGACAGTTCCTCTCCGTTTTTGCTGTTTTTTCTAGTCAGCATTCTTTATTACCTCCATACTTTTGTTTAACTCATTTTTTTTGAGATTAAATTCTGTATTTCCTTCTTAAGCTCTTTCTTCATAGCCTCCAACTCTGTTTTGACCGGACGGTTATCCTCCGAATACATCTCAGATAACGGCAGCATCCATACCGGTCCTTTTACCGGCGTATCCCCTGTTACTCTCGGAAACAGGTGCCAATGAATATGTGTATCGCCATTTCCCAGTAATTCATAATTCATCTTTTCCGGTTTAAATACATTATATATCGCCTCCGCTACCAAAGCCATTTCTTCCAGATATTTCATCCGAAATTCTTCTGGCAGGAAATGAAGCTCCGCTTCATGTTCTTTACACAGGAATAATGTATATCCTTTAAAATGCTGGTGGTCACCGATAACAACATACCCTGTTTCCAGTTCGCAGACAAAATAAGGATTTGTACCTTTCTTGATCATTTCAATTCGCTCACAAACAAAACATCCCATTTGATTTTTACTTCCCTTATCCTTCTTTTTTCATAGACGATACACCGAATAAACTGCCAGCAACGCCCAGCGCTGCACTTACAAGAAGAACGAGCACGCACACATTGTTTTTAAGCTCCTCCAAGGTGGGTAACGGAATGAATGGTATAAAGCCTTTTAACTGACCGTAACCTCTTGAAATCAAGACAAGCATCATTCCCGACGCCAGCAGTCCTCCAAGCAGGGTAAGCAAAGTCCCTGCTATGATAAAAGGAAATCCGACAAAGCCGTTCGGGGCCCCAAGTAAGCGCAGCGTATTAATCTGTTCTTTATTATTATAAATTCCCTGTCTAATCATATGTGAAATGATAATCAGGGTAGTAATCCCAACTGCTGCCACAACAAGAATTCCAAATAATTTCAAACCATCCGCTATATTTTTCATCTGCTCCAGAACGGAACGATTATCCCTTACATAATCAATTCCCTCCAGTGCCGACACCTCTGACAATACCTTATTCATATCATCCAGATTTATCCGTACCTCGATAAACGCTTGAAAAGGATTCTTATCAAATAATTTCAAGATATCTGCTTCATCTGCGAGCATATCCTTCATTTGTGTTTCGGCTTCCTCTGCGTTAATATAGTTCGCCTTCAGAACTCCCTCCAACCCCTTAATTGTATCCACTAGCTTTAAGGCAGCCTCTTTGTCCGTATTCTCTGCAAAATAAGCACTGACCTCTGCTTCTCCTTTCAAGGCTTCAATCAGCTTATCTCCAACCATCCAACCGCTTGCTACCAAGCCGAGTAAGAATAAGATCAGTCCGGTGCCGATTACGGAAAACAGGTTGGACAAGGGATTTAAACGGATCGTTCTCTTCGCTTCCATCAGAAAATATCCGAGGTTATAGAAAAAAGTCTTCATAATTTCCTCATTCCTGCGCATGTTTTGCGCGCATTACTTCAATGATCAGGCTGCTGTTTTCCAAACAGTTGTCTTCTTTGTACTACACAATATTCTCCATCCTGTCACCGGTAAGGTTTGCTGTACGTTCGATTGTAATTTCACCCTTATTCACTCTGATATAAGTAGCATCCTCCTGATTTTCAATCAGATGGGTTGCATGTGTGGTGATTACTACAGCTGTATTTTGGTCCCTGAATGAATTCAAAATATGTAATATATTAATGGCATTAGCATGGTCAAGGTTACCGGTTGGTTCATCTGCCAGAATTAAAGAAGGTTTTCTTGCAACTGCTCGTGCGATTGCTACACGCTGTGCCTCTCCCCAGGATAGATTTTCCACCTTGGAACGTATTTTATGTTCAAGACCCACCTTTTTTAAGGTACTGATTGCCTCTGCTTTCATTTTCCTGGGAGATATTCCGAGAAACCGCATTCCCATCATAACATTTTCCAAAGCGGTTCTGCCTTCTATTAGCTTAAACTCCTGGAATACCGGTCCGATTTTTTTACGAAGCTTCCTAATTTTCCTATTCTTTCCTTTTTCCATAACCTGCCCCAGCACGGTAAGCCTTCCAGATGTTGGATATTCTATTCCTATTAGCAATTTTAAAAGGCTTGTTTTTCCTGAACCGCTGTGTCCCGTAATATAGACCAGCTCCCCGGGCTTTACTTCAATATTAATATTCCTAAGAGCAACTGTTCCGTCATGATATATCAAAGAAACATCTTTTGCTTCTATCATTCTTACCCTCCATTCCTGCGAACATATTATACACATCCATCTTTGTTCCGGAGATCTATTGCTGTGACCAGTCCGGCGTCAGTTCAAAGGCTAGTTTTCTCTCCCCGCTCTCCACTTTATTGATCGTAAATTTTACCGCAATCATGCCTTCGGAGATTGCGTTGAAATCAATCAGCATCGGACCATTTTGGAACAGCTCTTCCAGTGAAACCTTCTCCAGCGGCAGATCATAGAAAGTGCCCTCTGTCACCTCAAATTGAATTGCGCATGGTTCAGAGATTTTAAAATAACCAGTTAAGCTAAGATTCTCCTCGGGAACCTTTAAAACCACCTGCTGGTTCTGAAATAGAAATTCCGTTTCCGAAAGATCCGAATTTTTCTGCAATATTCCATTAAAGGTTGTTTGTTCTATATATCCATTCATCTTTACTAGGCCTTGCATATGCAGATCTTCCCAGGTAAAGTAACCCTCATTGATGGTATCGGTTATTTTCTTCGCAAGCTTCGGATATAATGTCTTGCATTTTTCCCACATCGTTTCCAGATCTCCAAGCTTCTCCTTATAATATGCCTCGTTCTCCTGCAGAGAGGCCAGATAGGTTTTCTTATCCTCCTGCAGCTTTTGATTCTTTTGCAGGTTTTGTGTTAATTCAAATTGCTTTTCTTCCAATTCGGCCGCCTTAGCCGCCAATTTCTCTTTTTCCTTCAGCAGCTCCTTCTTACCTTTCTCCAAGGTTTTCAGGAGTTCCTTCACATTGTGGGATATATCCTTAATTACATTCAGACTTTTTAAAAAGTCCGATAAATTGTCTGCTTTCAATAAAATCTCCAGGTAGGTTGAAGGTCCGCCCTTCTGATAATCCACCAATACCTGCTGCAAAACAGCAAGCTGGCGATCATATGTTTCCTGCTTATCGGCGATTTCACCCTCCAACGTATGTAACTGCTTCTTCTTACTTTCTATTTCCTTGTTTATCTCTTCCTTTTGAACTTCCAATTCCTCTATTTTCTGATTTATGGAGAAAAGCTCCTCGAGGACTGCTTTTTCCTCCTCTGTGATTCCTTTCAGCTTATCTTCCACATCGGTAATCGGTTTTACATCGCCCTGTGCGCGGATTGGCGCTAATACACCTGTCAGTGCAATAAAAAAAGCGAATAAAACGATTATGCTTCTACCTTTTTTGCCAGTCATAATGATCTCCATTCCTATCTATGTACTTCACTAATCCGCCTATGAAAATGCAGAACCTTTTACTGCCGTATTTCGTCTGACAGCATGCCTGCAGCTATCATGAAGCATCATTTCTTTTCATAACTGCCACTAATTCTTTAATATGCAGATTATATCATTTAATAACTTTATTTACCACTATTCCTTTTGAATTTCATAGAAATTCCTGAGAACTGTAATGTTAAAGATATTACAACCCGCAGACATTCATCGTAAAGAAAAAGAGCAGATCATCCGCCGGTATCTGTCTTGTATCCACCCTTACTGACTGGATTCAAGATATTTCCTGCGATATAATCTGCTCCTACCATTATTTTTATTTTAGATAAATAAGTTTACATTAGAATCCTCTGCTTCACCTAGATAATAGCCTACGCCTCCGATTTTAACACCGTCAATCAGCTCTTCCTGACGAAGTCCCATAACATCCATGGACATCTGGCAGGCAACAATCTCTATTCCGCTTTGGATCGCTGACTGTATCAGCTCCTCCAGAGAGGATACATTCTTATCCTTCATTACCTTACGGATCATCTTGCCGCCCATTCCCATCATATTCATCTTGGATAACTGAAGCTTTCTGCTGCCTCTTGGCATCATCATGCCGAACATTTTATCAATTGTTCCCTTCTTCACCTTCACTTTCTCCGGCTTTCGGAGGATATTGAGACCCCAGAAGGTAAAGAACATTGTCACCTTCTTGCCCATGGAAGCTGCTCCGTTTGCAATGATGAAGGATGCGATAGCCTTATCAAGGTCTCCGCTGAATACTACCATTGTCTTATTATCCTTAACTGTATTCGCCCCTTGACAATGAACCAGTGCCTCCTGATCCTCTCCCAGCTTCTTAATGAATGCAGTAATATTTCCGCCTGATTTCTTTAAGTCCAAAAGCTCGTTATTGGTTCGTTTACACCAGGCTTTGATGTCTTCAAAGAACCCAGGGTCAGAAGCTGCTACCTTAAGTATTTGCCCTTCCTCCAGATCTGCCATGGAAGCCTTTACCTGCATCAGCGGTCCCGGACAGCATAACCCGCAGGCATCCAGTGTCTTATCGTATTCTCCCGGAGCTCTCACTCTTTGCTTGGGCATGCTCAAAAGCTCTGCCGCTCTCACGGTTTCTTCATGGATTACCTGTGTATCCGGATCAACATAGGCCTCCTGTGCTTTCTTAAGATCATAATGCAGTGAGGATATGGATTTATAACCGCCGGTTACATTGAGTACTTTGTAGCCATGCTGCGAAAGAATTCGATCGGCGATGTAACCGCGAAGTCCAACCTGACAGTATTCTACTACTGTCTTACCAGGATCAAGTTCGGACAAACGATTCCTTAAGCTGTCGACCGGAATATTGATTGCGCCTTCGATGTGCCCATTACTATATTCCAGCTCGGTACGGACATCCACCAGGATGTAATCCTCCGGCTTCATCTCCTCTACTTCGCTCCAGGTAACCGTATGTGCTCTGCCCTCCAATATATTCTGTGCCACAAAGCCTGCCATATTGACGGGATCCTTGGCTGAGGAGAATGGCGGTGCATAGGATAATTCTAATTCTGTTAAATCTTCTACCGTTCCATTAAGACGTATTACTGTTGCAATGACATCAATCCGCTTATCTACTCCGTCGTAGCCAATTCCCTGTGCACCAAGAACCTTACCCTCTTCGCTGAAGATAAGCTTCAGTGTCATAGGAACTGCTCCCGGATAATAAGAAGCATGTGACACCGGATGAATGAATATGCTTTTATAGGTAATGCCTGCTCTTTGCAATGATCTTTCATTTGCACCCGTACTGGCTGCAGTAAGGTCAAATACTTTAATAATAGAGGTACCCTGTGAGCCTGCAAAACGGCTGTCTATACCTGCCACATTATCTGCTGCGATTCTTCCCTGTTTATTTGCCGGACCTGCAAGCGGGATCGCTGTATTTTGTTTTGTAACAAAATCAATTACCTCAATTGCATCGCCGACAGCATATACTCCTTCTTTATTCGTCTGCATTCTGTCATTGACCAGAATATGACCTCTTGCTCCAAGCTCCAGTCCGCTCTCCTTTAAGAAGGCAGTGTCCGGTGCCACTCCGATTGCAAGTATCACCATATCAGCCGACAGCTTATTATCACTATTTAAAGTAACCTCAACCCTGCCGCCTTTTTCTTCAAAAGCTTTTACGCCATCCCCCAGTACCAGGCGTACTCCGTTCTCAGCCATCTCTTTTTCTGTCTGAACCACCATATCATAATCAAACGGAGCAAGTATATGGGGGGCAGCCTCCACTAAAGTTACTTTTAAGCCCCGTTCCTTCAGGTTCTCCGCCGTCTCCACGCCGACAAAACCGCCGCCGATCACAATGGCACTATTGATATCACTCTTATCTACATAAGCCTTAACCCGGTCTGTGTCCGGTATGTTTCGCAGTGTAAATATTTTGTCGCTGTTTATACCAGGAATATTAGGTCGCAAAGCTCTTGCTCCCGGAGAGAGTATCAAATAATCGAAGCTTTCTTCATATACACCCTTTCCTTTGTTCTTTACCGTAACCCGCTTTTTCTCTGCATCAATCTTAATTACTTCACTGTTATTGCGGACATCAATCTGAAATCTTGCGTTCATGCTCTCCGGAGTTTGAACCAAAAGCTTGCTTCTCTCTTTTATATTTTCACCGATATAGTAAGGAAGACCGCAATTAGCAAAGGAGATGTATTCATCTCTTTCAAACATAACTATTTCTGCTGTTTCATCCAGTCTTCTAAGTCTTGCGGCAGCTGATGCTCCACCTGCTACTCCGCCTACGATTAATACTTTTTTACCCATATCCAATCCTCCTTGATTCTTAGGAGGATTTCTCCTCCTTGATTTGATGTTGATGCTTTTATTCTATTGTGTTCTGACTTTAATATTCCTTTGCCGACTCACCTTGTGCATTACACAGGCTTTTTCTCAAGCATTCTGTCTATACTGTTTTCCAGGGCTTCTGTTTTTTTATATTCCATTTTTGTTTCAGATATTGTCTGTAAATCGAGTCTGAATTATCGGTACAACCTGATAAAAATTTAACTTTTAAAGATATATGGTATCTATTACAGTAATCTTTTTCTATATCATTATCATACGACTCCGAGCCTATTACGTATGTGACAATGTCACACTAAAATAATATACTTCCGACTTAACTGCTTTACAAACCCCTGTACGAAGGTACTTACCGGATATAAAGCTATCGTATATAGCAAAGCTGTGATCAAGTTCCGAATTTTATCCTATATATGGTTATAATTTACATTATCTGTTGATATCAAGCTTGTCAAGTGTTATAATTGACTAATCCCAGGAAACAATTGGTTACTGCTTTCTGTGGCTTAATTGATTTTGCTGGATAGCGGATAATCATACAGATTGACAGAACGGAGCTTCCTATGAAAGTACTGGTTGTAGATGACAATCATTTTAATTTGTCAGTTGCAAAAAGATACCTGGAAGATATTCCAGAAATTTCGAAAATATTGCTATGTGATGATTCAAGACAGGTCAAATCTATTGTAGACGATTATCAGATTGATATCTTAATTTCCGATGTTATGATGCCTGCAATGACCGGTTTTGATTTATTAAAGCTTTTCCGTTCTGATCATCATTACGATGATATGCCAATTATTATGCTAACCTCCCTGGATGACCTGGATGCCTATAAAAAATGCTTCGAGCTTGGTGCATTTGATTATATGAATAAGCCTTTCAATACAGTTGAACTGCATTCTCGTTTAAAAGTAGCGATTGAAGCCCGGAGTAATTCCAAAAATCTGAAATCTTTATTAGAAGTAACCAGTAAACAGAATGAGGAATTAAAGAAAATCAATGCACAACTTACCGAAGCGAAATTCAACCTGGTACAATCTGAGAAAATGGCTGCGATCGGACAACTGGCAGCCGGCATCGCACACGAAATCAATAATCCCATGGGTTATGTCAGCAGTAATATTGATATTCTCCGGAAGTATTACCGACGGGTACGCGAATATCTTGATTTCATTAATCAAAAGATAGAAAGCAGCCAGACGGAAGATGCTTTTAACAACAATCCTATCGTCGAAGAGATTAAGTTAAAATACGAGGAATTAAAACTAGAATATATTCTAAATGATGTGGAAAGTCTCTTCTCTGATTCTGAGAATGGTATTAAGAGGATTACAGATATTATTAAGTCCCTACGGATCTATGGCAGATCTACAAAAGACAGTGAAAAGGATACACATATTTTGCTGGAATTAATCCAGCAGGTTATCTTGATTATCAAGAATGAAGTGAAGTATACGGCCGTTATTAAGCTGGATATCCCGGAGGATATCCTCCTGTATTGCAACCGGGTTCAACTAGAACAGGTATTTATAAATATCATTATGAATGCCGTCCAGGCTATTAAATCGCAAGGCCGTAGTACTTTCGGTACAATAAATATAAAAGCCAGAAAAATGTCTTACGATATTTTAATAGCATTTACAGATGATGGTCCCGGAATACCTCCGGAGTACCTTCATAAGGTCTTTGAACCTTTTTTTACTACGAAAGAAATAGGCCAGGGCACGGGTCTAGGTTTAAGCATATCCTACGACATCATTGTAAACAAACATCATGGAAGCTTTCAGGTGAAAAGTGAACCCGGTACGGGAGCAACTTTTATCATTACATTACCAATTGTTACAATCAGCTAGAGAAAGAAGGATGAAGGGGCTATGAGAAAGATTTTGATTGTTGATGATGAAGTTCAGATTTTGAAGGCGCTGTCAAGAATGTTTCTGGATACAGATTATGAAATATTTTCTGCAGCTAACAGTACTGATGCCATGGAACTGCTTACTAATACAGAGATTGACATGGTGATCAGTGACATGCGTATGCCGCTTCAGGACGGATATACTTTATTAAGCATGATAAAAGAAAAGTATCCAAAAATTATCCGTATCATACTGAGTGGCTATGCTGATGAAAAGCCTATGTTTAAGGCTCTTTTGCATAACATTGCGAGCCTGTATGTATTTAAACCCTGGAATAACAATGATTTCCTGAGCAATGTGAAAAAACTATTTGAAGATGATGATAAATTACGCTCTAATAACTTTTTGGAGCAGGTAAATACGGTATGCTGCAATCTATCCCTGTCAAAGAACTGTGATAAAATGATAAAGCTGATTGAAGAAGAAAATATGGACCTTCTGATACAGGAAATCGAGCAAGCTCCTGATATTGCAGCGCTTTTGCAGCAAGTGGCAAAATCTGCCGTATATGGTGCTATGCCAAACGCCGTAAAACCCTCGGCTCTTTATATGGGTCTTCACAATCTAAAATGCTTTCTTCATTTTGCCTGCCTGGTTGGCGCAACCAAACCGAAGGATAGTGCCTCTGAGGAATCCCTTCTACTGGTAAAGCATGCGTACGCCACCAATCGGATCTACCTGTTCTTATATGAAGCTCTGCTCCATAAGCAGCCACCGGAGGCTGCCATGTTTGCCGGATTGATGCATAATATAGGACTATTCATTCTTGCCGGAAGCACAAAGCAGAATACTTTCGTACAGGTACCAATGAATGTCTCAGACTATGTTCACCTGGAACTTGGGGAACATAAAGAACTTCATCAGGAGCTTGGTGCACATTTTACTGACCAGTGGGATCTACCCTTCTTCCTTTACGAAGCTGCTTTATATCATCATAAGCCTCTAGACAGCAATATCATTCATCAGGAGCTGGTTACCTGCGTCCATATTGCACAGGCATATGCCTGGAAAGCTTTGGGTTATTTTGAAAATGATCTCGTTGACTCACAAGTATTTGATACTATAGGTATTTCACAAAGTGATTTTGAGAAACGTCTGTCAAGATATATGAAATAGGAAAATAAAACATTACTTAGCCCTGCAAAACCCTGATACAGGTTATGAAGCTGGAGATGAGTGTATTTATATTAATCTGGACTTGCCATTAACCTCCCATGATTAACTAATACATGTAATCATGGGAGGCCCGGTCTACGTCATATGAATATAGATACACTCATCTCCATTAAGCAAATGAATTTCAGGCTCTTATCAGGTAATTATAAAATAAGATAACAAAACAGTTAACAGAGCTTGCTCACTTTCCCTTACTCACTGCTGTCAACCGCTCCAGCTCCTGTAAATAAAGGAATGCCGCCTCATCCGAAGCACCGCACATTTCCAGGGAAGGTTTCAGACTGCCGCATACTCTGGGACGCTCCGGTAATCCAAACAGCTTACATAAATTATCCTCCGTTAACTGAATGCACCGGACACCAGCTGGTTTTCCAGCTGGCATACCCGGTATCGGTGAGGATATGGACGGGGCAATACAGCATGCACCACAGCCCAGTCTGCATGGGAACCTGTTTGTATCATTTTTTATCATTTCATTTACCTGCTTTCTATCGTTAACCCTCTTCTGTCCTTTTTTGTAATCTTAGGCTTCAACCAATTAACTCCAGTCTGATCTTATAGCTGATATTCCGCACGGTCTCCAGGTTATCAAATTGAATTTGGTAACTGGAAGTCTCCTCGTCCAGACCTATAATTTTCCCGATGCCGAAAATACTATGCCGAATTAAATCATTTACCTGAAGCTTCTGGCCGACTCCTGTAAGCTTTCTCTCATTCTGCTCAATATAAAAGCAGGCATCTGTCGTCTGCCGATTCTCCAGTTCCACCGAATAATCCAGATATGTCTTCTCAACATTAAATATAAAACGGGAAGGATGACGGAAGGAACCGTCATAATTAATACCCTCTGCATCGCTTAAAAATAAAGCATTTTCCGCTCTTATGTATGCAACATAAGCAAGTCTTCGTTCCTCCTCCAGTTTTTCTTCCGTATCCACATGTTTACTCGGAAAGATACCCTCATTTAGACCGCAAACAAATACATAGGGAAATTCCAGTCCCTTTGCATTGTGTATTGTCATCAGCTGCACCGCATCAACGCTTTCCTTCTGATCAAGGTTTGTATAGAGAGATATCCGGTTCAAATAATCCGGCAGGGAGCATTCTTCTCCCGCATCTCTTTCGTATTCAAAGATGGACTGCTTCAGTTCGGCAAGATTGTCAAGCCGATCCTGTTCCCCGTTTGTCCGTAGCAAGGCTTCGTAACCGCTGTCATTTAAGATTCCGTTCAACAGCTCGGACAATTTCATAGTCTCGAAAACAGTCTTATACTTTTCTACCAACGAAATAGAATTTTTAGCCTGGGTTTTCTTAAATATCTCATCTTCGATATTATTTTGCATAGCCTGATATAAAGAACATTGCTGTGCTGCGGCATACTCCTTTAGAAAGGCAATCCTCTTTTCACCGATATTGCGTTTGGGAAGGTTCACAATTCTGCCAAAAGAAATATCATCTGCGTTGGCAATCATACGAAGATAACACAGAACATCCTTAATTTCCTTCCGTTTATAAAACTCAATCCCACTATAAATCGTATATCTGATCTCCTGTTTGATAAATACCTCTTCAAAGAATCCAGGGCAAAGCATTTCTTTTGTTCATAAAGGTAGCGGTAAAAAATTGCGTCCTCCTGATTTTTGGCATTGATAAATTTGTTTCTAAGCAGATCACTGTCCATATTTATGATATCTTTTAGATAAGGCTCCCGGTTCTTTCTGGCTGAAATCATATCGATCAGTACCGGAAAGGTATAATTCTTGGAATTCAGTCCCATGTCCTCAAAAATCGTATGTAAAACCGAATTGACGTCCTCGGTATCCAGAATAATAAAATTCTTTGGATAATGCAACACATGTATTTCTTCCTTCAAAACCTGTACACAAAAGCCATGGAAGGTGGCAATATAACCCGTATCGTTGTCTCCAATCATACTTCTTATCCGCTTTTTCATCTCTGCTGCCGCTTTATTGGTAAAGGTCACACATAATATATTTGCTGTTGATATTCCCAGTTCATTCACCAGATAAGCAAAACGGTGCGTAAGCGCGCGGGTTTTTCCTGAGCCAGCTCCAGCAATGACTCTTATATAGCCTTCTGTAGCTGTCACAGCCTGCTTTTGTTCATCGTTCAATCCTTCTAATAAATCATACATTAGAAACCTCCTGTTGCATATTTATAGATTTGCTTCTTCTGTATTATTATATATGTTATCATATCCCCCCACATAAACTGTATTACTCTTAGCGCTCGAAACATAGTATCTCCCTATACGCAATTTTACCATACGTATGTTCGTGTATCAAGCACAAATCTCTCATATTGCACTATCAACTGATAATTGGTATGTACAATTATTTCCTAGGTTTAAAATGTATCGGAAAATACTCTATATCAAATTCTTTTATAAAATTTTATAGTAACAAAATGATTGACAACTATTACGTTTAGTGTTATATCTATATTACAGTAAACGTAATATATTGGAGGTGATCTTTATTCGGGACCATATAAAAGGCGGTGCCCTAACGGAAACGACCTTTCTTGTCCTTTTGGCTGTTTATAAGCCAAATCACGGCTATGGGATTATGCAGTTTGTTAGCAAAGCAACTAATGAGAGAGTTATGCTAGGTGCAGGAACCCTTTACGGCGCAATCAATACTTTGCTAAAGAAAGAATGGATTGCAAAGTATAACGAGCAAGCCGATACGAAGACAAAGAGATACATTATTACTGCGATCGGAAAGCAGAAAGCAGTGGAAGAATTACAACGTATGAAGGATGTTCAGAAGCTGGCCTTAACGATTATGAAGGGAGGTCCTGGTAAATGAGTAAAATTGTTTTTCGTTATTTTTATGACTTTCTGGAGAAACAGGAAAATTGGCTTAATAATATGGCTAAACTTGGTTACCGGTTAAAGAAATGCGGCAAAATGTTTTATTTTTTTGATGAGTGCCAGCCAAACGAATATGAATATGCCATAGAATATGTCGGTAATATATCATATGGCAAAGCAAAAGAATATCGCAGCTATCTTGATGACATGGGATACCGCACCTTTACCAAAAATATTAACCTTAATTTTTCTTATGGAAAAGTAAGATGGCGGCCATACGCAAAGGGTCTGGGTCAGATAGCCACATCACCCGGCGGCTTTAATAAGGAGTTATTGATTCTAGAGAAAAAGAGAGACGGGCAACCCTTTGAATTGCACACAGATGTATCTGATAAATGCGATACCTATAAAGCAGTAAGGCAGTCTTATCGTTGGGCTGTACTGATCCTGCTTTTACTGACAGTTATGACATTTATACCAGGTGTATCTTCCCTGAATACAGCAATGATTTGGACATTCCGAGTACTTTTAATCCTTATTTCTATTCTGTTTTTACTTCCTGCGGTAAAATACTCTTCCTTAATAAAACATTTGAAGGATGAAAGTAAAATATATGAATAGTAAATTCTTCGAATTATTAAAATATAGCTATCAGTTTTGGGTGTTAAGACCATCAAAAATAACCTCGTACAATTGCTTATTACTTTCAACTTTTATATCCTAAACTAAAATACAATCGACAAGGGGATTCCATATGAAAAAGAAAAAAGAATTAATGAATTGGTTCGGTCTGTTAGGTGTTGTCAGCTTTGCTTCCTACCTTTTGGCTGTTGTGCTCTCTCCACTGGCATACCCTGGTTATAACTGGATGAGTCAGGCCGTAAGTGATCTGAGTGCGGCAGACGCACCCTCTAAGGAGTTGTGGGCACGGCTTAGCAGCGTTTACAATGTCTGTGGAATTGTATGTGTTACTATGGCTTGTGTATATATTCAAGGCCGCTTGAATAAAGCACTTCGGATCGGGATTTACCTATTCGCTGTAATGAACTGGGTATCCGGAATTGGGTATAGCTTATTTCCCTTGACAACTAGCGGATACGCAGGCAGCTTCCAAGACGTGATGCACATTGTGGTCACCGCTGCCGTTGTACTGCTTTCTATCCTTTCTCTTGTATTAATCATGCTAGGCGGCTTTCATGATAGAAAGTACCGATCTATGGCGATTTTTGCCATGATCTGTTTTCTGATGATGCTCACCGGTTCTGTCGGCGTAGGTTTTGTCCCAAAAGATTATTTTGGAATTGCCGAACGCTTCAGTGTCTTTTCAGCGACCGGCTTTACTGCGGTATTAGGATTATACATATTTTCAGGCATTGACCGGATGGAGCTATAATCAGGGGAGCTTACTTTTGTTATACATTATATAGCATGTCTACCAGTATATTTTTACAATATTTTTGTTAATATTAGTTATATGCAATTCTAAAATAGTTAGAAAATCTTACCATGAAGAATTCAGTATAAACAATTATGCGTATTATTAGTTTTAGCAGTTGTAAACTATCTTACAACCGCTAAATAATATTTCAATAATTCGAATAAATCAATTGTGATTTTTAGGTTCTGTAAATAATCCAATGATGATAAGGATAAATCCTATAAACAATCCATATTGTAGGTATACAAATATGACTGGCATGGATTGTTTAATTATAGCACCAGTTATTAGCGATACTCCACCCATAAACATTAATGCAAAACCAAAAATAATTAATTTGATATTTTTATTCATTAGTGACCTCTAATTTAAATGTAATGAATCTTGAACTGTATATGCAGTATATGATGCTCCTAAAGTATACGATACTCCTGCTGGAAAACTAATGCTAAAATCACTTGGAGCTAAAGATGCACTGATCGAATCATACTCACCAAAAGCAGAAGCATAATTAATATTACTTGAAACTTTATTAGCAGTACAGGATATTACTCCATCAAGAGACCGCATCATGTAATTAATATAAAATGAACAGCCAACAGCATATATTTATCCATTTACTCCGTTTATCGATTATGAATTCAATTTCAACTCCACCGTTTAGCATAATAGTTTAGCTAAATACGCATAACCAAAGAGTAGATGAAATAAAACATGGTGTATTTAACAGATTAATGATCCCTCTCCCGCCTTTTTGGTGTCTGCCACTAGAAATACGACTTCACTCATACAATGTATATTTTCCTATTTAACCACTCCGTCATAGGTTAAGATTGCCTTATATAAATCCGGTCTGCGGTCACGGAAGATACCCCATTCTATTCGCTGCTGTGCTGCCGCATCCAGATCAAATTCAGCCACTAATACCGTCTCCTCACTTCGACTTGCTTCCGCAATTTTGCCACCGGTAACATCCGTGATAAAGGAAGAACCATAGAATATAATTTCAGAATCATCAATCCTTTCACTGCCGATCCTGTTAGAAGCGATTACTGGAACAAGATTACAGGCAGAATGACCGATCATGCAGCGCTGCCAGTGGTCCTTAGAATCGATTTCTCCATTTTCCGGCTCTGAGCCGATTGCCGTGGGATAAAATAATAACTCTGCTCCCATCAGCACCATACACCTTGCTGCCTCCGGATACCACTGATCCCAGCATATCCCCACGCCAATTTTTCCATACCTCGTATTCCACACCTGAAAGCCGGTATCACCGGGATTAAAATAATATTTTTCCTCGTAGCCCGGTCCGTCCGGAATATGGCTTTTCCGGTAAACACCCAGCACTTCACCATCTGCATCAATGACGGCCAAGGCATTATACCTGGCATTATTTTTTTTCTCATAGAAGCTGATCGGAAGCACTACCTGCAGCTCTTTTGCTATTTCCCTAAAATGTCTGACTGCCTTATTTTGATCTACCTCAGTTGCGTAATCATAATATTCCGGTTTTTCCTTCTGACAAAAATATAAGGTTTCGAATAACTCCTGTATTAATATAATCTGCGCTCCCTGGGAAGCTGCCTCTCGAACCAGGCTTTCTGCTTTTTTGATATTATCCTCAATACAATCCGAACAGCTCATCTGCGTAGCAGCTACCTTAACTAATCTCATATTCTTCACCATATCCTTTCCAAAATACCTGCAAGCACTAATTACCGACCGGCATCTGCTGTGTGATACAATGGACGTTTCCGCCTTCCTTAATTAGTGCCATACCATCAACCGTAACGATTTTCCGCTCTGGAAATACTTTTCCAAGAATTTCAGCTGCCTTTTTGTCCGTATCTGCAGCATCCGCTCCGAACACAGGCAATATGATTCCTCCGTTTACCATATAAAAATTCAGATAGCTTAAGCTTAAGCGCTCTCCGTTATAAAATCTTGCCGGAGCTTGCACAATTTCAATAATCTCAAAGCTTCTTCCCTTCGCATCCCTAGAAGCTCTTAATATTTCAAGATTTTGAACTGATATCTCATAGTTTGGATCTTCCGGGTCCTGACAGGTTTGTATCAAAATGACCCCTGGCCTGGCAAAGCATGCAACATTATCAATATGGCCGTCCGTCTCGTCACCGAAAAGACCTCTCTCCAGCCAGATAATCTTTGAAACTCCCAGGTATTGCTTTACATTCTCCTCTATTTTCTCACAGGATAAATGTGGATTACGGTTTTTATTTAACAGGCACTCCCTGGTTGTTAACAAAGTTCCTTCTCCATCCGTATGAATGGAGCCACCCTCCAAAACAATCGGAGCGCTTTTATAGGGAACCTGTAGATGTTCCAATACCCTCGGTGCCACCTGATCATCGAGATTACAGGGAAGGTACTTCCCGCCCCAGGCATTAAACTTCCAATTAACAGCTGATAAATGCTTCTTCTCATCCCATAAAAATGTCGGTCCATTATCCCTGCACCAGGCATCGTTATGGGGAAGTTTTAGCAGCTCTACCTTCTCCGGACAAAGTGCTTTGGCCTCTCCGTACGCATCTTCATTTACCAGCATCAGGACTGTTTCAAATTCTGAGATTGCTTTTGCTACCCCTGCATAACCTTCGCATACTTCTTGATAATTTTCTGGCCAGATCATAGCTTTTTTTACCGGCCATTCCATAATTGTTTTTTCATGTAGCTCCCATTCTGCAGGCATGAAAAAGTGATTCTCATTCGTCATTTTATATCCTCATATTTTGATATACTTTGCTGTTTCAGTATATGTCGCTTTCTTCCCTTATTTTGCTGCTTTTCTAACCTCTTTATTCTACTATAGGATAATCCTTTCATCAAGAAAAACCTCCTTGTGTCGTGCGCATTTTTATCGATGAGCATTCCAGTTGATGACTATTAGGTTTAAGTTGTTTTATGATTAGATCGATAAAAGCTTGATACAGGCTATGAAGCTGGAAATGATTATATATGCATAAACATCAATATCCGTCCGGTAAATGAATTTTAGACTTTTGACTCTTGAATCTTAAAACTGATGTATGCGATTGAAGATAATATACTATCATGTTAAAATAAAAATATAATGACTTGACTTGAATAGCGATACATATCTAACTGAATGAGCAATGCAAGCAGATGCAACATTATTTTCTTCTATTTTCTTCATTTGCTTTGAACTACAATATCATGTCCGCTTTGTAAACCTTGATCATAAAACAAATTTTTATCTTTATCAATTTTAGCCATTACATATTTTTGCCTTGGCAGTTATTAACTTTTTCGGATTTTTATCTTACATATACCTTACATATTTTTTCTGATTATGAACAAGAAAGCATCCTGTGACAAGCAGGAATCACTTCTGCGTAATATAATAAATTCATATTCCGGAATATAAATATTCATAAATCAAGCCACGTTTTTTACTTGTTACGATTTGAGTGTTACATTTTCACTCTGATTCTTCCGCACCTTGACTGATATAAACCTACGTAAGAATTGAATAGCATATGTCAGATACACACACGCATCGCTCGACCCGTTGACCAAATAAAATTCAATCAAGGAATCGAAAAATTATTTACAAAATGAATGGAGGCAGCCATGCAGTCTTGGGAGGCAATACAGAAATCTCTTGAATTGATAGAAAATAATTTAACAGAGGACATTTCCATCGAACAGCTTGCGAAAGAAGCTGCTCTCTCACCCTATTATTATCAGCGTCTTTTTAATCGCCTAGTGAAAAAGCCGGTCAAGGAATATATCCAGCTGCGCAGACTTGCCGGGGCTTCTGACGCATTAAAAAAACAAAATCAGCGAATTACTGATATTGCTGCTCTATACCAGTTCTCAGACCATGCTAATTTTACACGTGCCTTCCGGGACACTTATGGTATTACTCCCGAGCAATACCGTAATTGTTCCCTCCGCCTGGAGCATTTTGTAAAACCCGAGCTTTGTTTTGCGTATTCCGAGGCAGAGGAAGGAGTCCCTTTCCTTGCAGATGGTATTACCGTGGAAATTATCCGTAAAAAGCTGGATACAGAACGCTATTTTCAGGGAATTCAAACAGAATTACCCGGAGCTGCGGTGGCAGATGGAAGAACTACTGGAATTTCCATGGCAGGAAACTTATGGGATTCCTTTCACGAAGTGAAAAAGAAGTTTTTAAATCTGCTACCGAATGGGAACGAAATAGGCGTTTTATATCAGGGAGAAAGCCGAGATGGCTTCGCAGCCTACCTTACAGGAGCTGAGGTAAGCATTATCTCGGAAGATTGTATTTATCCCTCTTTTATATTACCCTGTAGGGAATATGTCATCTGCTGCTTTGAAGCTGAAACTTTCGAGGAACTGACCGGAGCAGCAATTTTTAAAGCACAGCGATTTCTGGAGCATTGGATACGACAGCATAATCTAGCCTGTGGTAGCTTTGTGGCAGAGTTATATTCCTGCAAGACACCGGATTGTAACTATATGGAGCTCTGGCTTCCTATCAATACTGCCCCATCCTCCCTTCTGGAATCTGATAGCGGCAAAGAAGTTTGGGACAAAGTTAACCCCATCCAAAAACCGTCCTGCGACACAATCAGCCATTACGTAAATAATCCCCTCTGGTCCGAATTATGCTTATTTCTCGAAACGGAGTATCAGTGCCGACCCGAGCTTGAATATAGTAAATGTTCCCTGCAAAAGGGGTGGAATGTCAAATATAAAAAATCCGGACGCTCGTTATGTACGCTCTATCCGATGAATGGCTATTTTACCGTATTAATCGTAATCAGCGAAAAAGAAAGAATGGAAGCTGAATTGATGCTGCCCTTCTGCAGTGAATATCTGCAGCAATTGTATAAGGATACCAAAACAGGCATGGGTCAAAAATGGCTGATGATTGATGTGAGGGATGGTGCCGTTCTGGCGGAAGTGAAGGATTTGATCGCAATCCGAAGAGGTAGAAAAAACAAAAAAACAGCCATATAGGGCTGATCGGAGGTAATATGCCTATTATTTCTAAAATTAATTTATATCAATATCCTGCTCAAAATGTAATTTCAGTTCGTTCAACCATAACCTTTCAAGATTATCCTGTGGTAGCCGGTAAAGCTTATACGGATATTCTGGTGTATCTGGAAAGTCGTAATCTTCTTCCAGCCGGAGGTCCCTTTGTTTGTTATCATAATAGCGATCTTCAAAAGCTGGACGTTGAGCTTGGCTTTCCTGTTGCCCTTCCTGATAACGGAAATGATAATATTAAGGGTCACAGCATTCCTGCACAAATGGCGGTTTCTGGAATTTTCATGGGGCCTTATGAAGAAACTGATTGTCTGATGTCTGAAATCATGCAATGGATTACAAAACACGGCTATAAATCCCAGGGCCAAATCTATCATCATTATCTGAATGATGACAATCGAAGTAAAAATGAACTGCTTACCCGTATTATAATACCTGTGGAATAAGCTACCCTGTTGTTTGCTGTATCATTAAGTATCTACATTTCATATTCGGCATTCAGCTTATCATTTTGCCTATGACTACTCCTATGTCTCACTGTACAGACATAGGAGAGATTCTATAAATTCAAAAAAATTCTCCGTAAAGCCAAAATAGATAAACATAATAATCTGCTTTACTATACTAAAATAACATTTATACAAAAAGATCTTTAAATCAATCCTTACTCCACTAAAACAATCACATTGAGCTCCGTAAGCTTTCTAATTTCATAATCTGCCTTTATATCTGTCGGGTTAATAGCACCGTCAGGATTATACCAACAGGTTGCAATACCTGCATTATTACCTCCCTTTATATCAGAGGAAAGGGAATCACCGATAATCAGCGTTTTCTCCCGATCAAAGTTCTCGATACGTTCAAAGCAATAATCAAAATACTCTTTTTTTGGCTTTTGAGAGCCGGTCTGCTCTGAAACAAAGATGTCTTTCATAAACCGGTCAATGGTGGAATCATGAAATCTTCGAAGCTGTGTTGCGGTTACTCCATTCGTCACGATATATAAATCATACCCGGCATGTAGTTTTTCTATTACATCATAGGCATCCTCCATAAAAAAATGCTGCATTCCCAGTAGTTCCTGGTAATCATCTTCAAATTTCCTGACATCATATAGAAAGCCATATTTATCAAAGAGAATTTCAAATCTTTTATAGATCAGTACATTTCTGTCTACTAATCCCTTCTCATACTGTTTCCATAAATCCAGATTAATGCCTGAATATGCTTTATAAATCTCTTCTTCTAACATATAACCGTATTTTTGGAATGCCAGCCTTAAGGCTTCCTTCTCACAGGCATTGAAATCAAATAATGTATTATCTGCATCAAATAATAAGGTCGTAAATCGCTTCATTTTTCTCCATTCTTTCCCGTCTGTAGTAAAAGCTAATGATAATTAATTTGCATATTTATAAAACACATATATAACACACAAATATAACACTTCAATCACAGTAACCGACTTCTTGTTTTATTATTTAATAGGAACATTCCTGTTAACAAATTCGTGGCAGGCCTTCTCCGTACAGTACATCAATCGTTCTGCTTCCCTGAAGTCTTGTCTTCATTCTTACACCCTTGCCTTCCAGAATGGTTCCGATGATTGCCGCATTCTTTCCATACTTACTCCGTTGCATCGCTTTTAGCGCCATTTCAGCCTGAGCTCCTGATACGATTGCAATCATTTTCCCCTCGTTTGCCATATACAGAGGATCAAGGCCCAGAATATCACATAAGCCTCTTACCTCATTGCTTACCGGCAGAGCCTCTTCCCAGATCTCAACCGCACAGGACGAATGCTCTGCTGCTTCATTTAAAACAGTAGCCAGACCTCCTCTGGTAACATCCCTCATACAATGCACATTGATCCGATCATCTAGAAGATTTTCCACAATTGAGCCAAGCGGTGCACAATCACTGGAAATCTGATTTTCGATCTCCATTCTGTGGGAAAGGATTGTCGCATGATGTTCACCCAGATTGCCCGACAATAGGATAGCATCCCCCGCCTTACAATTTGATATACTGATACCGCTTTTCCTAATTTCTCCGATACCAGAGGTATTGATATATATTCCACCGTTTCCTTCCACTACCTTGGTATCACCGGCAACAATCTTCACCTTTGCTTCCTTCGCTGCCATAGCCATCGTCTGCGCTATCTGCTCGATTGTCTCAAGCTCGGCACCTTCCTCAATTATAAATCCGGCTGTCAAAAATTTCGGAACAGCTCCCATCATGGAAAGATCATTCACCGTTCCGCATACCGCAAGCTTACCGATATTACCTCCCTTGAAAAACAAGGGGGTGACTACGAAGGAATCTGTTGTATAGGCAATTTTTCCGCTGATATTAAGTACCGCAGAATCCTCCAGTTTATTGATTATTTTATTATTAAAATGCTTCAGAAAGACCTCATTAATCAGATTACCGGTCTGTTTTCCACCGCTTCCATATGACATATCTATTTTCATTCTCTACTCCATTTCTACACTTCTTTTTGCGCATCTGTCTTAAACAACTGCATTACCCTTCCATTCCCAGTATTACGATACCAGCCGCTGCAATTGCAATTACAAGATACTGCTTCCAGGAAAGCTTTTCTTTCAGGATAATTCTTGCCCATACAAGGGAAAAGATACAGTAGGATGATATTAACGGCGCCGCAACAATTGCATTATCACCCATTGCAAAGATATAAGCAAACTGTCCGGCTGTTTCAAATATACCCGCAAGCAGCTTTGGCTTTTCCGCTGATAATTTTATTTTCTGCTTTTTAATCAATACCACATACACAAAGGCAAAAACCGCCATAATCAAAAAGGTAAATTCATATGCAATATTCGCGGATTCCTCTTTAATATACCGGTCAAGCACCCACGCATCTGCAAAGGTCCCCAGTCCGTCAATGATGCAATAAAAAATCGGAAAAAAAATAGCTATAAAACTGTGTGTATACTTTCTGTCAGGGACAATTCCAGCGTGTTTACGCTGCGCATCCTCCTGTCTCTTCTCAAAGACAGAAAGCAGGAATATTCCAGCACATACCAACGCTACCGCCATAAATTGTAATCCACTCATTGCTTCCTTCAAAATGAAGAAGCATAAAAGAGCAGCTACCGCTCCCGAAGAATTACAGATCGGTGTAGATACAGAAAGTACAACATAACGAAGACCTACATAACCAAGTATCATGGCTAAAATATACAGAAAGGACACCGGCAAATAGGTAAGGATGTCGGATAGCCTGAACTCTGCTCCTTGAAAAAGCTCAAGCATGGCATGAAGCCCCATAATTGTACCGACAGCAATTATCATCTTCCAATGACTATATTTATCTTCTGGCTTGGAACCTATTTTTGAAAATAGATCAGAGCCGCTCCAAAACATTATTGCAATAAGGGAAAGCCAAAACCACATTCTATTTCTCCTAACGTTATCCTTTGTTTGATTACATCTTCTCTATTATTATTATAAATCTATTCATAGCATCTCTATTTATTTTGTCAGATTATCTCTTTGCTTCGGAAATCAAAAGCCTTAGATATATACACTCATATCCATCTACACAACCTACATCAAGCTTCATCATCCTATACAGTTACAAATTCTTATACCAAATACCACAAGCACCCTCCGACGATACCATACACGGACCGACTGCACTGAGTGGTGAACATACTTTCTTAAACAATGGACAATCCACCGGATTAATCCTTCCCAATATAACATCCGTACATCTGCAGCCCTTTGGCAGGTTCTCATGACTGCCTGCAAAGCTGCTGCCTGCATCATACATGCTGTATTCTTTTCTTAAGCGAAGCGCAGATTTCTCAATTTGTCCTATTCCCCTCCAAAAATCATCCGCTGGTTCGAAGTATTGACGAACCATAGAAACAGCCTTCTGATTACCTTCTTCTGTAACGGCACTCGTGTACATATTTTTCACTGAAAAGTGCTGCTGGCTAAGCTGTGACATGATCTGATAGACCGCTGCCAGAATATGTTCTCCCCCAAAGCCTGCTATTACAAAAGGCTTTCGGTATTTCTCGGCCAATTCCCTGTATACCATGCTGCCTGTGATGACACTTACATGCCCCGGACTTAAGAAGGCATCAATATTTTTCTCCGTTTCACACAGGAAGGAGAGCGCCGGAATAATTGTTTTTAACGAAGTCAAAAGCTTCAAATTCGTAATCTGCTTCTGTTCCATTTCTTCCAGCATCAGTGCATAGATCGGTGTTGTGGTTTCAAAACCCACTGCTGCAAAAATATATTGTATATCCTTATTCTTCTCTGCCTCTGTTAAGGCTGTCAGCGGAGAATATAAAATTTTCACCCTGCCCCCGGCAGCCTTTGCTTCGGTAAGAGAAAGCTTGCTTCCCTTAACCTTCATCATATCCCCAAAGGTAAGTACACAATATCCTTCCCGCAGGGAATATTCCACCAGTTTATCGATATAAGCAGCCGAGGTAACGCATACCGGGCATCCCGGCCCTGAAATCAACTGAATTTTTGGGGAAAGCATACTCCGGATACCGTTTTTAAATATACTTGAAGTATGAGTCCCGCATACTTCCATAATTTTCACCGGTCTGCCGTTATAATTTTTAAGTTCCTCTTTCACCTGCACAAGATTCATTCAAAATCCTCCGCAAGCTCCGAAAACAAGGAGAGAATTTCTTTTGCCACATCCTGTTTTAAAACCTCAATGACACAACCGGCATGTACAAGGACATAATCTCCAAGTCTGGCATCCACCAACTTAATATTCACTCGTGTCATATTCTCCATAATATTCACTTTTGCATAATCTCCGTCAATCTCAACTATCTTACCGGGTACTGCAACACACATTCCGCTCATTCCTTCCCTAACTCATTTACTGTATATGCTCTGCACGATGTCTTTCAATATACTGATTCCCTATATAAGTCTGTCCCAGACTAATTCCTCCATCGTTGGGAGGTACTGCACTATTTAAATAAACCTGAAACCTCTTCTCTCTTAAATGCCTTACTACCAGCTCCGTCAGCACCACATTCTGAAATACTCCTCCGCTTAAAGCAACGGTATTGCTATGGTATCTAGTTCTCAACCTATCGCATACATCCCCGGCTGCATCTGCAAGCGCCTGATGAAAGCCAAGTGCGAGCGAGCCGGTCACTGTTTTATCTCTTAGCATACAGAGTTTTCTTAAAACAGGTTCACAATTTAATTTTATTATCTCATCTTTCTCCTCAATTGCAAAGGAAAGCTTTTCCGGTTTCAAATGATTTTGCTGCGCCAGTACTGCTTCTTTTTCTAAGAGGATAGCACATTCACCCTCATACCGGTTTACCTGTCCGATATTTAATATAGATGCCACCGCATCAAATAATCTTCCCATGCTGGAGGTAAGCACGGTATTGATTTTATTTTTCAATGCAGATTTAATCATGGAACATCTATCATCCTGAACAGAAGAATCCAATCCTGCCTGCAGCAGATAACATGCTGCAGTTTTTTTGGCATCCCGTATGGACTGGTCTCCTCCGAGCATCGGAATCGGACTTAAGCAAGCTGCCCGTATAAAATCCATTCCCTCACAGATCAGGAATTCTCCTCCCCATATCGTCTTATCACAGCCATATCCTGTTCCGTCAAAGGCAATTCCGATCACTCGTTCCTTAAGATCATGCTCTGCCATTACCGAAGCGATATGTGCATGATGATGCTGTACTAAAAGCACTGGTATCCCGAATGCTTTGGCAAAACGGGAGGAGTGATAATTCGGGTGCAGGTCACATACTGCCAGTTCCGGGCTTATTCTTAGCAGTCTTGCCAAATCATGATAAGATCTCTCATACTCTCCCATCACAGCAGCTTCCTCCAGGTCTCCAAAATACTGGGATACAACTGCATTACCATTCTGCGAGAGACAAAATGCCGCCTTCAAATCTCCTCCCGCAGCAAAAATCATATTACTCTTTGAATAACTATGATATTTTTCCTGCTTGTTTTCCAGCAGACGATTCGGTGTATATTCTATAAAGTTTACACTATTCTCAATATTATGAAAAGGATTTGCCCGGTGTAAATATTGGGTTGCGTTGCATGCGGTCGTCAGAAATACAGGGTAAGGAACATATCCCCTGCTTCTTCGGATGATTTGCGGTTTTCCATCAATCATTCTGGCAACCGAATCATCAACCGACCGAACTATTCTTCTTTGATTATATAAAACTCCCACAAGCTCCGGCGATTGCACCTTTAAGATATCCTTGTCCTCCCGGATAATCGGCTGATTTGACAGATTGGCACTTGTCATAATTAACGGCCCGCACTTTGCTGTTAACATAATCTGAAGCGGTGTATAGGGCAGGAATGCCCCACAGTAAATACTTCCCTTATTTGTGGAAGGTGCCATTTTATGCAGTTTTTCATATAAGAGTACTATAGGCCTTGCCCTTGATAAAAGCAATGCTTTTTCTTCCTCCGTAACCTGGCAGTAATCTTCTATTTCCATAAGAGAAGGAAACATAACAGCAAACGGTTTTTCTTCCCGCCCTTTTAATTTACGTAATTTACTAACTGAATCCTCTAAAAAGGGGGAGCATACCAGATGATAGCCTCCAATCCCTTTCACCGCAAGAATTCCGCCGCCTAGCACAACCTCTGCTGCTTTTTGAAAGGCAGCCTGATCCAGCAGCTCCTGCTTCGCATTACCAATCGTCCTGTCATGATAAATCAGATAAGGTCCACAGTCATTGCAAGAAATCGTCTGCGCATGAAAGCGCCTGCTCTCAGGTGAGCTGTATTCTTCACGGCAGGCATCGCACATTTCAAAATCCTGCATGGTTGTATTCTCCCTGTCATAGGGTAATTCATCGATAATTGTATATCTGGGGCCACAGGACATACAGCTGATGAATGGATTTTGAAACCTTCTGTTTCCTTGCTCATAGAGCTCTCTGCTGCATTCCGGACAGACTGGCAGATCAGGTGGGATTACCGATACCTCTTTAGCGGCTTGACTTTGTATTATGATAAAATCATCATATCTGCCGGCATCTATTCCTTCCATTTCCAGTTGAATGATCTCTATACCACTCTGTCTATTTGATATAAGTTCCTTAAGGAATTTATCCAAGACAGTCTGCGAGGTCTGCGCAATTATTTCAACATAACCTCCGACATTTCGGACCGAGCCTTTAATATCATATTTTCGGGCAATACGATAAACAAGGGGTCGAAATCCAACCCCTTGTACAATACCATATACGCTTATCCTTTTTGTACTTACTGCATATTCTCCATTATCCATGCCACTACCTGATCATATCCTTCATTCGTCTTACCGGAAACCTTAATCACCGGAGCAGTCTTATTAAGCGCACGAACTCCCTTCATAAAGAAATCCTCATCAAAATCGATATAGGGTAATAAATCACATTTATTGAGGAGTATGATATCTGCTTTTTCAAAAGCCAGCGGATATTTATAAGGTTTATCACTTCCCTCTGTTACCGTTGAAATAAGCATCTTCGCATGTTCACCGATCATAAATTCGGCTGGGCATACCAGATTACCGATATTTTCGATAAATAGAACTCCGTTATCAATATTTAGTTCATCTACTGCATTCCCAATCAAAGGGGAATCCAGATGGCAGGCTCCGCCTGTATTGATCTGAATTGCTTTGACGCCCAGTGATTGTAAGGTTTTTGTGTCAAAGTCAGATTCTATATCACCCTCAATGACATATGCCGTTACCTTCGTCATCTGTTTGATCATCTGTATTAATGAAGTCGTCTTTCCAGCACCAGGTGCCCCCATTACATTTATTGCATAGATTCCATTTCTGGTCAGCGAGCTGTTAATCTTTGCTGCGACTTCATCATTTTTATCGTAGACAGACTGCATAATTTCAATTTCTTTCTTTTCAGACATATCTGTCCTCCTTTATTAAGTTTTTATCTCTTACCTATATTTCGATTGATTTAATGTAAAATTCCTGACCGATTTCTGTAGGAACTCCCTCGCCCTTACAACTTGGGCATTCAAAAGAAAAAGGCTTTCTGACAAATAGTTCATTACAGCTTTGGCATCTGAGCTTAGGTACTACGCGCTCAATATGAAGCTTCGCCTTCTCGCATACGGTTCCTTCGGCAATAATATCGAAATAAAGCTCAATCGAACTGGCTACATAACCGCTGTAGTCTCCGACGATCAGATTAATAACCTTAACTTCTTTCGCATTGTTCTTTTGCGCATACTCGCCAGCTACTTCGATGATTCGCTGGGTGATGGGGTATTCGTGCATTTTACATATTCATCCCTTACATTTCCATAAGACGGCTCCGTATATTGATTATCCATACTGAGACATTTCTTTGGACATACTTCGTTGCAATAATTACATTGTATGCATTTCAATCTCTCAATAGTCCACAAAGCTTTCGTTTTATCTGTTTTGATTGCTCCTGTCGGACATCGTCTCTCACACATGCCGCAGAAGATACAATCATCAATTGAAATTGCAACTTTCCCTCTGGTGCGCACATACTTTTCCTTCTGCTTAATCGGATACGGCACGGTATATGGCCCATGTATTAAATTCTTAAAAAGTGTCTTAGTCATTCTAAGTATAGACATAATTACCTCTATTCTGCGCTGCTTTTTGCGCATCCTAAGTTTGTGTGCTAAGCGAGACACCCTCAAATCTGCCGCCTGTGCAGTATCACATTTCTGAACATATTTGGGTAAATCACTACCGCAATGCTTTCTATTAACGCTCGGTACAGCTGATACAAGGATCAATCGTAAGAATTAATATTGGCACATCTGCCAGAGAGCAGCCCTTTAGAGTTTCCAGCAAAGCAGGAATATTGGCAAAGGTTGGTGTCCGAACTCTCACTCTGTCCAAATATTTTGTTCCGTTTGCTTTTGCATAATATACTACCTCCCCGCGCGGTTGTTCCAGGCGCGTAAAATATTCACCATTTGGATTACCGGTAACCTTTACCTTTACATCACCTTCCGGTATTAAGGAAATGCATTGTTTAATTAAACCGATGGACTGAAACATTTCCTTCATACGGACACTTGTTCTTGCATAACAGTCACCGCCCTGATCTACAATCGGTTTAAATTTCAGCTTATCATAAGCAGCATAACCCTGGGACCTTAAATCCAGCTCAATCCCGCTTGCTCTTGCCATAGGTCCTACCGCACCCAGCTCATATGCAGCCTCCCGGGATAAAACACCAACGCCCTTGGTACGAAGCTTTACGGTAGTATCATTCATGAACACCCTTGTGGTCTCTTTTAATTCCTTCTCCATTCCGGCCAGAATATCATTTATTTTATTTAAAGTTTCCGCATTAATGTCTTTTCGGACCCCACCGATATCACACACAGAGAAAATAACTCTTCCCCCGGTAGTTTCTTCAAAGATATCGAGCACCTGCTCCCGCAGCTTCCAGGATTGCATAAACAAGCTCTCAAATCCGAACGCATCCGCAAGTAAGCCAAGCCAAAGTAAATGGCTGTGAAGACGTGACAGCTCTGCCCAGATTGTCCGAAGAAATTTCGCACGTTCCGGAATTTCTACCTTCATAATACTTTCTATCGTCATGCAGTATCCCATTCCATGCATAAAGGAACAAATCCCGCAAATTCTTTCCGCAACAAAGGTATACTGTTGATAATCCTTCTTCTCTACAAGCTTTTCCAGGCCTCTGTGAATATATCCTATTCTGGGGATTGCCTCCACAACAGTCTCATCTTCAAGAACCAGATCAAGATGAATTGGTTCCGGGAGAACCGGATGCTGTGGGCCAAACGGAACAATTGTCCTATTTCCCATATGATAACCTCCATTCTGATGTATCTTGTGTCATAGCCAAATCTGCTCATGATCCATCCACTTCCATGATTGATCTGGTATATTCCCCTGTCAGTCCTTATTTTTATAAGGTGTTTTAATCGGAATTTTATATAGTGTATCATTAAAATCAGGCGTAATTCCTTTAATATCAACACCAAACAATTCCTTAATCTCATTCTCATAAAGGAAGGAATAAGGGTAGATGATACTTATACTAGGCAATTCCGTCTCCGTATCTGTTACGATCCGTAAGTTTATAAGCTCATACTCTTTATCAAAGGAGTAGCTTAATTCCATCCCATCTTTATTCGTACAGGTAATTGCAACCAACCGATAACCGTCATTTTTTATTTTCAGAATTTCCATCAGCAAATCACTGGCGGAGATCGATTTTATAATCTGATCACTCATATTAACCTCCTTTAATTACTATTCTGCCGCTTTACAGTATTCTTTTTCTTCTCACCTAAAATATCAAGTGCTTTCACAACACCATCAATGATTGATTCCGGACGTGCTGCGCAACCCGGGACATATACATCAACCGGAATAACCTTATCAACTCCGCCGACCACGTTATAACACTCTGCAAAAATACCGCCTGAGGTTGCGCAAATACCGACTGCTACTACCACCTTCGGTTCAGGCATCTGTTCATAAAGCTGTTTTACTACAGGTATATTCTGTTCATTAACGCTTCCGGTAATTAATAAAACATCCGCATGCTTTGGATTTCCCGTATTAATGATACCAAAGCGTTCCACATCGTATAAAGGGGTAAGACATGCAAGCACCTCGATATCGCAGCCGTTACAGCTCGTACCGTCATAATGCAAGATCCAAGGTGATTTTTTTGCAACATTCATAATTCATAACCATGCCTTTCTTCAAAGCCTGCGGACTCTAGCCACAGACACAATATATTTACTATATTCGCTTTCTAAAAACAGAGCAAGGCGACTGAAATATCCGCCAATTCAAGATAAATATAAAACTATTTGTACGTAATGATATATTTTACAGGGCTAGCATCCATAACAGTCCAGGACTCAAACAAAAATTTATATTCCATCGATTATTATGCTTCATATCAAAAGTTTAAAAATAATTTGCCGGATCAATTTATATGCATTCATATTCATCTATACAACCTGGATCAGGCTTTTGACAATTGAATCTTATTATTTAAAATAGGAAAGAATCACAAGATTTACTGTTCCCAATATACCGGTTACAATCCATGCTGATTTGAGTGCCTGCTGCCATTTTAACCTTGCTGCTGCGTTATCAATAATGATTTCCAGCAAATAAACCAGCAGACATACTATAACTGCAATCAAGCGGCTGATCGGTGCCGACGCAGCAAAAAACACATAAACCAGAGACATAGAAATAATTACCTCATACCAGTGAGTAATTTCTATTATAGCCAAATCCCGGCCGGAATACTCTGTCGTAATTCCCTTAACAATCTCCTGATGTCCGTGATGTGACATACTTAAATCAAAGGGTGACTTTCTAAGCTTAAATGCCAGAATGAAGATTAATCCGGCAAAAACACCCGGAAGAAACAGAATTGACGGTTGTTTTGCTGAAATAATGTCTCTGATATAGAAACTTTTATCCGCATAGTATAAGCCGATACAAGTAAGCAGTACCATCGGTTCATAGGCCATAATCTGCAACAGCTCCCTCTCGGAACCAATCGTATTATAAGGAGAATTTGAAGCATATCCTCCCAGGACAAAAAAAACAGACCCCAGAGTCAGAGCAAATATAGCCAGCAGGATGTCTCCGCCACTTAGCATAATTACTGTAGTAAATATAGCAAAAATCATGGAAATATAAATAAAAAACCGGTGCATGGAATTAACCTCAATTGATTCCTTGTGCATAAGCTTTAATACATCATAAAAGGGCTGTAAGAGAGGTGGTCCCTGCCTTCCCTGCATACGTGCAGATAAAATACGGTCTATTCCAGTCAGTAAGCCTCCTGCAGCTGGAGCGAGGATAATAATTAAGATTATAATTAAGATATTCATATTATGCCAAACCTCCTATTAATACAATTACTCCGGCAACCAAAATTGCTGCAGACACTACATCGCTCCCAAAAGAGAATTTTTTTGTACCAAAATAATCTTCCAGATACCAGTTACGCAGTTCAACCTTACGTACCTCCCCCATCGCTCCGTAGAAGGTTTCATTATCTCCTGTATTTTCACCAGCCATATAAATCGGTACCTTTCTTCTCCTGTCATTTTTATAGATAGGAATAAAGCTGATGGGCAGTATTATCAACATACTAAGCATATAAAGCATTAATTTAACATCATTTGTTCCGATCGGAACAAGTGCCTTACTCCCAAATAAATTAGTAAGATAGGGAACCAGTGCATATTTTGATATCAACGGAAAAGAAAAACAGGATACTACCACCATTATTGCAAGTATAGTGATCGGTATTTCTTCATCCAGATGAAAGGTATGCATGATTTGCTTCTTTCTGTTAACCTTAGCAACAAGCTTTCCCATCCACTTCGTCCAGTAAAAAAGTGTCGCGGCACTACCATATGCCAATATTATAACAATAAACATATTCTTTGAATCAATCAAAGCTTTCATAGCAACCCATTTTGATATTAGCATCCCAAAGGGTGCAAGGAACATGCCTGCAATACCAATCATCATATACAATGCCAGTTTTTTGGAGATGCCCATTAACCGATCCATATTTTCCACATCACGGTTTCCAATCTGGTGTTCTGCCGAACCAACCGATATGAAAAGCAGCGATTTCGAAACAGCGTGAAATATTATGAGCAGAATTGCCGCCCACAAGGATTCCTGTGTACCGATACTGGCACAGATCACAATCAGTCCAAGATTAGCCAGCGTCGAATATGCCAAGATCTTCTTTGCATCACTCTGGGATATCGCCATCAGTGAGCAAGCTAAGAATGTAACTCCACCGACAAAGGTAACTGTCTTTCCCACCGAAGTGGCCCCAAGAAGAGGTGCCAGTCTGATGATAAGATATACACCGGCCTTTACCATAGTCGCAGAATGCAATAAGGCAGAGGTTGGGGTCGGTGCCACCATGGCTCCAAGCAACCAGGAAGAAAATGGAAGCTGTGCTGATTTCGTAAGTGCTGCAAGTGACAGCAAAAATACCGGCAGCATAACCGCACTCTCTGGTTTCAATGCAGTCAGAACAGATAATTCTGAAGTATGATAATTTATTCCAATAATAATAATTGCCGCTGCAAATGCCATCCCTCCGCCCAGATTGATGACCAATGCACGGAATGCATTGTTTTTCGCCTCTTTTGTCTGAGTATATCCAATCAATAAGAAGGAACAGAGTGTCGTAAGCTCCCAGCAGAAATACATCCAATTCAGATTATTACTAAGTATTATTCCGAACATTGCGGAAAGGAATAGAAATAAAACAGCAAAGAAGAAGCTTTTTCTTTCCTTATATTTATCATGATGTACGTGATACCACTTCATATATCCTACTGCATATATACAAATCAGGCTGCCTACCACTCCCACCACCATAACCATAATAGCGGTAAGCTTATCAAAAATGATGGCTGTGCCTACTTCGATAGCACTTTTCGCCGTAAACTCATAGTAAAGCATTGCTGCTGTCTGAGCAAAAGATAAGAAAGAAATAATATATCTTCTGTTCCTGATACCTAAGGTAATTATATAACCCGCTATTACAAGTTCAACAATTGTTATTATGTAATCAATTGTTTTCTCTCCCGCGTAAGAAAATGTTATACCGTCTCTAAAATATAAACCTACGACTGTTAATGTTAAAGCTGCAGTAATAACAGCACCTGCTCTGACTATCATATTCCTTGCCATATCATTTCTGACAAAAAACAGGATTATTGCTGCAAAAAGTGGAAATAAAATCAATACTGAAATCGCACCCATAAATTCATCACCTTATTATAGTTTTTATAGTATCTGTCATAAAAAAGTAAACAAAAAAAAATCAATAAAGCTGCCTCAAAGGTCATAACCAAAAGACACTTCGTTGCACCATTGATTAATCTTTCATCATTATAGCACTCACAAAATAGTTGTCAACGATTGTTATTTTATAAACAATTTAGACAATTTAGACAGTTGTAATTCAATAGATTTGAAGCATATAAACGAACGAGTAAAGCAGAAATTAATTTACCTGCATACAGTAGCGCTGTTGCTATAAAAAACGATATAAATTAATACTTTCAGCTTGTAAATCTGAATATTTGGTTATATAATAGGGAAAAACAGATATCATTATAAGTTTGTATCTGTTTGAAACAGTGTTGATAAAAGCTACGATTTTTTCATTTCAACAGAGAGCCGGTGCTTGGTGTGAACCGGTGGAATGATAAGTCTTTCCACTTTTGGAGCTGCCGGCGATGAGTCGGAAGGTTTGTACCCTATATCGTACAATTTGAGTGGTCAGGTGATAATCCTGGCAATTTGGGTGGCAACGCGGATTCCTTTCGTCCCATGTTTTCTATATGGGCTGAAGGGATTTTTTTATTTCATAAGAAAGTTTATCCTAAGAAATATACTTCTTTCCGGCAGCCCTGATAAAATGGTTCGCGCATATAAGTTGCGCAGGAATGGAGGTATTTATGTTAGATTTAAAATTTGTCAGAGAAAATCCTGAGATTGTAAAACAAAATATCCGAAATAAGTTTCAGGATAAGAAGCTTTCTTTGGTTGATGAAGTGATTGCTCTTGATATTGAGAGCAGAAATGCGAAACAGGAAGCCGATAATTTAAGATTTGAAAGAAATAAGATATCGAAGCAAATCGGCGGCTTCATGGCTCAGGGTAAAAAGGCAGAAGCCGAGGAAATGAAGAAACAGGTAACTGCTGATTCAGAACGTCTGACAGAGCTGGAAGCAAAGGAAACCGAACTGGAAGAAAAAATTAAGAAAATCATGATGACAATCCCAAACATAATTGATCCCAGTGTACCCATCGGTAAGGATGACAGTGAAAATGTCGAGGTAAAGCGTTATGGCGAGCCTTTTGTACCGGAATTTGAGGTTCCATATCACACCGAGATCATGGAGAAATTTAATGGAATTGACCTGGACAGTGCGAGAAAGGTAGCCGGGAACGGCTTCTATTATTTGATGGGAGATATTGCAAGACTGCATTCTGCTGTTATTTCCTATGCCAGAGATTTTATGATTAACCGTGGCTTTACCTATTGTGTACCTCCTTTCATGATCCGCAGCGATGTTGTATGCGGCGTTATGAGTTTTGCTGAGATGGACGCCATGATGTATAAGATTGAAGGCGAGGATTTATACCTCATCGGTACCAGCGAGCATTCTATGATTGGTAAATTTATTGATACAATTGTGCCGGAAGAGAATCTTCCTCAGACTCTAACCAGCTACTCCCCTTGCTTTAGAAAAGAAAAGGGTGCGCACGGTCTGGAGGAAAGAGGCGTATATCGCATCCACCAGTTTGAAAAGCAGGAAATGATTGTCGTATGTAAACCTCAGGATAGTAAACTGTGGTTTGATAAACTATGGCAGAATACTGTTGATTTATTCCGCTCCCTTGATATTCCGGTTAGAACTCTTGAGTGCTGTTCCGGTGATCTTGCTGACCTGAAAGTGAAATCCATTGATGTTGAAGCATGGTCTCCGAGACAAAAGAAATATTTTGAGGTAGGCAGCTGTTCCAATCTTGGTGATGCACAGGCACGCCGTCTGAAAATCCGTGTTACCGGTGAAGATGGCAAATACTTCGCTCATACCCTTAACAACACTGTTGTTGCCCCCCCAAGAATGTTGATCGCTTTCCTGGAAAACAATTTAAATGAAGACGGAACCGTTAATATACCGACTGCATTGCAGCCATATATGGGTGGTCAGACAATCATAAAATAAGTACTAAAGAAAGCATGTACTACCAGCCAAATCATGAAAGAAAAGGCCTGTCATTTGCACAAGATAGTATGAATGCCTTGGAAAGTATGTCTTGTTACGGTAAAACTCAACTTACCTCACAAGCATATTCTCCAAGGCACTTTTTATTGTTGTACATTTATTAAGATAAAGTTTGAACGTCAAAAGCGTAAAATATAAATGCCAATGGATATGGGTGCCTCTATATTCATCTTCATAACTGTAAAACAGGCTTTTGGCATCATAAATTAATAATTAACTGCAAAACTCCTTGCCGCAGAAGCAAGAACAAGTTCAGCATTATTTGAGGAACTTATATCCTTTCCTTTTTTCCTGATATAAACTCTGCTTCCTGACGGCGCAGTAGATTGGGCTATTGTTAATAACCCAGGTGAGCTGACGGTTCTCCAGTTGGCAGTGTAAGCATCAAAATCATAGCCTGACCTTATAATGGCATATTCATAAGTATTGCTCGCAGACGCCTTATTAAACTGCAGCATCAGCTTTGAATTCATATAATAATAGGTTGCCTCCGCAGAGCTGTCACCAATAGAAGGAGCTGCTGGTTGACCCGGTATAATAACACTGGCTGTTTTCGAATAGGGGGAGGAGGAGGTTGCTGCGATACGAAGCTTAAGTGTAACCGATGAAGCTCCATTTTCATATAAAACCTTCGGCGCAATCTCCTCCAGCCCCATATTGCTGGTGCAATCAATCCACAAACCAGATGTTGTATCATAATACTCCATCGTCGATGAGGTATTCAATGTTAATTTTGACGAATTTACTCGGATCGTGGGGGCATTTGCCCTAGCCGTCACGGATACCGGTACTTCCCTGCTGGGACGCATTCCTGCATTAGTTAATCCTGATCCCATAACCTGCGGAATACGCATCACTATTTTGATACCTTTTACTCTGTAATTCTCCATCTTATCAAGGAAGCTGTTATAGGAGCCGGAATTTTCATCCGCATTCACCGTATACCATTTATAGTCAGTTGCTTTTCGCCATTCAAAGCTGGTAGCTTCTTCCGCATTGTTAAAAGTGAAGGTTCCTTCCGACTTATCATATACCACACTAAAAGATGAATTCTGAGAAGGTATTATAAGTGTTTTCACTGTTTTTACAACATCTCCCTTTAAATACAGGGTAACATCATTGGTATTTGATATCCATGAAATATCCATAAAGCAGGATTTTGTTGAGCTGTTATAATCCCCCTCCACCTCAGTCCAAGTATTATTATCCGTAGAATAATAAAGGATCGAATTACCATTATAATAAATCTGCATCTCCAAATTTTCATAATCTATCATTCCGACTGATACAGCGCTTGCCGCATAAGCCTTCCCTCCGGCTGACAAAATAATACCTGTCAGCACAATCAGGAATACCACAATTTTATATTGCTCCCTAAGAAACTCTCTTATCATCCTAATCTCCATTCTTTTGCTAACCTGCGAGACGAACACATACACATTTTTTGTAAACGAACTTATTTATGAAACATTTAATATCGTTAACTTACAACCTGTTTTGATCACAAATCCGTTACTCAGTGTTATGATAATATTCTTCGTATCGGTAGAATCTGTCGTCAGTTTATTCAGTTTGGCATTTGACAGGTTTATCGTCGCTTTACCGCCTGATATAGTTGTCGACCCCAGAACCGATACACCGCCCCAGGTAACATCGGATACTGCCACTCCATAGCTTGCATCAAATAATGAAAGGGTTAGAGTATAATCTACACGTTCCTCTTCTATCGTTGTTGATGTTCCGTCAGAATTCGTGACCTTGGATGTCTTTGTTGTCTTAAGGCTCCCTTCCGATATAGTCCAGGAAATTGGCGTATTATTAAGAGTTGCCGTGTTCACCAGCGTTATGTATACATCAGTCTTCAGATCCTCACCATTATTCAGAGAGATATACAAAGGCTCTGCCACATTCGTAATATCAATTGGAGATGATTGTTCAAATTTTGATACATTCACCTTGACCGTCGCTGTAGCAATTATTTCCTCCTCATCGTTTTTATAAGAACTATACTCTACAGAATAATCCGTTCCAAGGTTTAAGGTATAACCATCGTATTTTAATGTTTTAATTGCAACCTTATCTGAGGTAAAGCTATTTACACTGTTGGAATTTGGTACATACATTGTTCCAAGATCCAGTTTAAATTTAAAATAATTATCATCTTCCGTATCATTGGACATAAAAACACGTTTAAAATTATTGGTATACTCTTTTTGCTTATCCTCTTCCGCGGTTGGATTATTTACCTTCGTTCTTGGATACAGATATAAAATAACTCCCGCCGTATCATTACTGTTTATTATATCAGAGCTGGCAAGTGTAAGCTCTGCATACAGCTTCTCCTTCGTTACCGCATTAATCTGATCCGTTGAAGTAATCTTTGTGGTAATAATATACTTATCATTTTCCCCCGTACTGTTTGTATTTTTCGCTACAGTGCTTTTACAGGTTACGGAACCTTTGTTAATACCATAGGCATCCAAAAACCGTATAGAAGCTACTGTTGTTGAGGTTGCACTATTTAACTGGAAGGAGAGATAAGTGTTGCTGTCTGTTTGCTGGCATACGCCGGCTGTTGCTATCAAAGTTGTAAGCGTGGATGCTTTCGGTGCATCCGGATATACCAGTCCTAAAGCTCCCGTAATATCGATCTCAACAGAGGCCAGTGCAAAATCCACGGTACTGGTCTTATCAATAGATTTCTTTCTTACAAAGATATGACAGCCTTTGGGTGCCGCATCATTTTTAAGACTCTCCGCCGCACTCGAGGCAATGGTTATCCAATTTGCCGTGAGATTATTTAATTCCTCATCCTTTTTCACAACGGTATATTCAAACGGCATTGCAGTGCTGGCCGCCTTCACTTGAAGAGCAACGCTTGAGGAGCTTTCATAATTCAATGAGATACCATTGGCTTCTATATTCGGTGGTCCTTCCTGTACCGGAACGGTGACGGTAGCCACCTTCGATACCTGTGAGGAAGTAGTGGCATTGGTTCGAAATTGAAGCTTTACTTCTGCCTGCGCATTCGATGTTCCTTGATACATTGCTTTTGCCGCCACATTATTTAGCATCAGATTATTTGAAGTGGTAATGCTTGTCCAATCCGTAGTCGAACCGTCACTGTTAACCGTTCTGTAGGCCATCCCCTTTTTCACAGCAATACAGAATTTTGAACCATTAATTATCACACTTGGGGCGTTAGCCTTCTTCGGAATTGTTACAGAGACTTCTTTGCTGGGGCGAAATCCTACATTCGATATACTAGTGCCATTCACAGGTGCCAGCCGAAAGCAAACAATTGCACCATTATTATTCAAACGGCTAAGCTGAGAAGATAAGATATCCGTATTGACCGTATTCCAGATCGAACTGTCTTTTTTCCTCCATTCAATCGCCCGGTTACCTGCTTTTGTAAAAACCGCTGTATTTTTCACATTATTATATTTTACTTTAAAATTAATAACTTGTTTCGGAATTGTAACTGTTAAAATACCGGAAGACCGATTTCCTTTAAAAGTCATTACATAATTGCTCGATACAGGTACCCAGGAAATATCCATGGTTATCGTATTGGAGCCGCTGATAGTCCCGGGTACTTCTTCCCAGTTTTTCTTCTTGGAATCTGAAAAATATACCTCCGTATCACCGGCGTTTAATTGTAATGTTATGGTATCCTCATAATAATTTATTTCTTTCACAGAAATACTTTCAGCTGCACTTGCCTTACCGGTGTTCTGATTAATAATAAATAAAGCTAAAATAAACAGCAATATTGCAAGTAGCATTCTTTTGGACTTCGTCCCCTTTATATCTGCGTACATTATTCTATCCATTAACCTTTCTTTTGTATTGGATATGAAATATACATCCCTGTATGAAACATATCGAATCTATTCTACCTGTAATCCATTACCAGAATTATATAATGATTTTATCATTCTTTCAATGTTTTTGGTGAAATATAGGATATATGTATCATTGAATATCATTGTAAATAAAAATAAGGCTGCGCATATTCTGCTGCAGCCTGAAGATACTTTCTTATAGATAGGAACAGCAATAATCTGTTAATTCCGCTACAATTAATTGAAATTTAGAGTCAGCAGCAACCTCGAAGGCTTCTCCTGCATTCACTTTTATCCACTCAGTGCTTCCGGGAAGTTTGACCTCAAGCTTTCCGGCCAGTATCTCCATCAGTTCCTTTTTTCCTGTCCCAAATTCATATTCACCGGGCATCATAATTCCCAGTGTCTTTTTTTCTCCATCCTGAAAAATTACTGTTCTGCTGGTTACCTTGCCGTCAAAATAGATATTGGCATTTTTAATAATACTTACATTGTCAAATTGGTTCATATAAATCCTCCGTTTGTCGTTTCTATTGAGGATAGGATAAGCCAAATATGTCCATTGACTTTGTTACCCAAATCCTATAAAAATTCTTTCGTCTTTATATCGGTACATTGCCGTCAAAGCTGTAGTCTATCCTGTAATTTATTTCAGTTTCAGCTTACCCCGCACCTTCCCCCAGATAAACCTTTGAAAGTAGTTATACGCTACATCATAAATATACAGGGCTGCCTGACCACCAAGCAGCAGGGCAGCTACTATGTTACGATTAATGTTTCCGGCATAAAACAGCTTTGGCAGAAATACTAGTGCCGGAATATACATGAGATTAAATGCAGCATATTTGACAATCCATAATAGACGCCTTCTTGCCTTAAGCTCTTTAATATTGATCAGTTTATCAAAGGCAAATTCCGAAATCAGAATATAACCCGCCAGTGCAGCAAAGGTGATGCAGTACAGCTTATTCGGTGCAAGTATAACACCAAGTATCACACTGGCAAGATAGAATCCGAAGGCATATCGGATATTAGATTCCCGGAAAGCAATACCCACACAAAAAGCTGCTGCCGCCAGTAAAAACAAAGTATTAAATTCAAGAATACCGCTAAGGATAATAAGAACCTCCGATATCGCCAGCAATAATCCCATAAATGCTAATTTTCCACTGCTTAAATGCATGGAATCAAATCCCCTCCCATACATTCACAGCAAGAATCAGCACACCACAAATCACAGCAGAGATTACCGGTGCCAAAGCTTCTGCCATAGCCTCCTCCATTTCCTCCATAAATACCTCCACCGCCATAACCGCCTCCGTAGCGATTATTCTGATATCGTTGGGTCTGCCCCTCCAGCTGATTAAGAAAATTTCTATATTCCTGATTGCCGGGTTCCATATTAACAGCCTGCCTTGCTTGGTCAAAGGCATTGACATTATTTCCAATACCTGCATTTGCTACTGCACTGTAATAATACCATCTTGCAGAACGATATTGTATACGAGAAAGTGTATTGAGTGCCTGTACATAATTTCCAGAGTTGATATAGCTGTTAACCATTCTCATCTCATCGGAATCATCACCCGAACCGGCAGCACCATATCCATTATATCCACTATATCCATTATGCCCGCCTTCTCTTTCCTTCATGATCTGATCGTATGCTTCTTGAACCTCTTTAAATTTTTCCTCTGCAAGACTGGCCAGCGGATTATTCACATAAGAATCAGGATGATATTTTCTGCTCAGCTCACGATATGCTTTTTTGATTTCTTCATTTGAGGCATTCGGGGATACCTCAAGTACCTGATATGGATTTGCTATCATATGATTGTTCCTTCCTTTTCATTCTCTCTTCCTGTATTTTATTATATTTGTTCCAGACTCCTTCATATAAAATATTTCGAAGTATGGTAATATCCATTACACAGGGAAGCTGTTCAAATTCCCTGCTGCACTCTGCAATCATAAGGGTGAGCATATTGCCGCATTCCTGATAAAAGCTTTCCTTACCGTAATCCGCCAGAAATGGATTATAGCTATTATTTTTCATATCCTTTTCGATGTCATCATAGGCATCCAGAATATAGATAAACTTACCAAGATAAAACCCTATTTTGCGAAGATTATTTTCCCATCTGTCCTTCTTATAGGTAAAAAGCTCTGCCATCAGCTCTCCAAAGCACCTGGAGACCATATCTATATTGGTCTCTCCCCGGTCTTCACATTCCTTCAGCTGGTTGAGACATTCACGGATGCTGCCGCATTTCTCCGGATATTTCCGGCTTACCTTTTTGTAACCTCTTTGCAGTGCTCTGGCTCCTGTAAGTCCCAGGATGCTTCTTTCATCCTGCCAGTCATCCATCAGATGATGATAGGTAAGTGCAATATTCATGTCTGCGACATAATCGGTAATCTCATTGCGTAAAGTCTCCTGCTTTCTGACCGGATGAACCACACAGTGGCTTTTTATCCTCTTTGTGTCACATTCATACAAGGAGGTCAGAAGTATGATTAAGAAGGTCATATCATAAGATAACGTCATCTGCCCAAGCTGTCCATAATTATTTTTCAGTACTCTGCATAAACCACAATAAAATGCTTTATATTCGTAGAATTCTTTTACTTTCAGCTCCGGTTTATTAATTACTACATATCCGAACATGAAGCCTCCTTCTTAATGCTCCTCTCCTGTACGAAACGGAGCAAGCGGAATTCCATTCCTCCCATATATGGTAACAGGACCATAATCTGTCCATAAATAGCGTCCATACCGGGGATTTGAAACCTTTGGGGACGAGATGAAAATCTTCGAGCCTCGTAAGGCGATATCAGCCTTCTCATACTGTAAGTCTTCTCCTGCAATCTCAAAGCCTACAGGCTCTCCCTTTAATACAAAGCCCTCCTGCGCATGCCGAAAGGAAAACTCCATTCCGCCGTCTTTATACTCAAAGCCCTGATAGATCGGGCCGTAAGCATCTTTTTCACTAATCTTTTGGTAAGCAAGATAAAGAGCCAAAAGGGCAAGCCGCTCTCCAACAGGCCTTTTATCCTTTGGATGGATATCATTAAATTCCCCGCTGTCGATGATAATTGCTATCCCGGTATTAGAAACCGATTGATAGGTATTCATCTGTGCTTCTCGAAGATAGCACCAGCTCTTTGAATCCGGATCTGATTTAAACCGGTGCATTGTAATCTGTGTCAGAAGGAATGGAAGTGTCTCATCCTCCCAGTCTTCCCGCCATTTGGTTATTAGTCTGGTCAACAACTTTTGATAAATATGCGCCTTGGGGATATCCTCTTCTCCCTGATAATAGAGAAATCCACGCAGGGTATAGGGCATAACTCTTTGCAGCATACTGTGATACAGTCCTGCCGGACGAAATGGACTGAAGCTGTTCTTCGGACCCGGATACTGGCACTCACCGCATACTCTTATGACTTCCTCCCATTCCACATCCGGATTGTATTTATGAAGCGCAATACATTTCAGGTCCCATTCTTCATGGTAAGTCTTATACTCTATATAATCCTTTAACTGTTCTTCCTCTGTTTTATCTTCAATTACTTTCTGGAATTCTTCCAGATATATTTTAAGCTCTTCATCCTCTTCCAGACACTTCTTACTAATCCAGCAAGCCGCAGAGGTACCGCCCCAATTACAACTGATAATTCCTACCGTTACACCAAGCTCCGCTGCGATTCTTTTACCATAGATATAGCCCACTGCGGACCATTTTTTTGCATTCTCTTCGCTGAATTCACACCACTTAGTATGTTCCTCTCCCTCTAAAAAATGCTCATCCCTATAGGCGGTCTTAAAAGTATAGTAAAAACGTACATTGGGACTTTGATCATATTGCAGCATTTCTTTTCCGCCTGTACAATTTTGAAGCTCAAACTCCATATTAGACTGCCCGCCTGCGAGCCATACTTCACCAATCGCTATATTTTCAAAGGTAAATCTCTGATTACCGCATCCTACTATCATCTGATAGCCTGTACCAGCCTTCATCGAAGGAAGCTGAACCAGCCATTTTTCATTTTTTACTTCTCCTGTATAAGTATTCCCGAGAAAACTTACAGTAACCGTATCATTATCCTTGCCCTGACCAAAAACCTTAATATTCTTTTCTCTCTGCAAAACCATATTATTGCTAAAAATTGCTGCCACTTTAAATTCTGCCATAAATCTCCATTCTGCCAACTACGGATTATCCGTGTATCTGTATGGATCTATTATCGAAAAATACTGCCGATGTCCGTAATCAAGAAAAATATAATGTATGAATTAAGTATCAAAATAAGCTAAGGATTAAGACATTTCATTGCGTATATTTTATTGCTACGATTGTTTACTATCTTATAATACTCACTTATGGCACTTAAATCATTTATGTAGTACTGCCATTACTGTACCTTGAATTTTAATAGTATAGCATATTTTTTTTAATATGGAAATGCTTATGGAAAATATCATAATATTTTAATATCATTTTAATAAAAACAGGTTAGCAAAATAATATGCTCCCTTCTAGGTAGACAAGTAAAATATTAAACTTGTTACTTAGAAGAGAGCATATTAATACCTCATTCACCTGTTTTCCAAACTTTACAGACATACCAGACACCTTCGGCTTCTGGTAAGCAATATACTAATAACCAAATTAGAAATAACAGCAGAAAATTGTCTGCAAAGAGAGGAAGAAAACACTTTTGTTTCCTTTCAAAACAATAACACTTTTTAATATATTTAGAGCACTATATTAGCTTTACTTGCTACCTGGTATGCGCTATACTGTTTTGGAAAAGTTATTAATATAAACGAATATGACAATTATAAATTGATTTATAGACAGTGAAAGCGAGGAAGGTTAGTATGAAAATTGTTGTTTTAGCCGGTGGCACAAGCACAGAAAGAGATGTATCCTTAATAACAGGAACCATGATATATAATGCTCTGAAAAGTAATGGACACCAGGTTGTACTACTGGATGTTTTTATGGGCTATGAGGGTTCTGAAATAAATGTATTTGATCTAGAGAAAGACTGGACGTCGAATATCAGCGCTATTAAAGAGGATAATCCTGATATCAGTCAGATAAAGGCTATGAGAAAAGGAGGTTCCCTAAGCTTTTTCGGTAATCGAGTCATTGAACTGTGCAGTATGGCTGATATGGTATTTCTGGCACTCCATGGAGAGAACGGAGAAGATGGTAAAATACAGGCGGCCTTTGACTTAATGGGAATTAAATATACCGGAACGGATTATACCAGCAGTGCTCTTGCCATGGATAAGGCTATTTCAAAGGAGATTTTCTCTGTCTATCAGATTCCGACTCCCTCCGGCATTCATGTGAAAAAGGGAACTTCCTTCACCTGGGATTGCTATCCCTGTGTGGTTAAGGTCTGCAACGGCGGTTCCAGTGTTGGTGTGTCCATCGTACATAATCCGGAAGAGATGGATTGTGCTTTGAAGGATGCTTTTCTGTATGGCAGTGAAGTGATTATTGAGCAATACATTAGGGGCAGGGAATTCTCTGTTGGTGTGATGGATGGTAAAGCTCTTCCCATTATAGAAATTGCTCCTCTGGAAGGTTTTTATAATTATAAAAACAAATATCAGGCTGGAAGTACCATAGAGACTTGCCCGGCAGATCTAAGCGCTGACTTAACCGTTAAGATGCAAAAAATTGCAGAAGACGTATTCCTTGCACTTCGGTTGAAAACTTATGCACGTATGGACTTTATGCTAAGTGAAAAGAATGAGATTTACTGCTTGGAAGCCAATACTCTCCCCGGTATGACCCCTACTTCTCTGCTGCCTCAAGAAGCAGGCGCTCTTGGAATGAACTTTAATGAGCTATGTGAGAAGATTATAGAAATATCAATGAACAAATATCCAAAACAAGAAGAACCGGACAGAGGTTCTTGCTGTGAATAGCCGGATGGAGGTAGCATATGAAAAACATGACATTATCCCAGATCGCAAAGGCCTGTAATGGTGACTTCTTTCCCTGTAATACTTCTATCGAAAAGGAAGTTGCAGGTGTTGTAATCGATTCAAGAAAGGTTGACAAGGATTATCTTTTCATTGCAACAGCAGGAGAACGTGTAGACGGACATGATTATATTGATGCAGCTTTCGCACGTGGTGCAATCGGTATTATTTGCGAAAGAAAGCCCGCAAGTTCCAATATCCCGTATATTCTGGTAAAAAACAGTTTCCAGGCTTTAAAGGATATCGCAAAATGGTACCGAATGCAGCTTTCCATAAAAGTTGTAGGCATTACCGGAAGTGTCGGTAAAACCAGTACCAAGGAATTTATCAGCAGTGTCCTTTCCCGTAAATATAATGTATTAAAGACAGAAGGTAATTTTAATAATGAAATTGGTTTGCCGCTCACCATATTGCAAATCCGTGATTATCACGAGGTTGCCGTTCTTGAAATGGGCATCAGTGATTTTGGTGAGATGCACCGGCTCAGTGAAATAGCCAAACCTGATATCTGTGTAATCACTAATATCGGACAATGTCACTTGGAAAACCTTGGTTCCAGACAGGGAATACTAAAGGCAAAGACTGAAATATTCGATTTCATGAGTGATACCGGCAGTGTCTGTGTAAATGGAGATGATGATATGCTTACTACCATATCACGGGTGAAGGGAAGAAAACCCATCCGTTTTGGAGTAACCGGTGATAATGATATATCTGCTACCGAGATTAAATCTCATGGACTGCTTGGTAGTTCCTGTGTAATCCATATTGCAGACCCAAATGATACTTCAGCTTCGAAGGCAAAAGACACTCTCCCTGTAAACATTCCTCTTCCAGGAGAACATATGGTGTTAAACGCCCTGGCTGCAGCCACCGTGGCTTCCCTGCTGCATATACAAAAAGAAGAAATTCAAACCGGAATAGCCTCCGTAAGACCGGTTGATGGAAGAAGTAATATTATCCGTCATGAGCAATGGACCGTGATAGATGATTGTTACAACGCTAATCCTGTTTCCATGAAGGCTGCAATTGACCTGCTCTGTAAATCGGATACAAAAAAAATAGCCATACTGGGCGATATGTTTGAACTAGGCAGCAACGAAGAAGAGCTGCATAAAGAAATCGGCAGATACGCTGTTGAAAACCGTGTCGACATATTAATCTGTGTCGGGAGATTATCTCGCAATATGTATCTGGCCGCCCAGGAAGTCTTGTCGCAGAAAACGTCCTGCACAAGTGTGCCGCAACTATTATTTTTCGAAAACCGCGACAGATTATGCGAAGCTCTTCCCGCCATCCTGCACAGCAATGACACGATTTTAATCAAGGCATCTCATGCCATGGGCTTTGAAGAGGTCGTAAAATTTTTATTGCGATAATTATAAAAATGATGATTTACAAAGAATTCCATGTATGGTAAACTAATAGCAGGAAGAACCGTCAACGTTCCTCCTGCATTTATTAATTTAAAGTTTGCCGGCAGCCTTAGGGTATGTATTTTTATTCCTCACATTCCATGAATGGAGGAGCCTTATGTCAAATTCAAAGAAATTCTTTTTGTCTGTCTTATTATCTATTCTCATGATCATTTATTTAATCCCCGGTCAAATCGTATCGGCAGCCTCAGACCCTTTTCCATTTATCCTATTATCCAAAGCGGAAGGAACATTAAACATCGGAGAAGAATTCTATATTCTTGCCGTTACCTCCAATGGAAAATCTCCCACCTGGAAGAGCAGTAATTCGAAAGTAGCTTCCGTAAATACGTATGGTATTGTTACTGCAAAAAAAGCCGGATCAGCGTTGATTACTGCTAAAATCAAGAATGCAGAAGCTTCCTGCTATATTACCGTAACCAAAACTAACATTACAATCAATACGCAAACAGCCTCTCTCGAACGTTCGGAAACTGTCAAGCTTTCTGCCAAGGCTTCCAGCAGCGGGGTAATTACCTGGAAAAGCAACAAAAAAAGTATCGCAACCGTTGATGAATATGGTTTAGTTACCGGTATGAAGCCTGGAAAAGCAACTATCACTGCAAATGCAGATGGTTCCAGTGCAAGCTGTACTATTCTCGTAAAACCACCAACTGTGAAGTTAAATGAAACCTCTGTCAATCTCTATAAGGGTCGATCTGTAAGGCTTTCTGCCACGATATCATCCAATGTAACTCCTATCTGGAAATCCAACAAAAAAAGCGTCGCCATTGTAGATGCTTCCGGTAACGTTACAGCCATTAAAAATGGTACCGCATCCATAACGGCTACCGTAGACGGCGTATCCGCGGTCTGCGACGTGATCGTATCAAAGCCTGATATCATCCTAAGTGTAAAAGAAATCAAGTTGAAGAAGGGAGAGAGTGCCTCCATAAGCGCATCTGTCTCTTCAGGTAATCATCCTGCCTGGTCCACGAGTAATTCAAACATTCTTACCATAACTTCCAATGGGGTAATCACAGCACTGCAAAAAGGAAAAGCATATGTATATGCCGCCGAAGACGGCACGAAAGTACGTTGTATCGTAAATGTAACAGAATAACAATTAAATTGAGGAATAAATACGGCAAGCTTTAAATGAATAGAATTCGAGTATTTCTTGTAATATCATTTACTTTACAATTCTATGAAAAGATTTGAGTGTCAAATTCTCACGCTGATTTTTCAACGCCTAGATTAATATAAACCTGCGTGAGAATTAGACAGCCTCCGGCGGATGCACAACAATGGAATATGACATTGCCTGTGAACAGTTACACATAAGTTTATACTTTTATTAGAAAATTCAAGCTTCATTGAAGCCATTCCTTTTATGTGCTATAATGTTTCTATCAAAAAAAGTAAAGGTGCGCAAATATGATACTATCTGAATTGTTTGAAAATAAGGAAGAGTATTTGAATTTGATCAAAGCGGATTGGAAGTCTGTTTCAGATTCCTTTCCGGATCCTATTGATTCTGTTTCTTATGAAACCAAACAAAAAAACGAAAAATATATTCAAACGATATCCTCTAAATTCCAGAAGCAGGTGAAAAGCTTTCCGAAGCTTCCTCTCGGTCGGAAAAAGTGGAGAAAAAAAACACTAAACCTGGTAAAAACCTCCTTACATAACGAAACAATCTTAAATATCCACCAGGTTATGAGTTCTGAGAAAATTGGATTGCTTATGGAAGAAATCAAAAACTTTCTTCGGCAGGTAAGAAGCTTTGCACCGGAACTTTCCTTTGCAGACATCGGACAGGCTATCCGAAATTATATTGTATATACTATGTTTAAGGAAATGCATATTGAAAACTCCGGTTTCAATGCAGCCGCCTATGCTTACAGCATGCTTTATCCATTTACAGACAATTACATTGACCATAAAAATTATACCGATGCAGAAAAGCAGGAATACAACAGGATTATTTGTGCAACAATCAACGCAGCTGCCGTTCATCCTGCAAATATACATCAGGAAAAGACATGTGAATTACTACGTACCATTATATCAAGTTACGAAAAAGAAGGATCTTATCAGATTTCACAGTTGCTTCTTATGATGTTGGATGCGCAGGCATGCAGTATCAGGCAACAAAGACAAGCTTTTCCATTGACAGCGGAGGAAAGGTTGGACGTCTCCCTATATAAAGGAGGTATCTCTGTGCTGATTGACCGTTATTTCGTGCAGGAAGAGATTTCTTCGGAAGATCTGAGATTCTATCTTGGCTTCGGGTTCTTTCTGCAGCTGGCCGATGATCTTCAAGACATAAAGGAAGACAGTCTGCTTGGTCATAGTACTCTTTTTACATTGGATTTAAGTTCCGACCGGGAAGAAAGAACCGTAAACCGTCTTCTCCATTTTTTAAATCATATTATGGAGCATTTTCAACCCAAAAATATTCATATGAAGAATTTTGTTCTTGCTGCAAGTCGATTACTTATTTATACCTCAGTTATTGGAAGCAAGGAGTTTTTCTCCAATGAATACTTATCACAACTCGAAAAGAGTCTGCCGGTTACCGCTTCCTTCATGGAAAATATACTGACGCAGCGCGTCGAAAAACAAGATCCGGAGCTTCAAGAAAGATATATGGATATAGTGGACGGATTAATTTTGTCGGATTAATTTGATCATTGCGAAATATCTATATCTCATTCCATCCCAAAAGACTATCTATATGAATTGACAATCTTGTTTCTCCAATATATAATTCAGACATTATGAAAGAATTTAAAATACTTGAATTTGCAGAGATTGATTTTCCCTTTATGATAGAAAGAGGGAAGCATACGATTTCATTTCCGCCTCATACCCATAATTTCATCGAGCTTGAAATTATTGTAAATGGAAGGGCAGATCATATAGTAGAAGGAAGAGCTTACCACATAAAAAAAGGAGATGTGGTCATCATCAGGCCCTCTTATGTACATGAGCTACAGAAGGTTGATCATCTGGAGTTTTATAATTATAAATTTGACCTGGATAAATTAATTCTTATAGATAATGGAATCGAAAAGATGCCAGGCTTTCAATCTTTGTTTGTTATGCAGCCTTTTGAAAATTGCCACTATGATATCAACTATCTATCTCTGGGAGAAGAGAAACTTATGACACTTCAAATACTAAGCGAACTCATGCTGGAGGAATGGCAAAATAAAAGATCTGGATATAAGCTATCCATAAAAAACTATCTCATGTCTCTTATTACATTTTTGATCAGAAATGACCTGCCCAGACTTACCAGTACTTCCTCGAAAACCTCAGATATCATACATTCCGTAAATTTTATTCATGAAAAATTTCATGAAAGAATTACCCTTACAATGTTATCTAGAATGACTTCCCTCTCCGAGCGTCAATATTCTAGAATTTTTCATGAGGTTTACGGTATTTCTCCTATCGATTATGTGATAAATTGCAGATTAACATTGGCATGCCGTTTATTGAAAACCACAAATAAATCATTATCCGATATCAGTAAGGAATGTGGGTTTGGCGATAAAGTATCCTTTTCGCGCTTATTCAAACGAAGATATGACATCACCCCCGGAGAATATCGTAATCTGTAATAATTTTTGCAACTATTTATAGTTACTATGAGATCTTAATTCTGTAATTTTATACTGTCAAAGACAAAATTTTAGAGAGCAAAGAAATATTTGATAATTTCTTTGCTCCCTTAATATATTCTTCGTTAATATTCATTTATTATATTCTATTTAAACTGATGATTCCCCAACTTAAAAGTATACCCTCTTAATCTTCCACTGAAAAACATAAATCTGCTGAAATCTTTCTTCTTACCATTTACCGTAAAGCTTCTCGCTCCGCTTAAAGCTGCTTTTGCTGCACTGATACATTCTTTCTCATTCTCGGAAGTAAAATTGCCTCTATCGTATTCTGCAAGAGCTCTTCTTAACGAACCGCTTCTAACCGGACTAAATTGATACTTCTGATAAATGACTCCCTTTAATGTATCCGGAAATCTGCTGGATTTTACTCTATTCATAACTACAATGCCAACAGCAAGTTTTCCTCTATAAAGCTCTGATTGTGCCTCACAGTATATTAAAGCTGATAATAATCTTAATTCTGCTTTTGAATAGTTCTCATTTACTTGACTTTCTTCTTTCTCAGCGGATACTTTTTCTGCAGCAAATACGTTTATATTCGTAAAATTAAATGTCAATACTCCCACCAGTAAACACAATACAAACTTTTTAAACTTCATACTAATCTCCTTTAGATCGTCAAATTTACCATCTAACAAAGTCTTTCAATAATTAATAACTTACGACAAAATATTTAAGTAATTATTATCGACTTAATAATTATGTAATAATTATAACACATATATTTAAAAAAGCAAGATATTTATCCAATTAAATTCCACTTTCTTTGCCATACAAATCCATTCCATTTCTAGCATATCATTAACATTATGCAAATAAATGATCTGTTTTATATGTTTATTTTATAAATTCTGCACAACAAAAAACCCCGGAGAAAGTATCAAAACCATTCCCCAGGGTATTTACCTACAAAAATACTGTCCTTTATTTATTGCAATTATTATGTAATATTCCGCTTTTATGTATTGCTTTCACTGCCTCTTCTAGTACTTGCGCATCCTGCACCAATGCCATACGTACATATCCTTCACCAGAGGAACCAAAAGCATTTCCCGGTGTTACAATCACACCCGCCTGCTCCACAAGATCCATTGCAAACTTTTCCGAGCTATTATAATTAGAGGGAATAGGCGCCCATACAAACATCGTAGCCACCGGTTTTTCCATCTCCCAACCGATTGCATTCAGACCGTTGCACAGAACATCTCTGCGTCTTTCGTAAACCAGCCTGGTTTCCCGCACGCATGTTTGATCTCCTGTGACTGCAGTAATAGCTGCTTTTTGAACCGGAAGAAATATACCATAATCCAGATTTGATTTCAGTTTTTTCAGATTTGATACTATCTCAGCATTTCCTACGCAGAAGCCAATTCTTGCCCCTGCCATAGCGTAGGTTTTTGACAAAGAATTAAATTCAACACCGACCTCTTTCGCACCGGGAAAAGACAGAAAGCTTCCGCACACTCTATTGTCAAAGACCAAATCACTATAAGCATTATCATGTAATATAACAATATCATATTTTTTTGCAAACTCTATGAGTTCTATATAAAAACTTTCCGGTGCCATAGCTGTTGTTGGATTATTCGGATAAGAAACAATCATCATTTTTGCTTTTCTGGCAATCTCTTCCGGTATATCCTCGAGTTTAATTATGTATCCGTTCTCTTTTTTTTGCGGCATAAAATACAATTGTGCTCCGGCCAAACGTGGTCCATCTGCAAATACCGGATAACAAGGGTCAGGAACAAGGACGAAATCTCCCTCATCAACAATTGTCATTGCAAGATGCGGAAATCCCTCCTGCGATCCTAACAAGGAACAGATCTCTGTTTTTGAATCTAAAGTTACACCATATCTCTTCTGATACCAACTGCTCACAGCATTTAGCAATTCGTTCTGATCGCTGATTGCATAGACATAGTTATTTCTATCCCCAGCCGCGTCACATAATGTTTCCAATATATGCTTCGCCGGAGGAACATTTGGAGCTCCGACACTAAGATCAATTACAGGATTACCAGCCTCCAGCCTCTTTCTTTTAATTTCAGAAAGTATTGAAAAAATACCCTCACCGAATTGTTCCATTCTTTTTGAACATTTCATAATATACCCCATTTCAAAATAACCTAATTAATTTTATAACCTATTCATATTATCGCACCCATTTTCATTATGCAAGACTTAAAATCAAGATTTTACTTACATTCTCTTATTCTTCGAAAAATGACTAAAAATTCTACTATATTATGAAAATGATTAGAATATCAAAAGTCAGCCTGATTACATACTGTAGCTGGTAAATAATCTTTAAATAATGCAATATTACTTATAGCCTTCCGATACTCAAATCAAAAACTTCTCTATTTTTTCTCTGCATTTCTTTCTGCTAATTCTAATGCTTTTTTCACAATATTACCGCAATCCTTAGAGTTTCCTATGTAATAAAAAAGTATATATTCTTCCGCTTAACTTCTGCTTTGAAACATATACTCTCTGCTTATTCGATGACTTTAATACTCAAACTTCACAAATTATTTACGCAATATCTTATGCTTTTGAGGCTGCAGCGTAATCTCCGATACGACCAATCCATCTTTCTGCTCTAATATAAATTGTATTACTTTCGCCACTTCCTCCGGCGTGATATAAGTATCTCTTTCAAGTCCTTCCTGAAATCCAGCATTTCTATAGAAATTTGTTTTTGTCATATCCGGGTGAATAACAACTACCTTTACACCGTATTTACGTACTTCATCAAATAGACTACGTGAAAAACTGCTTAGCCCCGCCTTCGTGGCTCCGTAAGCACATCCATGTGTATTAGATTTCCCTGCGGTGACCGATGAAATATTTATAATTATGCCTGAATTCTTTTTTAAATCTCGAAGCAACAGTTGAGACAATATCATGGGTATTTCCAGGTTCGTCTTTACCATTTCACTAATTTTCATCGGATTTAATTCCTCATGGGGTCCAAAATATCCTACTCCTGCATTATTCACAAGAATTGTAATCTCTTCTTGTGAAATAATCTTCTTCACTTTGCAGCAAAGTTCAGAAACATTTGTTAAATCGCAGGATATAGGGATAAATTTTTCATCGAACCCATCCATTTCACCAAACTCTCTTCCAAACCCAAAGACCTTATATTGTTTTTGTAACAACATTCTGCAAATTGATAATCCAATTCCAGAAGAAGCTCCTGTTACTATTGCTGTCTGCATTTGAAACCCCCATTCCTTTTCGAGTTTATGTACTTTATATTGTTTTCTGCTTTATACTGATCAGCACCTGTAGTATCACATCGTATACCTTAAGCCTTCTATATGCTTTTGTATTATATTAATTTTATTATTTTTCTCTTGGCTGCTTGTTACTGTTCACTTAAAGTAAGAAGGAAGACTTTTCCCAGCTAAAAATCTTCTCTTTTGATATATATTTTGAAATATTACTCACAGCGAAGGATATCATTTCATTTGTTAATTCATTGCTATAATGGTATACTCCTTTATCATTTTCATAAGGATACTGTATTATGGCACAATCCTGTGCTTGCTTACGCATTTTCTTAAGGTAATCCTGCGAGATACGAAACACTCCAACACTCACATCCTCGATTTTATCCACTGCTATCCCAGAAAACACCATATCCATCATCTCCTGATACTGTTTCCTCCAATCGGAACAGTAAAGCATAGGGTCAAAGCATAAACGTACGCGAAATCCTCTTAATATTGCCAGTTTTATACATTCCAGTCTCTGTTGAATGGAAGGAACGTGGTGTTCAAGGCTTTCAGCCAGTCTCTGCGGCGATAAGGTCCAGGCTAATATTACATTATCTCTTGGTTGCAGTTCCTTCAAAATAGGATAATTGGCACTCTTAGTCCTTACCTCAATTGTCAGTTTCGGATGAGCGGACGCAAAATTAATCCATTCGGCAGTATAACCAAGAAGCCCTTCTAGTGCAAGTAAATCTGTATCATAGGATACACAAAGATATACCGGATGTTTTTGCAATAATACTTCAACCTGTTCAAAAAGCTCCTCCAGATTCACAAAAACAACCAGATTAGCGGATGGATACATGCCCTGCAAATAACAGTACTCACAATCATAAATACAATTCATAACCGATGAAGTATAATAAAAATGGCGGTTTCCAAAATCCTGACAGACTGGCGCACCCTTATAAATCATATTTTGTCCCTTCTTAGCCAGTATTAGTGAGGGAGTTTGCTTTTGAAGCCGATAATTTTGATGACTTCTGCAGAAAACATCCTTATAATGCTCTATCTCAATCCTTTCCGCTTTCGGAAAATGAGATAGAATCTTTTCGGTAACCGAATGATGCTTAATATCCTTTTCGATATAAATATGTGAAAACAGGCTATTATATAAGCTTTGATTTAAGTTGTTCAAAACACATCTTTCCTTCTGCTTTTGTTTTACATCTGTTACTATCCGATAAAATATCCATGATATCATTTATATTGCCATGTACTAATTTATGGTAATGCAGCAGCTGTCTTAATTGATAATCCATTGTAACCGAACATCGGAGATTTTCTACCGTTCTTACTATAAAAGCTTCTTCTTCTCTTGAAAACGGCGGACTAATCTTAGTTCTTGCTCTTTTCAGCAAATCCAGCCAGATATTTAACTCCGGTATCTTTTTTTGTATAAGCTCGGATATGGTCTTTGGGTTGATTTCTTTTTGTGTTCCATAATCTGATACTATTTTCAAGAAGCTTAATTGCTGAGGCTGATAATAGTAAGATGCAGCCTGATATATTCCGGCAGCTTCCATATCAAAAAGCTGCCTCTCCCTCCCGCAGCGTGCAATCTCGTGTTTTGTTTTTATTCGGGAACAGGTGAGAATACTGATTTCCGGAAAGGAGTGCTGATATAATAGATCCGGATAGAAGCTTCTATTCGTTGCTTCTTCTGTAATTTTATTACAGCAATAGATTGTTCCGGAAGGTATGTCTTTCTTATTAATGGCACACACACCGATATTAATCAGAAAATCGTCCACCGATGGTGGATATTTGTTACATAATAAAGATACCCCCACGGCAGCTGCAATACTTCCCGTATTGGTTATAATCAGATTCATCTCATCATTTTGAAACACTTGAAACTGCTTAATCTGATTATTCTTTTTTAAATGATAAAATTCAATTAATGGCTGCGCCTCACAATAGAGTGCGGTAATTATCATGAGCATAGCAAAACCTTCCTATTCACTTAATTATCTCCATAAGCTTTGAGTGTATAATAGGTAAAAAATATGATCTTTTACTATTATGATTAAAAAAAGTCTGCTTGTCAATGAACGAATATTACGATATATCCGAGCATTTATACACACAATCGACATATTATCATATATTATGACTATATAGGTATTACGATATTGATAGATTAATGAAAGGAGCAATCTTCAATGCCGGAAAAATCACCGAATATGAATGCTGCCGAACTCTCCGTTAGGAACATTAACTGTCTGCTCCCTATCCCGTTATGTTATCAGGGAACAGAATATACATGTGGAGTTGCATGCACTCAATCTATACTGGCAAGCTATGGAATAATATATAAACAGGATGTATTATCCGATATGCTGAAGGAAAAACCTCTCTACGGTACAGATTATCATGATATTATACATTTTTTTCAAATGCTTGACTTTCAAGCTCTTTTTCACATTGATATGAATATCGAAACAATCAAAGATTATATCAACAAGAATATAGCACCTATGCTTTTAATCCAGTCCTGGAAAGATGATAAAATCGATTATACCTTTGATTGGCGTGATGCACACTATACAATTGCTTGTGGTTACTGTGATGATAGAATTATTTTTATGGATCCTTATACTTTAGGTCACTATACTTTTATCACCAACTCAGAATTATTAAACCGCTGGCATGCAGCAGATCCCTCCGGCAATCATTTCTATCATTGCGCACTAATTATAAATCATGAAAAGTTACCGGTTATTTACGATTTCGAAGAAATCATACACCAACGATAAGGATTATTTATCATATGTATCTTTCATAACAAACCGATTTCTGAATTTGTATCAAACTTATACCCATACTTTTCCCTTTTTTTATGACTTATTCAAAAAGTGAATGGACATCATAAATAGTTTGAAAGTTATTTTCTTTCAAACTTACTAGCCAAAGCAGGTCTATTTCTTCTTAATAGACCTGCTTTTGACATGTATATTATACGGAAACCATAATATCATTCGTTACTGTTCATTGACCTGTCATATTCCAAACTGTGTATCTGATAAGAGTTTCCCAAAAAGGAGTAGTCACAGAAAATTTAAATCATCCTTGAGTATTCCAATCAGTTATTATATAATAAACTTAATTTCATACAACATTAATTATATGACGATATTTTTTCACTCGTTCTTATAAAGTTACGTAATAAGCATACATAAAATGTATGTCCAGAAGGTTGAAATAAAGCTTCTACAATAGATAATTGCAAACGGAGCATACTATTTCATTGTATCACTATAAAGTTTAGCAATTGCCTAAGCTTCTACAAATATAGGAGGTTTCAAATTGAGCTATTCAATAAAGAATGTTTCAGATATGTTTGGTATTTCTTCGTATACGATCCGCTTTTATGATAAAGAAGGATTATTTCCTTATATTACAAGAAACAAATCCGGTAATCGTGAGTTTACGGACGATGATCTTGAATGGATTAAAATAATCTGCTGTCTTAAAAATACTGGTATGAAAATCAAAGAAATAAAGCAATACATTGATTGGTATATGTTAGGTGATACTACAAAAATGAAGCGTAAAAAGTTACTGATTGATCATCGCAGCGAGGTTCTGAATCAAATCGAAGAATTAAAGAAAAATCTGGAAATTATTAATCATAAAATATCATTATATGAAGTTCCTGATAATGAGTTAGAGCAGCCCAATTGTGTAACTCCATCTTATGCACATCAAAACAGTCTGATAAAGGATGCCTGATTGAAACATATTACTAAAGATTATTCGGATATCGCATTAGTTATAACCATTTGGCTTACTCACATAAACAAAAATATATTCAGGAAAGGTATGGTTATTATTATGGAAGCGACTTTAATTGACTTAAAAACAAGAAGAAGCTGTAGAAAATTTAAAGCAGAACAGATTAAAGAGGATGTATTGAATAAAATTTTAGAAGCAGGTACCTTTGCTCCTACCGGGATGGGTAAGCAATCTCCGATTATGATTGCTGTTCAAGATAAAGAAATATTAGAAAAATTATCGAAAATGAATGCTGCAGTTGCAGGAATGACTTCTGATCCTTTTTATGGAGCACCTACCGTAGTAGTAGTTCTAGCAGACAGGAATATTTCTACCTATCTAGAAGATGGATCACTTGTGATGGGTAATCTAATGAATGCTGCTCATGCTTTAGGTATTGCTTCTTGTTATGTCTACAGAGCAAAACAAGTTTTTGAATCGGAAGAGGGTAAGGCTCTATTACAAGAATGGGGTATTAAGGGTGATTATGTAGGTATTGGTAATTGTATTCTGGGATATAGTGATGAAGTTGGGACAAAAACCGTCGCACCAAGAAAAACTGATTATATCGTAAGAGTATAACTTAGATTCTTATATAGTTTTTTGCATGAAAGATAGTCTGTCAACCATACTTCCCGGCTGACAGACTATCTTTATAAATGAAATCACGAATTCTCAAAATTATTTATTGAACTAGATCGTCTAATGATCCAAATGTGTAACCCATCTCTTCCCATTTTGTAAGTAATTCATCTAAAATTTCAGAATTTGTCTTAGAAGTAGAGTGAAGCAGAACGATAGCTCCCGGATGTATTCTTCCTAACATTTTCTTAAATGCTTCCTCTTTTGTAGGCTGCTTATCCCTAAGCCAATCTACATAGGCTAAGCTCCAGAAAAATGTCTTATAGCCAAGTTCTTTTGCCATTTTCAAATTTTCAATATTGTATTTTCCTTGCGGCGGACGATAATACTTCACCATTTTCTGTCCTGTAACTTTTTCAAACTCTGTTTCCAGGCTCTCCAGTTCTTTACGAAAACTATCCATGGAAGATATACTGGACATATTCGGATGCGAATAAGTATGATTTGCAACATTATGTCCTTCTTTTATCATACGTTTTACCAAATCCGGACTGGTTTTTATGTAATTTCCAACAACAAAGAATGTTGCATGTACATTATGTTTCTTCAATGCGTCAAGAATAGCCGGAGTATAACCATTTTCATAACCGGCATCAAACGTAAGATAGATAACCTTCTCTTTCGTGTTTCCAATATAATACGTATCAAGCTTCTTCAATTCGTCTGCTGTTGCATTTGCCGTCGGCGGTTGCCCTTCGGCCGAAAAACCAAGACCCCAGTTCTTACAATCGTCTTTGATCATATTTTTGGCATATGCATTTCTTAGCACAGCAATTGTTCCACCCAAAAGATACATCAAGATAAACAACGTTGTAATCATAAATACTTTTTTCCAATTAATCCGAAGCATAGTTACCTCATCAAACCGATCATCTCTAAAATATATTTTCATAGGGGCTCTGATATACCGTATTTTTTCGAAGGTATTAAGTACCTCTTCGCATTATTCTATCTCTTATATAATATGTCAGCATTATCCTTCAAAATAATTCGTATTTACAGTATTCCTAATGAAATAGATAGCCTCCGATCATAAATGATCAGAGGCTATCATAAATTAATTATCGTTAATGCATTCTATACAGTGGAAAGATCCCATTCCTCATAAATTTTGGGAACATCGCTAATTAAACGTTTTGTATAGTCTGCCTTAGAGTGAAGAATTACTTCATCCGCAGTACCATGCTCAACAAACTTACCATGCTCCATAATATATACAGAATCAGAAATATAGTAAGCAAGTCCAATATCATGCGTAATGAATATAATCGTCATGCCAATTTCATCTCTTAAATGCAAAAGCATATCCAATATGGTAGCACGCGAACAAGCATCAATCATAGATGTAGGTTCATCTGCCAGAAGAATCTTTGGTTTCAGTAGGAAGATACGAGCTATCATAAGACGTTGCATCTGTCCTCCGGACAATTCGAAAGGATACTTATTCGTCAGCTCAGCAAATTTTAAGTTAACAAAACTGCAAGCCTCCGTCATCATCTCAATCTTTTTCTCTTTTGATAAATTTTTTCCGCCTCTCATATTAATACAATCAAGTAATACAGAATCTATTTTTACAAATATATTATATGACGAAAATGGATCTTGAAAAATAGCCTGAATATTCTTCCAATACTCTTTCTTCTTTTTCTGTGTTTTAATATCACGCGGCTTACCCTGAAAGAAAATTTCTCCTTCTGTTTCCTTATTAAGGCCAAGCAACATTTTACTAATTGTTGTTTTGCCACTTCCGGATTCCCCTACGATGGATATTATCTCACCTTCATGAAATTCGAAATCAACATGGTCAACTGCTACCGTCTTCTTATCACCGATACCGAATACCTTCGTCACACCTTTTCCGCTTAAGCACATGGGTCTTGTATCACTCATTTGCATATACCCCCTTCAGTTTATCAACCTCAATAGAGCATCTGTAACTGCGTCCTTCACCGAATTCCCTGATACCAACTGCATTCAGTTTACATTCATTGGTAGCATATTTGCATCGATCAGCAAAACGGCAGCCTGCGGGAGGTCGCTTTAAATTAGGCGGTGTACCGGGTATTGCGGTCAATTTAACATCACGTGTACCTGCTTCCGGAACAATAATAGAACCCATAAGACCTTTGGAATACGGATGTACCGGATCAAACACCATTTCCTTTGCAGTTCCTTTTTCTACAATCTGTCCTGCATACATAACCATTATATCATCTGTAACATTATACAGAAGAGGCAGCTCATGTGTAATAAAGATCATTGATTTAATATATCCTTTATCCATCAGATTACGCATCATCTTGATTACCATCTTTTGACTGGTTACATCAAGTGCACTGGAGGGCTCATCTGCAATTAAAACCTTCGGCGAAAGAATGGTTGATATAGCAATTACAGTACGTTGTTTCATACCACCAGACAATTCTACCGCATGTTTATCCAGTACATTCGCAGGCAAACCAAGCTCTTCAAACCGTTTCTTAGCAATATTATATATTTCTTTCTTTGGCATTTTAGGATCATGTACATGAATTACATCCTCAATAAACCGGATAATTTTCTGTGTCGGATTTAAAGCATTCATCGCTGCCTGCGGTATATATGCTATTTCAGTTCCCAGAATGGATTTTCTGATATCATCCGGTTTCATTTTTGAGATATTTTTTCCATCTACAATGATATCTCCGCTAATATAATGAAGCGGAGGGAAATAATAACCCATCAAACTGAGTGCAAGTGTTGATTTACCGCAACCGGATTCGCCTGCAATTCCTAATGATTTTCCTTCCTCAATTGTCAATGATACTCCATCAACTGCATACACATCTTCCTTGGCACGAGTTACATATTTTGTTTTCAAATTATTGACTTCCAGAATCTTCTTACCCATATCAGAGCCTCCTAATCTCTCAAAGTTGGATTGAACACCTGATCGAGACCAGTATTCATTAGATTCAATGAGAATGATATCAACGCAATTACCAAAACCACAGGGAAATAAGCCCACCATGATCCATTGATATGAGCAGAAAACATCATTGCCCAATTCATCATCAAACCAAGTGTCGGTATCTCAGTTGTTCGCGGTCCCAATCCTAATAAAGAGAGCTGGGCCTCAGCAAGTATACCGGTAGAAATCTGTAAGATCAATGCCATTACAACATAAGAAGCAATATATGGTAAAATATCTGTTAAGATAATACGAATTAAGCTATGTCCTGAGAGCTTGCTTAAATTAACATGATCACGGTTACGTAAAGAAATAACTTGTGAACGTACTGCTCTGGCAGTCCAGATCCATGAAGTCGCTCCAATTACAATAGCAACTGTAGCTGCACCTCTTTGTTCCTGTCCTATTCCATATGATATCAATATCAAAAGTACAAAAGAAGGAATGACTGTAAATAAATTCGTAATAAACATGATGAAATCATCCATTGTTCCACCGATATAACCCGCCAGTAAACCTAAAGTTAAGCCGATAAAAGTAGCAATTATTCCTGCTACCAGACCAATCCATAAGGATGTCTTCGTTGCTGCCAACAACTCCTTCAGAACATCACGTCCAAAATTATCGGTACCAAGCGGTAGTACTTTCACATTTACTACATCTTTGACATTTACATAATCTGTTTTAGCAATTTTTTTTGCTTCTTCTAATGAACCTGTTTCCTCGTTTTTATTTGCTATGATAATGTCATCTCCAATTGAAGCGTTTTGAATATTTTTATTTAAGCGTTTATAATAATTACGCTGTGCAATAGTCATACCCTTAGGCTTCACTTTAGGATCATAATTCTTATTCCATAATTCTAAGAGACTGTCAGTATCTTTAAGATCTATATCCTTCTCAGATACTCCGGCTGTAGTTAACCACAACATCATAGACACTCGATCTTCATCACTTAATAATGTATATGATCTTTTCTTATTTGCATCTTTTAACTGCAATGAACTTGGTGTCGCATTAATACTGTCATATAGAGAGACATATGTACCGGGTTTTGTAAATGCACCCAGACCAATCATCTCCAGAGGGTTACCAGGAACAATAAACGGATAAATCCAAACGGATAATAAAAGCAGTGCTAAAATGGTAAACCCGACAACAAACTTAGAGGAATGAAATATTTGCCGTAATGTATTTTTCATCTGTTATCCTCCTTAATCTAACTGAGCCGCTTTGACACGAGGATCTATGAAACCATAGATTATATCGATTGCAAAGGATGCGACTAAAGTCATGAAAGTAATAATTAATGTTGTTGCAGATAACAACGGATAATCTGATGAAGTGATAGCTGTCAGCATTGTTGTACCAAGACCCGGGTAGCTAAATACTATTTCAGATACAAGTGCACCACCAATCATCGTACCAATGGAAAGCGCCAGACCTGTGATCTGCGGCAGCATCGCGTTACGAAATACATATCCTACTATTTTGCTATCCTTTATTCCTAAAAAGCGGCTATATTTAACATAATCGGCATTTAACTCATAGATAGACATGGACCGCATACCAATAGCCTGTCCACCAATAGATATTATAACAATCGACCAAAAAGGAAGTTGATAATGAGATATAATCGACAAAACAAACTTCATACTAAAATTAGGCAACAAATCATTTCCATATCCGCCAGAAATAGGAGCAATTTTTAAATTAATTGCAAAAACTGTAAGTAATATTACAGCCATTCCGAATGCCGGTACACTGCTGCAAAAAAGACTGATCGGTAATAAAACTTTATCAAAGCCTTTCCGTACATACGCTGCGAGAGCACCGAGTATATTACCAAGCAACCATCCTACAAGTATTGCAGGTAACTGCAGACAAACCGTCCACCAAACAGAACTGGATATAATACTGGCTACCGAACGAGGATACTGACTGAACGATACACCAAAATTACCAGTTAAAGCATTCTTGAAATATTTAACAAATTGTACATACATTGGTTGATTCGTACCAAATGCTTTCGCATATTCTTCATAAATACGCTTTACCGCATTAACATCAGAGATACCTGATGCAGTTTTAGATGTTATCGCAGCAACCGGATCGGCCGGCATTAATCTAGGGAGAATAAAATTAAGCAGGACAGCTATTATTAGCGTCAAAATAAACCATGCGATTTTCTTGCCAAAATACTTACGATAGCCTTTCATAGAGATACCTCCATATATTTAGAACAGCCATGTTTCAAGGATTACCGAAACATGGCTGCCTTAAGAATTCAAGTTTATTTGCTAGCTAATTGAATATTAAAAAGACCAGCGATACCATAGCCGTCTGACAATATCAACGGAGGAATATTCTTGCCATCATCTGCTTCCGGATAACCAGTCCAAACAGATTCGTTAACAGCATGGAACATAGTCGGTCTATACATAAGTGCAAAGGAAGGTACATCTGTTAAATAAATCTTAACAGCTTCTGTATAGTATGCTTTTAACTTAGCAGCGTCTGTTTCTCCAGGAATTAATTTAATTAATTCATCAACTCTCTTATTCTTGTAATGTCCCCAGTTACCGGACCAGTTACCTTCAACACCGTTAAATTCCGAGCTCATCATCTGGCGTACACGGCCCCAAGGCTGAGAAGGTGTAGATCCATTCGGAGACCACATGAAAATATCATAATCCTTCTGTTTTGCTGCAGTAAATACTGTCTGATAAACATTCCATTCAGGGTAATTTGTGGTAATATCAATACCAATATTCTTACCAGCGGCAGCTACGATTTCCATAGAAGCCATCCAGTCACTCCAGCCATTCGGACAGCAAGCCTTATAAGAAAGCTTTTTACCCTTATATTCACGCCATCCATCACCATCTGTATCCTTAATACCTGCTTTATCAAGTAAAGCTTTTGCACCTTCAACATCATTGCCAGCAAATTGTAAATCCTTGACTGCATCATGATCAAAGGTAGCCTGCTCACCAGTGGTCGGATTCATTAAAGAACGAGGCACATCAGCAAAGGTAGGTGACTGACCTGTCATGGCACTCTTGTTGATCTTATCGTAATCAACAGCCATTGCAATTGCTTTACGAACATTTACATTATCAAGGCCATAGGAACTTAAATTGAACCAAGCGGTAGGCATTGTAGCACAAACACCATAAGGCGGTGTATCCATGTAAGTAGATATCGGAAGTCCATCTTTCTCCCATAAATCCTGAATATTAGTAATATACTGCTGATCTACATCAACATCACCAGCCTTAAATGCAACTTCTGTGGCAGCGTTATCTTTATAGATTGTATGGCAGATATACTTAGGTGCAGGAAGTTTTCCCCACATTGAAGCATCCTGACCCCAATACTTGTCATCACGAATGAAAACAACCTTGTGATTATCAGCAAAATACTTCGTATATGGACCGGACCAAACTACATCGTCGCTGCGATCCTTTTTAATTTTCGCTTCGTCTTCGCCGCAACGAGCTTCAAGAGTCTGAAGCCAAGCTTTCTGTAATACATAAGCAGTACTGATATACTCTTGAACTATTAAAGGATTAACAGCTTTTCCCTTACTATCCAGTTTAGCTTTAAAAACAACTGTCTGAGGATCTTTCGCAGTAACGCTCTCGAAATACGGAGCATAACCTACACCAAGAGCTGTATTATACTTTTTATTTGTATCAAAAGTATAAACGACATCATCAGCAGTAATTGGAGTACCATCGCTCCATTTTGCAGCCGGTTTGATCTTTACCGTAAGTTCTGTTCTGGTATCATTCCAAACAGGAGCACCATCAGCAAGTAAAGGCTGCTGTGAATTATCAAGATTGTTGAACATGTATAATGTCTCAAGCATTATACAACGAGATCCTGCATTAGACTGTGTAAAGAACATTGCGTTATTTACATTATCATTTAACGGATTCCAACCATTAATAGCATTATACTGCAGACCGCCATAATATAGTGTCTCCGTTCTTGGCAGCTGGTTCGGATCTGCCTTCTCCGTCTCAGCAGCCGCTGTTGGTGCGGTTGTTGCTGTCGGAGCAGTAGTTGCCTCTACTTTAGTAGGTGCAGTTGTTGGTGTTGTTGCATTGCTGGTGTCTTCTGCCTTTTCTTTTTTACAGCCTGATAACATAGACATTACCATAACCATAGAAAGAAGAACCACCAGTACTTTCTTAGTTCTCTTTTTCATTATACTTCCCTCCTAATTATTTTATCGCAATAACCGTTTACGGTTAATAACGAGCATCTTGAGATCGGGGGTAGATTATCTGATCACATCGAAAACTGGCACTCGTAAAAGTGTCTCCAGGTTCCCGCTCCGGATATTCTCCGGCATTAAACAGCAAGGCTTGCCTGTATCAGATAATACTCCGTTTCATCCCGATTAAAGAATACATTAAATTAGTTTACTCCCTGTTACTTGTATCAATTTATATATGTCATTCAGACAACTGCTGTCATACGTCTCATATTCACAAAGAAAAAATGAGTTCCCCACGCATAAGGCAGTATATGTATAAAGTTATATATTACTTAATAATACCTTTTTAGCACTATATCACTATAACAGTATAATTTTTATTGGTTGATTTGTCAATGTTTTATTTAAAATTATTGCATTTACTTTATTTTTCCCTGTTTTATTAGTAAATTTCATCAAATAAATACCTATATAATTCGTCATTTTGTTGTTTTCATGTATTTTTTATTAAATTCATGTTATTTTTTTACATGTGCAATATCACAACATCAGGACATGATTTCTTCCCCAATACTTAATAATATTTTAGCACATTGTATCCAAAAATGAAATGTTTTTTTAATTATTTTTGAATAATATTTATAACTCAGCTATTTATTACATACAACATTCCCATATTATAGTAATTTATACAGTTATATTTACTATAAACAATACCATTTCTGCCCCTCTCGGCTTATTTCTACAACTTCGGTATCAGTATTTATTTTTCTTTCTTCTTTGAATTGTTGTATTATCGATGACTGTCCCCAGAAATGCATCGGGAATACATATCTCACCTTTGCTGTACTTAGAAAGCACTCCGGCCCCATATAGTACCACTCTTTCAACCTGGGATCCAAAGGTATAAAAGCAATATCAATAACAATATTTCTTAATGACTCCATTACCCTTCCAAACATCGCTGTCATATTGTTATTATATTGCTTGGTTTCGCCTTTCCATACCCATAGATTAAGATCCCCTGCATGATAAACTGTTTTCCCACAATAATTCACCAGAAAAGCGACCCCACAGTCAGTCGATTTTAATGTTTTCAGTATCAGTCTCTCCTGCTTCTGATCAAGCAGTACATATTCACTTGACGGTTTAACGGATAATATCTTGGCAAACAACTCCTCAGTCATTCCAAACTTTAAGACTTTGTCCCTCGTCAATCTGATGTCAGAAGACAATATATACTGAATGTTTTTATATTTTTGATGCAAAGTAAAAATATGAGGATTAAAATGATCTTCATGTTTATGGCTGACAAATACAAATATTTTTTTATCAGCATGCATTACAGGGATCTCTCCCTGATAATAATCAAAAAGGAAATAGCAGTTTTCCCATTCTATTAAAAAGCCACTATGTCCTATATATGTAATTTCCATCAGACATCCCCTTATTCTAATCGTTATATCATATCGCTTTCACCCGGTATTAATATGTACATGAAAGGTCTGAAATTCATTTTTAAACTAATATTAACGGATATATATTCAGATGGTGCAGACCGTTCTCTCCTGCTTACTTGTGTTTGGTAAACAGGAGAAGTGCTATTACTCTATTCCGAAAGGACACAGTATTCAAAGAACTCATAGATCAGTTTCGTTCCTTCCGATATTTCAGCCGGTAATATTGCTCTTGCAACAAGCTTTAAATCATTATCGGATATGTCCGTTCTCTTTAAATATGCATAATCCCCATCTATACTATCCACTACATATTTCCAAGTATCCATGTTTACCTCATTTCTACTGCAATTTTTGCGTCCATCCCCCGGAAGGGAATTTATTTCATAGGACGAACGTTCCTGTAAAATGAAACAAAAGCATAACCAGATTTTGCTGGCTTAAATACTTTTCTTAACAAACTCTGACCGGCAGCTTCATTACAATTTTGGTATAGGATTGTTCCTGCTCTATATGCCGTATCGGTTTATGTCCGTCATGAGGGAATGCAATATAACACATACCCGCCGTTATACTCATAGTATGGTGTGTGTCACCGAGATAGCGAGCAGCATCTTTTTCTTCATCATATGCTGTCTCTTCCTTTAAGTCTGATAATTCCTCCCACGCCACATCCTCACTGCCTTCTACCATTATTTGAATATCAACGTATTTTCTATGTGCCTCAAAAGTGCCTTCCCACATAGGATTTGTTGTTCCCTTTTGAACCATATAAAAACCACCTTCAAACTCATATCTTCCTACTTCCAGGTTTTCCAGTTTTTGAATTGCTTCCATTCCCTTCTCCAGATTTTCAATCATTGGACTGTAAAACAATAGATTTGAATATTTATCAATTATCATTTTTCTCCATTCCTGTGCACCTTTTGCACATATAAGTTATCTTGTAAAACAATTTCATCACATGGTATTACTGTCGTATATAATATTTATGAGTTGAACAGCCTAAATTAACAGTCGAACAGAAGCAATGGCTGTCATTACAATTACCAGATAGCGAAAATATTTTTCGTTTATTTTTTTTAATATATAAGCCCCTAAAATGGCTCCCAGTGTAATTACCGGTATCATGATCAGCGCTGTCAGCAATGACTTTAATCCAATATTATGCCAGATAAAGACTTGTAGCGGAACCTTCGTAAAATTAATCAGGAAGAAAAAGCATGCATTTATACCCATAAAATTATTTTTCTTAAAGCCTAAGGCTAATAAATAAACACTGAAAATCGGACCTGCTGCATTACCGATCATAGAGGAAAAACCGCTCAGTACACCAACAATGATGTAGAACCAGGCCTTATCCGGTACTTTCAGATTTTGCCCTATTAATTCCATATAAATCAGTATACCTAAACATATTAAGATGATGCCTCCTATCATTTTAATAAAAAGATCATCACTGATATATTTTCCTATCGCAGCTCCAAAAGCAAGTCCTACCAATGCCCAAGGCAAAGGAACAATTATTTTTTTCCATTCTGCACTCCGGTGGTAATACCAGATTGCAAATAGATCGCCTATTAGCAGCATCGGAAGCATAATGCCTGTTGAATCCTTTCCGCCAAAGGCAGCAGCAAGAAGTGGGATTGCCAGCATCATAACTCCACCGATACCTGTTTTTGAAAATCCTACCAAAATAGCCGCTAAAACTACACTCACCCACTGCATACTGTTCCAATCAAGAATCTGAGTCATACTATTATGTAACATTCCTAGAAACTCCTTTGTGCATCAAATATTAGTATTCCAAGATAAAAAAAATACCAATAAATTATTTGTTTTCTATTTTACCCCCATCCTACCTTTCGCGCAATATAATTGTAAGAACAAGTGTCAAATTCTCACGCTGATTTTTCAGCACCAGGTTAATATAAATCCGCGTGAGAATTAGACAGCCTCCTATAATTACCAACTACAGGCAGCCATGGAAGGCCCGTTATGCGCCATATGAATACAGATAGATACATATACATCCCATACATAGATTTCTGGCTTTTGTAGGGTAAGTCATTGTAATAGATCTGCTAACGAGATATATCAATGTATTTCTATCAAGGCAGTATACCAGGCGGCGGGCAGCTTGGAGGACATGATGATGGCAGATTTGATGCATTCGGATATGACAGACAATTTATGCACTGTAATTTGTTGATTTCCTCCAATTTATATTCCAGTATCATTTCAAGTTTAAAAACCTTTGCCAGTGTTTCTGTTATTGAAGAATTTAACGCTATTATATCCTGAACGCAAACATTTCTCATTTGAAATGCTTCCTGGAGCTTATCACCTTCCGCATTTATGATATGTGCCAAACCGGCTTCCTGAAGAGCCATAGATTCTAATATATCTGTAATCGCCTGGCATGGACTAGTATTTGTTGATGCGACATTTGGTGTTGACAAGTGAAACCCTTCCTTCTTTCTTATACTTGAAACAGACAAAATATTGCTTATTTCTAATAATTATTATATTCTTCGATTAAATACCGTGTTACACTTCTTTGCATTTTATTCTATAATTAATACTACTGTCGTTACAGTCCTATGATCAAATACTCTGTACTGATACGGATTTCCATATTGTTTAGTGCAGTAATGCTATCTGCTTTATAGATTACGTTAAATATTATGCCGGCATTTACAATCACGCAGCCAAACTGTATAATATATCATACTGTAACCATTATAATTATTTACTCTGTAAAACATAAATGCAAATATCCCCGAAATCTTATTCTGTAATCATAACAGTAATAGGAACTCATAAGCATAAAATCCACACAGAAAAGGAGTGCAAAAAATGAAGAAAAAATATAACGGGCATTTAATAAAAACGGTAGCTCCTGATTCCATTGGAGAAGAGATGGAGATTGCTCCCGGAGATTATCTTCTTACAATAAATAATGAAGAAATAAGTGATGTATTTGATTATCAATATCTGATCAAGGATGAATATATCGAGGTTATTATTCGTAAAAGTAATGGAGAGGAATGGCTTCTTGAAATAGACAAAAATTACGATGATGATCTGGGTATTGTTTTTGAAAATAGTATGATGAGTGATTATCGTTCCTGTCATAATAAGTGTATCTTCTGTTTTATTGATCAGATGCCGAAAGGAATGCGCGAAACCCTATATTTTAAGGATGACGATTCAAGATTATCCTTTCTCCAGGGTAATTACATTACCTTAACCAATATGAATGATAAGGATATTGACCGGATTATCCGCTATCATCTGGCTCCTATCAACATATCTGTTCAAACTACCAATCCTGAGCTCCGTAATAAGATGCTAAGTAATCGCTTTGCCGGAAGTGCTCTCAAGAATCTGGACAAATTATACGACGCTCACATTGAAATGAACGGTCAAATCGTACTATGCAAAGGCCTTAATGATGGTAGCGAGCTTGAAAGATCCATAAATGACCTATCCAAGTATCTACCTTTTATGCGAAGTGTGTCTGTAGTACCTGCCGGTATAACGAAATTCCGTGAAGGTCTGTATCCTCTCGAATTGATTGATAAACAGGAGGCTGGTTGTGTTATTGACATGATTGAGGGGTTTCAGCAAGTATTTTATCAAAAATACGGACTTCATTTTATACATGCCAGCGACGAGTTTTATATTACCGCAGAGCGTGATTTTCCCGAAGAAAAACGCTATGACGGCTATATTCAGCTGGAAAACGGGGTTGGCATGATGCGACTTTTTATGAACGAGTTTCAGGAAGCCTTCGAAGTTATACTGCAATCAGACAAGTATAAAAGCCTGAAAAATACAAGCAGAAGCATTACCATAGCTACCGGAAAGCTTGCTTATCCAACTCTGCTCTCCTTCTCCGAGCAAATCATGCTGTCTTTTCCCGGTATTAAGATCAACGTAGTCTGGATCAGAAATGATTTCTTCGGAGAGACAATAACTGTAGCCGGATTGGTTACCGGACAGGATCTTATAAAACAGTTACAGGAAAAAAAGGACCATGGGCTTGATTTAGGTGATAGTCTTATCATTCCTTCCAGTATGCTGCGGACTGGTGAGAATGTGTTTCTTGACGATGTAACAGGTGAAGAGGTCGAGAAAACGCTGGCCATCAAGCTTATTCCTACAGAATCAAGTGGTAAGGAATTCTTGAATTGTGTATTGCATGCCGACTATAGAGCAGCAAGAAACAATGAAAACTTTGTTTATCTTAAAGCTTATGAGGAATAGTGTTTCAATTTTATTGAGAAGATACAAGCTTCTCTGCTATTTTTTATTCTATAAATTTCATTTAATATTAACTTTTTTCTCCATCCTTGGAGTTTCACCTGTAAGTTTTTGATAGATTCGATAAAAATTGGATAAATTCCGAAATCCACAATCAAGTGAAATTTCCAAAATACTTTTGTCGGTTGTTAAAATGAGCTTTCTTGCCTGTTGGGTTCGAAGCTCATTTAAATAATGAATAAATGAGCTTCCACAGGATTTCTTAAAATAGGCAGAGAAGTAACTTGTACTCATACAGCATAACTGTGCCATTTGATCCAGCGTTATCTTCTCCGCATAGTTATGATAAACATATAAAATAACAGGCTCTAAACGTTTAGCTGCCTCTGCACGTATTTGAAAATCGACTATACTAAGGCCGGACATCACATAATATCTGGTCAGAAGTGTTAATATTTTGATGCTGTCAATCTGTATCATAAACTGATATCCGCAGGCTCTTTGAGCATATTCTTTTTCTATTGATATAATCAATTGTTTCAATTCTCCGGAATAGGTATCGCCTTCCTCAATATAATTCTGATAATATCCTCCCTGTTCCAGAAATGTTTTTAAATATCTGCCATGATAATTTATCAGCATGTCACGGACAAAGGATAATGGAAACAGAATAACCAATACCTCCATTGTATCGGTAAGTATTTCCCAGCCATGATACTGTGTCGGATTAAATAATATATAATCCCCTTCCTTAACACAGTAACTCTTCTCCCCGATATAATAAATTGCTTTTCCCTTCTTAATCGAGGTCAATTCATAACAGCTATGCCAGTGATACGTATTCTTAGCATTATCTGACCGTTTCAGGCAATAAGTATTGACAGTAAATGAAAACAGCGGATCAAATTCAAATTCTGAAGCATAGATACTCATTACAATTTTCCTCCCATTATACTTTGTTTAAATTATACTATTATATTTCAATTTAGTCTATACTCTTCTCATATTTCGTAAAATAATATAATAAAGGAGAAAAATAATAGAAGAAATCTTTCTTGCGATACGTTATGATTCCTATATATAGATTCGATTGTCTAAAGCCTGATCCAGGTTATGTAGATGATTATGAGTGCATATATATTCATCCGGCAAATCATTTTTGGACATTTAACATTTGAATCATATAAATGAAACCGCAGAAAGAAGGCTTAAATATATGAAAAGGAATAAATTTGTTTTAGGTGTTTTAGGATTAGGAGAAGGAAGAAGTATCATTTCCGCAGTATTGCAAAGTAAGGATTATGAGCTTGGAAATATATGCGATTTGAATGAAGACTTATGCAAAAAAAGATTGAAGGAATTCGGACTCACGAAATATACCACGCGATATGAGGATATGCTGGAGGATTCTGAAATTGATGTAATAGGTATTTATACTCCTGACCAATTGCATGCAAAGCATATCATGCAAGCTCTGAACGCCGGAAAGCATGTGATCTGCACAAAACCTCTTATGATCGGTCTTGCACAAGCAAAAGCTTTACTTGATTGTCAGAGAAAATCCGGGCGCTATGTATTTATCGGTCAAAGTACGCGATATTTTGAATCCATAAAACGTCAGCGTGAGTTGTATGAACAAAATAATATCGGAGACTTAATAGCACTTGAAACACATTATAAAAGCGATTCCAGATGGTTTTTAGAGCGGGACTGGAGTCATAAACCTGGGTTCTCCTGGATATATAATTTTATGATTCATGCGGTAGATTTGGCTGCATGGTATCTTCCTGAAATTAATGAAGTATTCGGATATGGTACAATAAGTCCCAATACGAAACAATATCAATTAGATGCTGAGGATACCTTAACTTTTGTTGCTAAGGATATTAATGGAAAATTTGCCACAATTGAGGGAGCCTATGGCAGCCCTTGTCTGAATTCAGATATAGAATTTCCCATCGAATGTACATTAAGAGGAACAACCGGCATTTCCAGGGGCGGTTATAGTAAATTAAAATATTATGAACGCATCCAAACAGGACAAGACAGAGAAGATCGTATGGAAACCTTTGAAGATAAGCATGATTACTATTTCCGTTTTGAGAATGAAAATCATCATGCCGGTGAGTATCAAAATTATATTGAATACTTTGCCGGAATGCTGCGTCAAAGCCAAGTACCCAAGCCGGATCTTACGGAAGGCATTCATACGATAGCTATCATAGAAGCAATGATGTCTTCTCTAAAAACCGGTAAACCGGTCAAAGTAAACGACTTACTGATAGAATATGGACTTAGTCTCGAATAACGTTTTATCATACGCCTCCTATAAAGTAGCAATTTGTCATTATATGTCATATTATATAACATAATATAATTTATTTATATTATGCGACAAATATTCCTATTATGGGAGGTGTTTTGTATGAGTAATTTTACAAATGATTCCGCCAGAGGTCATAAGCATTACCAACTTGATAAAAATTTCGATACCGGCTTAAGTAAAGCTGACGAGTCATATAGTCTGCCGATAAGTGAATCCTATTCGAAACCGCACAGCAAATCTTACAGCAAGTCGTTTAGTGAGCCTTACAGCAAATCCTACAGCAAGCCATTTAGTGAGCCTTACAGCAAATCTTACAGTAAGCCCGTTAGTGACTCCTACAGTGATTTCGTAAGCAAACCTTACAGCAAATCCTATAGCAAGCCTGTTAGTGAAGACTATAGTCAATCCTATAGTCTTCCATTTATCGACCCTTGCTGCGATCCTTGCAAGAGACCATGTAATAAGCCAAACTGCAAACCTTGTGATAAACCCTGCGATATCCCCAGCTGCAAGCCTTGTGATAAACCTTGCGATATCTCCGGTTGTAAACCTTGTGATAAACCATCTTGCAAACCTTGTGATAAACCTTCCTGCAAACCTTGTGATAAACCTTGCTGTAAACCACATGATAAATGCTGCGATAAATCCGGATGTAAACCGATCAGTAAACCATCCAACAAATCCGTCAGTGAATACGAAAGTATACCCTTTACCGGTTCCACCAGTATACCTTCCGGCAGTTTCGGCAGTATTCCTTCCGGCAGCAAGCCTTCAAGCAGCTCCGCAAGTAAATCGGTTATGGAATCAGAAATCCGGTCGCTTAGTGAAGATTTAGCTAATCTTATAGCAAACTATATATCGAATTATAATTTTAAGTGAAGCAGTAACCTGGCCGGCTTATGGATAAATATTTCATGGTTAATGAAAAAGTCAATGGCTACTCTATTCTGAAGTTAATTGGTGAAGGTCGATATGGTATTGTTTATTTAGCAGTTAACGATAAACACGAAAAATGTGTCGTAAAACAATTAAAAAGAGAAATGCTCGAACAAAGCAGAGAGAAACTGTTTTATGAAGAGCAGATATTACGTTATCTGAACAATCCTAGATTTCCCAAATTCATATCAAAGTTTAAAGACGAATACCGGGAAGGTTATCTATTAGAGTATATAGACGGAATCGTATTTTATGATTTATTAGCCAGTAATAGATATCTGCTAGGCAAAAACAAAATATACAAAATTACGGGCCAGCTCATAGATATCATAGAGCTATTGCAAAATAACAATATTGTTCACCGTGACATCCGGCTCCCCAACGTTATACTGAAGGATAATAAAGAACTTGCTTTGATTGATTTTGGTTTAGCCAGATTTATCGATAACAGAAAATATGTAAAAGAAATGGATTACTGGTATCTGGGTGATTTTATCATATATCTTTATTACTCAGCTTATAAAATTACCGGTCTGCAAGAGCGGCCCTGGTACGAAGAACTTGATTTAAATCGTGAGGAAAGAGTGTTTTTAAAAAAGCTAATGGGTATAGGAGGCCATTATCATAATATTGAAGAAATAAAATTACAATTCGAAAAAATTAAAAATATAAGATAACTTATAAAAAACCATGTGATTTTAAGACTGCTATCTAAATTCACATGGTTTTACTGAATAATTTTTAACAGTTTATAAGAAGGAGATTTGTATTATGGCAGGTAAGACTGAGTTAATAAAAATTCACCCAGAAAGTTTCAGAGCAAATATATATACTACCGAACCTTTTCGGATGATTGGTCTGGTCGATGTTAGTATTCTATATTCCTACGGACTAGAAAGAGTAACCTTGGCTTATTTCAGATCATCCGGAACAAACAGCGGAAAAATTAAAGGATTATGGTATCCAATTGCCGGAATAAAATTGTATAACGGAAGATTTACCGAATTTACAGATTATATAAATTATGTCCTGACAAATACGACGAAGACAGAAGAAGCACACAGTGGCTGGCTGGCAAAATCATTATTTTTTGGTTTACATTCTATCGACAATACTATGGAAAGAGGGTTTTCATACGGCAAGCACAATGAATTTCTTTTCAAAACCGGAAAAACTTTAAGAGATTTATATGAGACAAAAGATTTCATTTATATGAAATCTTTGAATGCGAACAGCCTGAATAGTATTATAACTTCAAAAGAAATTTATCCTGATAACAAGCATACTCAAAGAGAAAACTTCGAACGATTTATCGAAGACATCTTTGAGGATTACAGGCATCCCCATCCTTCGTAAGATATATCAAAAAATTTATTTATGAAGCATGATTACTTGCACAAGTGCTATAACTGCCCCTCTGCCTTCTATACCGATCCGGACCCCCAGGGTGGATTTTCACCAGCCTTAGGGGTCTCTTCTCATCTAAATATAATGTATTTGTATCTTGTGCCATTCCCTCTTTTGTGAACGTCCCGCAAATCTTATTTCACCGCTCCTGTTATACCTTCGGCAAAAGATTCAATTTCATCATATCAGTTAAAAGCAATCCTGTAAATATTATCCATTTATTTTATTGCATTGACCTTAATGAAATCAAATGTCATAACGGAGGGCTTTATATCATTCGACGTATTTTATTATGAAATAAAAATTCAAAAAAATAATATTTTTTGTGGAAATTAGTCCAATTCTATGCTATACTTCTCGAGACAATTTTAAAGGGGGTCCGGGGTGAAGATAATCTTTCAGCCCGCAAAGGCGCAGATTGTGCTTTTTGTTTAGACACTATACGCCGTAAAACGGCAAATGGAGGTAATTATGGAAAACAAAAGAATCATTCAAGTAGAGGACAAAGTACCAATGAATTTATTGCTGCCTCTATCGCTGCAACACATGTTTGCTATGTTTGGAGCTTCAGTTTTAGTACCGATCCTGTTTCAAATCAATCCATCGGTTGTATTATTGATGAATGGTATTGGAACCTTGTTATTCATTCTTATTACAAAGGGTAAAGCACCTGCTTATCTGGGGTCCAGCTTTGCATTCCTTGCACCGGCCGGTCTGGTTATCTCAAAGTGGGGATACCAATATGCACTTGGTGGTTTTATTGTAGTTGGTCTTGCTGCCTGTGTTATCGCTTTCATAATTTATAAATTTGGTACAAAGTGGATCGATATTGTACTTCCTGCCGCAGCTATGGGTCCTGTTGTGGCATTGATTGGTTTAGAACTTGCAGGAACTGCCGCAAGTACTGCCGGTATTATTCCAACCGAAAAGGTACCCCAAGTTCCTTCCAGTAATGTAATTGTATTTCTTGTTACTTTATCATTTGCTGTGTTTGGAAGTGTAGTATTCCGTAAATTCTTAGCGGTTATTCCCATCTTGATAGCAATCATAGCAGGCTATATCGCTGCCTTAGCTACCAAACTCGTAACTCCTGCCATGGTTGGTAAGGCTTTATGCTCTAATTTCTTCGTAATACCGAATTTTCAGACTCCCCGCTTTAATATGGAAGCAATCCTGATGATTTTACCTGTCATCCTGGTAATAACTTCCGAACATATTGGTCATCAGATTGTTACCAGCAAAATAGTGGAAAGAGACTTACTAAAGGATCCCGGTCTTCACCGTTCCATGTTCGCAGATGGTTTTTCCACCATGCTTTCCGGTTTTGTTGGATCGGTACCTACTACAACCTATGGTGAAAATATTGGTGTTATGGCAATCACGAAGGTATATTCTGTCAGAGTAATCGGCGGAGCTGCTATTTTATCCATTATAGCGTCCTTTATCGGACCAGTTGCTGCATTGATCCAGACCATTCCCGGTCCGGTAATTGGTGGAATATCGTTTCTTTTGTATGGTATGATCGGTGCCTCCGGAATTCGTGTCATGGTTGATGGACAAGTTAATTACAGCCGCAGTCAAAATCTTATTTTAACCTCTGTTATTTTTGTAACCGGTCTTTCAGGCGTCGCTCTTAATATCAATGAAGTAACCTTAAAGGGTATGGTTCTTGCCTGTATCGTAGGTATGGCATTGTCTCTGATCTTTCATTTTCTGGAGAAATTTGGTTTAACAAACGATAAACAGTAATAAATCATTATCCCATAGAAAAAGGTTCTCCTGAATTTAACCGGAGAACCTTTTTCTATGGTCTTTAATCATAGCACTTTTTTATCTTTCACTGTATTAAAATATCAATGAATTATACAGCCTTTTTCGGTAAACTGCTGCCCTCTTCCTTTCCAAGAAAATAAGCGACAGCAAAACCAATACAAAAGGTTACCACTGAAACAAAAAGTTGTAAGACTGATACTTCAGAAATTCCCGCTTTATAAATAATTGCAAACGGGGAACCGAATACCAATCCAAAAACTGCAAAGTATGTCAAGACCGGTATTCTGGCAAACAACCACTCAATCAGTTTAGCTACTAATCCAATACCAAGTAAAACACCTAACCCAAAAGGAAACAGTACACCTATACCATGTAATAGTTGGGCTATATTAAAATGTAGAAAAGCTGAGATAAAATTGCTGATATTACTGATAATAATACCATAAAATCCCAATATCATCATAACCATCGAACCACTTATACCTGGTATTATCATAGTAGCCGATGCAATGATTCCAATCAGAAATAATTGCAGGATAGTTCCCATATTCACTGAGATATCCGTAACACCACTATCATTTCCATTGAACAACACCATACCCGTAACAATACAAAAGAAAATGAAAAACACCAAAACATTACTTGGCGTAAACTTCGCTCCTTTCACTCGTTTTATTAAAACAGGAACTCCTCCGATGATTAGTCCAATAAATAAACCACTTGTCTGCATCGGGTAATTAGTTAATGAATATTTTACCACGAATGACAAAAGTCCAATTCCTGTTAATGCACCGATACCATATGGCAGTAAAATTTTAATACTATTTTTAAAGTTCCGAAAAAGCTCATTTATCGCTTTAATAATTTTATCATATACTCCCATGGATACCGCCATTGTTCCCCCGCTGACACCCGGTATGATATTGGCAACTCCAATAAGCAATCCCTTTAATAGTTCCTTTATAATATTCATTTTCTTACTTTTTCCTTTCCTTGTTTCCTCACATTGCCGCACTATATTCTGCATATCACAAATATCCGCCATAGACAATTCTAATCCTATTGTACCGAATACGGCAGCTGATATTCTTTCTTATATACATTATATTGCTTTTTAAATTCTTCATTTGTACTCTGTTTCATTCGATCCAAATATTCATGGGTATCAAAATTGTTTTCTTTCGAATGAAGAATCCACACTGCTATGTTGGAGCAATGGTCTGCCACTCTTTCATAGTTATTGAGAATATCGGATAAAACAAAGCCTAATTCAATCGTACATTCACCCGATCTAAGCCGCATGATGTGTCTTTCCTTTAGTTTTTCATTCAAACCATCGATCACTTCTTCGAGTGGCTCAACAGACGAGGCTAGTTTCGTGTCTTCTGTTATAAATGCTTTTATTGAAGTAGTGATAATTTTTTTGATAGCTTCGGAATAAACTTGTATCTCTGCCAGCGCATTCTTAGAGAATCTCATATCTTTCTCCTGCATTTCCTTTGCCGCTTCCATTATATTAACCGAATGATCGGAGATACGTTCGAAATCACCAATACAATGCAGCAAAATTGATAATGTTTTAGAATCCTTCTCCAGTAGATTTTTACTGCTTAGCTTAATCAAATAGGATCCCAGTTCATCTTCATACCTATCAACTTTATTTTCCATCTCAAGAATTTCAAGTTCTATTTTTTTATCATAATTTTTTAATAAGTCTATTGCTTTTAACAATGATTTTTCCGTGATCTCTGCCATATTAACCGCTACATTTTTACATTGCTCCGCGGCGAAAGAAGGTTTATCAAGGAAACGGGCATCCAGCAGCTGAAGCTCATCCTTATCTCTACTATTCTCCACTCTTTCCGGCATTGAGATATATGCAAGCTTAACAAGCACTTTTGAAAAGGGTAATAAAACTATAGTTGCTGATATATTAAATAAACTATGTACAATTGCAATACCCGCCGGATTTGCAATTGAATGTAAGAAAGAAAATTTTAAGAATGCATTGAAAGAATAAAAAATAATCATAAACAGAGAAGTTCCAATAAGGTTAAAATACAGATGTATTAATGCAGCTCTTTTTGCATTTTTATTAGCACCGATGGCTGACAGAATTGCAGTAATACAGGTTCCTATATTCTGTCCCATAATAATCGGTATAGCGGTACCAAAGCTGACGGAACCAGTTAAACAAAGAGCCTGTAAAATTCCCACGGAGGCTGAGGAGCTTTGTATAACAGCAGTAAGCAGTGCACCTGCCAAAAGACCCAGAAGTGGCTGTGAAAAAGCCGTTAAAATACTTGTAAATTCCGGTACATGGGCCAATGGTTTGACTGCCTCACTCATGGTGTCCATACCAAACATCAAAATTGCGAAACCAATCATAATCATGCCAATATTCTTTTTCTTTTCACTCTTCATAAATAATAAGAATATAATACCGATCATTGCTAGTACCGGTGAAAAAGAGGTAGGCTTTAATAACTGAATAAATAAATTATTGCTTTCAATTCCTGACAGGCTTAAAATCCAAGAAGTAACTGTAGTTCCAATATTAGCTCCCATGATAATTCCGACTGCTTGTGATAAATTCATGATACCTGAATTTACAAATCCAACAACCATAACTGTTGTCGCAGAGGATGATTGTATCACACCAGTAACTGCTATACCCAAGAAAACGGCTTTTATCGGATTCGAAGTTAACTTTTCTAATAATTTTTCCAGTTTTCCTCCGGATGATTTTTCAAGTCCATCCCCCATTAAACTCATTCCGTATAAAAACAACGCCAAGCCACCCATTAAAGTCAGTATATTAAAAATACTCATGTTAGAACTCCTTTATCATTTTGTTTTTTGCTCCAATGCAATTATCCTTCGCATTCCCTCTTAAGACAAATCATTCCTATTCTACCATCATAATAACGGTGAAACAATCATATTTTTGATAAATTTCGCAAATTCTTTGCTTAGAATGAACAAACAAACCCGGAAAATCCCTCATTTTAGCATTTTCTGTATCTTTCCTAATCTAAAGAGAGTTTTTTCAGTCCAATCCTAGAATGTTGTGATCGCCGATTATAGCATCATTCAAACACTTGTCGGTAATTTTTCTGGCAGCCTCCGAATCCCGTTCTCTGATACATTTATATAAAGAAATACAATTCATATATAGCAGCTCTCTGCCATTTCGCTGACAGAAACGCTTCCAGAGCTGTGTCACCACTGGTTTAAAGGATATATAAATCAAAGGCATAATGCTATTTTGACTAATGACAGATAGCCTGTGATGATAAGCAAATGTGGCTTCTATTGCTTCGAGATCTGTTTCCGCTCTCTCAATGGCCTCCAGAAGGCCTTCCAGAGCAAAGATATCTTCATCTGAAGCATTTTTAATTACAAAATCAGAGGCAAGGTGCTCCAATGCACGGCGAACCTCTAAGATGGATCGAATTTCCGATTGCCCCAGCTTATCACCGTGGTATTCCATGATTGCATTTAGTGTATTAATATTTCCGTTTTTGGCGTAATCTGACACAAATGTTCCCTGCCGCGGTAATATTTCTAGGAAACCCTGTTTTTCAAGCTCCGTTAATCCGCTGTTTACTACTGCACGGCTTACTTGCATTTGTTTTGCAATCTCCCGCTCAGTCGGCAGACGACTTCCTATCGGGAGCTTTCCTGATATAATCATATCGCGCAGCTGACAGATGAACAGCTCCTTAAGACTTAATGCATTTAGTTTCTGAAATTCCATTTTCCACCTCCAAATAGGATGACATCCTGCACTTTATTACTTACCAGGCCCTGGTTGTACCAGATGCCAACACCATTCTATCATGCATTCTTTACAAAGTGCAATCATCAATTCTGTAATAATGACAATTTTTTCACACATTATTGCTAGTTTTTATCCTGTATTTTATAATATAGTGGAAGCTATAGAAAAATTTCAATTGGTTGAACCAGATGAATAAAAAAAACAAATACTCATTCACTAGATCAAAGAAGGGAGCAATACGCTATGGATGAATTTAAGATTCTTGAAATAAAAAAAAGTGTCTTCGATGACAACACCCAACAGGCGCAGGAACTTCGGAGGGAACTAAAAGATCGTAAAATCTTTCTCCTAAATCTTATGTCCAGTCCCGGTGCGGGAAAGACCACTACCTTAACCCGTACCATTCATGCACTTAAAAATGAATTGAAGATTGGTGTCATGGAAGCAGATATTGATTCCGATGTGGACGCCTGTACTATAATGCAGACAGGCGCAAAGGTTATTCAGCTTCATACAGGTGGAATGTGCCATCTGGATGCAGAAATGACAAGGCAGGGACTCACTGGACTTGCTGCCGATGATGCTGACCTTATCATACTGGAGAATGTCGGTAATCTGGTCTGTCCTGCCGAGTTCGATACCGGCTCTGTTAAAAATGCAATGATATTATCCGTACCCGAAGGGGATGATAAGCCGCTCAAATATCCGCTGATGTTTTCTGTGTGTGATGTCGTACTGATTAATAAGGTAGATGTTATGCCTTATTTTAACTTTAATATGGAAAAATGTATCGCAAATATCAAACTTCGTAATCCCAATGCCAAAATCATTCCCATCAGTGCCCTTACAGGAGAGGGAATGGAGGATTGGACCAAATGGCTTGCTAAGGAAGTCAGAACTTGGTGTAATTAAAGAAAGAAATGAGGTAGAATATGAGTGAATTAAGACCTAAGATCGTGAAATTAGCAAAAATGGTGGGTGGCATTGCCGGCGCCATGAATAAAATTGACGAAAATTCCCCTGAATATTACTCTCTGAATTGCGTTGTTACAGATGATATGGCTGATATTGCAATGATTATCGGCCTTCGGAAACCACGTAGCTTTGAGTATATTGCAAAACGCTCCGCAAAAAGTAAGAAGGAAACAAAGGAAATTTTAAATCAGTTATCTTATACAGGTGTGGCAAAGGTATGGAAAGATAAGGAAGATGGCAAAGATCGTTATTTCGTCAACATTTTCGCACCCGGTATGTTGGAAATGATGGTGAATAACCGTGAGCAGCTGGAAAATCATCCGGAAATCGGTAAGGCCTTTGAAGAATATACCAGACTTCGTCTGGCACCAATGGCAGCCAAATTCCCGCAGGGAATGGCTATGATGCGCGTAATACCTGTGGAAGAGGCAATCAAGGATATCCCCGGTACACAGCCCTGGGAACACCTCTCCTATTATCTGGATAAATACGATACCTTCACGGTATCTGACTGCTCCTGCCGCCAGTCTCGCCGTGTTATCGATGAGGGCTGCGGTCATCTGGAACAGGAAATCTGCATTCAGATGGGAGAAGGTGCGGAATACTATAAGCGAACCGGACGTGGACGGGAGATTACTCGGGAAGAGGCAAAGGAAATTATTAAGTTTGCAGAAAATAATGGCTTGATGCACGAAATGCCACACACTGACGGATTAGGTGAATCTGCCGCCATCTGTAATTGCTGCGGCTGCTCCTGCTTCTCTTTGCGGCTTGCAACCCTTTTTAACACACCCGATTCCATTCGCTCAAACTTTACTGCTAAGGTAGAGAAAGAAAACTGCGTAGCCTGCGGCCAATGTGTGGAAAATTGTCCTGTGAATGCACTTAAACTTGGCCAGAAGCTCTGTTCTAAAACACCAGCTCCTGAAAAGACCGAGCGTACCGCACGCGACCATGTCTGGACAGAAAATGACTGGAATGTTGATTACCGTGAAAACCGCGAGGATGTCACCAAGGATGGTACTTCCCCCTGTAAGACAGCCTGTCCGGCACATATCGCAGTACAGGGTTATATTAAACTTGCAGCGCAGGGTTGCTACCACGATGCCCTTGAACTGATTAAGAAAGAAAATCCGTTTCCTGCAGTCTGTGGTCGTATCTGCCCGCATTCTTGTGAAAACGAATGTACACGCGGAGATATTGATGATCCGATCGCGATTGATGAAATCAAGAAATATATCGCAGATAAGGAGTTAGATGGATCAATCCGTTATATTCCACCAATGCGGTACCATCTTGGCAACAAAATCGCTGTCATCGGTTCCGGTCCGGCCGGACTTTCCTGCGCTTATTATCTGGCAATTGATGGCTATCAGGTTACTGTTTTTGAAAAAGAAGAAAAACTCGGTGGTATGTTAACACTTGGTATCCCTTCCTTCCGTTTGGAGAAAGAAGTTCTTGCTGTAGAAATTGATGTTCTTCGCGAAATGGGTGTCACCTTCAAAACCGGTATCGAAGTCGGTCGCGATATTACCATTCATCAGCTGCGTAAGGAAGGTTATGAAGCCTTCTATCTGGCAATCGGTGCACAGGGCGGAAGAAGTCTTGGCATGGAAGGGGAAGCTGCCGAAGGTGTAATTGCCGGAGTGGATTTTTTACGTAATGTAAACCTTGGAAGAAAAGAGGAACTATCCGGCAATGTTATTGTAATCGGCGGAGGAAATGTTGCAATCGATGTAGCCCGTACCGCAACACGCCGTGGTGCCGCCAATGTTTCTCTCTACTGTCTGGAAAGTCGTAAGGAGATGCCTGCGCTGCCAGATGAAATTGCAGAAGCAGAGCAAGATCATGTATCCTTCCAAAATGGCTGGGGACCCAAACGTATTCTAACAGAAAACGGCCGGGTTTGCGGTGTTGAATTCAAGCGCTGTGTTAATGTATTTGACAAGGATCACCGTTTTGCACCGATTTATGATGAAACCGACACAATAACCGTGAAAGCAGACACTGTCCTGCTTTCTGTCGGCCAATCCATCGAATGGGGCGAACTCCTTGCGGGAAGCAGTGTAGAAC
>JAEZZO010000007.1 GCA_023418475.1 Bacillota bacterium
GAAGACCTTGAGTATTATATGCCTTGGTCAGAGGATGTTCAGGAAGCATGTAAGAAGTAAGCTTCGAGGCTGGTATTATAACTGGCCTCGTATTAATTTACAAGGCACCCAGTTGTTGATCGCTTACCTTTAAAACAATTTTATCAGCTTATCTATCCATATATTGTTATTGATGAATTTCAAGATACAAATTTCTTAAGCTGGAAGTTGATTAAATTATTAATAACTCCAAATACAAAATTATTTTTCATGGGAGATTCCTTACAAAGAATTTATGGGTTTATTGGAGCTATTCCTGACTTGCTATATTTGGCAGAGGAGGAGTTCTCAATGACAAAAATCTCTTTAAACAAAAATTATCGTTTTAGATTTAATACAAATATGCTTTTATTGGATAGAAATATTAGGCGCAATGCAGAAAACTTTTTAAATCCTAAGATTGTAGAAAATGCAAAAATCAATTTGTCTTATTTTAATAAGCAAGAGGAGGAAGCGATATATGTTTCGTTGACAATTCAAGATCTTTTAAAGTCACCAGATAATACAGTTGCTATATTAATTCAACAGAGGAATCCTAATATTGATTTAATACTAGAACAGTTAGAGGCGGATGAAATTGATTATTTTTATGCATTATTTACAGATGATGATCCTGAATATATAAAGTTTCATCAAGAAACTTTAAACACATTTTTTTCTGTACTACAGAATAGTAGATCCAAGCGAATAAACAAATTACTTTTAAATAAGGTGTATCGCAAAATATGTAATACATATAAAGATACGAAAAGTAAAGTTATCCAGTCGTTATTAATACTGATGGAGGCTTTTTTTGAAAAGTTACTTTCTGAATATGGATTCTTAAATGATGAAGAAAAAATTTCATTTATTAATGATACTATAGAAAATAGAGCGTTAAAACAAAGTATGGACTATGTAGAAAATCGAGTTTTTGTTTCTACTGTCCATGGAGCTAAGGGATTAGAATGGAATTATGTTATGCTACCAGATATGGAACCTTATGTATTTCCGAGCTTTAGCAGTTTATGTGGTGCCTGTGACTTTCAAACTGGACGAATTAATGCAGGTGATTATTGCCGTATACAAGTTGAGAATCACACTGAGAAAGAGATTTTAGAGGAATTAAGTGTATTTTACGTAGCCATAACTCGTGCAAAAAAAGAAGTTATTTTTTCTGCTTCGAGAAAACGTTATAATGCATCTGGTGAGATTAAAAATTCTAAAATTAGTTGTTTACTTTGTTTGCCCGGTATTAGTCTAGAATAATTCGTGTTAAAAGCTACTTGTTTGAAGATATAAAGCCCAATATTGTCTAATAATCTTCTTTCAAGGGTTAATATTTACAGTTTTCTTGAAGTTTGGATTCTGATTAATATAAATATGATCATCCATCATAATTCGCAAAAAGTGGAATTGGTGATGGAATTGACCACAGGTACGCTAAATAATACTGAGTTACTGCAAGCTAACAATTACAGTTGATCTCGATACTCACATTCCGCTAGTATCAAGGTTAATGAAATGTAAAAAACTTTTGTATAGGGTGTGGAAAATAAGGATATTATAGTTTGTTGAAATTTTAAGATATAATATGTCATATGTAATAAGGCTATATGAATAAACAGAATTTACAGTACAAGGGGAAACTATGTTATCGATGAATAATTATCATACTACAATAAGCTTTGAGGACTTTCTAAAGTTTATCCGAGAGATTAAAAGTAATAACCCAAATGTTTGGTTCCGTGGTGTAAGCAAAGCAAGTTATCGCCTGCTACCATCTGCTTATCGGAGTATGAAAGTCGTACCTTTTCTCATGAATGGTGAGAAAGGATTAGGTAATGAATATAAAAATCTTGAAATCATTGTAGATGATCCAAACTATTTGAATGTCATAAATCTCTTTAAGGATAAAATTAGAGAATTGGAGGGGGATTTGAAATTCAATAATGAGTTTGAATGGATGTTCTATGCACAGCATTATGGGTTTCCTACCTGTTCGATGGATTGGACAACCGACCCTCTAGTGGCGTTATACTTTGCAATACAAGCCGATAATATTTCACTCAATCTAGATAGTCTGGCAATTAGTAGAGAATGTATGAATAGACAGTATGGTGAGTTGACGGATCGTGCGGCTGCAATCTATATACTTGATCCTGCACGTTTAAACCAAGAATCCGCTTTGGTGGATAAATCGGAACCATTCAGTTTAGATGATCCAAGAGATTCTGCATTTCTAGAGAAAGTTATTACTAGAAATTGGAATAGCAAAAATCATACCCCAATTGCAATATTAGGCTCACGACGAGATCGAAGAATGGTACGACAATCTGGAAATTTTACATTTCATTCAAGTCATTACTTGACTCCGATAGATAAGGTGGAAGTTTTACGTAAGGATGGATTGACAAAAATTATTATTCCTTATTGTATTATAAATGAATTACGATGCATACTTAGAGCACTTAGCATAACATCCGATTCTATTCTTCCAGATGATCCCAAAGATTTAGTAGTGCGGGAATTGAAAACTTTCGCTAATTCAATGTTTGATAGTGCTGTTGAGAGAATTGGAGGACATGCATTTGCTAATCTTAATACATTTTAAATTAAGATTTTAACATCATTTTTTCTTTAATATATATGTACAAATGTAGCTTACAAATCTAGTACATTGGGGCAAAGTTGGGGCAAACCTTAATATAGTGGTTTCAAAAAAATATAAATTATTTTTAAATATATCTGAAAGCCTTGAAGACAGGGCATTCCACACAAAAGCAAAACCCCTATGACGCCATTGCCATAGGGGTTTTACTAAAAAGGGGAGGATAAGTATTTAACTTCTCTTTGGTAATCATAATTGGAGGGGGAGTCCAATTATGAAAGAGCATACGCATTTACATCCTTCACGGAACGCCTTTGTTCCACATTAGGATATTACTATTATGATACACAAATTCATTATTTATACATCGTAAAAAAATAATTACCATAGAAATTTTTATTAATTCATGCTATAATCGCAAAGAAGGTTAGAACAGGCATTTAATTCAAGAAAAATGGGTTATAAAATGCTTGTTTATCAGTAAATGTACGAGGAAGGATGAAAAACATGAGTTTATTGCAAGAGTGGAGAGAGCGTGCATATGGAAAAGATATGAATGACCGCTCCGGTCAGTTATTCTGGGATAATTATTTTAATATTGAAAAGGGAATCTATAAGAGTATTCTTTCAGATGCAGAAAAAGTCTGGGAGGGAACAGTTGCATCCCTTGCTAAGGAATTTGATACGGATATAAGTGTGTTTGTTGGTTTCCTGGATGGTATTAATGACAGTTTGAAAGATCTTAATCCGATTGAGGAAATGGACCAGGATACCTCCATTAAAATACAGATTGATAAAGAAAAATTATATTATAATATGGTAGAAGCGAAAGCTGATTGGCTTTATGGAATGGAAGAATGGGATGCTATTTTAACACCTGAGCGTAGAAAAGAACTATACCGTGAACAAAAGGCCTCCGGTACGATAGTGAAGGATAAAAAAGTAGGACGCAACGATCCCTGTCCCTGCGGAAGCGGCAAAAAGTATAAGAAATGCTGCGGTATGAACGAATAGTAATAGAGTAGGATAGAATAGAATTGGAGGAGCAACGGCAAATTCATTTTCTGAAAATAATCTGTGAGAAAGTTTGATTATTTCCAAAAGAAAAAGAATTTGTAATTGCTCCTCATTTTATAAGAAAAAGAATAAGCTGTGAATTCACTGATTATCCTGTTTATAGATTAGATATTTTACATATTTTTTAATTTCAAAAACATTTTCAGAAGATAGTTGTTGATATAAATCAAAAAATTCAACGATATCTTTGTCAAGCACTTCTCCGCCTACCGGCAGATAGGAATCCGTAACTCCAAGCAGATAATCACAGGTGACGTCAAAATACTTCGATAAAGCAATTAGTTTTTCAAAGGAAGGCTCATTTCTTTCAGATTCATAATTGGAAATAGCAGTTGGCTTTAATCCAAGTATATCAGCTAATTCACCCTGCGTCAGCTTGTTTTTCTGTCTCAGTTGTTTCAAGCGTACATTAAAATTCATATGGCATCCTTTCCTATGCTTTCATACTGCACGATTTGTGATTTTTAACACAAATATTATATATCTATGAATTTAATGGTGTCAATAATAAAAAGAGTGAAATTTTTATTAATATTTTGCTATTGCAAATATGGAATAGAATTTGATGTTTTGGTATAGACTAGCCGGGTGAAAATCCATTTGACAAATGTTAAAAAGAAAGTATCATATAATATATAAGAAAATAATGGAAGAATATAGGCGAATTAGTAAAAAACTCTGCTTTTTCGTAAATTATTAGCGAGGAATAACGATGAAAAAGTTTCACATTCCAGTTAAATTTTCGAAATATAATTTGATTTTGAAAACATCACAAGAAATAATCATTTTCTTTGACAGACAGGGACGAGTTTTCGATTGCAGTGAAACTGCCAGGGAAGTGCTAGGATATGACAGGGATATCTATCGAATTACTATTGACAAAATCTTTAAGAATGCATTTTCATTTTCAGAGAATAAGCTGCAAGTTGAAGGCAAATATAAGAAATCGGTTCAGGAAGCGGTTGCGTACCGTAAGAATATGACCTGTTTCCCTGTTAATTTAAAGGTTTCGGTTATAGACAGTGAAATTAAGTATATTGGAATCTGTACAGCGGTAAATATAATGGAGAAGAAAGAGGTTGTACAGGAATTAAATATCGTGAAAAATGAGATGAAGAGTTATAACCAGATCAGCAGCGAATTGGTTGCCAGAATTGCTCATGAACTTAGAACGCCGATTAATGGAATATTGGGCTTTTGTAATAATTTGATGGATACGGAATTAAACCAGGAACAGAAAGAAGCCATGGAGATAATTAAAAGATGCTGCTCCAGTATGAATGCCATTGTGAATGACCTCCTGGATTTTGCTAAAATAACAAATAATAAATTAGTACTCGAACGAAGAGAATTTAGCTTTAGTGGATTTATGAAACATGTAGTTGACTTGAATTCCATTTATATTAATGAAAAGGGATTAAAGCTTCTACTTGATATTGCCGATGATATACCTGACAGGGTGATCGGGGATGAGCTTAGACTGACACAGATACTAAATAATTTGATGTCAAATGCTGTGAAATTTACTCCATCCGGACAAATAAGCCTGGAGGTGGTAAAACAACAGCAGACGAAGAGGTTTGTTGAATTGTTTTTCATGGTGAATGATACGGGAATAGGAATAAGCCGGGAAGAAAAAGATAAACTGTTTAAAAGCTTTTCGCAGGTGGATAGTTCGATTACCAGAAGATTTGGCGGAACAGGTCTGGGACTTTCCATTAGTAAAAAACTGGTTGAGGCAATGCATGGCACCATTGATGTAGAAAGTGAAAAGAATATGGGAAGTACCTTTACCTTTTCTGTACGTCTTGGTTTGCCGGGTAAAACGCATTATGAAAAAAATGAAATTATGGAGTGGGATGATTATGAGATTTCGGAGTACAGTACGATGGAAGAAATGTTTCCCAATAGTACTGAGTTATCCGATGTAGAGTATATTGATAATCGTCTGAAAGGTATTGTTCCAAAGAATACAGAAGATGGCGACAATTTGATGGATATTTATGTTGCTGAAGTGGATGATTTAATGGAAAAAATAGCGATTTGTCTGGAAATGGAGAATTGGGAAAAAGCAGAGGAATTAGCAGATAGAATTAAAGCACTAATCCCAAAGAATCATATTAATAATTCAAAAAATACGTTACGTTTATTAATGGCAATCAGAAAAGAAGATCATGATTTAGCGCTTTCTTTGTTAGAGGAATGTAAAAGTAGTATGCTAAAGGAGAAATAAGAAAAGAAGTGAGGATATAGCAGCGTTAACTTCTAAGTTTGCACTATGTTTCTCCATTATTTACAGGTATAACATAAGCAGAAATGGAGGAAATATGGAAAATCTACCGTTTTCACCCCCTAATATTTTATTGATTGATGATGTAAATGCTGATTTGGTTATATTGGCCGAAATTATCCGAAAAGCAGGATTAATCGCCAGACCAGTAACTAGTGCAAGGCAAGCCGTAAATGCAATTGAGGCACTATCTCCGAACCTTATATTAATGGATATCTCAATGCCGGAGATTGATGGATTTGTATTTTGTGCAATGCTTAAAAAAAATGCGAATACAAAAGATATTCCTATTATATTCATATCGGCACTAAACTCTTATGAAGATAAAATAAAAGGTTTTCGGGCCGGAGCAGTGGATTACATAGCAAAACCATTTGAAGTAGAAGAGGTAATGCTTCGTATAAATACACATCTGCAATTATATAAAATGCAGCAGGAGCTGGAAATTTATAATAAAAAATTATATAAAATAATTAATGATCAAATCCGCAAATTATATGAAGAACAGAAAAATGTAACAAATGCTTTGATTAAAGTAGCACAGCAAAGAGATTTATCAAGAGCATTGCATATGGAACTGGTGGGTAAAAACAGCAAAATATTGGCTATGAGTCTTCAAATATCTCCCAAATATCGGAATTCCATAACAAATGGTTTTATAGATACAATTGAGCTTGCAGCACCACTTTATGATATTGGAAAGGTTGTAATGGAGGATAGTGTGCTATATAATCCAGGCTGTAATTCACAGGAACAGGAAGCGATACAATCACACACAACAATTGGAGCTGCTTTGCTGGAAGATATTTATTCAACCAATCAGCACAATGATTTCCTGAAGATGGCTATTGATATTGCAAGGTATCATCACGAAAAGTGGAACGGCACAGGCTATCCGTCTGGTTTAAAGGGGGAGGATATTCCCTTGTGCGCCAGAATTGTGTGTATTATTAATGTATATGATTTGCTGATAAGTTCGACAGTATATGGACAAGTATATACACATCAGGAAAGTATCAGTATAATAAATCAAAATGCAGGTATTCAGTTTGATCCGGATATTATATCAGTCTTTAATAAAATACAGCATCAGTTAAAAAGCTGAATTTAACAGAGTGAAGCATGTACGATATAATTGGCTGCAGCCCGGTATAAACGTAAGCAAAATGAGCAATACTTACCGATAGTAACTATGGGAGGAATTAGAGTATAAACTATGGCAAATAAATATGATATGTATATTGATTATAAACGTTCTGATAGAAAACGAGGGCAAAGAAAAAATAATAAATTCTGGATTTTTATTGTTATCATTTTGGTCGTAGGAATACTGGGTATTATTTACAAAATAGCAAAGTCTAATTACGATAAAAACGAGACAATTCTTCCAAATGAAACAACACAGGAAGATACTTCCGACACCGGGATAACGGATACCTCAAAAACGGCACATATTACTGCGGTTCCTACTATTAAGCCTACGGTCGCTCCTACCGCAGTGCCGACGATTACGCCTACGCCACAACCTACATTACCGGTTATGGGCAATAATGTTACTGACATTTCTGATGAGGATATGCGGAAACCGGTTACTGTAAAAGGCATCTATGTACCGGCAGGGACGGCGAATTCGGATAAACTGGAAAAGCTGCTGGATATGACTTCTTCCACAGAAATTAACGCCATGGTAATTGATGTAAAAGACGATCATGGGAAAATATCCTTTCAAATGGATTGTCCTGTAGCAAAAGAGATCGGAGCTTTGACAAATACGATTACTGATGTCAAAACATTAGTTAAAACCTTAAAAGAAAAAAATATCTATTTGATAGCCCGCATTGTATCCTTTAAAGATCCCTATCTTGCGGAAAAGCGCCCTGATCTGGCAATTCGGAATAAGGATGGTTCCCTATACCGGGATAATAACGGAGAGTGCTGGGTTAACCCTTATAATAAGGATGTATGGGACTACCTGGTCAGTGTGGCATCGCAGGCGGCAGCTGTGGGATTTGATGAAATTCAATTTGATTATATCCGTTTCTCTACCGGAGATGGAATATCCAAGGCAGACTTTGGAGAAGCTGCAAAAACGATGACCAAAGAGGGTATTATCACGGAATTTACAAAATACGCTTATAGGAAGCTGAAACCGATCGGTGTTTATGTATCGGCTGATGTATATGGTGCAATTATCAGCAGTCCTGTTGACGCAGGATTGGTAGGGCAGAATTTCGTGGAAATGTCAAAATATCTGGATTATATTTGTCCTATGATATATCCATCTCATTTTGGCGAAGGAAATTATGGAATACAATATCCTGATCTTGATCCGTATAATATAATACGGAAGGTATTGGAAGCTTCCGATACAAAGCTTAGTGAGCTGCCCAAAAAACAGCATCGTGCCATTGTAAGACCCTGGCTGCAGGATTTCACAGCCTCATGGGTTAAACATCACAAAAAGTATGGCGGTGAAGAAGTAAGACAGGAGATTAATGGTGTTTACAGCGCAGGGTATGGTGAATGGCTTTTGTGGAATTCCAAATGTGATTATTCAGAGGACGGACTATTGGAAGAATAGTGGAACCTGTCTATTATCTATGAATAACTCGTGGTCTTGTTTCATATATATTAATAACATGATCCGGAGGTGTCTTATGGATAAGATAAGCCATCAAAATACAAAAATTTTTGCAGTGCTTAAGGGGCTGTTGTTCTCTTTCATTATATCGGCCTTTATTCTGTTGTTATTGGCATTGTTGATGCTGAAGCTGGATATATCCAGTACGGTAATTAGTGGTGGAATTATTCTTGCTTATATTGTATCAACTTTTATTGGCGGCTTTTTTGTTGGCAAGAAAATTGAACAGAAGAAATTTATATGGGGCTTGGTGATGGGAATATTTTATTTTGCTATATTACTTATCATTTCCATCATGATGAATAAAGTATCTCCCTTGCCTATGGGAAATCTGCTGACAGCATTTATTATCTGCAGCATGGGTGGTATGCTTGGTGGAATGGTTAGTTAAGATGGAATAAGCGAATGGGATTGGGAAGATATTTGACCCAATCCTATTTTTTTGTTACATAGGAAAGTTCGTCCTATGTAATAAAAACCCTTCGGGAGGATGCGCAGCACAGTTTATTGTTTCAATGGAGTTGACTGGAAAGTATACAGTAGCGTAATATAACTTTCAAGTCGAAGCATAAGGAAAACCTTGAGTTTCCGTAAACTGTAGTCCGAAAATGAATAAATCTAACCAAAGTGCCAATCTGCTATTTTTTGAAAGGTACTTGAGTGGCAGTTACTGGACTAGAAGTACTTTAATAAGCCCCGCCTA
>JAEZZO010000052.1 GCA_023418475.1 Bacillota bacterium
GGGATCTTAGCTCAGCTGGGAGAGCATCTGCCTTACAAGCAGAGGGTCATAGGTTCGAGCCCTATAGGTCCCATTTGTGCCGGCGTGGCGGAACTGGCAGACGCACAGGACTTAAAATCCTGCGGGACTAATCTCCCGTACCGGTTCGATTCCGGTCGCCGGCATTATTCTTAAAAAGAATAATGCTGTTTTTATTTGATAGTGATATGTTTATTCCAATGACAGCAGTAATAAGTGTGCTTAGCTCAGCTGGATAGAGCGTCTGGCTACGGACCAGAAGGTCGGGGGTTCGAATCCTCTAGCACACGTTGTGCAGACATAATTTTCTTTTAACAGAAGATTATGTCTTTTTTATTACATAGGAAAGTTCGTCCTATGTAATAAAAACACTCTTGGAGGATGCGCAGCTTCGCGCGCAGAACAAAAGCTGTGCATTATAGATTTATTATTAAGAGAGTGAGCCAAGCATACATTTGTTTTAAATATATTTCAGTATAAAATGAGCTCCAGGAATGCTCTATTGTAATTAAAACAATATTGGCATTCCTGGAGCTTTTATCATGTAGAGATATTGATTTTAATTAACTTTATACATAGCTAGCTTAAACGGATCTTTTCGTTCTGAATTCCTGAATGTTTAAGGACTTTCTTTCAAATTCTTCAGTAGGAGACTTATCAAATCCATCACTAATATTTTCATTCATTAGTTTTTCATTCTTTTTTAAGGATGTGTTAGACTCATTGATAAAATTCTCCATAAGCTCATTCATACGGGATGAAATCTCATCAATATTAATACTATAATCAGTTGCATTATTATACTCACTATCTATGTTCGTTAGATTTATACGAAATGCAGTGAGTTTTGAGAAAAATTCGTGAACCATTCGGTTATAATCTGTCTGACATCTTTCAATGACTGCATGCATCTTAGTGCTGTTATCATTAGCGAGCTGGTAATAATCCTTCATTTGCGTATGCAGATATTCGATAATTTCACTGCGCATCTGTCCCATATCATGATATGCCTGTGAGGAGATGTCTGATGCAAGACTTAACTCTGTCAGTTGTTTCTTCTCTTTAGCCTTATTCCATTCCTGTTCATCAGATGCTGTTTTGGATGCTGCAAGTTCATCCTTTAACTGTTGGATTTCTTTTCTGCAATTTTCCAATGCAATATCTTTCTCGTTGATTTTAATAGCAGCTTCTGATTCATTTGTAGTGGTACTAGATAATTGCGTTTTTAATAAATTAAGCTCATCCTTGGTATTCTTTAATTCCATGGTCATGCTTTCATTATTAACAGATAAAGTATGCAGCTGATCCGCCTTGACTTCTAGATCTGATGTAAGAGTATCAAGCTGTAATTTGGTCTGTACTAAATTATTGTTAACAGAAATTAATTCTTCCTTTACAGAGTTTAATTCCTCGTTCTTATCAGCAAGGGCTTTCTCCATAGATGACTTATACTCGAGTTCTGTATCAAGCTGTGACTGTAAACTTTCTAAGGCAGCGGCACTTTGACTGTTGATATTGGATGTTAATTCTATGATTTGATTATCCAGTACAGAAAGCTGAGTATTTAACATCTCATTCTTCTGATGCAATGCTTCCGTTTCCTTAGAAAGTAAACTAACCTGTGATTCAAGATTCTCCTTTTCATCACTGGTTTTCTTCAAGGTTTCTTCCATATCCTTTACATCAGATTCCAGAAGATTGGACTTGGCACTGTAGCCGGATTCTATATTCTTAATATGAGTTTTTAAAGATGTTATGGTAGTATTTAAGCTTTCGTTCTCCTCACGGAGAGCATCGATTGCGATGTTAACTTCTGAAACACTATAACCAAAAAACCCTTTCTTCATAATTATGCTCCTTCTATATTAGAATTTTAAATAGTTACCAATATTACTAATAATACATAAAAAAATATAAATATGAAAAAGGAAACTAATTATTTTCTGAATTTTTACATTGAATCTATCATAATCGATAGCTTATCTTTTGTCAATGAAAACGAGTGAGGATAGTTTTGTCAGCATTACTATTTGTTACAGCACAATTACAGGTGGCTCTTATTGGCTGCCCCTCTTAATTATGCTGATATAAACAATTGCTATATAGGTTTGCACAATTGTATATTCTGAAAGGATATAGTTCTCCTCCCTAACGCTTCTTCGGCTCAACATCGGACTCAGAACATATAATTTCTGTGCATATTATTAATATAATTCATGAGTATCGCATTTACCTGTCATATACATAAAATATTAAAGTTATAATCTCCGGAATGAAGAGGAGTATTATTTCATATAAAAATTACACCGTATTTATATCCGGTATTAACAGATCGTTTAAATTAGAAGTGACATTATAGAAATACTGTATAAGAATACTATTTAGGAATACAATTTAGGAGTAATATATAGAAATATAATAATATAAATATTCAAAAAATTATGCTGCTATTTCCACTTTTAGGATAGATCAATAACGCGAAAGTAAGAGAGAGGGTTGCCATAGAAAAATGAGCAAATATAGTTTAGAAAAAGGATTTATTCAAACTTTTTAGTCAATGAATAGAATGTCTTACAGATAGTCTCATTTGATTCAATATAATGTATGGATTGTGCTTGAAACCAGATAAATTTTATATTATAGTAATAACGAAGTTGATATTATATTTTAAGATAAGATGAGAGTAAGAAAAGTGAATGAGTAAGAGTAAGAAAGTGAAAAATTGAGAGTAAGAATAATAAAATTGAGAGTAAGAAAAGTAAAAAAGTGAGTGTATGAATAATAACTTTGTTGAAAAAAGAAACATTGAGTTTAAGAATAATGAAAAGGTTTGTGAGAAAAAAGTGAAAGAGTGAGTGTAAAATAGTAAAAGAGTGAGTATAAAATAGTAAAAAGTGAGTGCAAAATAGTAAAAGAGTGAGTGTGAAATAGTAAAAGAGTGAGTGTGAAAAAAACATATGAATATTGTACTGATTGTTGGAAGCTATGGTACTTTTACAAATGAACTAATCAACAAGTTTTACAAAGAGAATTGGCGTATCTATACTTTAATCAGTGACAAAAAGTTTATGAAGCATGAGCATGTTTTTGAACAATTTCTTTTTGATTATGATAGTGATAGTATAAAAGATATTATTGGAAGCTGCCGTCCGGATGTGATTATATTTACAGGAGCTTATGATCCTTTGTATAAATGGCATGAAGAAAGTGTGAAAGCAGAATCTCTGAAATATATAGCAGGTCTCAGCAATCTGCTTATGAGCGCTAATTTAAGTGAAATAAGGCATTTTGTATATATATCTTCCGATAAGGTTTTCGAGGATGATTTTGTAATTGATATAAAAGAGGATATGCCTGCTGCTCCAAAAAGCTTTATGGGAATGACCATTTCCCAAGGAGAAAATCTGGCGATGCATTTTGAACAGACAACACAGATGGAGGTAACGGTAGCACGAGTAGCCCATATGTATGGAATTCCTGCCAACAGGGAGACTTGCACAGACATTTATTCTAAAATGTGTGTAAAGGCGCTTATATCCGGTGGGCTAGAGGTGAACGCGAAGAAGATCTTATCTGCTTTATATGTAAAAGATGCGGTGGAGGCTCTGTATCTTCTCGTAAAAATGCCGGAGAGAAAGTTCCCGCTCTATCATATTTCCTCGAAGGAGGAGATTACAGAATCCTTGATTGCGGATTTAATTAAAGAAAATTTTTCTCATCCGATTGATATTGTGGATCATACGATTGGCTTAACGCATCGAATCATCCTAGCAAATGAAAGATTTTGTGAAGAATTCCCCTTTACAGTGAAATATAGCTATAAGGAGATGATACCGCAAATAATAGCCTATATGAAGAACCATAAGTATCTGTTCCTGGATTCGGAGGACAAATATAAAGGAAGCAGCTTGAAGTCTCGCTTCCTGCGCATATTCCAAAAAGTATTACCATACCTGGAAAGCTTTGTTTTCTTTATACCATGCTTCATGCTAAATAATCGTACTGTTGGCAGTACTTATTTTAACGGAATTAATGTATACATGCTATATGTACTACTGTTTGCTGTAGTACATGGCAGGCAGCAGGCTATCCTTGCTTCGCTGCTCAGTGTAATCGGATATTGCTTCCGTCAGATGTATCTATTGTCAGGTTTCTCTGTATTAATTAATATTAATACTTACATTTGGATTGCTCAGATTTTTATTGTAGGACTGACGGTTGGACATTTAAAGGATAAATTCCGCGAAATGGAAGAAGATAAGAATGATACAATTGATTTCCTGTCAGAACGGTTAAATGATATTACAGTGATTAACAGTAGCAATACTAAAATTAAGAATTATTTTGCAGACAGACTAATCAGCAGTACGGAAAGTATTGGTTATATATATAATATAACTTCTAAACTGGAAAAGGCAGAAACGGGAGAGGTGCTGTTTGCCGCGCTGGATACTCTCTCTGAAATTATGCTGACGAACGATATATCAATCTATTTGATGTCAAGTACAAATTATTGCAGATTAGCTTCGGCTTCCAGTGAAAAGGCACGTTCACTGGGAAAGTCAATTGTAGTAGAGAATTATAAAACGATCTTTGAGGTATTAGAACGCAAACAGGTATATATTAACCGTACACTTGATAATACGCTTCCGATGATGGCAAGTGCACTCTATAATGAAAAGGACAATATCAGAATTGTTATCTTTCTATGGAGTGTACCTTATGAAAATATGAATTTGTATCATACCAATGTGTTAACCGTTGTTGGAGCGCTAATTTATTCAGCAGTCGTCAGAGAGGCAGACTATCTGGATGCACTTGCCTATCGGCGATTCCTTCCCGAAACAACGATCCTGCAAGAAGAAGCCTTCAAGGAAATGGTTAATATCTATAAGCATGCTGGTGAAAAAGGCTATGCGGAATCCTGTGTGTTTTATGTTGAGGGAGATAAGAAACAACCGAAAGAAATAAGTGATAATCTTCGTTCCTTACTTCGGGATACAGATTATGTCGGTGCTATGTCCGATGGTAATCTGGCTATATTGTTAACCAATACGAATCAGAATGAGTATATCCATGTTCGTGACCGCCTAGCGGCAAAGCATATAAATACTTATATGGTAGAAGCAATTTAATTATCCCGCAGGCTGCGGATTAGCCGGAATAAACGATAGAAAGCAAGCTTGGCGAACTTTTCTATTATCATGAATGAAAAGTAGGAGAACGTAGATGGATACGATAGGATCTAGAATGGTTATGGTGATTTTCGCAATCAATATATTAATTGCTTTTGTGATATTAATAATGGCATTCTTTCAAAAAAGGATTTACCGTAATACCTGGCTTATGTTATCCTGGTTTATCTTTATCGTTCCTTTTTTTGGACTCTTATATATTTTGTTAGGGAAGTTTGTTAGTTTTATAAACCGCAAAAAATATGTTGATATGAGTGAAGTAAGCTTTAGCCACGAGCGGGAAAAATTAATTTTGCCACCGGAACAGGAAACAGAAATGAACTATGTGCCAATACAGGATGCTATGGCAGTTTCGGATACGGCAAGTCTTCGAAGACTGCTTCTTGATACCTTGCGAAATAATGCAAAGAAGACTGTGGCGAGCATTGCAGTAGCATTAAACAGTAACGATACGGAGGCTTCACACTATGTAGCAACAATCATTCTGGATGCATTATCAGAATTCCGTTCTACTGCACAAAATATGATTGAACAGATGGAGAAGCTTCCAGAGGATGTGGAAATGAATCTGCTGACGTTCGAATATATCCATGAAATTCTGAGTATGAAGATTATGACGAATGTAGAGCAGGAAGCCTATATCTATACATTAAACAATGTGGCAGAAAATCTCCATACCCATAATCTATGGCATATGACGGCCACCCATTATTTATGGATGACAGATCTGTTTCTTTCCATCAAGGAATACAGTATGGCACAATTATGGGTCGCAAGAGCCAGCAGGTACCGACCGGATATCCTGGATACGTATAAGGCTAATCTGCACTATTATTTTGAATTGCATAATAAAAGTGCGTTTTTTAAATGCCTTAAGGAACTGAAAAATAATCCGGATATTGTGATTGATGAAGAACTATTAAATCTTTTCCGCCTGTACGGGGATTAGAAGAGATTGTGAGGGTCTGCTTCTTTTCTACCAGTCATACTATAAACTGCTGAGGATGTAAAAGATTATGATTTCAAAACGAAATTATTTTACAATTTTCATACTACTTGCCATGGTTTTTGTGATGTTTATGTTCGTCGGTGTTTCCTCAAACATTCTATCGGATGCTTCCCGAAATAACTGGTCGAAGGAAAGAGCAAATATCCGGTCAGAAGATACGCTCACCGCGTCTTCTCTTAACTTGGAGGCACACAATACCACTAGCAGCACCACCGGTTTATCCAGCGAGAAGACTCGGATTGCGATCTTATCCGAAAGTGCGGTTGATACTGTGGCAAAGGTGCTCATAGAATGGTGTGTGTATAATAAATATTTATATAAGGTTTATACTGCCTGGCCTGAGACGGAAGAAATTTCAAAATATGATGTAGTCCTGTTTGGTAATTTTGAGATAACAGATAAGGATTATATTCATTTAAGTTCCTATGCAGAATTAGGAAAAATATTTGTTTTTACAAAGCTTCCGAGTTATCAGGTAATCAGTGCAAGCAGTGGTTTGGCATCATATTATGGCATCAAAACAACACTGCAGGAGAACATAAAAGCGGATGGAATAAAAATATTTCCCAATTTTATGATCAATAAGGAAAGAACTTATCAAAAAGGAGATTACTTTGGCGAAGAGGATGATACCAGTATTAATGTTCCTTATTATTCTCTTGCACCGGGATATGAAGTCTATGCGGTTGGAATGCTTGAGCGTCAGAGCGAACTGGGAATTCAGGATAAGAATTTACCGCCGCTTTTATGGAGAACCTCCACGGAGCAATCCACAGTATTTGTAATTAACAGTGATCTCTTTCAAGGCATGTCAATGCTTGGGATTTTATCCGGCTTTATGTCCCATGCCTATGAATGCTATTTATACCCAATCGTAAATGCCCAGACGATATCATTGCTCGATTATCCCTATTTTTCAAATGAAAATACAGAAACATCAAAAATGCTTTACAGTCGGACGACAGAGGTTGTGACACGGGATTTACTATGGCCCAATGTCGTACAGGTATTAAAAAATTATGGAAATGCATATAGTTTTTTTGCAGCACCGCAGTTGAATTACCAGGATGATGTAGAAGCAAAGAGTGATTATGTTGATTTTTATCTACGAGAGGTCGCCAAGCTGCCGGGTGCGATGGGTTTATCTCTAAATCAGCATTCGAAAGCAAAACTTAGCGATATTATTTCAAAGAATACAGAGTTTTTTCAAAGAAATATGCCAGATTATGATATTACCGCTTTATATACAGGAGCCTTCAATACCAAAGAAGTGACAGCGGAGCTTGACAATCCATTACTGAAGAAGGTTAGCCTGGTTATGTCGGATTATCAGGAAGGCGATAAGATGCTTAGTTATCTGAATGATACTGTGATCTCTGTAAAGTTCAGCATGAATGGCTATCGCCATGAAACAATGGATGATTTGCGAATGATTTGTCTTGAAAATGCAATCGGTATGTGCAATGAGAAGGTTGACATCGGACCTGTAATTTATCCGGAAAACAGATTTGACCAATGGAATTATATGAGTCTGAAATGGTCTAAGGGTGATACCTATTTTAAGGATTTTTCGAAATTGGATTTAGTATCTATCTATGAAATGGAAAACCGGGTCAGAAGATTTTTGGCACTAGATTATTCTTATGGATATGATGGCAATACGATTAATATCCATATAGATCATTTTGATAAGGAAGCCTTTTTTATTCTTTCTATTTTTAACAGTGGTAGTCGAAAGATAGAAAGAGTGGAGAACGGCAGCGCAGAAGCTATTTCTACCTCCGCTTACCTGATTAAGGCATCCGGTGCAGATGTGCATGTCTATCTGCAGCAGGAAAATATACTGCAGAAACCAAAGAATAATAAGATAATTCCTGGTAATCCGCAATAAACTTCTCTAAAGTGTAGAAATAGATGCGCAGATACCTGCACAGAAAAGAGGAATGACATGAAGGTATGTATGATTGCAGAAGGTTGTTATCCGTATTCTGTAGGTGGTGTATCCAGTTGGATACATTCAATGATAAAATTATTTCCGGGAATCGAGTTTTGCCTTGTTACAATTGTTGCCGATCGGAGTAACAGCGGTAAATTTGTATATGAGCTGCCAGAGAACTTAACAGAGGTCCATGAGGTCTATTTACAGGATGTGGACTGGATCGGAAACAAGAAAAAAAATAGAAAGAGGATACGCTTAAAGAAGCAGGAAGTGGATGCTCTCCGTAGTTTGGTAATTGGAGAGGATGTAGATTGGCTCAGAGTATTTGCGATTTTTAACAGGAAGAATATTACAATTAATACATTATTGATGAGCCCTCAATTTTTAGAAATTGCAAAGGACTACTACAGACTACGGTATCCGGATATTAATTTCTCGGATTTTGTGTGGACCCTTCGTTCCATTTACCTGCCGCTTTTCTTTGCATTAAAATGTGTACCGCCAAAGGCAGATATCTATCATTGTTCCGCCACCGGATATGCGGGTATAGTCGGTAGTAAGGCACTCACGATCTATCCGAATGCAAAGCTCCTAATCAGTGAGCATGGGATTTATACGCGTGAGCGTGAGGAAGAAATTATCAAAGCAAAATGGGTCCAGGGAATTTATAAAACCATCTGGATTGAACAGTTTTATAAGATGTCCAAGTGTGCCTATTATTTTGCCGATCTAGTAACCTCTCTATTTGAGCAAGCCCGGATCTATCAGGTTGATATTGGTTGTCCGGCTGAGAAAGCGATTGTTACACCGAATGGTATCCATGTGGAAAAGTTTGCTGATATTCCCTTGAAGGATCCAAACGACACCTTCATTAATGTTGGTGCAATACTTCGTGTGACACCGATTAAAGATGTAAAGACCATGATTAATGCATTTCATTATGCGCAGGAGAAGCAGCCAAAGCTTAAACTTTGGATTATGGGTCCTGATGATGAGGATCCGGAGTATGCTCAGGACTGTAAAAACCTGGTTGAGGCAATCCATGCCGAGAACATTGTATTTACAGGACGAATTAATACGCAGGAGTATATCGGTAAGATGGATATGACGATACTTACTAGTATCAGCGAAGGGCAGCCGCTTACAATTCTTGAGGGTTTTGCGGCAAAGAAACCCTGTATTGCAACAAATGTCGGGAATTGCTATGGTCTGATTTACGGGGAGAATGATACCTATGGGGATGCTGGAATTGTGGTACGGGTTATGAACATTGCCGAGATAGCAGGAGCCATATTAAAGCTGGCAGGTAATCCACGGCTGGTAAGACAAATGGGCGAGAATGGATATCAACGGCTTATGCATAAATACAAAAGTATTTATATGGAAGAAACCTACAGAAAGATTTATAAGACACTTGCACAAATGAGTGGCGTTGCCTATATGGAGGAGACACATACCTTAAGGGAAGAAAGTAAACAAAAATAAAAGGAAGGAGGGCTTTGACATGGCTGGAATAGGTATTCAATTGACCAAAATATTTGATAAGCATACGGTGACGTCTTCCCTTTATGGAATAGGCTTCAGTATTATGTATACAATCGCTCCGATGCTTATCGTAGTTGGTTGTCTGCTCGGAATGTATGAGATATTGGGCTTTGACATGGTGGAATATGTGGACCGGGAGATTTTTTCCTGCAGCCTTTTATATATATTTATTTTTTCCTTACTGTCGTCTGCTCCGTTTAACACGGTATTATCGAAGTATCAGACAGATAAGATTTATGAACAGCGGTATGAGGATATTAAGCCTTGTATTTTTGTCGGGACAATTGTTAATCTTTCGTTTTCTTCCATGCTTGCCATTCCGTTTTATATTTACGAAGTTGTTGTCGGGAAGGTAGAGGTTTATTATGTATTTACAACCTATATGGTTTATCTGGGATTGACACTTACCTTTTCTACTATGATTTATAATTCTATTTTGAAGCAGTATAAGAAGATTTCCTTATATTTTTTATACTCGATGCTACTGGCCTTTTTTCTTTCCCTGTTTTTTCACTTTATTCTGAATTACTCTGTTCCTTACAGCATGCTGCTTTCCTTGGCAATTGGTTTTCTGCTGATTGGCTCGTTAGAGCTTGCCAATATATTACGGTATTTTCCCGGAAACAGCCGGAGATACAAGGAGGTGCTGCAATACTTTGTAAAGTACTGGAAACTTATTGCCTCGAATTTCTTATATACACTGGGTTTATTTGCGCATAATTTTGTGTTTTGGGGACAGCCCTCCCATATGATAGTGCGTGATACTTATGTCTGTAATCAGCCCTATGATATGGCATCCTGTCTGGCTATGATTACCAGTATTTCTGCAAGTGTTTTATTTGTCTCCAGAGTAGAAATGCATTTTCATGAAAGATATAAGGAATATACGGACTGTGTAATAGGCGGAAAATTGGATAGTATCGAAAGAGCGAAAAAGAGAATGTTCCGGGGACTGTCCTCCCAGATCTTTTCGCTGGTGCATATGCAGTTTATTGTTACAATTGTAATCTTCCTGCTAGCCATTGTAATACTACCGATTGTCGGTTTCTCGGGTATGATTATGGAGATATACCCTCAACTGGCCGTGGGATATTTTATATCTTATTTGATGTATGCGGAGCTGCTATTTCTATTTTATTATGATGACCTGACGGGAGCGGTGATTAATGGTGCGATTTTTGCAGGAGTGGCACTAATTGGATCTATTTTCACATCTCATTTATCTGCAATCTGGTATGGGGCAGGCTTCACCGCTGCTTCTTTCCTTGCCTTTACTTATTCTTATTTTAGATTGAGCTGGATTGAAAAAAATCTGGATTATCATATTTACTGCAGAGGATCTGTTATCAGGCAAGTAAAAGAAGACATTCCTGATTCACAGGTATATAACGTATATAAAAATAATGAAAAAAGTAAAATATAATATAAAGTTTAAGGAGGGGTCTTATGTCTATTTCACTTCGGATTTTAGTTTGCTTGACAGGTATGGTGCTGATCTATATGGCGAGAAAGGCGAACATTGTCCGGAAAATGACTGAGAGGCAAAGCATTTTCTGGATTATGGCAGGCATTATTATCATCTTATTTGGTTTGATTCCGCAGCTGGTCTATTTAACTTCCGATTTGTTCTCTGTGGAATATCCGCCGTCGATCATCTTTGCAATTGCGATTATTCTTGCAACCTATGGAATATTTAATTGTTATCAGACAAATGCGGAGCTCACGGCCCGCGTTCAGGAGCTGGCAATGCAGGTATCCTTGTTAAATGAAGAGAACAGTCATTTGAAGAAGCTGATTGATAACGAGCATGTTATCATTGATGAAATAGTAAGTGAGGCGAATTTAAGAAATGAAGCAAAAACTGCTGTTTATAATCAATACGATGGGGAGGGCTGGTGCTGAGACAGCTTTTATTGAGCTTTTGAAAAAGCTTTCTTCTACCGATCGTTATGAGCTATATATGAAGGCTATAATACCTTGCGGAGAGTTGTTTGACCGGGTTCCCGAGAAGGTTCATATCCTCAATAAGCACGTCAGTAATCACTCTGTCCTTTCAAAGTCCGGTCACATCAGAATTGCAGCAGTAGTTGCATCTGCATTTTTTTATCATTTTACCGGATTTAAGCTGCTTGGAAATATGATAAAAAATATAAGAGAACAAAAGAGATCGGGGAAAAAGCTGCAGTACGATAAAATGTTGTGGCGGCTTTTGGCAGATGGACGTCCGCCGGACAAAGAAACCTATGATCTTGCGGTATCTTATATTGAAGGTGCCTCCGCGTATTATCTTGCCGATAAGGTCCGCGCCCGCCATAAAGCTGCATTTATTCACATTGATTACGAAAAGGCAGGTTATACTATGGATATGGATCAGGATTGCTATCATGCCATGGAAAAGATTTTCGTAGTATCCGTTGAAGTAGGCAGAAAGTTTTGCGCGGTTTACCCACAATATAAAGATAAAATAAGACTATTCCGCAATTTGCTTGATAAGGACACCATCTTTAAAAAAGCAGAGGAAGGTGTCGGATTTACGGATGAATTTGATGGTATCCGCCTGCTGACAATCGGCAGGCTGCATTATCAGAAGGGATATGATATTGCCATTGAGGCATTAGCCAGACTACGGGAAGACGGCTACAATGTACGTTGGTATGTCATTGGAGAAGGTATGGAAAGAGCCAGACTTGAAGGGCTGATCAAGGAGTATAATGTAAGGGATTTCTTTCAATTATTGGGAGTAAGAGAAAATCCATATCCATATCTGAAACAGGCAGATATTTATGTTCATGCCACTCGTTTTGAGGGGAAGAGTATCGCAATTGAGGAAGCACAGATACTGGGAAAAGTAATTGTCGCATCAGACTGCACCGGTAATACAGAACAGATTATACCAGAATATGATGGTGTTCTTCTCACACTTACCGCAAATAATCTGGCACATGAACTGGAACGGGTCATCGATCATCCGAAACTGCAAAAAGAATTAGCTCTGCATGTTTTGGAGAAAAAACTGGTATTCCCGGAGGACCTGGAAGGTATGCTGGGGATGATTGAAGAAGGAGATAGTAGTGATTTATGAATAAGGTATTGATTATTATTCCGGCATTTAATGAAGAAGAAAATATGACAGCTTTATTTGATAAACTATCGTCAGAAAAAATACGAAGTTTTGCGGATATTCTGGTCGTAAATGATGCATCCAGTGATCAGACAGGCTTTATCGCTAAGGCCTATGATGTTACACTGGTTACACACGTATTTAATCTGGGTTATGGAGCTGCTCTTCAGGTAGGATACAAATACGCAGTCCGCCGGGGATATGATTATGTAATCCAGCTGGATGCGGACGGTCAGCATGATATATCTAATATTACGCATATTTACAAGACGTTAAAGACATCTGACGCACAGGGCAGAACACCCGATATCGTGATTGGCTCGCGCTTTGTGGAAGGTAGTGAAGGGTTTAAAATATCAGGCCTGAAGAAATTTTCAATCAGCTTGTTTTGCTGGCTGATTAAGCTGGCGACAGGAAAGGTGATAACAGATCCGACATCGGGATTACAGGGTTTAAATCGAAGAGCATTTACATACTATTCGAAATTTGGTAACTTTGATAATTCTTATCCGGATGCGAATATGATAATACAAATGCTTTTATTGGGTTATCAGGTAGATGAAACATCATCTGTTATGCATGAAAGAAAAGCCGGGATTAGCATGCATACAGGGTTATTAAAGCAGATGACTTATATGATGATAATGCCGCTTAGTATCCTCAGCGTAGTAAACAGGGTAAAAAGAAAGTTGCAGAAATAATTACTAGATAAGGAAAGAAGGGTATTCGTTCAGGATGCGCAAGAGTAATTTAAAAAAAATAAAATGGATGCCACTTCCAAGAAGTGAAAAAGCCGAGGCACTGTATAACCCTTACTGTGGATTATATTCCATCTATCGGTTTTATGCTGACAGTGACTTAATGTTTCCGGAAGAAATTGAAATTGAAAAGGTTGAGCTAGAGAAGAACCAGCAGATATGTCTCGTAGAGATTAATTTGGTTCATTTTAATGAGAAGCCGATCTCCGAGGAAGCGCTCTGTATCATAAAAAGGATTTTTCAATATTTCTCCTCAAAAGAAAAGCAGATGATTGTGAGGTTTGTCTATGACTGGGAAGGGAAGGGGATATTAAACGAACCAAAAGATGCTATTATTATTGAAAGGCATATGGAACAATTGTCATTCTTGCTGAAGGAATACGGTAATAGTATTTATATTTTACAGGGACTATTTATCGGCAGCTGGGGGGAGATGCATAATTCACGTTATTTAAGTGAGCGGCATATGACACGCCTTGCAAAGCAGCTGTATGCTTGTTCCGCTGAGAACACCCAGATTGCTCTGCGCTGCCCTAGTTTTTGGAGAATGGTATTTAAGACGGACCAGCCACTGGATGCTTCAACAGCATATATCAATATTCAAAAAGCTAGATTCGCTCTGTTCAACGATGGAATGATGGCTTCGGAGACTGATTTTGGCACCTATGGTAATATACTGGCCAGGGAAGCGACAACCCATAGTGATAAGTGGGTCAGACAGGATGAATTGGATTTTCAGAATGAGCTATGCAAGTATGTAACAAATGGTGGTGAGGTAATCAATGAATGTCCCTATAATGATATTGCACCAGCAATAGAAACATTAAGAAAAATGAGAGTCTCTTACCTGCATTGCATCTATGATGAGAAAGTAATTGATAAGTGGAAAGCTTGTAAATCCGGCATAAATAATGCAGTATGGAAGGATAAATCAGGATTTGATTATATAGCCGCTCATCTTGGTTACCGTTTCCGGATAGAGGATGCAAGTGTGTCGCTAAGCAGTGATAAGAACGGCAGCCTGAGGATCTTGCTTAAGATCAGTAATATAGGCTTCTCTCCCTGTTACCATAAGTTTGAAGTTAAAATAGTCATACGTACCGCATCTTTTTCAGAAATCTACGAGTATGGCATTGATACGGATACCCGAATGTGGATGCCACAGGAGAAAGTAGAGCTAGAAAGTATAGTGCCGATAGAAGAGATGGAACAAAAAAACTATATATTATGTTTTGGCATCTTTGATCCCCGTTCGCAGCATCCGATTCAAATTGCAAATACATTCTCAACAGCAGATCATTCGGGCAATTATAATCTCGGTAATTTTATATTTGAATAATGGAATCAACAGTAATTATAATCCGGAAAAACCGATTATTATATGAATGAGCAGGTTATCAACAGAATATTTTTTAGATATTATACAGGGTAGTTGTGCTGACGCCAAAATGATTATCGGCAGAATGGAGTGAGAATGGCAGAATTATTGCTCAATGTAGTATTAATTGCAAAAAAGAATACATCTTTAAGCTTTTTACGTGCGCTGAACAGTATTTTAGAGCAGACTTACTCACCGGTAAAAGTAATGGTAGTAGATGCCAATGAGCCAAATAGTATGTACAGTTTAGGCTTGCAGGAGGATTTAACTGCTTTTCCGGAGGTGGAATATCTGCAGCTGGAACAGTCCTTTTCGAATACACAGATTAGAAATTACATACTGAAGAAAGCAGAAGGGGAGTATATAGCATTTGTCAACTGCTACGACAGATGGGATCTGGTAAAGGCTTTCTTACAGATTGATCAGCTGAAGGCAGATCAAATGGCGGGTGCTTCCTGCAGCAATGGAGTACTGCTCGATGATAGAGTGACAGGAATGCCGGCCGGGCCATTAATGGAAAATATAACCTTTGACTCATCAAGTTGGATTTTGGAAAATCCCGCGAGGATGTCCTCCCAGGTAATCTACCGATTGGAAGCGATAAAGGAAGCTGGGGGCTTTGATGAATGTTTCGAAAACTTCAGTGACGGCGATATGCTGATTCGGCTAAATAAACAGAATAAGGTTCTGGTTATGCCGGTTTCTTTATGTGAATGTCATATTTCTCCTGATCAGGAGGATTATGATTTTCAGTGCTTTCGTGATGGTCAGAATATTCTAAGCAGATACCGGGCAAACTTTCTGAAAAATAAACGTATGACACTGGCATTCTATCAAAAGATGTTTTATTTGGCAAAAATAAATTATCTATGGCTAAACTGCTGTGGATACATCTTACTATATATAATAAAATCACCTGGTCATTCGCTTTGGCTGATTGTAAAGAGCATTCTTCGAGGAATACATTATCTGTTTAAATGGATTAGTCGAGAATTCTCTTTAAGGAAGACTGTGAGGAGAATTCATAAGGATAGCCGTTTGATCCGATCCGGGAAATTGCATAAAATAAAACAAACAACAGCAAAACAGTTGGTGGATGAGGAGGACAGGAAGCCTGTCAGTTTTTCCTCTGCCCGTCAGTATAATGAGCAGAGAACCCTGGATTTTGTATTGGATCATAAGCTTACAAGTATTATCATCCCCAAATATGTAACCAATATTAAACAGAAAATGTTCTATGGCTGTGATCAGTTGATTTCTATAGAAATCCCAAACACGGTAACAGAGATTGAAGCACATGCATTTCAGAATTGTAGAAATTTGCGTTATATAACCTTCGAGGATGGAAGCCGTCTTGAAAAAATCGGAGCTTATGCCTTTGCAGGCTGCAGTGCGCTGGAGGTTATCACTTTGCCGGCCACTCTTGTGAAAATAGGCAGGTATGCATTTTTTGAGTGCTCATCCTTAACACAGCTGTTATTTACTTATATGCGTCACGGAGTGGAAAAAACAAATAATATTTTCCCGACAACGATATCTACAATACCTTGCTGTGCCTTTGCAGGCTGTACTAATCTGGTAACCGTGGAATTCGGAGATAACAGTATGTTAAAAACCGTGGAAAGCGGAGCTTTTATGGGTTGCCAGAGAATGCAGAAAATTCTTCTGACGGGCAGATTGAGAACACTTGGAAGCTATGCCTTTGCATATTGCACAGAGCTGGAGATAATTGCAATTCCTCAGATTGATACCCTGGAGAGTATTGGGAAATGTGCCTTTCTGTGTTGTGAAGCGCTAGTCTACTTTCAATTTCCCAGTCAACTTAAGCGAATTAACATACGTACTTTTTATGGATGTTCCAGTATTAAATCTGTGAAAATTCCTAAAAAAGTTCTTGCTATTAACCATCAGGCATTTGCGAAATGTACCTCGCTTGCAAGTGCCGTGATTTTAACCGGTGATGTCGCCATCTCGCCGTCAGCTTTTGAAAAGCAGACGAAGCTTCAGATACAGGAAGGCGAGGATAAGAATTTATCATCCGGAGGATAGGATAAAAAAGTGGGTTCTGAGGAAAAGAAAAACTATATATATAATGTAATTTACCGGTTGTCCATCTGTGTGCTTCCACTGATTGTTACACCATATGTAGCAAGGCTTTTAGGAGCAGAGCAGGTTGGTATTTATGCATTTTCAAGTACGGTAGCCTGTTATTTTATTATGATGGGTAAGCTGGGGCTGGATAATTACGGAAACAGGAGTATTGCCTCCTGTAGAGATGATCTTGAGAAACGAAGCAGGGTATTTTGGGGTATTTATCTGATACAGATCATCACCTCGCTTGGTTCCATTTTCCTATATATACTGCTGATTTTTACAGTCTTCCGGGAAAACCGTATGATCTATTGGATACAGCTGCTATACGTTGTTTCTGTACTTTTTGACGTCAGCTGGTTTTTCTATGGTATGGAGAAATTCCTTGTCACGACAGTGCGAAGTCTGGTATCCAGAACCTTAGTGATCGTTTGCGTCTTTGCCTTTGTACATTCCAGAAATGATCTTTGGATTTATACCTGCATCATGTCGGCTTGCTTTTTGGCAGAACAACTGCTGCTCATACCTTCTTTACCGCGTTATGTGAAAAGAGGAGTGTTAAAGAAAGAGGATATTATAGTGCATATTTTGCCAAACCTTAAGCTGTTTGTTCCTATCCTGGCACTTAGCATTTACAATTGGATGGATAAGATCATGCTTGGCGTGATGGTTGGGAGTAGTGCTGTTGTTGCGTTTTATGCGTATGCCGAAAATATTATTAATCTACCCAAAGGGATTTTATCAGCGTTGGATACGGTAATGCTTCCGAGAATTACGAGTCTGGTCGTAAAAAATCAAGTGGAAGAGGGCTTGCAGAAGATGCGAAGCTCTATGAGGTTTAACATTTTTGTATGCTGTGCACTTTGCTTTGGGATTGCTGGAGTATCACCAACCTTTGTACCCTGGTTTTTTGGACCGGAATATAGACCTACTACCTTGCTTACGATGGAGCTTGCAATGGTTATGATTCCAATGAGCGTATCAAATGTCGTACAGACACAATATTTGATTCCCTTTCACCTGGAGCATATTTATATCCGGTCCGTATTTTTGGGAGCTTTGACAAATACAGTACTCAATCTTGCATTCATTCCGTTTTTTAGAGCATCCGGAGCGGTAATTGGCACTCTGGCAGCAGAAGTAGTAGTATGTACTTATCAAATGCGTCATGTCAAAGAGGTATACAACTTTCGGCAGCTGCTGCAGGCGTTGTATCCATTCCTGATTTGCGGTATCCTGGAATTTGGTGCGGTATACTTTATGAGTGATTTGCCGGTTAATCCTTTTTTCCTTCTGCTTTTACAGATCAGTGTGGGAGGGATAGTATATTTGGCCGGATGCGTAATATATTTGGTTTATATCAGCAGGGAATACCGTAATATAGATGAGTTAATCAAGCAACTGAAGCTTTAATCCAAAAAAGGAGCGAGAGCAAAATGATAGTTGATACAAATGCATATATCCTGTCAATGTTACAGGTACTGTTATGCTGTTTAATACGGGATTTTCTGATCCCGCTTTTCGTTTGGAGAAATTATCTTAAAAAGAAGAGCTACAGTTACCGGTTCTGGTTCTGTGTTATTACCCAGGCAGCTTTTTTGATTAATCTGGTATTACTGCTTGGTTTTCTAAATATATGTAACCGCTATACCATCATGGGAAGTATGGTGATTGTATATTCTCTGATTTATTGGAATTATTCAGACAGAAAATTTTTTCAGTGCTGCAGGGACTGTCCAAGAATAATCTATAATGCATATAGGGAAGACAGACTTTTCAAGACAATAGGAAGAGAAGCAGCTAACAGGATTAGAAAATTTGGCGGAGTGATACGGCGTATGCCGGTATTTGGCTATTTGAAGAGGGATTGGCTTAATGTAATCGGCGTTACAGTATTAATGGTTTATAATATCTGGTTTCTGACGCATAATGTTATGTTGTATCATTGCTATCAATTTTCAGATATACCGGTGCATCAATCCTGGATTTATCATTTGGAGCATGGAACCTTATTCTCGGATGGTATTTATCCCTTTGGGATGCATGCCATGGTTTATATAATTCGTGTGATCTTCCGACTTAATTTGCGTGAGATTATGTTATATGCGGGGGCTTATCAAACCGTCCTTCTTGTAATTGGTCAATATATTCTGGCCAGAGAGATTTTTCATGCAAAATATTCTCCGCTGGCAGTAATTCTGATCTTTAGTTTGATGTTAAATCAAGGTCGTTATGCAGCTTCGCTTCCGCAGGAAGCCGGTATGTATGCGGTAATAGGCCTGGCGTATTTTATGATGCGTTATCTGCATGAGGATAGAAAGAAGTTTATTTTGGAAGGTGATACAAAGCTTCGAAGCTTCTTCCGGGTGAATTCCTATATCAACCGGAGGTATCTTAATTCGGATGCACTCCTTTTAATGCTTTGTGTTGCACTTGTAATAGCATATCATTTCTATACAGCCTTTGCTGCGGTCTTTCTGGTATTTGCAATTGCATTTTCTTATCTTTTTAAAGTATTAAAAAAGCAATATTTTATACCTTTGATGTTTTGTGGCATTATGGGAGCTGTGATAGCAGTACTTCCATTTGGAGCGTGTCTGGCGAAGGGGATACCCTTCCAAGAGTCAATGAATTGGGCTACCAGCGTTATGTCAGGTAAAGAATGGAAGGGAAGTGACACGAATTATCAATCCCAATTAGCGGCAGCGCAGGGGTTGGATAGTCCGGACAGTGACCTTACGGGATCTGACAAAACAGATACAGAAAAGAAAAAAGTAAAAGTTGACTACACGAAGATGACCCCGGAGGAAATTGTTAAATATTTTTATCAATCTATTTTTAATTTTGGAACCGTAGCTATGTTTGGCGGCGATGCAACACAGTTGATGTTTGATTGTATGCTGTTTGGCTTCTTTTGTGCACTTGTACTGCTTTTATCAAAAAGGACCAGGTCATATGGACATGATTATCAGGCACTAATTCTTTACATGATAATTTTATGTATTGTTGGTGCTGCCGCCTCTCTGGGTATCCCGGAGCTTATTGCAGCTGCCCGTGCATCCACCTTTGCCGAACCTTTTGTAGGACTGGTCTATATGCTACCGGTGGATTTTGCTTTCCGCGTATTTTCCAGACAAAGGAACCGGTATTTCCAGGGGGCTCTTAATATGCTCTCGGCGGCTACCTGTGTGGGTGCGGTGCTGCTCATTTTTTCATCCGGTTGTTATCACGCCTTCTTTGATGTGAATTTGGCTTATTATAACGAATCAGAGTATGTACTCCGGCATATCAAGCAATCCTATGCGAAGGATACTTATACAATTGTATCACCGACAGAGGAATATTATGATGTATTAGACTATGGGTACCATACTGAGTTATCAGAATTTTTGAATATGGTTAACAAAAATCAGAAGGAATTTACATTTCCTACAGAGTATGTCTTCTTCTTCATTGAAAAACGTGCATTATTGGATCAAAAGTATAAAGATACAAATGTACAACTGAAATATGCGGCTAAGAAGTTCACCTATATGGCAAATTCACAGGATTACTATTTTCAGCGAGTCATAATTGAATCACAGGCATATTATTGGGCACATAAATTTCAGCAGATTTACCCTCGTAATTTCAAGATTTTTTATGAGGATGATATTTATGTGGTATATAAACTGGAGCAGAATACGTATTATCCCTATTCTATGCAGATTGATTATCTGAAGGATTACCGTGATGAGATTGCAAAGAACGGATGGGACAAAGAAGACAATAATAACTGATTGAACCGGCAGTGGTTATATGATAGGTTTATGCGTAGAAAACATACTTAAAATGAAGTAAGGTTTGAAGGATAAGCACTTTCAAACTATTTATGAAAGCCTATTCACTTTTTGAATAGGTCGTCAAAAAGGGAAAGGCACGGGTATATGAATGAAAGAGAATAAGAGATTATGTGTCGCATATTCTTGCGATGATCATTATGCAAAATATCTTGGTATTTCTATGTTATCGCTATTACAAACAAACAGGGAGAATGTACAGATACAGGTCTTTATTCTTGATTGCGGGATTATGGATACCAACAGGAAAAAGCTTGAGGATATAGCGAGTGAGTATGTGTGCAGTCTGCATTTTGTATCAATGGAGAAGGTTGTTGCTGGGCTGGATTTACGCATGGGTATCAGAAAGATGCCGGTTGCTTCGTATGCGAGACTTTTCCTGTCAACCGTAATTCCGGAGCTTTATGACCGGATTATCTATCTGGACTGTGATACCATTATTAGAGCACCGCTTAATGATTTTTGGAATACTAATCTGGATGGCTATATGGTAGCCGGAGTACAGGATACGATTGATAGTTTTTTTGTTAAGAAAATCGGCCTGAAATTGGATGAATATTATATTAATGCAGGAATACTCCTGATTAACCTGGCAGGCTGGCGTGAAAATCATATGGAAGAGCAATTTATAAATTTTATACAGAAATTTGACGGTAATGTACCATTTCATGACCAGGGAACGATTAATGGTGTCTGTGTGAAAAAGAAAAAGATCATACCGTTAAGATATAATGCCATTTCAAATATTTACTCTTTTTCAGCAAAGACAATAAAACGAATCTATTTTCTGAACAGCTATTACTCACAGAAAGAATTGGAGGAAGCTAGGAAAAATCCGGCGATTATTCACTTTACTACAGGGCTGGTGGGAAGACCCTGGGAAGAAAACTGTTCACACCCGATGAAGGAAGAGTACTTGAAAATAGCCAGAATTTCCCCTTGGAAGGATGATCCGATATTGCCTGACAGCAGAAAATTCATGGTGAAAGCATTTGCAGCCTTTTATAAGCATATGCCTTTACTTCTTACGGAGACGGTGTATCGGACTATTAGTGAATTGTCACATTTGCGAGAACGATAACAGAGGTTTTTTATTTAAAATAAAGGTTGTATAACATGCCTTTTTTACTTTATAATGGTAGGAAAGACAAGGGTTAGAGTAAAATATGAGTTGATTGCAGATACACCTATATATCAGCCTATCTTTATGCATAGTATTCATTAAATGTTTGGGTATGTATCAATAATATATAAAATAAAACATGATATGCTGCCAGGCGCGGCGGATTGAGAGGTAAGTATGTCTATATTAGTAACCGGTGGTGCAGGCTATATTGGGAGCCATACCTGTATTGCATTATTAAATGCGGGGTATGAGGTAGTAGTTGTTGATAATTTATGCAATTCAAGTAGAGAAGCACTGAAAAGGGTGGAAGAAATTACCGGTAAAAAAGTTACTTTTTATGAGAAGGATCTGCGGGAAGAAGAGACTGTTAAGGATATTTTTATGAAGGAAGATATTACGGCTGTCATACATTTTGCAGGGCTGAAGGCAGTAGGTGAATCTGTCTTTAAACCATTAGAATATTATGGTAATAATTTGACTGGAACCTTAGTTTTACTTGAGATTATGAAAAGCTTCGGAATCAAAAATCTGATTTTCTCCTCCTCCGCAACCGTATACGGTAAACCGGATTCCGTTCCGATCAGAGAAGATTTTCCACGGTCGGCAACGAATCCGTACGGGCGTACGAAATTAATGCTGGAAGATATATTATGTGATCTATACACGGGGGATTCTGAGTGGAACATCATATTACTGCGATATTTTAATCCTATCGGTGCAGATAAAAGCGGCAGGATCGGTGAAGATCCCAAGGGAATACCCAATAATCTGGTTCCGTATATTGCACAGGTTGCAGCTGGAAAACTAAAGAAAGTCAGCGTGTTTGGAGATGATTATGCAACAGTGGATGGAACCGGAGTACGAGACTATATTCATGTGGTTGATCTTGCGATGGGGCATGTAAAAGCGCTGGAGAAGCTGCAGGAAAACAGGGGTATTTTAACCTATAATCTGGGAACAGGAACCGGTTACAGTGTTTTGGAGGTTATCCGAAGTTTTGAGAAGGCTTGCGGAAAAGAAATACCCTATGAAATTGTCGAAAGAAGACCAGGGGATATAGATAGCTGTTATGCAGATGCCACACTGGCAAAAAGGGAGCTTGGCTGGGAAGCATTAAAGAGCCTGGAGGAAATGTGCGAGGATTCCTGGAGGTGGCAGAGGAATAACCCGAGTGGTTATTAATCGGGTAGATTTGCCTTTCATTTTCTTATCCATACTACTAGATGGGGATATCATTTTGGTATCGATGTAATGAATGATATCCCCATTATTTGATATTACTATAACTGATTCGAATGTCAAAAGCCGGATCCAGGTTATGTAGATGAATATATATGTACTCATATTCATCCGGCAAATCTTTTTTAGGCTTTTTACACTCAAATCTTATAATTATAGAAAAATATGATTTTGATAAATAAATATGCCCTTTACCAATCCATAAGAGTTTGAAGTAGTGAGGTTAATTTCTTTGCTGCTTTTTCATGAGTTATCGGAGAAGGATGCATCTTGGTGCCGTAGCCGTCACTTGCCTTTTCTACAGCAAATCGCATAGAGTAAACCTTTGTATCTCCGGTATCTTTCCGGTAAGTGCTTACGGCCGCTCGCACATAGGGATACAATTTATCTCCCATCATACCAAGTGTACATAAAATGACTGCGTCAGGATTTCTTTCCCGGATCTGTTTCAGAAAGCTGACATAGGCCAGAGCAAATTCTATTTTCTTATTCACATCTTTTTTACAATAGGAATAGTCATTCGTTCCAAGATTTATCACGATTATATCAGGAACAAACAGGCTAAAATTCCATGTAATCGTGTCAACTCTAATCTGATTGTCAAAAGCTCCATACGAAAACCCCATTTTGTCATAGTAGATTGGCAGCAGGCCTCTGGTATTGATTACACCGTTAGCAGTATGACCGGATAGCACTCCATAGCCGCTGAAGGCAACAATACTGTAATCAGCATTAAGTGCCTGCGCCGTCTTATAGGCATAGGTCTTTGTTACGTCCTCCGTCTGGGTGGAAAATGTCCCTCTCCTGTCAGGATTATCCACTCCATATCCGCAGGTAATGGAATCACCGATAAATTCAATCCGGTGAACCTTGTTTGGTGCCGGTGTAACCGTACCTTCCGACAGAACCTTAATTTTACCAATTCCAAGCGTTGAAGAGGCGGATTCCGATAGCTTGATCACGCGGATCGTCACGGTTTCTATCTGAGTACTATCAAAAACGGTAATTACCTTGTTTTTCTCTTTTAACAGATCGTCTATCACCAGTTTATCATTTACATAGATGCCGTAGCGGCAGTAATTACATTCTGCCGTAGCGGAACCGATGATATTATCACCGAGCAGGGTAAGTTCAGCTTTCGCTCCGGTAAATGTAAATTCTATTCCTGTCCCAGATAATGCAAGCCACAGGGAATTACCCGTCGGATAAGTCCTTCCCAATAATTTTACATTTTCTTTGGTTGGGAGGTATTCTTTCTCAGAAAGCCTGGAGAGAGCATCGGGCGAAGCTTCTGGGGATGAAGCCATGGCCGCAGGGAGAGACAATGTAATAGAAGTGTTATCCATTTCTTTATTTGTTCTTGTACAACCTGCTGATACAATACAGATTAATTCAATTGCAAGTATGACATAAATTATCATTTTCCTCATAACAGCATTCCTCCATTATGTGGTAATTCATTATCCAATAGGATATCACGTAAGGGAAGAATAATCAATAAAGAGAAAGTATTGTATACAGGATTTATCGCTTTTGATATTGATCGTTTATCCATATAATTCTTTATTTATTATGAAGAAAGTAATACGAAAGATCAAATTGTTGTACCTTATACAGTGAGAACAGGGTACCTTATTAAAGAAATTAAATGTATTTCAGTTGAAATTATTTTATAAAAAGCCTACAATAACTATGCTATAATTCAGGGGTATCATGAAATGGCAGAATAATATTTAATAGCCAGGAAAGAGGTTAAGCACATGATTTATCATAATATACTGGAAGCAATTGGACATACGCCGATGATCCGACTTAATAATATACCTGATCCGGCCGGAGCTGAGATATTAGTGAAATTTGAAGGACTTAATGTGGGAGGTTCTATTAAAACCAGGACCGCTTATAATATGATTGCTGCTGCAGAACGGCAAGGAATGATAAATAAGGATACAATTATTGTTGAACCAACCAGTGGTAACCAGGGAATTGGATTAGCCTTAATTGGTGCTGTAAAAGGTTATCGGACCATTATCATTATGCCGGATTCAGTAAGTGAGGAGCGAAGAAAACTGGTCAAGCATTATGGTTCGGAGGTTATACTGATACATGATGATGGTGATATCGGAGCATGCATTGAGGAATGTTTAAGAACAGCGTTAAACATGAAGAAAGAAAACTCTAAGGTATATGTTCCGCAGCAATTCGAAAATCTGGCAAATCCTATGGTACATAAGCATCATACAGGAATTGAAATACTGGAACAGGTTGAAGGACCGATTCATGGATTCTGCTCGGGAATAGGAACTGGAGGTACAATTACTGGAATAGGTGAAGTGCTTAAGGCACAAAATCCAGATATTGAAATCTGGGCAGTGGAGCCGGAAAATGCGGCGATTTTAGCTGGAGGCACCATTGGAACTCACCTGCAGATGGGGATTGGTGATGGAGTAATTCCAAAAAATTTGAACCAGAACATTTATAATCATCTTTATATGGTTTCTGATGAGGAAGCGATAAAAACCTCCAGGGATCTGGCCAGGAGGGAAGGCCTTATGTGTGGAATTTCCAGCGGAACAAATGTGGCAGCAGCATTGGCACTTGCTAAAAAGCTAGGTAAGGGTAAAACGGTTGTGACTGTTTTACCAGACACCGCGGAACGTTATTTTAGTACACCGCTTTTTGATGAATAGTTGGAACATAGATATAAATAATGAGAAATTATTGAGGATGTATACCGGAACTCGGAAATAAAAATATGTTAAAATTATCATTATTTGATGCAAAAAAACCTTTTATCTCTCATCAGCTAGTGCTTTAATGGAGAAAGGTAATCTTTTAACTCATTTTTACTGATAAAATTCAACTCTCAACAGCAATTTAATATTGCCGAAATTAAAACAAAGTGAAATGACCGCCAGGGGGAGCCAGGCGGTCATTTCGATGAGGGGAGTATAAATAATTAATAAGGGGTTATATAATGTGCTATGGGATATAATCTCTAGCACTTGTTTATTATAATACAGATTTATCAATAATGCAATGATTTTATTAACCTATCTCTATAAAATATTAACATTTGTTGAATAAAATGACATAAAATGCATTAAAATGAAAGAGTATGTCGTATGATTTATAATGCATAGTAGAAATTAATTTTTGATAATTTACTCTAAAATACTTGAATTTTGAATACAACGTACAGATATTAATGGATTGGAAGAATTGGTGCTTTTATTCGAGATGGAAAAGAAAATAAATATATACTCAGATCGCTGAATATTTAGCACTATATTGCAGATAATATTAATGCAATATGAAATTTGCAAATCAGTTTATTTTAATAGGAGGCCACTATGACAAGTAATAATAATTCCAAAAACAGCAACAACAATTACCAAACTTCAAATGTAAGAGACACAGCTGGTTCTAACAACTCCAGCAGAAATGCCAATACAATGGGAAGCAATACAATGGGAACAAGTAAATCAACAGGCAGCAGAAATGCAAATACAAGTAATTACACGTCCGGTACAAGCCGCAATGCAACATCAGGAAGCAGATGTGAAGATACTTCCAGAGGTTCCTCCAAGGATTCAAGAACTGCTGGCAGCTCCTTCAAAGATTCTTCCAAAAATGCGAACAGTAAAAATAATAACTTTAGAGATTTTGACGATTCTGAAAGTGATTATTAATAAGAAATATAAAATACGAAATGAATATAAAAAGGGTGTCCCGAATATGGGACATCTTTTTTTTGACCCTATAATCATTATATTTACAAATATATCTTTTTTTTATAAGCAAATCTGACTTATTTTGAATATGATAATTCGGGAGAATATTTTCCGGATGAAGGGGCGGTGACAGTAAAGGTATGTCTTTTGATACGATTAAAACGAATGATATTATACAATATATTGGATTGACAAATGTTATCATAATTGACCTGAGGGATAAAAAAGATTACGATAAGGGGCATATTCCCACAGCTGTAAATATTCCGTATGAAGAACTTGAGCAAAAGAAATCTTACTTACCATATGATAAACTACTGATTTTTTATTGCGATCGTGGAAACATAAGCTTACTTGCTTCGAGAGATTTAATGAAAGATGGGTATAATATTAAGAGTCTTTACGGAGGCATTCATGCTTATCATGGTAAATTGGAACGCAGATAGCAGAAATGTAGATTGACTAGCAATCAAAAGAGATTTAAAATAACAAATACAAAGCCATCTTACAGGACTTTGGATCAGGAGAAAATCAGGAAAGCACCCGGAGGTTAAAATGAAGCAATTGGAATATATTTCACCATGCCACTTTGGACTTGAGGCCGTATTAAAGCGAGAGCTTAACGATCTTGGTATTGAAATTACAAAGGTAGAGGATGGAAAGGTAAGCTATACAGGAGATGAAAATACTTGCGCAAGAGCCAACATGTTTTTGCGGACTACGGAACGGGTACTATTAAAGGTTGCGTCTTTTAAAGCAGAAAGCTTCGATGAATTATTTGAAAAGACAAAGGAGATACCCTGGGAAGAGTATTTACCAAGGGATGGTAAATTTTGGGTAGCGAAGGCTAATTCAGTTAATAGTAAATTATTTAGCCCCTCCGATATTCAATCCATTATTAAGAAAGCAATTGTTGAGAGAATGAAGCTGAAATATAAGCTGGACTGGTTTGAAGAGACTGGTAATTCTTATCCGCTTCGAGTAACAATTTTAAAGGATGAGGTTACTATTTGCATAGATACTTCAGGAGAATCTCTTCATAAGAGAGGTTATCGGAAGCTTACAAGTAAAGCACCAATTACGGAGACTTTGGCAGCGGCACTTATTATGCTGACACCTTGGAATAAAGACCGGATACTGGTGGACCCTTTTTGCGGCAGCGGTACAATACCGATAGAGGCTGCAATGATCGGAGCCAAAATTGCCCCCGGTACAGGCAGAACCTTTCTGGCTGAGACCTGGGATAATATACTTCCGGAGGGATCCTGGGCACAGGCCAGACAGGAAGCTAGTGATATTGCTATGCGGGATACACAAATGACAATTCAAGGGTATGATCTTGACGGAGAAATCATTAAGGCAGCCAGACAGAATGCCAGATTTGCCGGAGTTGACCATTTGATTCATTTTCAGCAGAAGCCGTTGCGAGAATTAAGCAGCAGTAAGTACTATGGATTTATCATCACGAATCCTCCTTATGGGGAACGTCTGGAGGAAAAAGCAGAGTTGCCGGCATTATACAAAGAAATGGGCAAGGTATTCGGAGCTCTTGATACGTGGTCCTATTTTATAATAACAGGATATGAAGAGGCTCAGAAATATATTGGCAAACAGGCGGATAAAAACAGGAAGATATACAATGGTATGATGAAAACATATTTCTATCAGTATATGGGACCCAGACCGCCAAAACAGAAAAGCTAAGAAGGAATTAATATACTGCGGAATTAGTATCGGTGATACTTATTCCGCAGTATTTCTTTATAATTTGAGTATAAAATGCCTAAAGATAATTTACCGGATGGACATGGGTATATCTATATTCATATCGCACAGAGGATACCTCCTATCATTGCCAGCATACAGTGATAATTGAAATGAAGGGTACGTCAAGATGAATATATAGGCATACGTATACATCTATATAACCTGGATCAGGCTTTCACACCCGGATCTTATTATTAGTATGTATTACAAAAACTAAGCAAAATAAAATACTGGAGTAAGACTATCATTTTGCAGGTAATGGAGCTCGGATATTATTAAATTATTTTATATATGCTTTGAGATCCATTTATGAATGTCTTCGAATATCTCATCTTTATTAAGTTCATTTAATATCTCATGCCTGCATTCCGGATAAATGTTACAACTAACATTAATAAATCCCAATTTTTTTAGTACATGAAAGAGTTTATGTACCTCCACACCATAGCTGCCTACCGGATCCTTTTCGCCACTGATTAAATGGATCGGTAAATTCTTTTTTGTCTTCAGGATTAATTTTTTTGTGGTAGCATATTGATTTAATTTTAAAAGATCATGGTAGAAGGATGCTGTACAGGTGAAGCCGCAATAGGGATCATTGATATATGCACCAACGATGATATTACTCCTGGAAAGCCAATCATATGCCGTTCGGGTGGATAAGGATGTATATTTTGTTCCGCCGAAGCACAGATGATTTAAATAAGGAGATATATGTTTTGGGCCTTTTAACAGGGAAGTGATTGAGGAAAGCAGCAATCCGGATCGTATCAGCGGTGCGGGAGGAAAATTGGTACCAGATAATATAACACCGTTATAATGATCGTAGATCTGTATTATGTTTCTGGCAAGTATGGAACCCATACTGTGACCAAATAGAAATAGTTTATTACAACGGTTATTCTTACTTATATAATTACTGACGGTAATCGCATCCTGAATAGGAAGCAGATAGCCGTGCTTCGCAGCAAAGAAACCCAAATCACTCATTTTCATATCGGTTCCATGACCACGATGATCGTAGCAGTATACATCGTAGTCGTGATTAACGAGATATTCTGCAAATGCAGTATACCGCTTCTGATGTTCTGCCATTCCATGCAATATCAATATGCTTGCTTTTGGCTTTCTTGAGCAGCTATAATGTGCAAGCTTTGTAATATAACCATCCTTTTGCCTGATCTGTATGCAATTAACTTCACCCATATCTATATCTCCTCATATAGTTACTGTATGTTAGGATTCGATTGTCAAAAGCCTGATCCAGGTTATGTAAATGAATATGAAGCATATATTATTCATCTGCCAAATCATTTTAAGGCTTTTATTATATAAACACGCCGAGCGGAGCGAGTGTGCATCCGCCGGAGGCTGTCTAATTCTCACGCGGGTTTATAGTAACCTAGGTGCTGAAAAATCAGCGTGAGAATTTGATACTCGAATCATGTTAGGAAATTGCGAAACGATAGAGTTGCCATAAGCAGCACAGAGAAATCACATTTCACCGTGAAACGATTACAGTAGTGCATCTATTTCAGATTATGCACTTTCTGTGCGATATTGTGTCAAGCAATTACCTGTCATTGTACATAGTTACAATAATTATTATATAGATATCTTTGTGGAAATGCAATAATTAACAAAAAAGTAAGACAAAAATCTACATATAAGTACAAGGAACTTAAATTATTATTGAGTATACACCAAACTTATTATATAATCTATCTATGATTTAGACGCGGCCTGTGCATAATAATAAAACTTACATTATTAGCTTAAGGTTGCATTCAAATACGGAGGGAATTGTTACTATTGAAATTGATTCAGAATGACATCTTATTGAGAGAAACATTAAGATTTTGAATTCTAAGGAGCAAGGGGGCTGCCGAATGGACCAACTATTGCTGAAAAAAGCTGTATTACAGAGTCTAATTCTGATCTGGCAGTGATCTTGTCCTCCTATTCTCTAAAGCAGTACCATATGGTTACGCAAGCAGCAGTGAAGAGTGCTAAAAACAATACCGTAAAAAATAATACGGTAAATAAAATTGCCGGGAAAGATATCGATTTGTCAAATAAATATTTCATGGTATTAAACGATGAAATTACAAGCAATATAGATGAGAAGGCAAATGATTTGCGGAAACTATTAACTGGTATAGATCAGAAACTACTGCAGAAAATGGGAGATAATTATTTTCTGATCAGGAAACCGAAGAGTGGCTGCAGCAAGCTTGTTCTCAAGGATCTATACATAGAGAAGAGGATAGAGCTAATCATTACGGGATTAACGAGGGATGGGCTTTCCGGCGATATGTTTTATAGGATCAAAGGAAAAGAAATGTTCTCAGGTACTCCCCAATTTACAGAAGTTCAAAGCGAGAAAATAGAGGATAAGGAAGGAAGCACGAAGGAATTAATTAAAAAGGATTATGGAGATGACTTTTGTCATGGAATAACGTTTACCTTAAGTCAGGACTTCACATCCGGTCTGTATACAGAGAATATCCTTCTTGAATTGGACAAGGAATATGCTTATAAGGTGTATGAGGATGAAAATAATTATTACATAGAGCTTAGAAAACCTTCGGAAGTATATGATAAAATTGTAGTTATTGCCGCAGGACATGGAGGAAAGGATTCCGGGGCTCTTTCGAACAATAAAAAAAATTATGAGAAAAATATCAATCTTGCAATCCTATTAAACTTGAAAAAACTTCTTGATAAAGAAGATATGAAGGTTTATTATACCCGTACAGAGGATGAAACAGTGTACTTAAGACCACGGGTAGAATTGGCAGATGAGGTGGATTGTGATTATTTTATCAGTATACACTGTAATGCAAATTCTGCGGTTTATGCCAATGGGACGGAGATACTTTACTATAATAATGAATTTAAAGGCGTAAGATCATATGATCTGGCAAATTTATTTTCACGGGAAATCGGAAAGGCAGCCGTTTTAAAAACAGGGGTGTGGTAGAAAAACACAAGGATGATCTCTATATTATGGACAAAGTAAATGTTCCGGCGATATTGATAGAAGCAGGTTATCTGACAAATATGAATGATATGAACTATCTTAGTATATCTGAAAACAGAAGAGCGATTGCACAAGGTATCTTTGAAGCTATTCTAAAAGCTTATGAGGAATATCCCGTGAAAAATGATCTTTAGCCTCAATCATATTGTACATATCTATTCGCTGCATACACTTGAACATGCAAAAAAGGTGTTCAGAAATGGAGAATAATGTGGGCTGCACAAATCGCTAGACTTTGGAAAGGATTATTAAAATGAAGAAAGTTATTTTCGCAACTTCAAATGAAGGTAAAATGAAGGAGATCAGAGAAATTTTAAAGGAACTTGATATAGAGCTGTTATCGTTAAAAGACGCCGGCTTAAATCCTGATATCGATGAGAATGGTAAAACCTTTGAAGAAAATGCTGTGATAAAAGCAAAAACTGTTATGGAGCTTACCGGTGAAATCGTTTTGGCAGATGATTCCGGTTTGGAAGTAGATTATATGAATAAGGCACCTGGAGTCTATTCTGCCAGATTTATGGGTGAAAATACATCGTATACAATAAAAAACCAATATATTATTGATCAGTTAAAAGAAGCTTCCGAAGAAGAACGTAGTGCCAGATTTGTTTGTGTTATTGCATGTGCTCTTCCGTCAGGAGAGGTTATAACACGCAGAGCAACCATAGAAGGAATAATTGCCGGAGAGATTTGCGGTGCAAATGGTTTTGGTTATGATCCGATTTTTTATGTTCCCGAATATCATTGCACTACCGCTGAGATGGCGCCAGATCTAAAGAATGAGATAAGCCACAGGGGAAAAGCATTAAGAGCAATGAAGGATGAAATGATAAAACATATATAGGGGTTGGGAGAACAGGAATGAAAATCTTAATAATAAGTGATACCCATGGACGAAATAATTATGTTTATAATACAATAAAAAGAGTAAGTCCTATAGATCTTATCATTCATCTGGGCGATTATGACAGGGGAGAAGAGTATATCAAAGATATTTCTCCCTGTCCTGCCTTGATGGTATGCGGAAATAATGATTTTTATGATGGTTTACCCAAAGAAGTTGTAACGAGTATTGGTAAGTATATCGTTATGCTGACACATGGACATCGTTATGGAGTAAATTACAGCACAGCTGACCTATTGGATGCTGCAAAACAAAACGGGGCTGATATTGTAATGTATGGACATACACATGTACCTATAATAAAGCGAAATGATGGCATCTGGATTATTAATCCCGGAAGCCTTGGTCTACCCAGACAAAGCGGCAGAGAATCTACTTTTATGATTATGGAAATTGATGAAATGAATGAAGTACACTTTAGCCTGAATTATTATAAAGAAGAGGAAGAAGAATAAATATCCTGGGAACCGGAATAAGTGATTGGCAGTCAGTTACTATGAAATACTTCTTAGGGGGAGTGTGAAGAAAAAGCATCTTCCTACGGCAATTTGTGCACTGCACAAGTCACTAGACTTTGGAAAGAGCATGGTTATTAATATGCCCAATTTCCGGTGTGTTTCTTAGTTTTTATCCCTTGGTGAGAGAGCAACAGTTATTGTGTAAAAATGGTAAATCGTGTGAATTGAATAAAAAAATAAAAAAGTTTAAAAAAGTCGTTGACAATAGTCCATTAATATTATATAATCATTCTTGCGTCACAGATGAAACGAGTGTAAACCTTGAAAATACTAGGTGTAAGGTGGATTTTTAGAGCTTGCAGAAAGTTTGAAAAAGCAAAATGGTTTGCCTTGTCATGGTTAATGTTTTCGGGGTATAGCGCAGCTTGGCTAGCGCGCTTGATTTGGGATCAAGAGGTCGCAGGTTCGAATCCTGTTACCCCGATTAGATAATCTTTTAGATAATAGATTATTCTAATTTATAAGTTAATAGTAATTCATGTGCGGGTGTAGTTCAATGGTAGAACACTAGCCTTCCAAGCTAGATACGTGGGTTCGATTCCCATCACCCGCTTGATATTTGGTTTTATATTATCAAGACCATATCACACCATAATGTGCTAGTAGCTCAGTCGGATAGAGCAATGGCCTTCTAAGCCATGTGTCGGGGGTTCGAATCCCTTCTGGCACATTTTTCATCTAGAGACATAGATGAATGTATTATGGTGGGTATAGCGCAGTTGGTTAGCGCGCCAGATTGTGGCTCTGGAGACCTAGGGTTCGAATCCCTATACCCACCCTATATTGATCAAATAGAAAAGTCTGAAAGGACTTTTCGTTTTCAATAGGGGATCAATTAGGCCGAAGAACTTTTCGGAGCATAAGAGAATTAAATAAATGATGGCATCGCCATCATTTAAATATATTGGGCTATCGCCAAGCGGTAAGGCACAGGACTTTGACTCCTGCATTACGGTGGTTCAAATCCACCTAGCCCAGTTGTCGTAGAACGCCTTCGACAAAAGAAATTGATATCTCGACAACTGGGCTTACCCAGATTGTCGTAGAACGCCTTCGACTTTATAGACGAAGCCACAAAAAATCAACTGGGTTACCAGAGGTTTATTATATGGGATATTAGCTCAGTCGGTAGAGCACATGACTTTTAATCATGGTGTCCCGGGTTCGAATCCCGGATGTCTCATTATTGTTTATAAGTAATTTTATAATACAAGAATTTATAACCACATGCGGATGTGGCGGAACTGGCAGACGCGCTAGACTTAGGATCTAGTGGGAGACCGTGCAGGTTCAATTCCTGTCATCCGCAGTTAATAGGTCTAAAAGATACCATGCGACTTATATCGCATGGTATCACTATTTGAGGGGGTAACCCCTCATTTTTTATTTCCTAGGAAAGTTCGTCCAATGGAATAAAACCCTCCGGGGGATGCGCAGCACACTTTTGTTCTGATTGATTAGCACAAGCTTCTTTTTATAAACATCCCTGGATTATTTAAAAATCCGATAAAATGACTTGTGCTAAATTTTTTTCTGTCAGCCTGCATTCATTCCATAATCTGTAGTTCCTCCAAGAAAACTCCATATGCAGGTCAACACCTTTCACATGGAGTTTCTTATATATTTTTATACGGTTTCTGACCTATTCCTGAGAGGATGGCTTTCTCTGGACACGCATCCGCACATTCAAGGCAGTTTATACATTCTGTTGCATTCATATTACCTGATTTGACCATTTGGGTTACATCCAAGCCCATAGGACAGTTCCTGCTGCATTTTTTGCAGGAGATGCAGTTGTCTGGTTTTGCTTTCAACCTGAATCGCGGAATATGGAGAAGATCCGCAAGCTTTTCGCCGATTACCATGAACGGGGCCATCCAGCAGAGACTGTGGCACATTCCGCGCTTTCCGGTCGCAAGAGTGAACAAATAGATTATACTCATTACAATTGCGTAAATGATAATGTAGTACATATCAAAATTCACTAAATAAATAAAATCTGCTTTCAGCGGCATATTATGTATCCACAGAAAAACAATAAATGAAAACCAGACCAGCCAAATAATATATTTGATAAAATTCTTTCCTTTACTGTTCCAGTTACGGTTATTAGCACTGGAAATGTAGTCCTGCAACGCGCCACCAGGACAGAGCCAGCCGCAGAACAGACGACTGCCAACGAGTGAAAATAGCAGAAGTAGCCCGAAAATCATAGCACTTCCATTCAAAATGCCTTTTGATGCAGATAAAACAATCACCATAGGCGATAAAAAGAAAAATGTGATCGGAAACATTAGTGCGGAAAAAACTAATATCCCTTTTCGAATCCTCTGTCTCATAATTCATGATTTCCTTTCTCTTTAATGATTTCCTTTGCCTTTACAGCCCAGTCTTTCATGGCGGTATAGATATAAACGCCGCAGAGTGCAGTTAGCTGGCTATAGGTATAATCTGCACCATCCTCTTTGAGTTTGTCAAATAGATCAATATAACCGCTCAGGTCTGTTACCAGCTTTTCATTTCGTTTGATGAAATTGTCCAAATGTCCGACCAGTACCTCGGGCTCAGTATTCCCGCCAAGGGAAATCTTTAGGAGTATTTCATATCTTAATTTCTCTATCTCAGGTTCTTTTTGCAGCCAATCTGAGAGTTCCGTTCTACCGGCATCCGTAATACTGTATACGATTTGCCCGCGACCATTGCCGGCGCTGGTATTTTCAGAACAAATAGCAAGACCTTCGGCAACCAGCTTTTTAAGAGTAGGGTAGATCTGACCAAAGCTCTCCTGCCAAAAATGGCTGTACTCGTGTTTGATCCATTTCTTAATGGTATAGCCGGTTTGCGGCATACGTGCCAGCATTCCCAATATTACATATTTGGACTTTCCAGTATTTTCTTTCATAAGTCATCTCCAATTTTATATATCATTATGATATAACATAATGATATGTTACAGCATTAGATATGTCAAGCAAATAATTCGATTTATGAACAGTAACTTTTCTATTACATAATGTAAGGTTGACATTACACTTACACTGCTATATATTAAAAGTAAGGTTAACTCTATAGAAAGGAAGACAAATGAAGAATAAAATCAGAGAGCTTCGGGAGCAAAAGGGACTAACGCAGGAACAGCTGGGAGAACTGGTTGGAACTTCAAGGCAAGCGATTAATGCAATAGAGACGGAGAAATTTGAACCTTCAATTTGGCTGGCTTATGATATATCAAGAGTATTTGAATGTACGATCGAAGAAGTTTTTTTGTTCGATGAGAGCCAGCGGAAATCAAGAGCCAATAGCAGTCGTGGAGGTAGTAATGGCAATTAGAAAAATAAGATATAATAAGGATGAATTACTTCGGAAAAAATGCAGAGAAGTGAAAGTGATAGATGAAAAAATAAATCAAATTCTTGACGATATGATGGATACTTTGCACAACACAGAGAACGGAGCAGCGCTGGCAGCTAATCAGGTGGGTATATTAAAAAGGCTGGTGGTAATAGATTATAAGAGTAACTATTTGAAGCTTGTAAATCCTAAAATTATAGGCTCTAGCGGGGTTCAGGAATGTATAGAAGGATGTCTTAGTTTTCCGGACCGATTTGTGAAAACGATTCGACCTCAGAAAGTAACCATACAGGCATGCAATGAAAAAGGCGAAGAAATGATTATTACCGGAGAGGACGAGATGGCAAAGTGCTTTTGCCATGAAATAGAGCATTTAGACGGTATTATTTTTTTAGATAAAGCAATAGAGGAATATGAAATATAAATTAACAGCAAAAGGGAGGGCTTTTTAATAAAAGTCGCCCTTATTTTTTGCATCAGAATGATTATCTTGGCAATCGGTTTTTCTCTCCCCAATAGCACATACCATCTAAAATGGGAATTAATGATTTACCCCGTTCAGTTAAGCTGTATTCCACCTTTGGTGGGATCTGCGGATATTCTTCACGGTGAACCAGTTGGTCAGCCTCCAGCTCTTTTAGAGTAACACTGAGCGTTTTATATGATATGTCTTTAATATACTTTTTCATTTCATTGAAACGTACAACATCAAATTCCATCAGGCAATAAAGTATGGTCATTTTATATTTACCATTAATGAGTGCCAGGGTATAACTAAAACCTGTGGTTTCCAGCGCTTCCTGTGTTATATAACGTTTTATCACTTTTATACTCCATTCCTGAACTCGTTTTCTGTTCATCAAAGTTTTTTAGCGAGGAAAGATACCTGACAATTTAGATTTTTTGAAACCTTTCAATTATGATACCGAAAAGCGGAATCTCTAATAAGGAAGGAAGAAGCCTGTAATAGGTTTTGCTGTGCTTGTAACGGGGGTCTTCATAAGCGCGAAGACGCCTTTCCTTCACGTTTACTTTCCTTTCAGTTAGTATCTGTTACAAACGAAAGTATTGAACCCTGATGCTAGTATAGTACTTATATGTGCGTACTTGATATACTTACAATTCATTATATAATTATAGTGTATTAGGAAATCATTGTCAAATAATATTGCCTATTTGTTTGAAAATAACAAGTACCACAATTGTGTGATATTCTGAAATTATTTTAAAAAGGAGCTTAATTATGGGTAAAAAAATTGTTGTAATAACAGGTAGTCCGCGCAAAAACGGAAATAGTATTACTATGACGGAAGCGTTTATTGAAGCGGCCAAGGCGCATGGACACACGATTACTCGTTTTGACACTGCGAGTATGACATTAAAGGGCTGCCATGCCTGCGAAACCTGCTTTAGGACGGAAAATGCGTGCAGCTTTCAGGATGATTTTAATATTATAGCACCGGCTATTTTGGATGCCGATGCGGTCGTATTTACAATGCCGGTATATTGGTATACCATTCCTTCTCAGATTAAGGCTGCGATAGATAAACTGTTTTCTTTTTTAATCGGCGGAAAAGATATTTCCGGTAAGGAATGCGGACTGATAGCCTGCTGTGAGGAAAATGACATGTCTGTACTGGATGGTGTCCGTATTCCGTATGAGCGTTCTACTGCACTCTTACAATGGAAGTCTGTTGGAGAAGTATTAATTCCAGGTGTTCAGGGTATCGGCAACATCGGGAAAACCGGTGGCTGCGATCAGGCAGCAGACCTGGCCGGACAGTTCTAGGAGAAGATGTAAGATTCAGCTTACATATTAAAACTAATCAGGGGTCTTGTCTGGTAAAGGCAGGACCTCTTTTTAATTACATAGGAAAGTTCGTCCTATGAAATAAACCCTCCGGGAGGATGCGCAGCTACGCGTGCGGAACAAAAGCTGTGTATTATAGAATGTGATCGAAGGAGTGTGCATGGCACACTTTTATTCTGAGCAGGAAACTAGAAAGAAATTGACAGTACTGGAAACGAATGATATATTATGTATAACGATATATCGTATCACGTAATATGATGAAATAATGCGTCTGCATTATAGAATTCTTATGAGATTAATGGAACAATTATTTGATATTTTGCTGTAAGGCAGATTAGAGGAGGCAGGAATATGCCATATCAGGGAGGCCCTATTACGGAAGCCATGTATTATATATTGCTTGCGCTCAGCAAGCCGGCGCATGGCTATCAGTTGATGGCAGACATTAAGCAAATATCAGACGGAAGGCTGAACATGGGACCAGGTACTTTATATGGAGTCCTCACCAGATTGCAGAGGGAAGGTTGCCTAAGGATCATACAAGATGACGGCAGAAGAAAGACATATGAAATAACGGAGCAGGGCATAGCAGTCCTAAAAACCGAATATGAACGTTTGAAGTTCATGGTGAATGACGGAGCTTTTTTAGAGGAGAACCAATTATGAGAGTGAAGAAGTTACGAACCATCAGTATCTATGATATCGGCAAGACGGAAAGTTATCTGTCGGATATGGCAAAAGAAGGACTCATTCTGACCGGTATCAGTGGTCTTTATTATTATTTTAAGAAAAATGAACCGATAGAGATAGAATATCGTATAGAATTTGGAGAGAAGGTTCTAGATCCGGAGATGCGGGAAATGTATGATCTGTCAGGTTGGCGGTATACCTGCTCAATAAAAGGAATTCATGTGTTTCGGTCAGAAGTTTCCAATACCCTGGTGGAGCCGTATACCGATCCTTCTGAGCAAAGTTATACGCTTCAAAGAAGCTGTCAATTATTTACCAGGCTGATTTGTTTTGAGGCAGTACTATGGCTTGGAATTATATTACTCTCAGTATTTGCGTCGGGGATAGGCAACACACCGGTACTAAATCAACTGACAAGCAATTTTATGTATTTATATGAGGTGGTTCTTTTATTTTATGTGATTTTTGAATTAGTTCGGAATTTATATACACTATTACGTATAAAAAAGAAGCTTAGGATGGGAATTGGGATTGATCATCACGAACCGTGGAAGAGAATTACGGTTGGTTTCTATACAGAATGGTTGATTGTTGGCATCATACTGGTTTTTAGTCTGGCTTCTTGTGCATGTAATGTATACACATTAACCGGTTATTTTACCGGCAGAACCCATTATGCGATCAGCCTTGACACAAAGCTTCCCATTGTACGTTTAAATGCGATTGAAAAGCTTGAAACTCCGGTAATCCGCACTTATTTCTCGGAAGAGAGCAAACATCCGCTAAGTGATGTTGATCTCAAATACTACCTGTTTCTAAAGGAAATAGAAGTGAATGAACAATTTATACAGAAAGATATGCGGTGGGAAGGTGAGATTTATGAGCCGTCTCTTCGTACTTACTATTATAAGGTTGCCTTACCGTTTATGGTACAGGGCGTTCTCAAAGATGTCTTATACAAAGCGGAAAATTATTTTATACCCAGTGCGGATCATAAAACAAAAGCAGAAAAAATGATCTGCGAGGGATTGGATGAGGTTTATTACATTCCCTCTGAGGTGGGAAAAGAGAACTATTTTGGCTTTATCATAAGAAAAAACAATACTATCATATGGGTGATTTACTGCGGGCAAAAAAAGTGCGCAGAAGTGCTGGAAGCTTCAAAGGCATTGTTTCAGGGCAGTAATTAGGATAATAGAAACAGCTCAGTGAATTACGTGAAGCTTTTTAGGGTAAGCATTACATAGCAAATGATCGATATAATGATGAGGTGTCTGTCCGGAGTATTTTTTAAAATCCTTAATAAAATGAGATTGATCATAATAGCCAGATTCCATTGCCGTATTGATGCAGTTAATACGATCGATAGTATCCGTCAGACTGCCGATGGCTTTTTGAAAACGGATAAATTGTATCAAACTTTTTGGATTCATTCCAAAAACCTCATTTATTTTTATTGTTTAAATAACGTTCGGAATATCCTGTCATTGTGCTTAGATCGGAGAGTTTCAGGTTGCCGTTTGATTTGATAATTTCATTGCGTACGAAATATTTAAGACTTTTGGTATCTTCTGATTGATGCTCAATTTTCTTCAGACAATATGACATGAAAATATTTATTTTATCATCAAAGGAATTTGTAAAAAACAAGCTTTCTAATAAGGGTTCTTTTTCATCGTAGGAAAGCATATCCTCAAAATCCCACTCATGATTTACAATTTCACTTAAGGATAGGTTCTTATCAACAGGATTAACACCGGGCATAAAGCGAACTCCAAAATATTCACTATTTGGATCCGCATCTGTCTCTCCTTTTTCTAGGCGTGAACCGGCTATCTTCGTAATTAATTTACCATTCTTCCTCCAAAATAATAAATCGACACATGCATCAGGAATAACATTCATCCGATTTGTTTCGGCCGTAAATTGATAAAAATGAGCAATATTATATTTCGCCAAAGGTTTTTTTGAGTAATCAGATGTTACAAGAACAAATTCGGGTTGTTTCGGATTCAACACGGCGGACAGATCTGAATAAAGTCTTTGCATAGGTTAACTCCTCTCGCAGGATAAAAATGTCATATGAATCAAAAAAGCACAAAGGTGTGAAAACGATTTCTTCACACCTTTGTGCTTCTGTTATTAGTTTATCATTAGAGAGAAACTTCGTCAATAGGTTGTTATAGTTGTAAAATATAGCAATTGCATGATAGGGTTCGAGTGTCAAAGTCAGATTTAATCATTAAATTGAATATGACTGCATATATATGCAGCCATATTCAACTAATATAGTTTATGATGACTTTTGACGCTCGAATCATGATAGTTAATGTTCACAGGTAAGTAATATTCAACTAATATAATTCTTGATGACTTTTAATACTCGGATATTATAAGATATAACGGTTAATTTTGTTCTTCTTTATTTAGGATATAGGTAACAAATGATTTTGCTGCATTCGAGAGAACTTTTCCCTTCCGATGCACAAGAGTAATATCTGACAGCATGGAAGGAGTGAGAGGTATCATGATCATATCATTGCCTGATACACTTGAGATAATGGATTCCGGGACTATACCGATACCAAATCCTCTTTCCGCCCAATGAAGTGCTGTTCGGGCGTCATCACAGATGCATTCAATATAGGGTTGAATATCATTGGATATGCAATGTTTACGAAAAATATCTTCCCATCTTCTGTATATAATAAGCGGTGAAGAGCCCAAAGCTTTTAATTCCATTGTTTTGGAGGTAATCTTGCTGAAGAATTTGTTTTTGCCGATGGCATACATTTGATTTTTTTCTATAGTATAGCAGGTTAGTCCGGTATTCTGAAAGGGAGTTCTTATAATTGCAAGATCAACGATATTCGAAAAGACTGCTTCAATCAGTTGGTAAGTATTCCTTTCATATATGTTGTACGTAATATTAGGATATTGTTCAATAAAACCCGGAAGTAACACATCAGGTAAATAATTGCTGACGGAGGAAATGGTTCCAAGATGAAGTACAGTGATTGCAGTACCCAAGCTGTTAATATCTTCCGGAATCTGATCGGTTAAGGTAAGTATGGTCTTGGCTTTATCATAAAGCATAGATCCTGCATCAGTGAGTATAATATTTCTGGAGCCACGCTGAAAAAGAGTACAATTTAATTCCGCTTCCAGCTGATGCATTTGAGTGGAAAGCGGCGGTTGAGCCATATTAAGTTTCTGCGCGGCTCTTGTGATATTTCCTTCTTCTACAATTTTAATAAAATTCTTTAATTGTTTGATTTCCATAATTCACCTATCCATACTGATTTCATATGCTTTAAATACATATATAATATTTTTGTTATATATATTTCAATGATATAATAAAACGGACAAAAAGGCAAGAAAGATGAAAAAGGAAACGCACCTGCTAATAAAATACAGAGCTGTAACAGATATGGAAACAGACTCGCAAGAGAGTAATATAAGCGGTGCAGAAATGGAGAAGGTAATGAAATATGTTTTGAAATATTTAAAGGATTATAAAAAGGAAAGTATCCTTGCACCGCTGTTTAAGATGCTGGAAGCATTGTTTGAGCTGTTTGTTCCTTTGGTAGTGGCTGCAATTATAGACAAAGGCATTGGCGGAAGAGATATTGCGTATATTATCCGGATGTGCCTGCTGCTGGTCATGCTGACTGTTATTGGGCTTGTCTGCTCGGTTACAGCACAGTATTTTGCATCAAAAGCGGCTGTCGGTACAGGAACCTCACTTCGGCATTTTCTGTTTGAACATATTCAGTCGTTTTCCTTTACAGAATTAGATACGATCGGTGCTTCCACACTGATTACAAGAATGACAAGTGATATCAATCAGGTACAAAATGCGGTTAATATGGTACTAAGGCTGTTTCTTCGTTCACCGTTTATCGTATTTGGTGCTGCGATTATGGCTTTCACCATTGATGTGAAATCAGCATTCATATTTGTAGTAACAATTCCTCTGCTTTCCATCGTTGTATTTGGAATTATGATCATAACCAAGCCTCTATACAAAAAAGTACAGATGGGCTTAGACAAAATACTTGGAATTACACGGGAAAACTTAACCGGTGTCAGGGTAATAAGAGCATTTCATAAGGAAGAGATAGAGCGGGAGGGATTTAGACAGGCAAATGAAAATCTGACTCTAACGCAGAAATTTGCCGGAAGAATAGCAGGACTCATGAATCCGATTACTTATATAATCATCAATGCCTCCATTATCCTATTGATCTGGGTGGGAGCAATGCGGGTAGATAGCGGTGTGCTGACACAGGGACAGGTGGTTGCGCTCTATAATTATATGTCACAAATTCTTGTGGAACTTATAAAACTTGCGAATCTGATTATCAGTATCACAAAGGCTCTGGCTTGTGCAAACCGTATCTCGAATACCTTTGATAGGAATAGCACTATGCAGGAAGGATCTGTAGCGGCTGCCGGCAATTCAGAGTATGCAGTGGAATTTCATAATGTAAGTCTGACTTACCAGGATGCCGGTGATGAAGCCTTAACAAATCTTAGCTTTCGGGTTAAAAAAGGAGAAACCATAGGAATTATCGGAGGAACCGGTTCCGGAAAATCCTCACTGGTTAACCTGATAGCAAGATTTTACGACGCAACGAAAGGAGAGGTAATCGTAGACGGAGTGAATGTCTCGAATTTTACCTTCGAAGCCCTGCAGCGAAAGGTTGCAGTTGTCCTCCAAAAGGCACAGCTTTTCCAGGGAAGCATACGGGACAATCTTTTGATGGGTAATCAAAATGCCTCGGAAGAGGATATCAGGAAAGCACTTGAAATTGCTCAGGCCATGGAATTTGTAAAAGAAAGAGAAGGAAATCTGAATGCGCCCATCGAACAGGAAGGAAGAAACCTGTCAGGAGGGCAAAAGCAACGTCTGACAATAGCGAGAGCACTTGTGAAGGGAGCAGAAATTCTAATCCTGGACGACAGTGCCTCAGCACTTGATTTTGCTACGGATGCAAAGCTGCGCAAAGCAATTGCAAATATGCAGCAGGCACTGACAGTTTTTATTGTTTCACAGAGAGCTTCCTCCATCATGCATTCTGATCAGATTATTGTTATGGAGAATGGTCAAATAGCGGGAATCGGAAAACATGATAAATTACTGGAAAGTTGTGAGGTATATAAAGAGATTTACTACTCTCAGTTTCAGAAGGAGGTAAATTCTGATGGCAGAAACAAATAAGATAAAAAAGAAAGCTATTAAACAAAAGGATATTATGATAAAATTATGGAAGCGATTGAAGAAATATCGGATCTTTCTGATCGGTTCCATTCTGGCGGCAAGCATTACAGTTGCTTCCACTTTATATGTGCCTGTAGTACTTGGCAAGGCAATCGATCAGATCATCGGAAAAGGAAATGTGAATTTTAACCGTATTATTACTATACTTATTCAGGTGGCTGTAATGATCTGCATCACGGGTTTGTTTCAATGGATTATGAATATCTGTAACAATAAAATAACTTACCAGATGACAAGGGACATACGGAATGAGGCACTTGATAAGATCGAAATCCTTCCCTTAAAATATATAGATGGTCATTCCCATGGAGACATTGTCAGCCGTGTAATCGCAGATGTCGATCAGTTCGCTGACGGATTGCTGCTGGGATTTACACAGTTCTTTACCGGTGTGATTACTATTTTTGGAACCTTAGGCTTCATGTTTTCTATTAATATTTATGTAACACTTCTGGTTGTCTTATTAACCCCTCTTTCACTGCTGGTAGCCAGATATATTGCAAACCATACCTATGCCATGTTCCGGCAGCAGTCTGAAATACGAGGAGAAGAGACGGCGCTGATTAATGAAATGATAAGCGGACAGAAGGTGGTAAAAGCCTTTGGATATGAAAAAGAAGCCTTGAAACGGTTTGACGAAGTGAATTTGAAACTGCAGACGAGTTCGTTGAAAGCCACCTTCTATTCCTCCCTTACAAATCCAGGCACCAGATTTGTAAATAATCTTGTTTATGCCGGAGTAGCGGTTAGCGGTGCGATATTTGTAATATACGGAAAATTAACCGTAGGTCAGCTTTCCGCGTTCCTAAGTTATGCAAATCAATATACAAAGCCGTTCAATGAAATATCCGGAGTTGTTACGGAGCTTCAAAATGCCCTGGCATGTGCGGCAAGAATAATTGAACTGATCGAGGAAGAACCGCAGATTCCGGATGCGGAGAATGCTGTTAATCTAACCGATATCCAGGGCAGAGTGGAGCTTAATCATGTGAGTTTCTCATATCAGCCGGAAAAGAAGCTGATTGAAGATTTTAATCTGCTTGTAAACAGCGGAAAACGGGTAGCAATTGTTGGACCGACAGGTTGTGGAAAAACAACAGTGATTAATCTGCTTATGCGTTTCTATGAAATTAAGGAAGGCAGTATTCTGGTAGATGGGAAGAACATTACAGATATAACCAGGGGCAGCCTTCGAACCTCTTATGGAATGGTTCTGCAAGATACCTGGCTTAAGGCTGGTACCATTCGGGAGAATATAAGTATGGGAAAACCGGAAGCGACGGAGGAGGAAATATTAAAGGCAGCGAAGGATGCACATTCCTATGACTTTATTAAAAGACTTTCCAAAGGATTTGACACCTGGATCAGTGAAGATGGCGGAGGTCTGTCACAGGGACAAAAACAGCTTCTATGTATCACCAGAGTTATGTTGTGCCTGCCGCCGATGCTGATCTTAGATGAAGCAACCTCCTCCATTGATACCAGAACGGAGATTAAGATTCAGAATGCTTTTGCCACTATGATGAAAGGCAGAACAAGCTTTATTGTAGCTCACAGGCTTTCAACCATACAGTCAGCAGATATTATCCTGGTAATGAAGGACGGTAAGATCATTGAACAGGGAGATCACAAAGCATTATTGCAAAAGAATGGTTTTTATGCCAATTTATATAACAGCCAGTTTGCAGTCTGAGTTAAAATAGGTTACGGTTTAAGTTCGTAATATAACTTGCCTGTGAACAGTAACAAAATAGTGATTAAGGAATGAAACTGACCGGATAACATTGACATCCGGAACAGATATCTGTAGAATACGTAGTATTCATATATTTGCAAAGGAAACAATTATGAGAAGAATGAAAACGATTCATAGATTATGGGCAATACTATTTTGTATCATCATTTCATTGACAGGAATTTATACTTCCGACAGGGAGATAGATTCCTTATCTTCTTATACCGATTTATCAAAAAGTATATCTGCTGCAGCCAGAAGAGATAGAAGCTTTGATGCAATAGATTACAATTTTATGACGGCAGTTAGTAAAGTTAATTCTGACTTTACAGGACTGACAAAGGGTATTAAATCAGCGCTGATAAATTATGAGAACTCATATTACATAAAGCAGGAGATGTCAGGAGTTGCTCTGACAGCATGGGCGATATTGACCGTATCACCGTGGAATGTTATTGTTGATAAAATGTATTTGATACAATTTATTCATGCTTCGGATGGTGAGAAAGGAGTAAAGCAGGTTTTTTCATGGCATAATCAAATTTAATAAGAAAAGAGGATTATTAATGAAGCCAGGTAAAAAAATGCTTGCTGTCATATTTCTTGCTATAGCTGCGTTCTTTGCTATTGCAGTATTTGGATTAGGTAATAATGTGAAAGGCATATTTGAAATGCGCTATGGTATAGATATCCGAGGTGGTGTAGAGGCGGTCTTTGAACCCCAGGGATTAAAGCGCAGTGCAACTGAGAAAGAGCTGGAAACGGCCAGAGAAGTGATCGAGACCAGACTGGATGGACAAAATATTACTGACCGAACAGTTACAGTAGATAAAAGCGGCGGATATATCATCGTTCAGTTCCCCTGGAAATCAGGTGAGACGAATTTTAATCCGGAGGATGCTATTGCAGAGTTAGGAGATATGGCAGAGCTGACCTTCCGTGACCCAAGTGGAAAGGTATTGATACAGGGTAAGGATGTAATTAATGCATCTGCGAGAATGAATACTTCCGGGGTAACAAAGGATTATGAGGTTACTCTGGAATTTAATGCAGAAGGAGCAAGGCTTTTTGAAAAAGCTACCGGAGCTTTGATTGGACAAAGTATCAGCATCTATATGGATGAAGACTTGATTGAAACTGCTACGGTACAGACAAAAATTTCTGGTGGTTCAGCAGTTATTACGAATATGAAAAGCTTTGAGGATGCAAAAAAGCTAGCGGATAAAATTAATGCAGGGGCTCTACCGTTTTCGTTAAAAACAACAAATTTTGAAACAATCAGTCCGACTCTTGGAAATAATGCGTTGAATGTAATGATAATTGCAGGAGTGATAGCATTTTTGGTTGTAGCCGCATTTATGATAATATATTATAAATTACCCGGAGTAGTAGCATGTATTACACTGGTGCTGCAGATGCTCCTGCAGCTTCTGGCGATATCTGTGCCGCAATTTACACTTACTCTTCCTGGAATCGCAGGTATTATCCTGACGCTGGGTATGTCAGTGGATGCTAATATAATAATAGCGGAACGAATATCGGAGGAAATAAAAAACGGCAGTTCTGTAAGGGATGCTGTTAAATATGGCTACAAACATGCATTTTCATCCGTATTGGACGGAAATATTACTACAGCGATAGTAGCTGTAGTTTTGATGATCTTTGGATCAGGTTCTATGCTGAGCTTTGGATATACGCTTTTAGCGGGCATGCTTTTAAATTTAATTATAGGTGTAAGTATCTCAAAGCATCTGCTTTTGTCCTTTGTGGAAGATGACAGATGGAATAAGGAGAAGCATTTTAGAAAGAAGAAAGAAAAGAAAGTAATTCCTTTCTATCAGAAGAAGTACATCTATGCGATTGTATCAGGAGCTATTCTGTTAATCGGCATCGCAGGCTGCTTTATAAAAGGGGTAAGACTGGATACTCAGTTTACCGGAGGGGCCGTACTTAATTACACTATTTCAGATACTATTGATACAAATCAAATAGAACAGGCAATAGAAAAACAGACCAATCGACCGGTAACAGTACAGGTCACGAAGGATTATACAACCGGAAAGGAAAAATTATCCGTTACCCTGGCTGGAAACAAAGGAATGACACCGGAGGATCAAAAAGCAGTGACAGCTGCAATAAACAGTACCTCTGCGAAAATGAATGCCGAACTTTCTGAAACCTTTGTTGTACAACCATATATTGGCGCAAAGGCATTAAAAGATGCAGGAATTGCAATTGCCCTTTCCTTTATTTTGATCTGTATCTATATTTGCATCCGCTTTTCCGTGTTATCAGGACTTCCGGCTGGAATTACTGCATTGATAGCGTTAGTGCATGACGTTATAGTAGTGTTTTTTGTATTTGTCTTATTCGGAATACCGCTAAATGATGCTTTTGTGGCGGTGGTGCTTACAATAATAGGATATTCCGTCAATGATACTATTGTAATCTATGATAGAATTCGTGAAAATAAAAAGAATAATGATAAATTATCTGTGGTTGATCTGATGAATATAAGTACCTCACAGACCATGGCAAGATCTCTTAACACGGTATTTACGACAGGAATATGTATCTTTATTATTCTGATTGCTTCCGGTGTATTCCAGATTAGTTCAATCACGCAATTTTCACTGCCGATGTTTTTTGGTGTTTTAACAGGCTGTTATTCTTCCATCTGTATTGCCGGTACCTTATGGGCACTCTGGGAGAAGAATAAGAGGAAGAACGAACAGATATAGAAGAATTGAAAGGATAGTATAAAAATGCTGGATAAGATGCGGGGGTTCACCCGGTATTTTATCCGGCATTTTTCATTCATGACAATAAATGATACCTTTTAGTTTTACGCTGACAATTGTGTGTTTGCATATTAACATAAAATTAACACCGTTTTAAATTTCTTAATACTATTTTTACAATGAAAGTGTTATTATATAAATATTGTAAAATGAAAGAAAGTATGCACTACAATTTAAAGGATGAGGGGTACTTATGAACTTATTAAAAAAAATGAGTCCGGGACGTTTTATTGCGCTTGGATTTATGTTTGTTATACTTACGGGAGCATTGCTGCTGTTTCTTCCGATTTCGCATAATGAGGGTGTAGATGTTTCCTTTATTGATGCTTTGTTTACATCAACCAGTGCAGTATGCGTTACAGGCTTGAATGTTGTCGATACGGCAAATACATATAATGTATTCGGACGTATCGTAGTAGCGTTGTTAATACAAACCGGAGGTCTGGGAGTTACCAGTGTCGGTGTGGGATTTATTCTTCTTGCAAGAAAGAAAGTGGATTTTAAGGATCGAATACTTGTGAAAGAGGCGTTAAATCTTGATTCTTTAAAAGGGATAGTAAAATTGATAAAATCTGTCCTGCTTATGACACTATGCTTTGAGGGTGTGGGGGCAATCTTAAGCTTTATTGTATTCTCTCAGGATTATCCCTGGTACAAGGCTTTGGGAATTAGTTTATTCCATGCAATCTCAGCTTTTAACAATGCCGGTTTTGATATATTGGGAGACTTTAAAAATCTTCTTGACTATCAGTCAAACATTCTTTTGAATCTGACAACCTGTGGTTTAATTATTTTCGGCGGTTTAGGCTTCGTTGTAATTAAGGAAATCATCCATAAACATTCCTTCCGAAAATTCAGTTTGCATTCAAAAGTAGTTATTTCTATGACAGTAGCACTATTGACAGTAGGTACTATACTATTAAAACTAACGCAGGATATTAGCTGGCTGGGTGCTTTTTTCTTTAGTACGTCCGCCAGAACCGCAGGTTTTTCAACCTATAATGTGGGTGATTTTACGAATGCGGGATTATTTGTATTGATTATTTTAATGTTTATTGGTGCATCTCCCGGCTCTACCGGAGGCGGTATCAAGACAACAACAGCTTTTACAATGATAAAAAGCGCTTTTAGTGTTTCTACAAACAGGCATTGTGCAGCTTTTAAGAGACAGCTTCCGACAGAAACAATATCGAAAGCATTTATTCTTACGTTCCTTGCAATGACTTGGGTATGTGTTTGCACCTTTTTACTAAGCGTCCTGGAACCACAGTATACATTTATTCAATTATTATTTGAAGAGGTATCCGGTTTTGGTACGGTTGGTTTATCAACGGGAATTACCCCGGATTTAAAATCTCCAAGTGAACTGATTATTATTATTACGATGTATATCGGCCGTGTCGGTCCGCTTACCATAGCATCGCTGTGGTCTTTCAGACCTATGTCAAACGTAAGATATTCCGAAGAATCAGTTACAATTGGATAATACATTGATAAGCACTAAGATACGTATAGATTATGAAGGAGGATATTTATGACACAGCATAAATCTGTCATAGAATATGGGATAGTAGGACTTGGACGTTTTGGTTTTGCCCTGACGAAGACGCTTGCGGCAGCAGGAAAAGAAATCCTAGCAATTGACACTCTGGAGAGCAGAGTGAAGCAGGTAAGAAATTTTACGGATAGTGCATTTGTGATAGGTTCATGGGATAAGGAGACACTGGAGGATGCCGGTATCCAAAACTGCGCAACGGTAATCATATGCATTGGCGACAGCATTGATATCAGCGTGCTTACGACGCTTAATGTGATTAGTATGGGAGTGGAAAGAGTAATTGCGCGTGCAATGAGCTATGAGCAGGGATTAATACTGGAGAAAATTGGAGCAGAAGTAATTTATCCGGAAAACGATATGGCAGTGCGTCTTGCTAACCGGTTAATTAATTCTAACATCATGGAATCGATAGAGCTAAGGGGAGATATTGCAATTACAGAATTTAAGTTAACTTCAAAGATAATTAATCAGACAGTGCAGCAGTTAAATCTGCGGCAGAAATTTAACTTGAATATTATTGCGTTGGAGCATAACGGTGTAACCACCACCGAGATCGGTCCGGATTGTGTGCTCCAGGCAAACGACCACATAGTTGTGATTGGTCAGCGAACGAATGTAAAGAAATTAGAAGCTTTTATGTCGAAAATATAGTGCATGCTTTGAGTAGTACAGCTTAGCAGCATCATAGGAGATATAATACATAATTTGATGTGCTAAGGATATCGTAGAGAGCGGATGCGTTACAGTTCACAGCAAGGTTACAGGGGCGTGAATTGTAACGCTGTTGCAGTTATTTGGATCAGTTCTTCATAAAATGTTTGGAAATTGAAAATAAATATGATATACTGATTTCGTAATTTAATAATAATAAAATTCAAAATTTCGGCGGCGGATTGCTTGCCGAAAAAATACGGAGGAATTAAGAAATGGTCGACCCTGACGCGGATAAGATTATTGAACAGATTGTAATACTGGTTATTTTGACATTGGTGAATGCCTTTTTTTCCTGTGCGGAGATGGCAATGGTATCGGTTAACAAGAGTAAAATCAGAAGGTTAGCTGAGGAAGGGAAGAAGAGTGCAAAGCTTGTTCATAAATTTCTGGATGAACCAACAAAGTTTCTGTCTACAATTCAGGTTGCAATTACTCTTGCTGGTTTCTTCTCGAGTGCATCGGCAGCTTCGGGTCTTTCCCGTCCGCTCGGACAATGGCTTATCAGTAAACAAATTCCTTATGGCAGTCAGATCTCTTTTGTTTCTGTAACCTTAATTTTATCCTATTTTACGCTGGTATTCGGAGAGCTTGTACCGAAAAAGCTGGCCTTGCAGAAACCGGAATCAATCAGTATGTTTTGTGTCGGACCAATTAAAGCTGTATCGAAAATAGCGTATCCTTTTATTAAGCTGTTAACCTTTTCTACAAATCTTGTTACAAGACCTTTCGGAATAAAGGAAGGTGATACGGAGGAGATATTATCCAGGGAAGAGCTGATATCACTCGTGAACGAGGGACAGGCACAGGGTGTACTTAATCGGAAAGAGAAGGAAATGATCAATTCTATTATGGAATTTGATGAAAAAGTTGCTAAAGAGATCATGACGCCCAGAATTAACGTATTTGCAATTGACATATCGGCTCCAAAGGAGGAATATCTGGAAGAACTGCTGAGAACGAAATACACCAGAATTCCGGTATATGAAGAGGATATCGATAATGTGGTAGGTATGCTTTATGCAAAAGATTTCTTGAAGGAAGCAGTTAAAGTAGGTTATCAAAAGGTTGATGTCAGAAGCATTATGAAAAAACCTTACTTGGTTCCGGAAAGTAAAATTATAAAAGATTTGTTTCGTGAGCTGCAGCAATCCAAGAAGCAGATTGCTGTACTAATCGATGAATACGGCGGTTTTGCGGGAATTGTAACGATGGAGGATCTGGTGGAAGAGGTTATGGGAGATATTGAAGATGAATATGATCCGATCTCTGTGAAAGTAAAGAAGCTGGATGATTCTACTTACCTGATTGATGGTATGGTAACGATTGATGAACTAAACCTTAAGTTGGATCTGGATCTTTTCTCGGAAAATTATGATACTATTTCCGGTTTTCTGATCGATCACATAGGTTCCATACCGCAGGAGCATGATGAGAGAACAATAGAAATTGACAATCTTGTCTTCAAATTGGAAAGTATTAAGAATAAACGTATTGATAAAGTGAAATTATATATTGGTAAAAAAGAGGAAGAAGATTAAAAAAAAACTGCTCAGAAGGAATATAAAAGTACTGTTTATCTGTTTTTATGATTGGTATATCAATAAATTCCGGTTTAGAATATAATTAGGAGGAAATTAAGGATGGCACAGCATAAATCGACGATAGAATTCGGTATCATTGGCCTTGGCCGTTTTGGTTTTTCACTTGCATCAACATTAGCAGAGGCAAATAGAGAAGTATTGGTTCTTGACAGCAGTGAGAATAAAATCAGACAGATACGTCATTTAACGGATAATGCTTTTGTTGTTGGGGAACTTACAAAAGAGGCATTGGAGGAAGCAGGTATCCAGAATTGTGAAACGGTGATTATTTGTATTGGTGAAAAGATTGACGTTAGCATACTTACCACATTAAATGTCATCAGTATGGGAGTTCCGAGAGTAATTGCCAAGGCGATTAGTATAGAGCAGGGTAAAATATTAGAGAAAATTGGTGCAGAAGTAATTTATCCGGAGCATGATATGGCACTGCGACTTGCAAATCGTTTATTATCTTCCAGAGTTATGGATTACATTGCATTAAATGATGATATTACAATTTCAGAATTAAAGCTAACCGCTAAACTCGCAGGGCAGACGGTACAGGACGCGGGAATTCGTAATAAATTTAAGTTGAACATTATTGCATTGCAGCATGAGAATCAAACGATTACAGAAATTACCGCTGATTTGCTGCTTCAGGAAAATGATGTTGTTGTAGTGGTAGGTAATAAAGAAGCTATTAGAAAATTTGAGAATTATCTTTCATAAAAAATATAGGATGAAAGCCACTGTTATTCCTGAGGGATGAAACAGTGGTTTTTTACTTTAATTATAAGAAACAATCGAAAAGCCTGCACGAATATTCTGCTATTGAATAAACTGAATTGAGAATATTGGTAGTTCTATTGTGTTTTTAGGAGGAAATCATGCTTAATAATTACAATAATGAATATGCCGGGCTGCCTTATGATGATATAAATTGGTTTGATATTGTCGGTCAGCCTTTTGGCATAGCATCCTACTTTAATGCAATTATTTTTGGAAATGCCGAAAATATAGTAGATACAAAAGGAGCTATGGCTGTCGGAGGTAACTTTAGCAGCCAAAGAGGACTAAGCCTTGGTTATGGCAGTGACGGAAATCTGAAGGGAACAGGATATAGCCCTGATTTAGTTAGATTTTTAGTTGGCGGAAATGTTGCTATGCAGGGACCTCTCGTTGTGATTGGTCATGTTATGGCAGAAGGAAATTTTAAAGCAGCCAGAGGAAGTACTTACATGATAGGAAAGGATTCGTCCCCGGATCAGGTACAAACGCTGACAGAACTCTACCAGGCGGATGGCGGCAGCAAGTACTGGAGTTTGAGTGACAGGGGAAATCATTATGCAGTATCAAGCTATGATGTTCCCAGGTATATTCCGGCTTCCAGAGTGAATGCGGATGTTACCGGATTTTTTAAGGATGCCAGGGAAAGTATATCGAATTTTTATCAGTGTATTATTGGTCTTGCGCCAAACGGAACAGTTACCGAACATTATCATGAGTGGATACTGCGTGGAAATGATCCAAAGCAGAATGTATTTCTTATCGATGCACCAAATGGCATTTTGAATAAGGAGATACGTTTTGAAATTCCTGACGGGAGTGTAGCGATTGTTCTCTTAAAAACGGGTGAAAATGCTCATCTGCAATATGGCTTATGGGGTGATGAGAGACATACAAATAATACACTATATGTTTTTGAGGATGCTGCCAATATCTATATGGAAGTCCCTGCTGCAATCTGGGGGAGTGTACTTGCACCACAGGCAGTCTATTATGCTCATCAGACAGGTGGAAATATTAATGGCAACGCTGCGCTGGGTTCACTGGTTGAGAATGGAACCAGCGGATTCGAGTTTCATCTGCATCCATTTATAGGAGGGGTTGTATGTAAGGCACCGCAGGAGCCGCAAGCAGAGCTTCCTGAAGAAACATCTCCGGTAGAGGAAACACCTCCGGTTGAGGAACCAATACAGATGCCGGAACCCTTCAAGCCTCCGGTTCAAAGGCCCAGACCTGTAGAACCTCCGAGACCCACACCGGCTCCGAGACCCGCACCGGTTCCAAGACCCGCACCGGTTCCAAGACCTGCACCGGCTCCGATGGCGCCCGTACCAGCACCCTGTCCTGCCTGTCCGCAGCCGACTCCCTGTCCCGTCTGCCCTCCAAATAAAATACAGGTTAAAATTCAACCGGTTCCAGTGCCTGTTCCACTCCCCTGTCCGGAACAGGAATGCGAAGAATGTATGATAGAAGCAGGTATAATTTACGGATGTATATGGGGATGCAGCTGTGGTCATAATCACGAATGGGAAGTTAGTCTATATAAAAACTGCAGGGATAAAAAAGTTATAGTAGATTGCATTGTAATTAATTGCTGCGGTTGCTTTAAATTTGAAGTTCCTTATAATAACAGTTATTTTCTTGAAGTTTGTCCGGTAATAAGATCTTCGCATAGATGCTGCAAATGTAGAAGTAAAACAGTTTGCAGACCTATGATAACTCTTAAAAATGTGGGAGTGGAAAGCTTAATGCTGGAATAAACAATGACGAATGAATTTTAGGCTTTCATTTACTAATTATGAAATAAATAGCAGAGAATTATCTTCTTTCAATGAGAAGATGGTTCCCTGCTTTTTTATTAAATAGGAAAGTTCGTCCTATGTAATAAAAATCCTCCGGGGGATGTGCAGCTACGCGCACGGAACAAAAGTTGAGCAGGATGGATGAATGATTGATAGAGTGTGCGCGGCACACTTTTGTTCACGTCTACTCCTTTGATTACCATTACGTTAGAAATACCAGATTATTTTTGAAAATAGCGATTTCTGTAATCACGGGGAGACAAGCCTATAATCCTATGAAAGATTTCGGCAAAATAACTTGCTCCGTAAAAGCCGCATTCCTGCGCGATTTCGCTGATTGATAACGCTGGGTCTGCCAATAATTCGATACTTCTATGAATTCTGTAACAGCTCAGAAACTCTATGGGCGTTTGATTCATATTTTCCCGAAACAGATTACAGCATTTGGTTCGGGACATAATACCGGCGGCAGCAATGTCGTTTAAAGATATCTTCTCAGCATAATGACTGTGTATATATTCAATCATACTTTTCATGGCTGCTGCCGATACGGATATACTGGTACGGGTACCATTGATTAAGATAGTATTTTCATAAAGAAGAAGCCAGAAATTAGAAAGAATAGCCTGCAGGCGCATTTCATATCCTACTTTCTTTTTCTGGCAGAGTTGGTAAATCTCTTTGGCAAGTTCATAGGCAGGAGTACACCAGTCATAGCTGGTATCTAGTAATATAGCATCATTTTGAGAATCTCTGAGAAGAGGTTCGACATACTTATGATAAATTGCTCGGTTAGAGGTAAGCAGGGATGGATGAAACAGAAGCAGATGAAACGTACAGTCTGTCCTTTTCACAGACATTGCATAATGAAGGCGATCCGTATTCACAATGATTCCGGAACCGCTTTTGAGCGTATAGGTATTTCCTTCTACATAGTAATTCATACAACCATCCTCGACAAGGACGATTTCAATTTCATTGTGCCAATGGCAGGTTCCGGTCATCTCGGGAAAGAGCGATATTTCACACTTACCGGATTTTACCGGAAGACCGTTTTCATCGGTGTAGTTTACCGTTTCCTTTAAGTTGGTTCCAATAAATTTACCAGACATTATAATGACTCCTGTTCTTTGGATGACTTTATAATTATTATACTACTGGATTATGATTTGTGAAAGATTGTTATGAAATTATGTCAGAATGTGATAGTATCGTATCAAAAACTGTACTATAATGATACTATTGCGCCCTGTTTTGTGATTGTAATGAAGCAATCGAATTGAGACAAAGAATATTTAAGATATCACTTATACGGCATCATAAATAGTAGAGAGGAACAAGTATCACTAAGATTTTGTGACGGTATATACAGTAACCCTGGTCTAAACTTAATATGCGCATATTGTTTGCGCAGGAATGTGAGCAATAGATGAAGAGAATGTCAAAAAAACAACCGGCCCTGCGTTTTGCCATGATAGAAGCCGCATATTGGTCGATTTTTGCAACATTTGGATCGTTCATAACAACATTTGGATTATCAAGAGGTTATTCTCAAAGCAGCGTTAGTATTATGGTTGCTATTTTTATGATTGGTTCCTTTACCGGTCAATTTGTACTTGGCAGTGTCTGTGATAAGCTTCGCACGAATAAGAAGGTATTTCTGGTAGGAATTAGTACAGCCTGTCTACTCCAGCTAGGAATGTATTTTATCTCAAATCAGATAGTATTTTCTGTTTTATATGGACTATATGGATTTATGCTTGGCCCCATGGGGTCTATACTGGACACCTGGATGCTCAAATGTCTTGATTATGACGGTGTGTTGTATGGCAGATCAAGAAGTGCAGGAAGTGCAGGCTATGCAATTGTCATATTAATTATGGGCATCTTGATCGGAAAATTTGGATTTTTTCTTATGCCTATCTGTTCAACAGGATTGATTGCTATAACCTTTACCCTTTCGGTATTTACGCAGGATTCTCCGGTTGTACAGGAGAGCAGAACCAGTGTTTCCATAAAAAATATTATGTCAATTATGAGAATACCGATGTATCTCTTAATTATTATAATGACATTTTTCATCGGTCTTGCTATTTCTCCCATCAATAGTTTGAAAATTATGGTTTTAAAATCAGTAGGAGGCGGAGTGTCTGTTCAAGGAATAGATTCCTTTTTTGGATGCGTATCACAGTTTATGATATTCTTTTTCTCCGGTGGCCTTGTGATCATTCCGGCAAAGAAGAGACTGCTTGGATGCTCACTGCTTATTTTTCTGGCGATCGGTATCAATTTCCTGGCCACAGCTCCCTGGATGGTTATCATCGGATCGGTTATTTTGTTTGGCTCATATAGTGTTTTGATACCCACAGCCCGTGAGATTGTAAGAAAAAATGTTGCATATGAATATCAGACGACTGCAAATGGTTTGGTGGATGCCTTCTATGGTTCTTTAGCCGGAACGATTTCGCTCCTATATGCCGGAGTGTTGGCAGATACCTTTAGTGTTAAGTTTATGATTTTTGTATCTTTGCTGCTCGCGGTTATTCCGATCATTATTATTTTATCTGTAATACTTCGCGGTAAGCCAAAAAAAGCAGAGACGGTATAGGTTTGCCAAAGCTTATAGCAGCAGGAGTGAGAAAGTTCATGTTGCTTTGCATTCGTATCGAAGCTATAATGATTACAAAAATGACGAAAGGAAGTAAATGAAATGGGGAAGGTATATATATTTCTGGCAAACGGTTATGAAGAAATCGAAGGCCTTACGGTTGTAGATTTACTGCGCAGAGCGGGAATAGAAACGGTTATGGTCTCGATAACAGGAGAAATCCTTGTCAGCGGGTCACACCATATCGCATCAAAGGCAGATGTTTTATTTGAGGACTGCGATTTCACCGATGCTGATCTGTTTGTTTTACCTGGCGGATTACCAGGTACAAATAACCTAAAGGCTCATCTGGGACTGGACTGTTTGCTGAAGAGAGCTGATAGGGAAGGTAAAATAATTGCAGCAATCTGTGCAGCTCCAAGCGTTCTCGGTGCCAAAGGATTATTAGAGGGAAAGATGGCGATCTGCTACCCGGGACATGAAGATGCTTTAATCGGTGCTAAAATTATACCGGCGGATGTGGTAGAGGATGAAAATATAATTACTTCCAAGGGAATGGGAACCGCAATTGATTTCTCATTAGCTCTCATTTGCAAATTAGCAGGCTCGAAGACAGCAGAAACAATTGCAAAAGCTATTCAATACAGACACTATGAAGAAAGCTTTAAAGCCGGGGATCAGGCTTAACAATTTGTTTTCTTAGCAGAAAGAGACAGATTAGATTAGGGATTGCCATCAGCGCATTCACAAAATCAGTCATTTCCCACACCAGTTCCAGGGACAGAATGGAACCAATAAAAATCATTATGATATAACAGACGCGGTAGGTACTAATTCCGGATTTTCCGAATAGGTATTCTACCGCTTTTTCACCAAAATAAGACCAGCCAATCAATGTTGCCACAGCAAATGCAATCAGTGAAAGCCCCAGACACACATTACCAAAAGGAATTGCTTTAAAGGCAGCAGTTGTAAGTTCCGCAAAGGAGTAGCCTTTAGCGGAGGAAGGATTTTTTATTAAATTGGTTACAATCACAAGGCCGGTAATGGCACACATTACTACGGTATCCCAGAAGGTTGCACTCATGGAGATCAAGGCCTGTCTGGAAGGATGGGAGGTTTTCGCACCGGCTGCGGCAATGGCAGCAGAACCAAGACCCGCTTCATTTGTAAAAAGACCTCTTGCAATACCGTATCTGGCAGCGGAACGAAGGGTACTGCCAATAAAACCTCCTGCTACTGCCGCCGGAAGCGAGGCCGGAAGAAAGGCCGACCTAAAAATAAGAATAATTGCAGGTATCAGATAAGGGAGGTTTAATATTAAAATCAAGATGCATCCCAGAATATAGAAAGCTCCCATTGCCGGTACTAATTTACTGCAGATTTTACCAATGGACTGTACGCCGCCAACAATAACCAGACCTACTAATACGGCTATCACCATTCCTACGGCATATTCCGGCAGTTTCCACAAGGTATGAGCAGTTTCCGTTACAGCCCGTGCCTGGGTTGAACAGCCAACACCATAAGAGGCGAGTAACGTAAAGAGACAAAATACAACGGCAAGCCACTTTTTGTTGAGACCATATTCAAGAGCATACATAGGTCCGCCAAGATAAGTTCCGTCTGAAGTTTTTCTACGGTACAACACTCCAAGAAAACACTCGGCATAGGCAGTCGCCATTCCAAGTATTCCTGTGAGCCAGCACCATAAGATGGCACCCGGACCGCCAAGAGCTACCGCCGTGGAGATGCCGACAATATTGCCGGTTCCGATGGTCGCTGCCAATGTGGCTGTAAGCGACGCAAAACCGCTTAGATCACCTTCCGCAGAAATTTCCGGGGTAACGGACAAACGAATTGCTTTTCCGATATGACGTTGTACACCTCTTAAATGAATGGTGAAATAAATATGTGTGCCTAAAAGCATTAGGGGCATTGGAATTCCCCATAGAAAATTATTAATTATTTTTATAAATTCTATCATGGCGGCAAATTCCCGGTTCAAGGCTTATTATTAATATATGTATAAGGATGCGGCAGTATGTTGGATGTTATTTAATTTATGAGCGAACAGGAATAACAGAAATTTCAGAATATGAATTTCGATATCAGCAATAATAGTATACATAGTAAATGAAAGTACTGGACATGTTTCTGAAAGAATTTTATTTCAAAGAAAATACGTTCCATCAAATAAATCTTTCCGGGAGGATGCATGACTACACACTTATGTTCTATGGCAAATAAATGGTTACATATACATAAATTACCATAATAATTATTGCCTCTATGGATACAATAAGATTACAGGCAATACAAAACAAGATCACTCGCGGTGATAATACTTATAGAACCGCTGAACCTACAACTAGTTGATTTTGTAACTGGATTGCTTTGATAACAACAAAACGGAGGTGAAATTGAGTATGGCAAATAATAATGGATCTAACAGCGCAGCAGTTCCTCAGGCAAAAGAGGCTCTTAACCGTTATAAGATGGAAATCGCTAACGAAATCGGTGTTCCGTTAAAGCAAGGTTATAATGGCGATTTAACAAGCAAACAGAATGGTTCTGTTGGCGGAGAAATGGTTAAACGTATGATCAGACAGCAGGAACAGCAGATGTCTGGCGGACAACAGTTCTAATTGATGTAAGTTTGTATTAGAGGTTTTCAATGAATAAAGCATCACGGATGATATGCATCATTGCTTTTTATCCGTGATGCTTTTCATTGTTCACTAAAATTTTATTTCCAAATTAATTTAATCTATGTTAAAATAATCATTTGAAGGATACATTATTCCATGATTAGCCCGACAAAAGCCTGATACAGCTTATGAAGATGTATAGGAATATATACACACTTATATACATTTGGCAAATTGATTTTAGGCTTTTGTCGGACTAATTATACCATAACAAAATGACATCACGGGAAGTTAAAACGGCATATATTAATATATAGTATGGAAAGGAATAGAATTTATGGGTAAATATTTTGGAACAGACGGCTTCCGCGGGGAAGCAAATGTAAATCTTACAGTAGAGCATGCTTATAAGGTTGGAAGATTTCTTGGAGATTATTATGGAAAGAACCATAAAGCTAATATTGTAATCGGTAAAGATACCAGAAGATCAAGTTATATGTTTGAATATTCTCTGGTTGCCGGACTGACTGCCAGCGGTGCAGATGTTTTCTTGCTTCATGTAACGACAACCCCCAGTGTATCTTATGTTGTGCGCAGTGAAGGGTTTGATTGCGGTATTATGATTTCTGCCAGCCATAATCCTTATTACGATAATGGTCTTAAGGTGATCAATGGGAATGGATATAAATTGGAAGCAGAAATTGAAAATTTAATTGAGCAATACATAGACAGTAAAGAAGATACCATACCATTTGCAAAAAAAGAAAATATAGGGAGAGCAACTGACTATATTATTGGAAGAAATCGTTACATGGGTTATCTTATTTCTCTTGCGACACGTTCCTTTAAAAATAAAAAGGTAGGACTCGATCTTGCAAATGGTTCGGCAACTACCATTGCAAAAGGTGTGTTTGATGCTCTTGGTGCAAAAACTTATGTTATCAATAGCAGTCCGGATGGCACAAATATTAATCAGGATTGTGGTTCCACACACATGGAGCAGCTTCAGAAGCTGGTTATAGAAAATGATCTGGATGTGGGCTTTGCCTATGATGGAGATGCAGACCGGTGCCTGGCTGTAGATGATAAGGGTAATATTATAGACGGAGATAAGATTATGTATTTATGCGGGGTTTACATGAAGAACCGCGATGAACTTGCTAATAATACAGTTGTAACGACAGTTATGTCTAATCTGGGCCTGTATAAGGCGCTCGATAAAAAGGAAATATCTTATGAGAAGACAGCAGTCGGTGATAAATATGTGTATGAAAATATGATGACCAATGGACATTCCATTGGTGGGGAGCAATCCGGGCATATTATTTTCAGTAAGCATGCCACAACGGGGGATGGAATTCTTACGTCTTTAAAAATTATGGAGGTTATGCTGGAAAGCAAGGCTGCTTTGTCCGAGCTTTTGAAGGATATCATAATTTTCCCTCAGCTCCTGGTGAATGTTGAGGTTCATGATAAGAAAGCTGTAAAGGATGATAAGAAGGTTCAGGAGGTCGTAGAGGTCGTAGAGACGGAACTTGGCAGCGACGGGCGCGTACTGGTAAGGGAAAGTGGAACCGAACCATTAATCCGAGTGATGGTAGAAGCCAAATCAGAAGAAATCTGCAAGCAACAAGCAGATAAAATTATTCAGGTATTAAAGAAACAGGGACATGTCCGCTAGATTATATGATTGCAGTTTCAAGTACAATTTTAAGATATGTCAGGATTTTGAGGTAAAAACGCTTGATTTTTATCTGAAAAACGAAAATATCTTATGGTAATGTTTAAAAGGTAGCAAAATGGATCATGATAGAAAAAATAAATTTGATATTTACAGAATGACAGAGTTATATTATACTATTGTCAAACTGTCTGCATCAAAAGACTAATTTTTATACTTTTTGAAGGAATAGAAAGCAGGATGAATATGCTTTCATATCAATCAGGTGAAGAATTAATTCCTGATAAGACAAATCAAAAGGAGAAATCCATCTAAAAGATCAGAAGGAGAAATCCTTTTAAAAACCAGGAGGAGAAATCCTCCACAATCAGGAGGAGAAATCCTCCACAATCAGGAGGATTATAGAGAATGAGCGTACAAGTAGAAAAACTAGAAAAAAACATGGCAAAGCTTACGATAGAAGCTTCCGCTGAGGAATTTGATAATGCAATCCAGAAGGCATTTCATAAAAATAAGAATAAACTTAATGTGCAGGGCTTCCGTAAAGGAAAGGCTCCCTATGCTCTTGTAGAGAAGATGTATGGCGCTGGTATATTTTATGAGGATGCTGCCAATGAAATTATTCCGGAGGCATATGAAAAGGCTGCCAATGAAAGCGGATTAGAAATCGTTTCCAGACCTGATATTGATGTTGTTCAGGTTGAAAAAGGCAAGAATTTCATTTTTACAGCAGAGGTAGCTGTAAAACCTGAGGTTACTTTAGGTCAATATAAGGGTATCGAAGTAGAGAAAAAAGAAGTTACCGTAACAGACGAAGAGGTTATGGCACAGGTTGATAAAGAGCGTGAGCAGAATTCCAGAACAATTACAGTTGATGACAGAGCAGTTGAAATGAATGATATTGCTGTAATTGATTATGAGGGTTTTGTTGACGGAGTTGCATTTGAAGGCGGCAAGGGAGAAAATCATTCTCTTACGATCGGTTCCCATTCCTTTATCGATACCTTTGAAGATCAGCTGATCGGCAAGAATATTGGCGAAGAATTAGAGGTTAATGTAACCTTCCCTGCAGAATATCATTCACAGGATTTGGCAGGAAAGCCGGCTATGTTTAAGGTTAAGATCAATGAAATTAAAGTAAAAGAAATTCCGGCATTAGATGATGACTTTGCGCAGGATGTTTCCGAGTTTAATACATTAGAGGAATATAAAGGAAGTATTAAGGCAAACATTACACAGAGCAAGGAAAAAGAATTAAAAACAGCAAAAGAAAATGAGATAATCGAAAAGATTATTGATGATGCAAAGATGGATATTCCGGAGCCTATGATTGATTCCCAGGTAAATCAGATGGCAGAGGAATTTGCACAGAGAATACAGTATCAGGGACTTTCTATCGAACAGTATTTCCAATTTACAGGCATGGATGCTAAGAAGTTTATTGAAAGCTTAAAGCCTCAGGCTGTAAAACGTATTCAGAGCAGATTAGTATTAGAGGCTGTAGCAAAAGCAGAGAACATTGAGACATCCGAAGAAGAGCTTGAAAAAGAACTTTCTGAAATGGCTGAAAGATATCAAATGGAAGAAGATAAATTAAAAGAATTAGTCGGTGAGAAAGAAAAAGAACAGATAAAAGCGGATATAGCAGTTCAAAAAGCAGTTGATTTTGTCGTAGAACAATCCAAAGAAGCATAGACTAATTTTAGACCGGACGAGGCATAGGATTTTCTGTAATATGCCAATTTACAGTAAAATAAATAAGCAGCAGGATAAGGAGGATAAGAATATGAGTTTAGTACCTTATGTCATTGAGCAAACAAGTCGCGGTGAAAGAAGCTACGACATTTATTCCAGATTGTTAAAGGATAGAATTATTTTCCTGGGAGAAGATGTAAATGATGTTTCTGCCAGTCTGATCGTTGCACAGCTGTTGTTTTTAGAGGCAGAAGATCCCGGAAAGGATATTAATTTCTATATCAACAGCCCGGGAGGTTCCGTAACAGCCGGTATGGCGATCTATGATACGATGAATTATATAAAATGTGATGTATCTACAATTTGTATCGGTATGGCTGCCAGTATGGGAGCATTCCTGCTGTCAGGTGGTACAAAAGGTAAAAGATATGCGCTTCCGAATGCTGAGGTTATGATTCATCAGCCTTCAGGCGGTGCAAAGGGTCAGGCAACCGATATTAAAATTGTAGCTGACAATATTATTAAAACTAGAAAAAAATTGAATGAAATCCTCGCTAAGAACACTGGTAAGCCACTTGAAGTAATCGAAGTGGACACAGAGAGAGATTATTATATGAGCGCGGAAGAAGCGCGTGATTACGGAATTATTGATGGAATATTTACCAGCAGATAATCACTGTAGCACACGTTCTAAGTGAAAACACATCCCAATAAGAATGAGGTGATTTGGCAGTGGCAGGAAAAACAGACGACAGAAAACAGCTGAGATGTTCCTTTTGCAATAAGACACAGGACCAGGTAAGAAAATTAATCGCAGGACCGGGAGTCTATATCTGTGACGAATGTATTGAGATTTGCAGTGAAATAATTGAAGAGGAATTTGAGGGTGAACCTGTAATTGATTCAGATATTAATTTATTAAAACCGGCTGAAATAAAAGCCTTCTTAGACCAGCATGTGGTCGGACAGGAGGAAGCGAAAAAAGTTCTTGCGGTTTCGGTCTATAATCATTACAAAAGGGTACTGGCAGAGAAGGATTTGGATGTTGAGTTGCAAAAGAGTAATATTCTGATGATAGGGCCCACTGGTTCCGGTAAGACTTATCTAGCACAAACACTGGCTAAGTTATTGAATGTTCCTTTTGCAATAGCAGATGCCACTGCACTTACCGAGGCAGGCTATGTAGGGGAAGATGTTGAAAATATACTTCTTAAAATTATTCAGGCATCCGATTTTGATATCGAACGTGCCCAGTATGGTATTATTTATATTGATGAGATTGATAAAATCACCAGGAAGTCGGAAAATACCTCAATAACCAGAGATGTTTCCGGTGAAGGTGTACAGCAGGCATTACTTAAAATACTGGAAGGTACGGTTGCATCTGTTCCGCCGCAGGGGGGAAGAAAGCATCCACATCAGGAATTTATTCAAATTGATACTACCAATATTTTATTCATCTGCGGCGGAGCATTCGACGGTCTTGAGAAGATTATCGAAGCCCGTATCGGACAGAAATCGATTGGCTTTAATGCTCAGATTTTTGAAAAGAATAAAACGAATGTAGGGGAATTATTTAAACAGGTAATGCCGCAGGATCTTATTAAATTTGGTATGATACCGGAATTTGTAGGCCGTGTGCCTGTTAATGTAGCACTGGATATGCTGGATGAAGCAGCCTTAATTCGTATTCTAACAGAGCCTAAAAACGCTATCACAAAGCAGTATAAAAAGTTATTTGAGCTTGACGGCGTAGAACTTGAATTTGAGGAAGATGCGCTCGAAGAGATTGCAAAACAGTCCTTCCAAAGAAAAATCGGCGCCAGAGGTCTTCGTGCCATTATGGAAAAGGTAATGATGGATTCGATGTATAGTATTCCTTCTGATACCAGCACAGTCAAATGTATCATCACGAAGGAAGCTGTAATTGGTACAGAAAAGCCGAGATTGGTAATATCGGAGGATAATATAGCAAGAAAACCAATTACGAAGCGCGGTTCCAAGAAGAGTAAGGATGAAATTGCATAATACAGACTGAAAACAGCAGATAATAAATCAGACAAGAAGGGGATATTACAAAACATAGTAAATATGTTTTGCAGCATCCTCTTTTTTACCTTCCTGATTTATGATAACCTGCTTGACAATATACACGTTGTTTACCAGAAACGGAGGAAATAAGTGATAATCAAAAATGTAAGTTTAGAGACAGTTTGCGGAATTACAAGTGTTTTACCGGAGAATGACAAGCCTGAGATCGCGTTTGCAGGAAAATCTAATGTGGGAAAATCTTCTTTGATTAATGCATTGATGAACCGGAAGTCTTTGGCCAGAACCTCGGGACAGCCGGGAAAGACGCAAACCATCAACTTTTATAATATTAATGATGAATTATATTGTGTTGATTTACCGGGGTATGGTTATGCAAAAGTATCGGAAGCGGTAAAGGAAAAATGGGGTAAAATGATCGAAAAATATTTAAAAACCTCGAAACAGCTTAAAATCGTTTTCCTTCTTCTGGATATCCGCCATGAGCCATCTGTAAATGATAAAAACATGTATGACTGGATCATATATCAGGGTTTTCAGCCGATTATTATTGCAACAAAGCTGGATAAGATTAACAGAAGCCAGAAGGAGAAGCAAATTAAAATAATAAGGGAAGGTCTTAAGGCACTCCCGAGTACAAAAATACTGCCCTTTTCTTCCTTAACAAAGCAGGGCAGGGATGAGATCTGGGATTGCATTGATATGATCTGCGGATTACAAGAAGAAACGCCAAAAGCCTGAGCCGGCGGTCTTTCTACTAGAGAGGCATTCTCATTTTACAACAAAGCGGACATTAGATAGGAATAGATATCAGAGCTTTTTTCTCTCCAGTTGTTACAAAGCTGTATGGCTTCTTCTTCTGTTGTAACAGTAAGTGACAAATCGATTATCGGAGTATCTCTTTCCACAACACATAAATGAGCTGCAAACTCACCTTTTTTTACCTGATAGAATTCTGCCCTGGTAGAAACTTCTTCCTGCAGCTCATATTTATTTTGAGACAGATATGCTTCAATATCTTCCTTAATTCCCGCAGAGATCATATTATCGAAAAAGAGCAGTGTCTGTATGCCACTTTCCGTTATATGGTATAAGGTACTGTTTCGAATTGTTTTTGTTGTCAGGAAGGCATCATCGATCAATTCAGAGATTGCCCGTTGGATATTAAAATAGTTTGTATATTCTTTTTCTAATATAAATGCAGTCAGCTGCGCATTGGTTAGCGGAAAGTTGACTCGGCTTAGAATATATAAAATCATTAATTTATACAACATGAAAGTATCCGATTGCATGATTTCCTCCTTTTGAACTGTAACAGTGAGTAAGCCAGAAGATGCTTACGGCAGCGGTTTGAAATATTTACCCTGATAACTGTCCCTTTCCTTCAGTTGTTGATGAATACGGTTTAATACCAGCCTTTTATTGCCGCTCCATAGAGGAGCCAGGAGAAGATTCTTTGGTCCATCACCAGTAATACGATGAATAACCATTTGCTCTGGAAGCAGCTCCAGACAGGAAATCAGTATATCAATATAATCCTCCATGGATAATAGATCTGTAAAAATACCTTTCTCATAAAATGTTCCTAAGTCCGTTCCTCTTAAAATGTGCAACAGCTGAAGCTTAATTCCATCTACCGGAAGTCTGGATATATATTCCATCGTTTTTAACATATCATGTTTTGTTTCGTTTGGCAAGCCCAGAATGGTATGGACAATAACGGTGATACCAAGATGATGCAGCAAAAGAGTCTTCTCTTCAAATAAAGGAAGCAGATAACCACGGCGTATGAAGAGAGCACTCTGTTCATGAATCGTTTGAAGACCTAACTCAAGCCAGACTGGCTTGATCCGGTTGAGTTCATTTAATAATGAAATGACATCGTCATTTAGACAATCCGGTCTTGTGGCAATAGACAGGATGACAATATCGGGATGAGTGATTGCTTCAAAAAAAATAGACCGCAAATAGGAAATTGGTGCGTGTGTGTTGGTATATGCTTGAAAATAGGCGATATAACGTACCTTATCAGGTTCTTTTAATTTTGGGAGAATAAGCTTTTTCGCTTCTTCAATCTGATCCGTAACAGAATTGTGAAAAGTGGCGGCAAAATCCCCGGAACCGCCTTCGCTGCAGAAAATGCAGCCGCGGGTATCTATGGTGCCATCCCGATTAGGACAGCTCATGCCGCCATTTAATGAAAGTTTATATATTTTATGACCATAAGTTTTCTTTAACTCATAATCCAGAGAATGATAACGCTTCTGATCCCACATGGGAAAGCCTCTACTTTCTGATATGGGCTTTTACCGCATCGCTGACCACATTGCTAACTCTAGGGTCGAAGGCCTGGGGCATAATATTGTCTTCGCACAAATCTTTTTCTTCCACGAGACCAGCTATGGCGTTAGCGGCAGCCAGCTTCATTTCTTCTGTAATTTGTGTGGCGCGTCCCTCTAAAGCCCCTTTAAAAATGCCAGGAAAAGCAACTACATTATTTACTTGATTAGGAAAATCGGAGCGTCCGGTAGCGACAACTCTTGCTCCGGCTTCTTTAGCCAGGTCAGGCATAATTTCCGGTGTCGGATTTGCCATTGCAAAAATAATTGCATCTTGATTCATAGATGCGACCATTTCTTTTGAGACAATATTCGGAGCAGACACACCGACGAACAAATCGGCTCCCTTCAAAGCATCGGATAGAGTACCCTTTTGATTTTCTAGATTTGTTACGGATAGCATCTCTGTTTGCATCCAGTTCAGATTCTCATAGTCACGATGAATAATTCCATTTCTGTCACAGAGAGTAATATGACGGAAACCATAAGTCAGTAAAAGCTTACAGATTGCTATTCCTGCAGAACCGGCGCCGTTTATTACTACTTTACAGCTTTCCTTCCCCTTGCCGGTGACCTTAAGCGCATTGATTGCAGCCGCCAATACAACAATTGCCGTACCGTGCTGATCGTCATGGAAGACAGGAATATCCAGCATCTTTTTTAATCGTTCTTCAATTTCAAAGCATCTGGGGGCAGAGATATCCTCGAGATTAATCCCTCCAAAAGCAGGAGCAATTGCTGCAATAGTTTTAATGATTTCTTCAGTATCCTGCGTATCAAGACAGATGGGAACAGCATTTACACCACCGAATTCTTTAAAAAGAACAGCCTTCCCTTCCATGACGGGCATCGCAGCGTAGGGACCTATATTACCAAGTCCAAGAACAGCACTACCGTCCGAAATGACAGCAATTGTGTTTGCCTTAATAGTATATTTGTAAGCTGCTTCCTTATCCTGCGCTATTACTCTGCAAGGTTCAGCAACACCCGGGGTGTACGCAATTGACAGATCTTCCCTTGATTTTACGGTGCATTTGGAAGCAATCTCCAACTTTCCGTTCCATTCTTCATGCATTTTTAATGCCTGTTCATTCATATTCATAATTTCCCTCATTCCTGTGCATATTATGTTTGCACCGAGGATTACGCAGGTACAAACTTTGTGAGTAAAAGTGATTTTCTTTCACGCTTTCCTCGCATTATATATTTCAGTATTTTCGATACAAATTCTTTCCCTGTTATATTAACACTATAAAATAGGTAAATCAAGCATATCCTATCAATTAACTTGGAGGCCAATTGCAGTCGCGTTTAAGTTTATATCAGCCTGGTTCTTCTGCCATAGAGCTGCGAAAATGTAAATACTTTTTACTTGGAGGTACTTACCGCATATATGGCCTCGAATGAAGTTATAATACTAATCATTATTTATGTGAAAATAAACAAAAAATGTAAGAAATTAGGATATAAGGCTTATAAGAAAACACTTTCTTTTCTTGTTTTGTTGTTGTATAATAAAAAAATAATCAAGGATAATCTTTGGAGATTTTTCTCATAAAATTCTTAATCATCTCTATATCACGTTCCGTAAGAGAATCCAATTTAAAACTAAAGGAGTAGTATCAATGGTAAATCAGTATGATTCGATGACCCTTGCTAATTTAAGGGAACTGGCAAAAGAAAAAGGCATTAAGAATATTACTACGTTTAAGAAAAACGAATTAATCACATTCTTAATGAAAACTGATTCTGAAGCTGCGCAGGCAGCGGAGAAAAAACCGGAAGCGGTACCTTTTATAGCTGCACCGGAGAAAGAAAAAACAGAAAGGAGACATAGGGTTGCTGATAAAGTGGATCAAAGCAACGTAATAAACACACCGGGCGCGGAAGCAAAGACAGAAATTGAAAAAACAGAAAGAAATTTCGCTGCTAAGAATGAAACGGTTCAGAACAACGCGGAGAGAAGACCGGCAGGTGAGCACACAAAGCCAGGAAGAATAACGCATGAAAATGCGGCAGAGCAAGTAAAAACAGAAAGAAAACCGGAAGCTGGTATGGCAGGTGAGCAGATAAGATTTGATAAAAGAACGATTTCTGAAGTTCCACAGGAACAGATGAAACAGGATTTAAGAGCAGCTACAGATGTTACAGGAGAGCAGTCGAAGCAGGAGATAAAGATAATGGAGGTTTCGTCAGAGCAGGTAAGAAATGAACAATTACCCTCTGCTGGAAAAGAAGAACGGAAAAATATGACACAGAATGAAATGGATCAGCTGGACAGCGGAGAAACGAAGGTTGGAATTCTGGAAGTTCTTCCGGACGGATACGGGTTTATTCGCTGTGATAATTACTTACCGGGTGAAAATGATGTTTATGTATCCCCGGCACAGATTCGTCGGTTTAATTTGAAAACAGGAGATATCGTTGCCGGCAATACAAGAATTCGCAGCCAGAATGAGAAATTCAGTGCTCTATTATACATTAAGTCAGTGAATGGCTTTCATCCGGGAGAAGCTCAGAAACGCAAGAGATTCGAAGACCTTACCCCTATTTTCCCGAATAACCGTATTCATTTAGAAACTCCTGGTAACTGTGTGGCTATGAGAATGGTTGATCTCATCTCACCGATTGGCAAAGGACAGAGAGGAATGATTGTATCTCAACCTAAGGCAGGTAAAACAACATTATTAAAACAAATCGCAAAGGCAGTAACAAGAAATCATCCGGATATGAAACTGATCATTTTGTTAATTGATGAGCGACCGGAGGAAGTAACGGATATAAAGGAATCAATCGAAGGCAAGAACGTTGAAGTTATTTATTCCACTTTTGATGAGCTGCCGGAGAATCACAAAAGAGTATCCGAGATGGTAATTGAACGTGCAAAGCGGTTGGTAGAGCATAAACAGGATGTTGTTATTTTGCTTGACAGTATCACAAGACTTGCCAGAGCTTATAACCTGACCGTACAACCCAGCGGAAGAACTTTATCAGGCGGTTTAGATCCGGCTGCGCTTCATATGCCTAAAAAATTCTTTGGTGCAGCTAGAAATATGCGTGAGGGTGGCAGCCTTACAATTCTTGCTACCGCGTTGGTTGAGACAGGCAGTAGAATGGATGATGTTGTATTTGAAGAGTTTAAGGGTACCGGTAATATGGAACTGGTACTTGACAGAAGCCTTTCGGAAAAACGTATTTTCCCGGCAATTGATCTTCAAAGATCCAGCACAAGAAGAGACGATCTTCTGCTTTCACAACCAGAGATGGAGGCAACCTTCCTGATGAGAAAAGCGTTGGGCGGATTGAAATCTGATGAAGCACTGGAAAGAATTATTGATATGTTCCTACGTACAAAATCCAATATAGAGTTTATAGAAACTATTAAAAAGACCAAGATTGTTTATTAGGTTAAACTAATCGGGATCTGATAGTTGATAATATAAGTGATGAGTATAGAAAAGTCTGAATGATCGTAAGGATTATCGTAAGGATTATGTTAGTACTATTTATTATCAAGTGAGTATAATGATAGAATTTATTATAGCAACTAGTGTAAGTAATCGGGCAGTGAAAGATATGAAACCATAATAATTGCCTGTTTTATATAATTTATATCACATCGTGAGGATGTGGAACCGCAGACATAGAATCAGAAGAACATCGCTGATTTATGTCTGCTTTTTTTAATACGAGTTCATCCTAATAAATAAGAGAAGGGCATCTTTGATGTTAAGGGATCAGTGGAATATGTAGTGATTAACTATACGATGTAAAATTATATGAAGGATGGAGATACAATAAAAATTGATTTTTGTTGAAACTTTTAGTATTGCAATGGACAACATCCTATGTTATAATTATAAAGCTGTTTATTAGTTTGGAATTATTATAATATTCATTATTATATTATTCTATATAATACTATAAGGTAGTTAAGAGGTGAAAATATGAAAGACGGAATCCATCCCAAATATCATCAGGCTAAGGTTGTTTGCAACTGCGGTAACGAATTTGTAACAGGATCAACAAAGGAAGACATCCATGTTGAAGTCTGCTCCAAATGTCATTCATTCTATACAGGCCAGCAGAAGGCTGCCGCTGCACGTGGTGCAATCGATAAGTTCAATCGTAAGTATGGCTTAAACCAGAATAACTAATAGAGACGATCTATTACGATAATAAGCTTGATAAGGTGTCAGGTATGAATTAAAGTACCGGCATTAATTAAAAATGAAATGTTAAAAATTGGGTTGAGGTTTACTTCCTCAGCCTATTTTTAAATAATTAAAAATTAATCGCGTAATTAAGTTACATTTTTCATAGATAATATATTCTGGAAAGGCAGGGTGATAAAATGAAACCATCAGGTGTTGGCGGTATGGCTGTCATGGAAGGCGTTATGATGAAAAACAAAGATCAGTACGCCGTAGCAGTACGTAAGCCAGATAATGAAATTGCAGTGGAAGTAAATTCACACAAAGATTTTTCTGATAAGGTAAAATTGTTTAAGCTACCGATCTTTCGTGGTATGCTGGCCTTTGTTGATTCGATGGTAGTAGGGGTTAAGGTACTGAATTATTCTGCCAGCTTTTTCGAAGAAGAAGAGGAGCCCCGGAAGAAAAATGTAAAAACGAATAACAAAGCAAAAGCAGAGGCAGATGATTTTGAGATAGAAGAAGTTTCGGTTACACAGAAAAAAGAAAGTTCTATTAGTATTAAAAAGAAAGATATCGATAAAAATGAAGATAAAAGCAGCGGCAGCGGTACATTTTTGATGGTGATCGCAGTACTGCTTTCTATTGTAATTTCTGTTGCATTGTTTATGGTTTTACCGGTTGTTTTAACAAATTTACTATCTAAAGTGGTAACCAGTACAATTCTTATGAACTTGATTGAGGGACTGGTACGTTTAGTGATTTTTATCGGATATGTGATTTTGGCAGCTAAAATGCCGGAAATAAAGAGAGTTTTTATGTACCACGGAGCGGAGCATAAAACGATTAACTGCCTAGAGCATGGCTGTGAACTTACTGTGGAAAATGTAAAAAAGCATTCAAAACAGCACAAGCGATGTGGTACAAGCTTTATGTTGCTGGTTATTTTGATCAGTTTAGTGTTTTTTATGGTAATTCCTTCGGGCAACCTGAGCTGGAGATTATTATCCAGAGTTTTGCTGGTGCCTTTTATTGCAGGTGTTTCCTATGAATTTATCCGTTTGGCAGGCAAAACTGAGAATAAAGCTGTATCGGTACTTAGCCAGCCGGGATTATGGATGCAGGGACTTACAACGAAAGAACCGGATGATACAATGATTGAGGTCGCTATTGCATCTGTTGATGCGGTTTTTGATTGGAGAACATTTTTGGACAGTTCATCAAAACGCATTGTATCAGGGAAGAAAGAAACAGATAAAAAGTTTCAAAATATAAAAAAGGAAAATGAGAGAAAAAAGATTTCCGATGCAAAGCAGAAAAGTGAAACAGATAAGCCGGATTTGCCTAAGAAACAAGAAAGTATAAAATTACAAGCGTCTTCTGTACAGAGGAAAGATACGGAACAAGATTCTGAATCGAAACTAAGTACTGCAGCAAAACAGAGTACTGCAGCAAAACAGAGCACTGTAACGAAGCAGAATGCTGCAAGGAGCAAGGGGGCAGCTATGACACAGGATGCTTCAGTAAAGCAGGATTTTACAGTAAAGCAGGAAAGTACTTCAAAAATAGCCAATACTTCTACTGCTGCAAAACAGAGGAATGCTGTTAAAAATAATGATGAAATGAAAAATATTAACCCGGATAAATCCAAGAATGTTGTTCAAAGTAAAATATCCAGGCTGGAAGAAGAGGATGACGAGATCTTAAGGGCACTGGATAAATTCTTTGATGAAAAACAGGAGGATAGAACCGCAGAAAGCAGATAAGGCGGCGAGATAGTTTGATGTTTACTTATAAAGAATTACTGCAAACAGCCCGAATACAGCTAAAGGAACAGAACATAGCCGAGGCCGATCTGGATGCCTGGTATTTACTGTCCCATGTATGCTCGATCAGCAGAATGGATTATTTATTAAAAGAGTCAAATATAGTTCCGGAAGCGGATTGTCTCTATTTTATGAATTTAATTAAAAGGAGAGCAAAGCATATTCCGTTGCAGTACATTACAGGCAGTCAGGAATTTATGGGACTTGAATTCAAGGTTTCGCCGGATGTTCTGATACCCAGGCAGGATACGGAAGTGCTGACAGAAGAAGTGTTAAAATGCTGTAAGGGTAAAACAGTCCTGGATATGTGCACCGGGTCAGGTTGCATTATTATCAGTATTGCAAAGCTGGGTGAGCCTTTGAAAGCAGCGGGAGCGGATATTTCAGAAGAGGCTTTAAAAATTGCCGCGCAAAATGCGGTAATTCATGGTGTAGATATAGATTTTATAGTGAGTGACTTGTTTGAACAGGTGACGGGAAGCTATGATATTATTGTATCAAACCCGCCTTATATCAGGACGGGACAGATTAATGAGCTGATGCCGGAGGTAAAGAATTATGAACCATTTATAGCGCTTGATGGAAAAGAAGATGGCCTGCATTTTTACCGCTGTGTAATTGCAGCCTTGAAGGCGCATCTTAACAGCAAAGGAAGCATATTATTTGAAATAGGATATGACCAAGGAGAAGCCGTAAGGGAGCTGCTGCATAGAGCTGATTTTACGGATATCGTGATAAAGAAGGATTTAAGTGGTCTTGACAGAGTTGTGAGAGCTGTTAAGCCATAATGATATGGAGGAATTATAGTTATGTTTGATAAATTGGAGGATATCCTTAGGCGCTATGAGGAATTGGAAGAGGAAATGATGAATCCTGATCTTATGAATGATCAGGCCAGATACCGGAAATTCATGAAGGAACATGCTGACCTAACGGATATTGTAGCAAAATATAAAGAATATAAAGCTGCACAAAATGCCATTGAAGATAGCCTTGCCTTACTTGAAGAAGAAAGTGATGAGGAAATTCGTGAGATGGCGAAGGAAGAGCTTAGTGATTGCAAACAGCAGATCGTGAAGATTGAAGAGGAACTTAAGATTTTACTTCTTCCGAAGGACCCTAACGATGAGAAAAATGTTATCGTTGAAATCCGCGGCGGTGCAGGCGGTGATGAAGCTGCTCTGTTTGCTGCAGAATTGTATCGTATGTATGTTATGTATGCAGAACGTAATCATTGGAAAATTGATATGATGAACTTGAATGAGAACGGAATTGGAGGCTTTAAGGAAGTAATCTTTATGATTAACGGAAAGGGAGCTTATTCCAAATTAAAGTATGAAAGCGGAGTTCACCGTGTACAGCGTGTACCGGTAACTGAATCTGGCGGAAGAATTCATACTTCAACAGCTACCGTTGCGATTATGCCGGAAGCTGAGGAAGTAGATGTTGAACTAGATATGAATGACTGTAAATTTGATGTATTCCGCTCCTCCGGTAACGGCGGACAGTGTGTCAACACAACAGATTCCGCGGTACGACTCACCCATATCCCGACCGGAATCGTAATCTCCTGTCAGGATGAAAAATCTCAGCTGAAGAATAAAGATAAAGCAATCAGAGTTCTTCGCTCCAAGCTTTATGAATTAGAGATGGAGAAGGCCCAAAACGCAGAAGCGGAGGCTCGCAGAAGCCAGGTTGGTACGGGGGACCGTTCCGAGAAGATCAGGACGTACAACTTTCCGCAGGGGCGTGTAACCGATCACCGCATTAAGCTTACGATGTATCAGATTGATGATGTGATGAACGGAGATCTCGATGAGTTTATAAACAGCTTGATCGCAGCCGACCAAGCTATACGCTTAAGCAAGTTAAATGAAGAAATGTAAATTATTATATATATGAAATACTCCTCCTTAGTAGACAGTGAAAACAAAAACTACCTACGATAGGAGGAGTATTTTTTACTATTGTGCTTTCGTTTTATTTCCGACTTAGATATCGGTAAACTGTAGGTTCTGAAATATCAAGCTGCAGTGCAATTTCAGCTATAGCACCCTTCATGGTAAGCACACCCTGCTCATTTAACGTATGGACAATATTAACCTTTTCCTGACGGGACATGCGTTGAGGGGAAACACCTGCTTTTTCCACAGCCTGCGTTACAAGTGTAGATAACATTTCCTCCACAGGATTATTCAGATGCTCCTGAATGTCACTTCTGCCTTCCGAGAGATTATACTGCTGTTTTAAACTTGTCAAAGCCATATCCAGATCATGAATAGCAGTTATGTTCCTATTAACACAGAGCAAGCCAATTAGTCTGTGTTCGTTCTTGATAAAAAATGTATTGGAAATAAATTTTTTACTCTTACTGACACCATGATAATTCGTTAGAAAATCCTGTGTCATATAAAGCTGATCATGGTAGATCTGGGTAGCGAGATCGGTCATTGGTGAACCGATGGTCCGCCCGGAATGATATCCGTTGGCAATTGCTATAACAGTACCTTCCTCCAGCTTTGATACATCATGCAGTAATACTTCACACCCCGGGCCGCATAAGCTGGATAAAAATGATACCATGGGTTTATACATTTCTAAAATTTCTCGATCTGTCATTGTTTATTTCCTTTCTTTCACATTATTATATCATTTTTCTTACAGTAAGCAACGAAAAAATATAAAAATGTATAAATTTTTTATCAATGTAATAAAAATGTTGTACAATGTAGAATAATGTGGTATGATAAAAATACAATCAAACAGATAATAATTCTATCTGTTTGACAAAGGGAAGTAATAAAAATAAAGCTAGAGAGGATGGTATTATTGCAAAAAGAAGTACTTAACACAACGAATGCACCTTCCGCTATAGGTCCTTATTCACAGGCAATCCAGGCGGGTAACACCATTTATGTATCAGGGCAGCTACCCATTGATCCTGCTACCGGTACCTTTGCAGGAGAAGATATTACTGCACAGACCAAGCAGTCATTGGAGAATGTCCGTGCAATTCTTGCATCAGCCGGAGCTGACATGGATAATGTGGTAAAAACTACAGTTCTATTGAAGGACATCAAAGAATTTGGCGCGATGAATGAGGTATATTCTGAATATTTTACTGGGACATGCCCGGCCCGTGCTGCCTATGAGGTCGCTAACCTGCCAATGAATGCAAGAGTTGAAATCGAAGCGGTGGCGGTATTATAACCGGGGCGCTATCTAGCCTAGATAGTAATGATCATTAAATTTTAATGGAACGTATTGGGGAATACACATCAAGGTGGAGGTATAATATGGAAGAACATGGCAAAAAGCTTAATATGTTAAATATTATTGGTCTCGGTTTGGGCGGGGCTATAGGTTCCGGAATATTTGTTTTATTGGGATTTGGTATTGCTTTTACGGGAAGATCCATTGTTCTGGTATGTGTCGGTGGATGTTTGTTTATGCTTTTAGCTTATATGTATAATGTAATAATGGGTGCTATGTTTGTATTCAAGGGTGGAGATTACAGCCAAAAGGCACTTCTGTTTAATCCTACGATGACAGGCTTTTCGGCAACCATGTCGCTGGTTAATACGATGGCAATGTCAAGCTATGCACTTGGAATAGTCGGCTATATTGCAGCAATATTTCCGGGAGTTGAGCCTTATACGAGGCCGGTTGCTGTTCTTATCATGACGCTGTTCTTTGCAAGTACTCTTCGCGGTTCACGTTTTGTTACTCTATTAGAAAATGCAATGACGATTGTTCTGATTGGTGCCATTGCAATCTTTGTAATCTTTGGATTGCCGCAGGTTCAACCAGGCTATTTTTCCAATGCGGACGGAGGCTTTTTCCATGGAGGCTTTGGAGGCTTCATTAGTGCTATAGCAATTATGGGATGGGCTTGTCAGGGTACAACGATGGCTCCAGTATCCATGGTTGCAGTTACGAATAAACCGAAAAAGACTATTCCGGTTGCTATTCTCTGGATTACGCTGGCACTCGCAGTAATATATGGAGCAATGAGTATTGTAGCTGCTGGTGTACTGCCTTATGATAAGGTTGCGGGTGTTAATTTAGGTGCAACTGCCAAGGCAATTTTCCCTTATAGCATTTATGTTGTATTTATTTTGGGTGGTGGTGTATTTGCAATTGCAACAAGTTTATTGGGTGGTATAGCAATGTTCCGTTATCCGCTGATGAAAATTGCAGAAGATGGATGGCTTCCTCCGGTATTTACAAAAACTACGAAGAGTGGCTTCCCGTGGGTAATTCAGCTCACATTTTATATCCTTAGCGTATTACCGATTATCCTTGGCTTCAGTCTTGATTCCATAATATCACTTGTTATGATTCCAGCCATGCTGATGAATGTATATTTGAATATAGCTTGTATCACATTACCTAAAAAATATCCGGACCAGTGGAAAAAAAGTGCACTGCGTATGCCTATTCCGTTGTATAATATTGTTTGTGTCGCTTCCGCCGGTTGTGCAGGAGTTGTAGCTTATAATTTATTTAAAAATCTAAAAGGTAATGATATTATCGTTTCTCTTGCAATTTTAGTTATATGCGTCGGTTTCTCAATGTTTCGTATCAAAACAGGAGCAGTTAGTAAAGAGAGCCTGGAGGAGAATAAGAAGGCTATTATTGCGCAGGCACTTGCAGATGACGATATGTAATAACATAAATATTTGTAGAATGTCAGCTGTTTTAAATGGTTTTATAGATTAAAACGGATTATGAAAGGGAGGATACTACTATGAAATATGATTTTACTTCAATCATCGACCGAAGAGGTAAGGATGCTATTGCTGTGGATGGTTTGGGATCAATGCCTGGCTTTACTCCGGACCTTCCGAAGGAAGGATTTGATGCTATTCCGATGTGGGTAGCGGATATGAATTTCCCCACGGTTCCGACGATTACTGAGGCTATCATTGAACGTGCGAAGCATCCGGCATTCGGTTATTTTGTACCGACAGATGAGTATTATAACACGATTATCCGCTGGCAGGAGGCACGCAATGGAGTGAGTGGACTTACCAGGGATTGTATTGGATATGAAAATGGTGTTTTGGGCTGTGTTATTTCCACACTGAATGCATTTTCGGCTCCAGGAGATGCGGTTCTACTGCATTCACCTACTTATATTGGCTTTACCATGAGTGTAGAAAATAATGGACGTAAAATCATTCACAGTCCACTTAAGCTGGATGAAGAGGGTGTTTGGCGTATGGATTATGAAGATATGGATGCGAAGATTAAAGCTCATAAAATTCATGTTGCAATTTTCTGTACTCCTCATAATCCCTGTGGCCGTGTATGGGAAAAATGGGAAGTTGAAAAAGCGATGGAGGTCTATAAAGCAAACGACTGTATCGTTATTTCGGATGAAATCTGGTCCGATATTATCATAAACGGTAATAAGCATATACCGGCGCAGTCTGTCAGTGAGGATGCCCGTAATCGTACAGTAGCTGTATATGCACCAAGTAAGACCTTCAATCTGGCAGGTCTGGTTGGCTCCTATCATATTATTTACAATAGCTATCTTCGTGACCGTGTTCGCGCACAGAGCAGCAAGCCTCACTATAATGATATGAATGTACTTAGTATGCATGCGCTGATTGGAGCTTATAAACCGGAAGGCTATGAATGGGTGGACGAGCTTTGTGAAGTAATTAGCGGTAATGTTAATTACGCCTGTGATTACATTTCCAAAAATTTTAAGGGAGTGAAGCTGTCAAAACCCCAGGGAACCTATATGCTCTTTCTGGATTGCACACAGTGGTGTGAAGAGAATGGCAAGACGATTGATGAACTGGAAAAGAGTGGCTGGGATGTCGGTGTTGCCTGGCAGGATGGACGTATGTTCCATGGACCATGCTCGATTCGCTTAAATCTTGCAGTTCCTTTCAGCAGAGTGGAAGATGCCATGAATCGTTTGGACCAATATGTTTTTAATGCAAAATAAGCATCAATAAGTATCTAATTGAGAGGAGCTGCGCATGGCAAGAATAAATGTAAATGACCATATGCCGGATTTTGTTTTTAATACTCCATTTCGCAAGGATGTTAAGTTGAGTGAAGCAATAGGAGACAAGAAGACTGCACTGGTATTTCTGCGCTATTTCGGCTGTACGCTGTGTCAGTATGATCTTGCACAGTATGCCAAGAATTATAGCAAGATTACAACGGTCGGAGGTAAATTACTGGTGGTACTTCAGAGTGACCCGGATTTGTTGAAGGAAGAACTGGATGCTATGGATGCCTTCCCGTTTGAAATCATATGTGATCCTGAAGAGAAGTTGTACAAGGAGTTTGAGATTCTTCCGGCACCCAGTAAGGAGAAGCTAGCAGGTATCTCAACCATGCCAAAGGTGGTAAAAGCTATGGCCGCCGGATATAAGCACGGAAGGTACGAGGGAGAGGAGCTGCAGCTTCCGGCATCGTTTATTTTAGAGCCAGACCTTAAGGTAACCTATGCCCGGTATGCTAAGATAATTGATGATATACTGGATGCAGGACAGCTGGCAGAGCTTTTGAAGTAAACCTCAGAAAATATAATTTCATATTAACACAGAAAACAGGAGCGTTATTATGACGCTCCTGTTTTCTGTGTCTATGCACTTTTATTACTCATTATGAAAGTCTCCTCAACATTCATTTATTGTGATGCTTGCAAAGCTTAGAAGTTCATTGGATAATTCATACAAGTTGTTCCTTGATAAGTTAATCCTTGTCAGTGTGAAAAATCATTTGACAAAATAAAAAAAGTGTAATATATTGTACTTGTTCAATAAGTACAATATATTACACTTCGATCGGAGTTAGTATGGAAATAATAATAAGCTCGAATACAAATAAACCAATTTACGAACAAATTACGTTACAGATAAAAGCGATGGTAATGAGCGGAGAACTTAAGAATGGCGATCCAATTCCTTCCATGCGAAGCCTGGCGAAAGCCTTACATATTAGTGTGATTACAGTTCAAAAGGCATATGAAGATTTACAAAAGGATGGCTTTATTGAAACAACGGTGGGGAGAGGAAGCTTTATTTCTGCGAATAATAAAGACTTCTATCAGGAAGAGCAGCAGCGTATAGCGGAGGAGCATCTGCAGGAGGCAGCTGAAATCGGAAGAAAGAGCAATATTAGCCTGAATAAACTCATCGAATTGCTGACTATGTTCTATAAGGAAGTTTGAAGAATAACATCTTCAAACTGAGAAGAACCCCGAAATGAGCACAGAGGTGCTCATTCCAGGCTTCTTGACCAATTATTTGAGATGTCGTAACGGCAATATAATTGAAGAGTGAAAGAAAATTACTTTCACTCAATAAGTTTGTGTCTGTGCTGCGTACACAAACTATAGTGCGCAAAAGCAGCGCAGAAATGAGGTAAATAATGGAGTATGCATTGGAAATCAAAGGGTTACAAAAAAAGTATAATTCATTCAACTTGGAGAATGTCGATCTTCGGCTGCCGAAAGGAAAGATATATGGGTTAATTGGTGAGAATGGGGCCGGTAAAAGCACAACCATGAAAGCAGCACTTGATCTGATTAAGAAGGACGGGGGAGAGGTATTATTCTGGGGAGAGCAGCTTTCAGAGCATCCCAAGAAAATAAAAGAAGATATTGGGATTGTGTTTGACGGGATTAATTTTTACGAAACCCTGACTCCCAGAAAGGTTGGAAATGTGTGCAGGAAAGCATATCAAAACTGGGATGAGAAGTTTTATCAAAATTATCTAGATAAGTTTGAAGTACCTACTGATAAAGAAATAAAGACTCTATCAAAAGGAATGAAGGTTAAGCTTTGCCTTGCCGCAGCATTATCCCATCATGCAAAACTTCTGATACTGGATGAACCAACAAGTGGACTGGATCCAATCATCCGGGATGATATCCTGGATATCTTTCTTGATTTTGTGCAGGAGGAAGAGAATTCGATCCTACTGTCCACCCATATTACAAATGATCTGGCAAAGATTGCGGATCATATTGTTTTCTTGCATAAGGGTCAGGTGATTTTAAGCGAAAATAAGGATGATTTGATTTATAATTACGGAATTATACGATGTGGATCAAGTGACTTTGAGAAGATAGATAGGAAGGACAGATTAGCATATCGGAAAATGGATTATCAGTGGAATGTCCTGGTAAAAGATAAGAAAAAAGCAGAGGCAAAATATAAAAATGCGATCATTGATGTGGTAACGCTTGAAGAAATGATGTTACTTTATGTAAAAGGCGAGGTATAAAAAGATTTTTCAGGAGATAAATTCATGATTCGAGTGCCGAAACTCAGGTTTAATCATTGCACTATATATAGTTATTGATGACTTATACACTCGAATCATTCATTATGAATAAAAATTGTTACACGAAGAGAACCCTCAGAATGAACACAACAAAGCTTATATCAAGTCCTTTTCCAATTATTTAAGATGTCGTCTAGCTGTATTACGGTTGTAAAAGAGACATCTTTCCATATTAATTAAGATGCTGCTCTGCGGCAAATAGGAGTAAGTGTGAAGAAAAAGAATCTTCACCAATTATTTGTGATGCCGCATGCGGCATCATGATTGGAAGAGTGAAAGAAAAATTACTTTCACTCAGTAAGTTTGTGTCTGCGTTACGACAAACTTAGGATGCGCAAGAGGCAGCGCAGAAATGGGGTAAATTATGAAAAGTTTAATATTGAAAGATCTGTATAATATAGGACATAATGCGAAGCAGATGTTTTTTTTGCTTCTATTCCTTGCAGCCTGCCTTATCCCTACATCAGGTTCGGTAGGATTTATCGTTACCAGTGCTCTTCTTTGCAGTATGATGACAATAACGACCTTTTCCTTTGATGAACATTCGGGGTGGGAAAAATATGCACTTATTATGCCAATTACAAGAAAAGATTATGTTTTTGAAAAATATCTGGTTAATTTAGTGTTCATAACAATTGGAGTATTATTTGGTACAGTTGCCGTTTTTGCAGCCGAAATTTTTCTGGGCAGGCTTGAATTAATTACAATTATAGGATGCGCAATCGTAGGCTTATTTCTGTCTTTATTATATGGAAGCATTGTTATTCCCCTAATGATCAAATATGGTATAGAGAAAGCCAGAATTATTACAATTGGAGCGATGGCTGTACCGGCGCTGATTGGATTTGCATTATATAAATTAGCGGTTGCACTGGGATTCGTTTTTACTGATATCAGAATTGCTGCTATTTCAGGCATAGTTGGAATTGTTATATTGATATTATCCATTCTTTCCTGTTTTCTGAGTATCAGATGGTTTGAAAAAAAGGAATTTTAGTCACTTTTCTATTTAGATTACGATTTGAATATTAAAACAAAAATTAGTATATTTAGGTTTAATCCATACAAAAGCTGTTATTGAAATAAGTTGTTATTTCAAGCTTATGTAAAATGCCGAAAGTTAATAAAATAGAAACCTGCAGTTGCAGGAAAGCAACTGGCGGGTGGTAGTACCCGCCAACTCTAGTTTTGTATAATAATATTAGGACCTGAGAAGAAAAGGAGGGGTAAGATGATCTTAGCCGAAAAAATACAACTGCTCAGAAAGAAAAAAGGATACTCGCAGGAAACGCTCGCAGAGTTGTGTGGGGTAAGCAGACAGGCAATATCAAAATGGGAAGCTGATTTTACATTGCCGGAGATAGACAAGCTTCTTCTGCTCGGTAATTTATTTCAGGTTTCTCTTGATGTATTATTACGGGATGATTTAGAACTGGATGCTGTTAAGGAGATCAGTACCTGTGGCATTCGAAAGTTGAGTACCAAAGAATATGTTTATAAAGGTATATTGATTAAGGAAAGTATTCAAGAGGAACAGATTCTGGATAAAATTTCAGTAGACAAGATAGAACTATGGAGGACGGATGGAGTTCCAAAGTATTGGACAATTCTCTATTTTACATCGGGACAGATAGATTTTCCAGAGCTTTTGTCAAGGGCTATACGGGCAGATCAGAAAGCCGGCAACTGGTTTGCAGATATGAAGTGCGGCAACGAAAAAATCATTGTATTTTACAATAAAATATTGAAGTATGAGATAGGAAATAAGGAACAGAAGGAACAAGTCTGTAGGGAATGTGCCCTGCTTGGAATAGCAGAACATCAAATGAAGTGGGAAGAATGAGATCCAATTAGAAAGGGGCTTTACGAACAAATGAAGGTATTACTGACATCCGCCGGTTTTGAGAATAAGAAACTGGAGAAATTATTTCTGGAGTTAATAGGGAAAGAAAGCAAAGATATTAAGGTGGTATTTATTCCGACCGCTGCCGTCACAGCAGATGCTGTTCTTGTGCTTCAAAAATGTATGCAGGATTTATTAAGTGCAGGAATTTTTAAGGATAATATACTTGTTTATGATATGCATAAGGTACTTCCCTTAGAGAAGCTGTTATCCTATGATGCTATTTATGTATGCGGTGGAAATACAAAGTACCTGCTTGACAGAGTCCTTGAAAATAATTTTGATATAGTGCTGAAAGAATACATCAGAAATGGTGGTGTATATGTGGGTGTCAGTGCGGGAAGCTTAATTACCACACAAAGTATCAATAATAATCTGGGACTAATCAATTGTATACTTTCCGTGCATTGCGAAGAAGGAAGTAAAGCTGGTCAGGTTGATACTGGTAATTGTCCGCATATATACCTCACAAACAAGCAGGCAATCTATCTTACGGAAAATAGTGTACAGATAATGGAGTAGAGAATACAACTCGATTAATATTCTTGTGCTTTTTTAATTGGGATTATAAGAATGTAATCACTTCAGACATAACATGTAAGTCTAAAGATGCAATGAAAATATGTTTGCAGATTATTAGAAAAAACCCTAATAAATATTGTTCATTAACTAGCGAGTTCTTATATTAAAATTAGAAATTTATATTAGACCTATCTTCGAAACTTCAAGAAAATAGGTCTTTTTTTAATTTAACATTTTAAATAAAACCAAATATAAATGACATAATTAATAACTTATGATAAGATAAATAGAAGTTATTCAAGTTTAAGGCTAATAAGCATATAAATTTATAAGTTGAAATTTATAGTTAAGTACGAGTTTAAATCAGAACACTAAAAGGAATGGATAACATATGAAATCAAAAAGTATTATCAGCAGTTCAAGTAATTCTCAGATAAAGAACCTGGTACTGCTGCAAAAAAAAGCGAAGGCTCGTGAGGAACAGGGCATCTTTGTAGTGGAAGGACTGAAAATGTTTGAAGAGGCCAGACAAGCAGGACTTTTGCAGAAAGCCTATGTTTCTGAGAGCTTTTATCAGGAAAAATCAGAAGCTTTACCAAATTATTTTTATGATTTAAATTATGAAGTGGTAACAAATTCTGCTTTTGAAGATGCTTGTGAAACAAAAACACCGCAGGGTGTTCTGGGAACCGTTAAAAAGGCAACTTACAGCCTGGAGAGTATTCTGAATGCACCGGAAGCCTGCATTCTTTTATTGGAGGATATTCGCGATCCGGGTAATTTGGGGACAATGATAAGAACAGCGGAGGGTGCCGGAATAACAGGGGTAATTGTTAACCGGTCAACGGTTGATGTCTACAATCCGAAAGTAGTAAGATCCACCATGGGTTCTATCTACAGGGTTCCCTTTTATCAGGCAGAGGATTATTATGAAGTACTGGAAGAGATGAAAAAGAAAGAGATTACCCTATATGCTGCACATTTACGGGGTATTCCGTATGACAGCGAGGGAAGCTTCCGGAAAAAATCCGCTATTATGATTGGAAATGAAGCGAATGGTTTAAGTGAAAAGGCAGCTTCCTTAGCAGATGTTTTAATTCGAATTCCAATGGCAGGCAAGGTGGAATCCTTAAATGCAGCAGTAGCTGCCGCAATTTTGATGTATGAATCGTCAAGTCAGAGAAGAAAAAAGAACAATCAATAGCACAGATACGTGATAATGCAGGGAAGTAAGATGTCATTACAAATGAAATCCATAGAAGGATCTTCTTTTGTAATGACATTTCTTATTTCATCAGAGAGAAACGTGTCCTGTGACATAATAACCCCGTCCAAAAGTCATAATTTATCTCTGCAATTAATAAAATCATATTGTCAGGAAGGATAGTTCTTATTCTAAATATCAATTAATCACTTTCATAAGTAAAGGTCAAAATCGAATGAGATATATTTATTTTATATTGAAAGAATGCTATTGTACTAATAATATAAGATGAGTCTAGGGAATACTTGGTAATGTAAGAGATTAAGACAGGAGGTGCCAATAAGTGAATCCGATTTATTGGATTATTGTTCTTGCAATATTAATATTCATAGAAATCCTTACTCTTAAAGTTACAACGATATGGTTTGCCGGAGGAGCACTGACGGCATTCATAGTATCGTTATATCTGGATAATCTGCTACTTGAAATTATATTATTTCTAGCAGTCTCAATTTCACTTTTGTATTTTACAAGACCAATGGTTATAGAGCATTTCCATCCCGGAACACATAAAAGCTTACAGGGTGGGGTCGTTGGCAGAGAAGCGTTGGTTACTTGTGATGTAGATAATATGAATACACTAGGACAGGTAGAGGTAGACGGAAAGGAATGGCAGGCACTGTCTTTGGAGGGGATTGTTCTGGAGAAGGGAACAAAAGTTATCATCCAGGGGATATCCGGTACGAAACTGATAGTCAGAAAGTACCAGGCGGATTAAGAAAAAATTAAGATTTTAAAGCTTGCTATTCAATTATGAATGATATATTATAATCCTAGCTTAAGGATAACATATTGGATTGTGTTGCTTTATCAGGTATAAACTGGGGGATGTCATGAAAAAGTGTAAGGAAATGTTGGCTTCGCCATATTTTATTATCATTCTATTTGTTTTTAAAATGATGGTTTATTATTCACTCATTAATGTAAATAGAATGGAAGTTGTGTTAATTATTGTGAGTCTTATTGTATGGGCGACAATTTTTGTTTGTTTTGGGAGATCACGGTTAAAAAGAAAACGTTTTGTTTTTCTCACCGTATATTTCTTATTTAGTCTACTGATGTTTTCAGATACGATGTACTTTAATTACTATAATCAAACGGTTTCCATAAGACAATTATGGCAGGCGAAAAGTGTAACAGCAGTACCAAGAAGTTTTATTTCTACATTAATTCCGGCCAGCTTCCTGCTGTTTGTGGATATTCCATTTGCTTATCTTAATTTTAAGAAATATGCGACAAGGGAAAATATTCAGAAATGGCTGCCGTGGCGAAAATTTAAATATATTATTTATGTATTGACGGCCTTTATTATTACCCTTGTAATTAATCCGTTCCACTCAGCTGCATTTGAACGGGTTAACAGTATGGAGTTCTTTACCAATCATGTAAGTGATGTTTACGAGACGATTTCTGAGAATTTCACAAAGGGCGATATGGATAAAAAAGAGATTCTTAAGGTTCTGGATGAGGATACGCCTAAGGCAGAAGCATCTATCTATCATGGAATCGGTAAAGGCAAAAACTTGGTCGTTATTCAAATGGAGGCATTTCAGAATTTCCTTCTGGGCGCAACCTATGAGGGTCAGGAAATAACGCCAAACTTAAATAAATTGATGAAACAGGATACCCTTTATTACGATCATTATTTCTCAAACATCGGTAAAGGGAATACAGCAGATGCTGAGTTCTCGAGTCTAAATAGTCTGTATCCGGTAATTGATGGGGAATGCTACCGGCTTTATCAGGACAATACTTTTAACGGACTTCCCTGGCTGATGCGGGATAATGGTTATTATTCCTTTGCTGTTCATGGATTTCGAGGTGAATTTTGGAATAGGGAAAAAATTTATCCGAATTTAGGCTTTCAGGATTTTGTCAGTATGGAAGATTTAAACCAGGATGAAATCATTGGATTAGGCATATCGGATAAATCAATGTTTCAACAGCTGTTACCAATTTTGCAGAAGCAGACAGCACCATATTTTAGTTTTGTTATTACGCTCACGAACCACCATCCGTTTATATTACCCGAGGAATACAGAACGCTAAATCTTACGGAAAAGGATCGAGACACCAAATTCGGAGATTATCTTGAAACTGCACGTTACACGGATGAAGCAATCGGCCAGTTTGTGGATGAACTGAAGGCCGCAGGAATGTATGACAACACGGTAATTGCATTATATGGTGACCATCATGGAATGAATTGCGGCATGGAGGATATCCGTTATCGAATGAGTGATTTCCTTGGAAGAATTTACGATTATGATGAGATGCTTAATATACCGTTAATTATTCACGTTCCGGGAAGCGGTGTAGAGAAGACAATTAGTACAACAGGCGGACAGATAGACTTTATGCCGACAATCGCTAATATAATGGGATTGTCCTATAATAATACCTTTGTAATGGGGCAGGATTTAACAAATGCAAAAGAGGGCTTCGTAGCCTTTACTTCTTATTTATTTGAAGGTTCTTTCGCAACGAACGATATTCTTTTTCAAATATCGAGGGAAGGCATTTTTGAAGGAAGCAGAGCATGGAAGATTGGAACAAATCAACAGGTGGATGCGGCAAAATATAGAGCGGAATATGATAAGGCGCTGCTCTTGAAGAAAACCTCAAAAGAAATATTAGATCAAAATTTAATTGCGAACTATATCATGCATTAGCAAAATAAAACAAAAGAGACCGGATAGAAATATCCGGTCTCTTTTGTTTTGTTTCTGGCAATTTGCTTAGTTTATTGAATTTTAGGATATCCTGATAGAGTATTACAGGTATTACTTGCGGATTTAATTATTTCTATTATAATAATAAGTGTCAATGGCGGTATCTCCCTACAATTACAGACATGAATTCTGCGGTTGGGAAAGCAAATACAGCACTACTTGTTTACTATAATAAAACTGGCTGAAGTATAATCGGGGTGAAGAATATGGAACAGAAAAGTTTTGATTTTAGTAAGGAATACGGTATCGTTTTAGAAGGTGGCGGGGCAAAAGGAGCTTATCAGATTGGCGTATGGAAGGCGCTTATGGAATATGGAGTAAAAATAAAAGCCATAGCAGGTGTCTCTGTGGGTGCGCTAAATGGAGCATTAATTTGCATGGGAGATTACGACAGGGCAGTAAATCTGTGGAGTAATATCAGCTATTCGAGTATTATGAATGTGGATGATGATGAAATGGACAAGCTGATGAATCGTAATTTTAAAGATATAAACTTTCAGACAGTAGGACAGCGGAGCAAAAAATTACTGTCGAGCGGAGGAATCGATGTTACACCTTTGAAACAATTGATGGAAGAAGTTGTAGATGAGAAAAAAATCAAGGAATCTGAAATAGAGTTTATCATCGGAACTTTTAATCTCAGCAACATGAAGGAAATCGAGATAACAGCCAAAGAAACGGAAGATGGATGTCTGAAGGATTATCTGATGGCAAGTGCAAGCTTTCCATTATTTAAGAGTGAGAAGTTTAATGGCAAAACATATATCGATGGTGGTGTTGCCAATAATGTACCGATAGATATGCTGATCAACAGAGGTTATGAAGATATTATAGTGATCCGAATTTTCGGGGTTGGTATGGAAAAGAAAATCAAGATACCCGAGAACGTAAATATCGTATCAATTGCACCGAAAACGCAATTATGCAATATTTTAGAATTTAATCCGAAAAAAGCAGTCAGGAATATATCGCTGGGATATTTTGATACAGTTCGCATCCTTATGCCGCTTGCGGGAAATGAATATTATATTGATTCGCTAAGAAATGAAAGAGATTATCTGAGCTCGTTAATCGCTTTACCCGAGGAACAGCTGAAAGAAATATTGATTACCGGCTGGCAGGATACTGTGGCGGCCGGATACTCAATCACCAAAAAATGTGTCGAAGACATTTTTCCGAAGCTAGCAATCTTACTGAAATTGGATAGAAACTGGAATTATACTAATCTTTATTATGGAATTCTGGAATATTGTGCAAGAAGATTGCGAATTGCGAAATATAGAATTTATACGGAGCAGGAATTCTGTTCCTTGCTATATAAGATGATGATGGCGCAGCATCAGGAGGAAGAGAATACTGATTTTATCATGGAATATGCCCTTGCAATTATATCTAACATTTTAGCTTGACAATTTTGTAAATATGGAATAATGTATAAATAAACACATTCACAGTATAAATATTAATTTGCGCAGCTGGGATATATTTACAAAAAACAAAAAGTATAAATATGTTTTTCCGTTCGTATTTGTACTGTTTGAAGGCAAGACGGAGGTTCGTGTGAAAAACATATTTTCACACCGCGATATGTGCGCTGCACAAATCGCTAGACTTTGGAAAGGGCATGGTTATTAAGATGAATTTAAAAGGAAGAAGCTTTTTAACATTAAAGGATTATACACCGGAGGAAATTGAATATTTACTGGAGCTTGCGGCAGACTTAAAGAAAAAAAAGAAACTAGGGATTACAGGAAATAGTTTAAAGGGTAAGAATATCGCATTAATTTTTGAAAAACCCTCTACAAGAACACGCTGTGCGTTCACGGTTGGTTGCATTGATGAGGGGGGACATCCGGAATATCTCGGGAAGAATGATATTCAGCTGGGACATAAGGAAAGCGTAGAGGATACGGCAAGAGTACTGGGCCGAATGTTTGACGGAATTGAATTCCGTGGATTTTCGCAGGAAACTGTAGAAAAACTTGCAAAATATAGTGGAGTCCCGGTATGGAATGGCTTAACGGATGCAGATCATCCGACGCAGATTCTGGCAGACTTCTTGACAATAAAGGAACAGTTTGGTAAGCTGAAAGGACTGAAGCTTGCATTTGTTGGAGATGGCCGCAATAATATGGCGAACAGCTTAATGATTGGCTCGTCTAAAATGGGGGTTGATTTCACAATTCTGGCACCGAAGGCTCTATGGCCTGAGACAGAGCTGGTTAATAAGTGCGAAGAGTATGCAAAGGCTTCCGGCTGCAAGATTACGATCTCTGATTCTCTGGATGCAGTAGAAGGAGCGGATGCTGTATATACCGATGTATGGTGCTCCATGGGAGAGGAAGACCTGGCTGCAGAGCGTATTACGCTGCTAAAGCCATACCAGGTAAATGTTGACCTGATGGCTCGTACCGGCAAGAAGGAAACCATTTTCTTGCACTGTCTGCCGGCTGTGAAAGGGAAAGAGGTTACGGAAGAGGTATTTGAACAATTCGCAGAGGTTGTGTTTGATGAGGCAGAAAACAGAATGCATACAATTAAAGCTGTTATGGTAGCAACTTTGGGAAACGAAAAATAAACTTCCAGAAACTAGTAATATTCGGAAGAAAAATAAGACTAAGCTTCCTACAGCTGCTATTTTGTCAGCGAGGAAGGTTAGGTTATGAATAGATGGAAAAAGCTATTAGAGGAATTTTCATTAAAAAGTGATCTAATGATAACTTTAATGGGAATTGCTCTAATTGTTTCGTTATTTTTTATTTATAAGGATCCGGTGAATGGGAACGCTATATTAGTGGCTGCTATGTCAGGCGGAGGCATTAATCTTATCAATGGATTTAAATTAGTAAAAGATCCGAAGAAAAAAACGACAGGTTATTCTTATCTGATGATGGGAATTATTGTAATATTATTGGGATATGTTCTAAAAAGCATTATTTCAAACAAGTAGCAGCCTATCGGATAATTGCAGAAGTAATCGTCATTTTTTTATAACCGTGTTACCAGTAATTGCCTGATGAATATTATGAAAAAAGGAGCTTGGTTTATGTATCAGGAAAATGTGGTTTTATGTGCAAGCAATGCTTATCACAAAAAATTCTGGCTGAATGATGATTTTAAAATGCTGCCTGAACAGATCAGACAAGAATTAAAAATCATGTGTGTATTGTTTACGGAAGAGGTAGGTGGTATTTTATCCCTGGAATTTGAAGAGGATGGAACACTAATATTTCAGGTAAATGCAGACGAAGGAGATTATTACTATGATGATATAGGAAGTGTACTGAAAGTGAAGCAGCTGCAAAGAGAAAAAGGCGAGCTTTTGGAAGCACTTGAACTCTATTATAAGGTGTTTTTTCTTGGGGAGGATGCGACAGATCTGCTATAGAACACTAATCTTTTGATACTTTATAAGCAGCGCGGAAATGGAGAAAATTATGTTATTAGTAATAGACGTTGGAAATACAAATATAACTCTGGGTGTATTTGAGGAAGTTAATTTAAAAGCAAGCTTTCGCTTAACAACCGGTACAGCCAGGACTTCGGATGAATACGGATTGTTAATCTGTAATCTATTGGAGGCAAGGAAAATCAGAAAAGATGAGATTACAGCAGTAACAATTGCTTCTGTCGTTCCTAAAATCATGTATTCTCTGAACTCGGGCATCATTAAATACTTATCGATTACACCTCATATAGTCGGAATCGGTACAAAAACAGGAATAAAGATAACAAGCATTAATCCGAAGGAAATCGGTGCAGACAGAGTGGTCGATGCGGTAGCCGCATATGAAATTTATGGTGGTCCGGTACTTGTTATTGATTTTGGTACAGCAATTACTTATGATCTTATAACCGCAGATGGTACCTTTGCGGCAGCGGTTACATGCCCGGGATTAAAAATAGCAGCAAATGCGCTTTGGAATGATACGGCAAAGCTCCCGGAAATCGAAATTGCAATGCCGGATACCATATTAGCAAAGGACACGGTCACCAGTATGCAGGCAGGCCTTGTATTTGGCTGTATCGGACAAACGGAATACATTGTTAAGAGAATGCTTAAGGAAGCAGGGATTGATACCTGCAGGGTAATCGCAACCGGAGGACTAGGTAAAATAATCTCAGAAGCAACAGATTCAATTGAGATTTATGATGTAAACCTGACGCTAAAAGGCTTAAAAATTATTACCGACAAAAATAGAAATCGATAAATTATATTATATGAGATACCGTTTGGCGGCTTGATACGAATGGAGTAAATTATGAGCGTTAATATAGGAAATGTTAAATTGAAGGGGAATTTAATATTGGGACCAATGGCAGGTGTTACCGACCTGCCATTTCGCTTATTGTGCAAGGAAAAAGGTGCTGATCTGGTTTATACGGAAATGGTCAGTGCAAAAGGGGTGCAGTATAACAATAAGAATACAGAGAATTTAATCAGAATTTCACAAGAGGAACGTCCGGTTGCACTGCAGCTGTTTGGCGCCGATCCGGAAATACTTAAAAGTACAGCAAAAAGACTTGAAAATCGTGACTTTGATATCCTTGACATTAATATGGGGTGCCCTGTGCCGAAGGTAGTAAATAACCAGGAGGGTTCCGCTTTAATGAAAAATCCGGAGCTGATTGGAAGAATTATAGAGAATATTGTCCGTGATTATAGTAAGCCTGTCACAGTTAAGATCAGAAGCGGTTTTCAATCCGATTGTATCAATGCGGTAGAAATTGCGAAAATAGCACAGGAGAGCGGTGCGTCCGCCGTCGCTGTACATGCAAGAACCAGAGAACAATTTTATAGTGGCAGCGCGGATTGGGAGATTATCAAAAAGGTTAAGCAGGCACTTTCCATACCGGTAATCGGAAGCGGTGATGTATTTACACCGGAGGATGCGAAAAGAATGCTGGTGCAGACAAATTGTGATGCTATCATGCTAGCCAGAGGTACGAGAGGAAATCCGTGGCTGTTTACACAGATCAAAATGTATCTGGAACAGGGTATTCTTCTGCAAAAACCGGATTTTAACGAAGTAAGTGATATGATAATACGACATGCGAAACTTTCTGTAGAATTTAAGGGAGAATTTATCGGTATCCGTGAAATGCGAAAACATGTTGCCTGGTATACAACCGGCTATCCCGGTTCTGCAAAGCTTCGAAATACAGTAAACGAAATTGAAAGTCTGGAAGACCTTTATAAATTACTGGAGAATTACAAGAGCCTGATTGAAAAATGACCAAAAAAAGTATCATGGCAGGAACGTCTCTATATAATAGTTACAAATTTAAATATTTCCTCTAAAAATCATTGCTTTTTCTGAATTTAAGTTATAGTATATTTACAGAAAAGACAGATGTATGCCATACAAGAACAAAGATGGAGGAATAGTAATGAGTAAATTAAAAGTAGGTATCCTTGGAGGAACCGGAATGGTTGGACAGCGTTTCATTTCTCTTTTGGAAAACCATCCATGGTTTGAAGTTACAGTAGTAGCGGCTAGTCCGAGAAGTGCTGGAAAGACATATGAAGAAGCAGTAGGTAACCGTTGGAAGATGACTACACGGATGCCGGAAAATGTGAAAAAACTTATTGTAAAAAATGTAAACGAAGTAGAAGAAGTCAGCAAGGATGTTGATTTTGTCTTTAGTGCGGTAGATATGACAAAAGATGAGATAAAAGTAATAGAAGAAGCATATGCAAAAGCAGAGACACCCGTTGTATCCAATAACAGTGCTCACAGATGGACACCGGATGTTCCTATGGTAGTTCCGGAACTTAATCCGGAGCATCTTGCGGTGATTGAGGCACAGAAAAAGCGTCTCGGAACAAAGCGGGGCTTTATTGTAGTAAAGCCAAATTGTTCAATTCAAAGCTATACACCGGCACTTCACGCCTTAAGACAATTCGGACCTACTCTGGTAGTTGCCACAACCTATCAAGCAATTTCCGGTGCAGGTAAGAATTTTGTTGACTGGCCCGAGATGGTGGATAATGTTATCCCATATATCGGAGGAGAAGAAGAGAAGAGTGAGCAGGAGCCTTTACGGATCTGGGGTAAGGTAGTGGACGGACAGATCGTGAAAGCAGATTCTCCTGTTATCACGACACAATGTATCCGTGTACCCGTAACAGACGGTCATACAGCTGCAGTATTTGTAAACTTTGAAAAAAAACCTACTAAGGAAGAAATCCTAAAGGCATGGGCAGAATTTAAAGGTCTTCCGCAGGAGCTTGAGCTTCCGAGTGCACCGAAACAATTTATCAAGTATTTTGAGGAGGATAACCGTCCCCAGGCTAAGCTAGACCGTGATTATGAGAATGGTATGGGAGTATGCTTTGGCAGATTGCGTGAAGATAAGGTGTTTGACTATAAATTTGTAGGTCTGTCCCATAATACATTACGTGGTGCTGCAGGCGGCGGAGTTCTGACCGCAGAGCTTTTAAAAGCACAGGGATATATTACAGCAAAATAATAAAACCTTAGAGAATAGAAAATAAAAATGATAGAGAATATAAGCAACAGAGCTTAAACAATAGAAATGAAAAGATACAAACAAAAATAATACAAAAGAATGATGACGATAAAAAAACAGGCAGTCTGCTAAAACAAACTGCCTGTTTTTTATCTATTAGTTTTTTAAATTAAGAAAGGTTTTATTTTTATACAAATTATTTTTCATGAAACAGATAACGGATAAATTTAATTGTAGTAGCCTCATGGGGTGAATTAGCTAATATACCAAGGACATAAGGCTCAGAATTATTTGTTATCCCCTTAAATAATTTTGTGTCAGTCAGATATACGCCGTAATCGCTCTTATCTTTGTCATCCTCCGTATCTGTAATATAGAATTTGTCAGTCATGGAGCTGTAAATATCAGTAGGAAGCTGATCAGATAGCTTGCTGAAATATCCGTAATAGGCATAATCATGAAATACAGATTCCGGTGCTATGATGACATCAACTTCTTTGGCGGCCACATAGGTTGCGAGAGCCTGTTTCACATTCATGGCATATGAATCGTCGGTACCGAACATAAAATTTGTATTAAATTCGATAGATTCCCTTTTCGGGTTGAGCTGCAGCTGCTTCATGAAATTATCTTCGTATTCATTCAGAACATTTTCACTGATGGGATTGTCAATAATAGCAGCATAAAATTGCGTTGTGGGCCTGGGATTTAATAACATATGGACAATGTAAATAAGGAATGCAATACCTGCAACAATTGCTATTGCATGAAATTTGTAATACTCACATAGATAAGAAATTTTTCCTTTGAAAGACATCTCCCGCAGCTTTTCTTTTTCGGTCTGCTTTGCTTTGGGATGATATATCTGTGCATCATCATCCAGTCTTGTTTGTGTTGGCATTTTTAAAACCTCGCTTTGTTTATCAAGTTTCTCATTATTCTCGCTAATTATTTATATATTAGTCTATCACAATCACACCCTAAAAAAAAGAAATTAAATATAAAATATCTCTAAAACAATCATAAGTAAAGAACTCATAGGTAAAGAAAAAAGGTATCAATAAATTATAATAGGACAGAAAATTATAGATTAAGGATATATTAATAAATTCTCTTCTGTTTCTAAGTTTGTTATTATTAATACGTAAGAAAAAATCATCTTATAGGGAGGAAAATTTTATGAAATTGAAAAGAATCATTTCAGTGCTGCTGGTATTCACCTTTATGAGCCTTGTGTTATCTGGCTGCAGCAGCAAAAAGAGCGGTACAGATGAGACAGCTGGATCAGATTCGGTCACAAAAGCAGCAGATACACCCACTGCGGCTGCTACAGCTTCTGCCAGCGGAGATTTAACATTAACCGATAAGGATTTGACCATTACATTATGGGACATCGCAACTGAGAATCCGGGAAAAGCCAACCAAGAGGATGCAGTAAACCGTTTTATGAAGGATCATCCGAATATTAAGGTTGAGGTTACTCATATTCAAAATGATTCCTATAAAGAAAAACTTGTTATTGCAATGAGCTCCGGTCAATGCCCTAATATGTATATTCATTGGGGTGGCGGGCCTATGAATGAGTACATAGATTCCGGATTTGCAGTACCGATTACAGATTTAATGAAGAACCACTGTAAGGTTCCTTTCCTGGAGGCAGCTATCAGTCAAAGCTCCTATAAAGGTGAGATTTACGCAGTTCCTTTTGGTGGTATCGGCGGCAGTGGAATTTTCTACAATAAAACTATTTTCTCCAAATTAGGCTTACAAGTTCCTCAGACAATTTCAGAACTTGAAACGGTATGTGCTACCTTAAAATCAAAAGGTTATACACCGTTCTCTTTGGCAAATCAAAATAAATGGACCGGATCTATGTACTTCATGTATCTGGCAAGCCGTTTCGGCGGAGTTGAAGCATTCAACGATGCCGTTGCAGGTAAGGGTTCCTTTGAATCAGATGCATTTAAATATGCAGGAGATACCATTCAGAAATGGGTTAAAGCAGGTTATTTCCCGGATGGTGTAAATAGTTTGGATGCAGATGATGGTCAGGACAGACAGTTGATGTATACGGAAGAAGCTGCAATGATGCTTCATGGTTCCTGGCAGGCATCCTCAATGAAGAACGATAATGAAGAATGGTACAATGCTAATATAGGTTATTTTGGCTTCCCGAAGATGGATAACAGTACGGCAGACCAGTCCACCGTAGTTGGTACTTCAATCGGAAATGGTTTTTCCTTTAATACTGGTACCGATCAAGATAAGTTAAATGCCTGCTTCGTATTAGCAACACAGTATTATAATGATGATACTTATAATAAGAAACAGCTGGACAGCGGAACAATTCCGTCTATAGAAGGTATGGGCGATACCATTACAGATCCTTGTATGCAACAGATCTGGAAAGATTTCTCGGCTGCTAAAAATGTACAGCTGTGGTATGACCAGTATCTGCCGCCGGCAGTCAGCGAAGTTCATCAGGCAACCTGTCAGGAGCTGTTTGGCTTAACAATAACTCCGGAGGAAGCTGATAAGAAGCTTCAGGATGCAATGACAGAATATTTAAAAGATAAATAGTTAAATTTAAATTAATTATTTGCAGCCCACAGTGAGCAGTAAACATACTTACTGTGGGTTCGTTATAAGAAAAACATCCTATCCTTACAACGCTTATATCTGAGAATATGATTGGAGGTAAAATCAGTGGCGAAACAGCAAATAAATACACTGGCAAAGCAAAGACAAAAAAGTACACGTATTGCTGCAAGTGTATTTCTAACACCGGTAATTATTATGATGCTGATATTTATTGCTTACCCGATAATTTCATCCCTTCAAACAAGCTTTTATGAATGGAACGGCATTTCGGCCAATAAAGTTTTTAAAGGGATCGGTAATTGGAAAGCACTCGCAACAGATATGAAATTTTGGCTGGCATTCAAAAATAATGTAATACTCATGGTATGCTCCATCTGTATTCAGATACCTTTGGGGCTTTTGCTGGCAACCTTTCTGGACGCAGGAGGAAAGAAGCTGAATGTTTTTAAGATTATATGGTTCCTGCCCCTTCTGATGTCTTCTGTAGCAATCGGATTTTTGTTCTCCTATGCTTTGGCAACAAACGGAGGAATATTCAGTACAATATCTCAGGCACTGGGCGGAGGGAAAGTTGACTTGTTCGGCCGGTCTCCCCAGGCTCTGTTTGCGGTGATTGGCGTTGTTGCCTGGCAGTATACCCCTTTCTATATGGTATATTTTATTGCCGGTTACAGTAACATAGATACCGAAATATATGAAGCGGCCATTATAGACGGTGCAACAAGAGCAAAATATGTGAAATTTGTAGCACTGCCTCTTTTAAAACCAATTGTAAGAACAGCTTGTATACTTTCCCTGATTGGCTCCTTGAAATACTTTGATTTGATCTATGTTATGACAGGCGGAGGTCCCGGTAATGCAACAGAATTGATGGCAACCTATATGTATAAACTTTCCTTCAAACAGTTTAATATGGGATATGGTTCGACCGTGGCAGTGGCCATGTTTATTCTGATTACAGCAATTGCACTGTTGATACAGAAGCTGATAAACGGGAAGGAAGTGGATTAATGAATAAATATAAGATAGCGAAAGCAAAGAGTAAAACAGCATGGATTGCGGCCATAATTTTAGCATTGTGCTGGTGTATGATTGCCGGAATACCGTTTTTCTTTATGGTAATTAATTCCTTTAAAGGACAGTTTGAAATGCTTCAAAAAGGAGTATTTCAGCTGCCTTCTTCCTGGAAACCGTCAAATTTTGTAGATGTACTTGAAAATGGATTTTTAAATTATTTTTTTAACAGTGTAATATTACTGGTTATTTCACTGGTTATTTTACTTTTCATAACAGCATGTGCAGCTTATCCGCTTTCCAGAATGCGGTTTAAGTATAGGAATATTATTTTTGGAACAATCGTTGCGGCAATGTCGGTTCCGATGCATGTAACATTAATTCCGATCTTCAAAATGTCCACAAAGCTGCAGCTATATGATAAACTGGTAGGCTTGATTGGTCCGAATGTAGCGTTTGGTATTCCAATCTCTGTATTTATTCTTACTACTTTTATGAGTACAATTCCAAAAGACATAGAGGAATCAGCAGAAATAGACGGCTGCGGAAAATTTAGAAACTTTTTTAGTATGATTCTTCCGCTTTCTAAGGCAGGTCTTTCCACTCTGGCAATCTATAACGGTGTTGGCATCTGGAATGAATTTGCATTTGCCAATACCTTGACACAGTCAAAAGCTGCGAAGACACTTCCATTAGCAATTTCAGCCTTCCAGGGGGAGCATTCGATGAATATTCCCGTCATTATGGCGGTGTTAGTACTGAGTGTACTGCCTATGATCATTATGTTTATTATTTTTCAGGATAAATTAGTAAAAGGAATGATGGCTGGAGCAGTAAAGGGATAATATAACAAAGATATAAATAGGAGGCATTGGCAGCTATGAAATGTATTAAAGAATATCGTTTAAGCTATACAGAGAAAGCATTAAAAATAGTAGAAGGCCTGACTCTGGAAGAGAAAGTATCACTAATGGGAGGTAGTTGGAGCTTGGAGAAGGTTATGGCGGAGGCTCTTGGGAATTCAGATGACTGCCACTATAACAAGGTTCCATATCCTGCAGGCGGAATTGAAGTAAAGAATATACCACCAATGCAATTTGTGGATGGCCCCCGCGGTGTAGTTTGCGGTACTGGTAAAAGTACCTGCTTTCCTGTTTCCATGCTGCGCGGAGCTACCTTTGATACAGAGCTGGAGGAGAGAATAGGGCAGGCAATCGGAGAGGAAGTAAGAGCCTTCGGCGGAAATACCTTTGCCGGAGTGTGCATTAACCTTCCTTATAATCCGGGATGGGGCCGAAGCCAGGAGACTTACGGTGAAGAATCCTTCCATATCGGACAGATGGGCTCTTCTTTAGTGAAAGGAGTTCAAAGTAAAAATGTAATAGCCTGCATTAAGCATTTTGCGTTTAATCAGATGGAACTATCCCGTTTTAAGGTTAGTGTGGATTGTGATAAGCGTACGGAACGTGAAGTTTTTTTACCTCACTTTAAAGATTGTATTGATGCCGGAGCGGCAAGTGTAATGAGCTCTTATAATCTTTATCATAATGTTCACTGCGGTCATCATAATTATCTGCTGGACCAGGTACTGAAAGATGAATGGGACTTTGACGGATTTGTTATGAGTGATTTTATCTGGGGTGTTAAGGATACCGTGGAAGCCGCAAACGGCGGACAGAATATGGAGATGTGTTGTACGCAATTCTTTGGAGAGAAGCTTGTAAAAGCAGTACAGGACGGTTTTGTTCCGGAAGCGAAGATAGATGATGCGGTCGTAAGAATTATTCGTACGCTGCTTGCATTTACAGAAGCAGACAAGGAGAAGTATTCAATACAGGAGAATGCCGGCAGTAAGGAACACATTGCTTTAGCGAAAGAAGCAGCAAGTAAAGGGATTACTTTACTGCAAAACAAGTTTAAGGTACTTCCTCTTGATAAGACAAAAGTTAAGAAATTGGCATTAATCGGTAGCCTTGCAAAAACAGAAGTAATCGGAGATTGGGGTTCGAGCCGTGTATTTCCGGCATATGTGGTAACGCTATTCCAGGGAATAGAAAATATTGCTCCTGATGTGGAAATCATTTATTGTGACGGCAAAGATATAGAGGAAGCCAGGGCGGCTGCAAAAAATGCAGATGCGGTTGTTCTTATGGTAGGATACAATCATGACGATGAGGGTGAATTTATTTCCGAAGATGAGAAAGATGGTTACACAAAGGCCATTGGTGGTGATCGTCTGAATTTAGGATTACATAAAGAGGATATAGAACTGATTAAGGAAGTAGGTCCGGAAAATCCGAAATCAGCAGTGGTATTGGTTGGCGGAAACATGATTATGATGACGGAATGGAAGGATAGTGTCAATGCAGTCCTTATGTCATATTATGCAGGACAGGAAGGCGGAAACGCAATTGCGCAGATTATATTTGGCGATGTCAATCCAAGTGGAAAGCTTCCTTTTGTGATACCTTATCTGGAAAGTGACCTGCCTGCGGTATGCTGGGATACAACTTCCCAGTGGTATGATTATTACCATGGTTATACCAAGCTTGAAAAAGAAAGTAAGGAGCCGCTTCTTCCTTATGGGTTTGGCATGTCCTATACAGAATTTGCATTGTCAGGCGTATCCTTTTTAGCAGACCAGGATAAGGTATATGCTGCCGGCAAGATTAAGAATGTCGGAGATAGAGAAGGTTCTCAGGTGGTTCAGTTTTATGCTGGATTTAAAAACTCTAAGGTGGACAGACCGGTCAAACTGCTACGCGGATTTTCTCGAGTGGATTTAAAAGCGGGAGAAGAAAAAGATGTGAAGATCGAATGCCCGATAGAGAAACTGAAATGGTACAATCCGTATACTAAACTTTGGGAACTGGAACATATGGAGTATGAGATGTATTTAGGATTTAGCAGTGATAAAAATGATCTTGTACCTGGAAAAATTCTTCTATAATTCTATAAATTATTATAGGATGAGTAAACAATCTGTGATAAAATAGTAACTATAGAGCATATTCCTATAGCAAAACAAATTTAAGCTGTAACAGAATATCTGAGGCTCGTTTAAGGCGATGCCTCAGATTTATTAATTCAAGACAATAGTGCTTTCTATTTTTTTTCTTTACAAATTATTTGTGATGCTTTTTGTGACATCATGTTTGGAAGGGTGATAATATCAATATGATAAATGGAAAGAAACGAAACAGGAATAGTTGGAACTTGGATCAAAAAATTTCTTTTTATTTTTCTAGTATGATATATTTAATCTTGTTTATTCTGTTATCTTTTTTTATTAGCTTTTATATTAGCTCCTTTATCCGGCAATCGAATAATATTACGGAAAATCAATTAACAGCATTGGCCTCCAACTATAATAATATTTTGGATAATTACCAACAGCTGTCAATTGCATTGGTTATTGATGATTCAATACAGAAGTATCTAAAATACAGCGGAACAGATGAAAACACTTACTACAGCCTTGCCAGTGATGTAAAACGTGCCCTTCAGAATGCAGTTGATATGGATAAGAATTTGTGCTTTATTGCGGTAATAGGCAATGATTCACAACGTTTCCAATTCAAAGGGCTTACAACGAAAATTGCAAATAATTTCAAGCAGGTTTACCGGAAGGATTATGAAAACAGTCCGAATGCCTATAAATCAGGAACCTTAAGAATTTCCTTTAACCAGGCTTATGTAGACAATAATCAGTACACGTTAAACATATATATGCCGGTATATTCTACGTCGAAAATGATAAATGTACTTGGAATGATATGTATGATCTTCGATAATGATATGTTTGAAGGATTATCGGAGGATCGCATTAAGGGATTTGATTCGGATGTATTTATTGTGGACAGCAGCAATAAAATTGTATCGGCATCCGATTTTGATGCAGTTGGTACAGAATTTTCACATGCTGAAAAACTTCTTCATAAAAGCGGATATTTTCGAGATGGCTTTAATCTATATAATTATAAAAAAATTGACGACTGGAATTTCTATCTCGTCAGTCGGGTTACCTTGATGAACATGTATAAGAATTGTATCTTAGCAGTTGTCTTCTTATTATTCCTATCCATAATAGCAGTAGTTACCAATCAGGCGGTTTTCAAAAAAATGATTCATAAAGCCTACAGACCACTGGACAATGTAGTGAAAGGCATGAAGTGCGTCGCAGAAGGGAATCTTGATATAAGAATTAATAAAGATAACCTGGGAAATGATTTTGAGAAAATGGCAATCGGTTTCAACTATATGATGGACGAGATGAATACTCTGTTAGAACAGGTTAAACTGGAACAAAGACAAATGGACCAAATCCGGTTTAATGCCCTGCAGTCTCAAATCCAGCCTCATTTTTTATATAATGCACTTGACAGTATCTATTGGCAGGCTATGGCAGACGGAAATGAACAAATATCTGTTTTTGTGAAAGCATTATCCCGATATTACCGTCTGTGTCTTAATAAAGGTAAGGATGTAATACCTTTAAGCCAGGAGATAGAGCATGTAAAAAACTATCTGATTATACAAAATATCCGTTATGAAAACATCATTGACAGTGAGATCAATGCAGATAATAATTGTCAGGATATTCTAATACCGAAGATTACGCTGCAGCCCCTGGTGGAAAATTCAATCTACCATGGAATAAAGGTGAAAGATGGGTTTAAGGGAAAAATTACAATTAACGCAAAAAGCAGCGAAGAGGATGTCTATATTATCGTGGAGGATAACGGAACAGGAATGTCAGAGAAGCAAATTGAAGAAATGAATAATTCTATATCCGAATATGATAAGGATTTTGGTTATGGCATTCGAAATGTAAATAAACGAATTGAAATCCTCTATGGTAAGGAATACGGACTCCATTATGAAAAGAGCAGCAGTGGAGGGGTAATTGTAATTGTTCATTTACCAGTTCATATGAAGCAGAAATATGTGGAGGTGATGGAATGTACAATGCGATCATAGTAGATGACGAAAAAATGATTCGTATGGGTATGCTGAAGGCAGTATCCTGGGAAAATATAGGAATTGATAAAGTGTTTACGGCAAAATCAGGCAATGAAGCACTGGAAATAATAAAAGAGGAAAAACCGCAGCTAATGATAACTGATATTAACATGTCAGATATGACAGGCTTGGAATTAATTGAATATACCAAAAAGATTACGCCGGATATCCGGATTATTGTAATCACAGGATATAATAAATTTGAATATGCCAGGCAATGCATTAAGCTGGAAGTACATGATTTCCTGCTAAAACCCATTGACAAAGACACTTTAGAGATGGCACTTCATAAACAGATTGATTTTCTACTGCAGGTAAAAACTGTAAATCCGGGAGAAAGCAGCAGAAACAGGGTGAAAGCTGTTGCAGAGCAGCTGGTAATCGAGAAGATCATGAAGGATATTGTATATAACCGCATTCCTGCGAAGAAAGAGTATATAGAAGAATTTTGCAGTCAATATCATTATGATGTTAATCAGAATATACAGGCTGCGATTATAGTTCCGACTCTTTATATGGAGGACGGAAGCATAAATGAAAGCTTTACAGCTCTATCTGTTAAGAATATATGCTCTGGAATGGTGGATGCGCAAAATAGAGGTATCACCTTTCTGGATGATGATGGGAGAATTGTGATTGCATTCTTCCTGGATAAACACAAGGGAAGTATAATGGAATGGCTGCAGGAGCTAAATGAAATATTATGTGATGAATACAACAAGAGACCAAAAGTAGTGGTAGGAAATCCGGTAAATGGTTTACAGCAGTTTTATATTTCCTATAATGATGCATGCGTTCTTTTAAAATCGCAGGATAAGGAATTCAGCGATATTATTCAAAATAAAAACTTTCAGAAAAGAGAGAAGTTATTTTGGGATGTCTATGTTGAAATGAAAAATGCGATGAGCAGTAATATCGGTGATTCAGATAAGATAATGAATATTTTTGAACGCTTCCGGCAAGCAACGGATTCCTACAACCTATCGGATAATATCATTCGAAGATGCTGCTTTGAGATGGCCTCCTCCATCTATTATATGTTTATCTGGAGTACCGGGAAGGAGGCAGATGAGAGGCTTAATTCACTGATTGTCAGTCTTCTCGAAATGAAAGGGGAAGATCTTTTTAAAGTGACCAGGCTGTTTTTGATTAAGCTTCTCGGGAATAAAGAGGATCATAATATTCATGAGATTATTGATCAGGCCAAACGTTTTATCAACGGAAATTTATCAGAGGAATTGTCCGTATCGAATATTGCATCCAATTTATATGTCTCAGCAAGCTACTTTTCGAGACTTTTTAAAAAGGTTACAGGGGAAGGCTGTAATGAATACATTGTTCGAAAGCGGATTGAAAAAGCAGTGCTGCTTTTAAAAACAACAGATTTTAAAACCAATAAAATTGCTGTTATGGTAGGATACAAGGATACTAATTACTTTTCCCTTGCCATTAAAAAGCATACCGGTATGTCACCGACCAGATATAGAGAGATACATCAAAAGCTGGAAGGGTAAAGCACTTAGAATATTAGAACAGCACTACTTTTAACCTGAAGCAGGAGACAAGGAAGAAGGAAGCCTTGGTCTCCTGCTTTTATTGTGTTGCCTGTGAATAGTACCCTTTATTGTCATTTTATAAAACATTGGGACCAGTTTATGGTTGAAATGCCAATAAAGGTATAATATAATATTTGATGGGAGTACAAATAGTATCTTAAGGAGGAAATTTTATAATGCAATTTGGATATTTTGATGATTTACAAAAGGAGTATGTAATAACTACTCCTACTACGCCATACCCATGGATCAATTATTTAGGATCACAGGAGTATTTTTCTTTGATTTCCAACACTGCCGGTGGCTATAGCTTCTATAAGGATGCCAAGCTTCGCAGAATTACCCGTTATCGTTACAACAATGTTCCGCTCGATTTAGGAGGCGGTAAGTATTATTATATCAACGATGAGGGAGATGTATGGTCTCCCGGTTGGGCTCCGGTAAAGAAGGAACTTGATCATTATGAATGCCGGCACGGAATGGGTTATACGAAAATTACCGGTGCCAGAGGCGGTATAGAGACGGAAATTACTTATTTTGTTCCCCTTGATACAAATGCCGAAATACATAAGGTTGTGGTAAAGAACACCTCAGGTAAGAAAAAACAGATTAAACTATTTTCTTTTGTTGAATGGTGCCTGTGGAATGCACAGGACGATATGACGAACTTCCAGAGAAATTACAACACAGGTGAGGTTGAGGTAAAGGGTTCTGTCATTTATCATAAGACAGAATATAAGGAAAGACGAGATCATTATGCATTTTTCTCGGTAAACGCACCCATTGCGGGCTTTGATTCAGACAGAGAAAGTTTTATGGGGACATATAACGGATTTGACAATCCGCAGGCGGTTTTTGCCGGAAAGTCTAACAATTCCGTTGCTGACGGATGGCATCCGGTTGCATCCCACTCGTTAGAAGTTGATTTAGAACCGGGAGAAACCAAGGATTTTGTATTTATGTTAGGATATATTGAAAATGCTTTCGAAGAAAAATGGGAAAGCAAGAATATAATTAATAAAAAGAAAGCGGAAGCGATGATCGCAAAATATGCGACCACGGAATCGGTAGATGAAGCCTTTGCAAAGCTTGTCGAAAGCTGGGATCAGCTGTTGTCAAAGTATATTGTTCATACAGCAGATGAGAAACTGAACCGTCAGGTCAATATCTGGAACCAGTATCAATGTATGGTTACCTTCAACCTGTCCAGAAGTGCTTCCTACTTTGAATCCGGAATTGGCAGAGGAATGGGCTTTCGAGATTCCAATCAGGATCTGCTTGGCTTCCTGCACCAAATTCCGGACCGTGCAAGGCAGAGAATTATTGATCTTGCCTCTACGCAGCTGGAGGATGGCGGTGCCTATCACCAATATCAGCCGCTTACCAAGAAGGGGAACGATGAGGTCGGCGGTAATTTCAGCGATGATCCATTATGGTTAGTACTTGCTGTTGCTACCTATATTAAGGAAACAGGAGATTATGGGATTCTTGATGTCATGACTCCTTATGATAATGATGAAGCAAAGAGTGCTCCTTTAGCAGACCATTTGAAACGTTCTATGGATCATGTGATCCAAAATGTAGGCCCTCATGGACTTCCGCTGATTGGACGTGCGGATTGGAATGACTGCTTGAATTTAAATTGCTTCTCAACAGAACCTGGCGAGTCCTTCCAGACAAGCACCAGCAAGGATGGCAAGGTTGCAGAATCAGTTATGGTAGCGGGTATGTTCTGTTATATCGGCGAGGAATATGTAAAGCTGATGGAGAAGACAGGAAATAAAACGGAAGCAGAACGTATTGATAAGGAAATTACTTGCATGCGTGCAATTATTATGAAGGATGGCTGGGATGGTTCCTGGTTCCTTCGAGCTTATGATGATTACGGGAAGAAGATTGGCAGTATTGAAAATGAAGAGGGAAAGATTTTTATCGAGTCCCAGGGACTTTGTATTATGGGTAATTGCGGAACGAAGGATGGTAAGGCAGTAGAAGCGCTGGATGCAGTAGAAGAACGCCTCGGCACAAAGTATGGACTGGTTCTTCAAAATCCTGCCTTTACAAAATATTATGTAGAATATGGTGAGATTTCAACTTATCCGGCTGGCTACAAAGAAAATGCCGGTATTTTTTGCCATAATAATGCGTGGATCATGTGTGCGGAAGCGCAGATGGGCAGAGGGGATAAGGCTTTTGATTATTATACAAGAATTGCACCTTCCTACACGGAAGAATATTCAGAAATTCACCGCATGGAGCCATATGTATATTCACAGATGGTTGCAGGAAAGGATGCAAAGCGTCACGGGGAGGCTAAGAATTCCTGGTTAACCGGTACCGCATCCTGGAATTTTGTAGCGATCTCCCAGTATATACTTGGTATCAAACCGGAATATGAGGGATTAAAGATTGACCCTTCCATTCCTAAGGCATGGGATGGCTATAGTGTAACGCGTGAGTTCAGAGGAGATCAATACAATATTACGATTAAAAATCCGAACCACATCTCTAAGGGCGTTGCAAAGCTGCTGGTAGATGGCATAGAAGTGGAAGGCAATATCATTCCGTTTACCGGTGATCATAAGTCGCATGAGATTGAGGTTGTACTTGGATAAAGTTTGAAGGACAAGCGTCTTCACCAATTAATTAAGATGCCGTTTTGCGGCATTATGACTTGGATTATTATGAGATCATTTTTTGAATGTGGCATGTTTGATAGAAGAATTGAAGACAAGAAAGAAACAGGATGCTCTTTTTGAATTATAAGAGAACCCTGTTTCTTTTATTAAGTGAACGATCAAAACAAATGATTAAAACGAATGATCAAAGTATCCGGATAATTTCATCAATTCGTCCCCATTAAACTTAGAAGCTTCCAGGACTGTCGAACTGTTTTTTCTTAGATAAGCCTGTACAGCATGATACGTCACAGTATATCCTGCGCCGTAAGTAATAAAGTAAATAATAAAAATGAAGTTACATAGAATAATAGAGATTTTTCTTTGTATTTTTATTAGGAAATGATAATATGGAATGGGATTATTTGTGTAAAAGAAGATACAAAAGTAAGTATAGTGTTAAAATGAATAGGTTATTTAGCGTTGAATAAATGGGAAATATGAGAATATCGTTAGATTATACTTCATGCGTTATCTTCGGAAAGGATTGTTATAATGAAAAAGAGTTCTAAAATGTTATATGCATTACTTATTTTCCTTGCAGCGGAAGCAATACAATTTGTAATTGCATTTGGACTTCAGATGGTATACGGTGTTATGTTGGGAATTCGCATTGGTATGAAATACGGCAAGGGAGATAAGAATATCTCCGGTAACATTGTCTCTCAAATACAGAATGCAATGTCACAGAATGTGATCTATCTGATAGGGGTGATAGGGGTGATTGTCTGTGGTATCGTATTTTTCTTCTGGTACCGTTCTGAGATCAAAGGAGAGGTAAGAGGAAGTCTAAAAAGTGTATTCGAAGGAAAAAGTGCGCTACGATTGCTTGGTTTGGGTATGGGATGCCAGTTTTTTATCACCGGGATTTTAAGTCTGCTGCAATGGTATTTCAGCAATCTTTTTAAGGACTACGTAAATCAAATGAAACAATTAACAGAGGGTAATGTTATTGTAGTAATTCTTCTGCTGGTATTTATAGCGCCAATTACGGAGGAATTGGTCTTTCGAGGGGTAATACTCCATAATGCAAGCAGATATGGATCCTTCCTGGTTGCCAATTTTTTGCAGGCAGTGTTATTTGGAATATATCATCTGAATATAATTCAAGGAATTTATGCAATTCTTATGGGTTTCCTTCTTGGTTGGGTTTACTACAAATATAAAACAATTATTGCTTCCATGTTCCTCCATATGATTATTAATACAAGTTCCCTTATCGTTGCTCTCATGCCAAGTAATAGAATATATTATTTTTTATTTGTTTTAGGTGGCGGAATGGCTATTGCGTTAACACTTAATAAGTTGAAATTAACACAAACATTGGTTCCGGAGGAAGAAAACATATTTTATCCGGAAGATCTATCTGGCAGAGTCTAAGTCGGAAAATGTAAATACGCCGTAAATTTTTCTTGCAACCTTTGAAAAAATAAGATAATATTTATTACAACTGAATGACAAATAGAGACTCCTACAGAGAGCGGTATATAAAAAAACAGGCAGTGGATTCTATTGTACTCCTAACGAGACAGTAAGAAATACTGCATACAAACTTATCTTTGGCGAGTTTTGATTTGTCCGGACGATATTTTTCTCAAGAGACAATAGAGTAAAAAATCGCAGTTCGGCAATAATAATGATAATTCGGACCCGATTGGTCCTGACCGGAGGAAGCAGTCGCGGCAGGAACTAAAAAGAGGTTTTTGCAATTGAGTATAATCTTTTTAGGATTCTGACATAATCGCTGACTTGTTGAAACCGTTCTTTGAAATGGTTTCTCCGGGCCAGCGTTTTTTATGATTAAATCATTTGTTATTCAGGTGTAAGTTGTTTAAATCAATAGAGTAGCGAGTTGTAAAAAGGTTGCCGTCTGAAGACGGCGGAATGGAGGAATTATGAATACAACAACTAACTTTCGCACTATGAGAATGGTGCAGCTGGCACTTTTTACTGCCATAATTGTACTGATGGCGTTTACACCAATCGGATACATCAAAACTTTTGGATTGGAAATCACTTTAATTGTAGTTCCGGTAGCAATCGGAGCAGTTACACTAGGACCCACAGCAGGAGCAGTTCTGGGGACGGTTTTCGGTATTACCAGCTTTATTCAGTGTTTTGGAATGAGTCCTTTTGGTGCAGCCCTGTTAAATATTAACCCAATCGGAACCTTTATTGTATGTATGGTACCGAGAATTCTTATGGGATGGTTCACCGGACTGATCTTTAAAGCTATGTATAAGTTTAACAAAACATTGTCCTATGTGGTTGCCAATATGGCAGGACCACTGCTGAATACAATATTATTTATGACTACTTTGGTGCTATTTTTTTACCGTACAGATTATATACAGGGTTTTGTTGAGCAAACAGGAGCGAGTAATGCAGTTACTTTTGTGATGGCATTTATTGTCAGCAATAGCCTTATAGAAATAGCAGTATGCTTTGTACTGGGTACAGCCGTATCCAAAGCAATTGATATCTTTGTACGAAAATCAGGAATGAAATAATTTTTATAAAATGTGATTGACATATATAGTTCCGACATGCTATAATTTACTAGCTGTGAATGTTGCGTAGCAATATTTACATGGAAAAGAAGAGAATCCATCTCTCACCCATAGCGTAGATTTATATTTACTGTGAACGGGTCAATGCGACAGGAAAACGGGCATTATTTCGGTTAAGAAATAATTATGTGATTGAGCTTGTAGGTGGATAATCTTTATCCACCTATTTTTAATGCATTTGATACTATGTAACAGAATGATTTATAACCTATGGAGGTGCAGTACTATTAGCGATTTAATGATTAATGAACAAATCAGGGATAAGGAAATTCGCCTGATTGGTGAAGACGGAGAGCAGTTAGGAATTATGTCTGCCAAAGATGCAATGAAGCTGGCAAAGGAAGCTAATCTGGATCTGGTCAAAATTGCCCCGACAGCCAAGCCACCGGTTTGTAAGATTATCGATTACGGTAAATACAGATACGAGTTGGCAAGAAAAGAAAAGGAAGCAAAGAAAAAGCAAAAAGTTACCGATGTGAAAGAAATACGTTTATCTCCCAATATCGATGATAACGATTTGAATACAAAGGCTAGTCAGGCACGTAAGTTTATCACTCATGGTGATAAAGTAAAGGTTGCATTGCGTTTTCGTGGCAGAGAGATGGCCCATACGTCATCATCTAAGGTCATCCTGGATAATTTCTTCTCTAAGCTGGAGGATGTGGCAGTGATTGAAAAACCGGCAAAGCTCGAAGGAAGAAATATGATTATGTTCTTAACAGAGAAACGTTAAAATACTATATGTGTCAGCATTCGGAAGAAAGCTTATCTAACTGGAGTGCTGTATTAATTATTAAGGAGGAAATATTATGCCGAAATTAAAAACAAGCAGAGCAGCAGCGAAGCGTTTCAAACTAACAGGTACCGGAAAACTGAAGAGAATGAAGGCGTTCAAAAGCCATATCTTAACAAAGAAGACAACAAAGAGAAAGAGAAATCTCAGAAAAGCAGCTATGACAGATTCAACTAATATCAAGAACATGAAGAAAATCTTACCATATCTGTAAGAGATTGGTGATAAGGAGGAAAGAACATGGCAAGAATTAAAGGCGGATTGAACGCTAAGAAAAAACATAATAGAGTGTTAAAACTGGCGAAAGGTTACAGAGGAGCCAGATCTAAACAATATAGAGTAGCAAAACAGGCAGTTATGAGAGCTTTAACTTCTTCTTTCGCAGGTAGAAAAGAAAGAAAGAGACAGTTCAGACAGTTATGGATTGCCAGAATTAATGCTGCAGCAAGAATGAACGGATTATCCTACAGTAAATTAATGCATGGATTAAAGTTAGCTAACATTGATATCAACAGAAAGATGCTTTCTGATATGGCAATCAATGATGCAAAAGGCTTTTCTTCCCTGGCTGAGATTGCAAAGTCTAAAATAGCTTAATATTGTATGAGTAGCAACAGGAGATATGCTTTCAAGAGCATATCTCTTTTTTGTTCCAATCAGCGATTATATATTTTCATTTTTTATATATAATAGTGTAAAGGAGTTAATCGAAAGGTATCCTATGACTTCGGAAGAACGTAATAAAATGACCAGCGAGGATTATGCGGATTTAATTATTACATATAACGGAGATTTAAGTATTTTACAACAGTATGAAGAATCTACGGTTCATATCATAGATTTTTTTAATGCAGTTGTTCATGTACCGGTCAACGATATTAACGATAATACAATTGTGAAGATGGGATATTCGGTGATGCCCACTCTATTTGGATTAATCAGCCAGGAAAGTCTGGAGGCATCGGGAATAATAAGAATAAGAAATCTGCCTAATTTTAATCTGCGTGGACAGGGTGTATTAGTTGGTATTTTGGATACAGGAATAGATTATACTAATTCTGTTTTCAAAAATGCGGATAATACTACTAGAATAGTTTCTATCTGGGATCAGACAATTCCAGGAGAGAATTACCCTGCAGATTATTATTATGGGACCGAGTATTCCAGAGAACAGATTAATGAAGCTTTAAGAAATGAAAATCCCCATAGCATCGTGCCAACAACTGATGAGATTGGACATGGTACAATGCTTGCAGCCATAGCAGCAGGGAATGATGAACCTGAAAATGGTTTTTTTGGTGTGGCCCCCGATTCGGAATTAATCATTGTAAAATTGAAGCAGACGAAGCAATATCTACGAAAATTTTATATCATACCGGAGGATGTCCCTGCTTACCAATCAAATGATATTATCTTTGCTTTTGATTATATTATAAGTCAGGCTATAAAAGTGAAAAAGCCGATTGCCATATGTATAGGAATGGGAACCTCCCAATATGCTCATGACGGAAGAGGTACTGTCAGTGGATACCTGTCTATAAAAGCAGATAGTATCGGGATAGGAGTTGTTGTCGCGGCAGGAAATGAAGGAAATGCAAGAAGACATTATTATGGAAAAATATCAGCTGATATCGGATATGATACGGTGGAATTGTCGGTAGGAGAAAACGAACCGGGATTTACGATGGAAATGTGGTTTAATTCCCCTGATATATTTTCAATCGATATTACAACACCAAGCGGGGAATACATTTCGAAGCTTGTACCAATTCTGGACGAGAGCAGGGTAGTTTCTTTTATTTTCGAACCAACGATTATTAATATTGATTTTCAGATTGCAGAGTCTGAGAGCGGAATTCAATTAATTCTTATGCGTTTTCATAATCCGGCGCCAGGTATTTGGCGCTTTAATGTCTATAAGAGCGGAGATTTAGATTCAGACTTTCACATATGGCTGCCCATGGAAGGATTTATTTCAAACAATACATTTTTTGTTCGATCAGATCCCTATACAACGATATTATCTTTGGGGAATGCGAGAATTCCAATCACCGTAACAGCTTATAATACTGCAGATGACAGCTTGTATACAGAGGCCAGCAGAGGATATACAAGAATTGGATTGATAAAACCAGATGTTGCCGCTCCCGGAGTGAAGGTTATAAGTCCGGGCATAAATCAGAATTTTGTAGAAGTATCAGGTACCAGTGCAGCTGCTGCTCATACGACAGGAGTTGCCGCTATGCTGCTTGAATGGGCGATTGTGAAAGGTAATCAGCCTACCATGAGTACAATGGATATGAAAGTATTTATGATTCGGGGAGCGAGGAGAAATGTTGATTTGAAATATCCAAACCGAGATTGGGGGTATGGAATACTGGATGTGTATAATATCTTTGATATTTTACGGATAGAGGGAACTTTTCAATAGAATAATTTAGGCTTTTGCATGACAAAACATAATAAACTAATATATGATTTTATGGGATGGAGGAAAGGAGGGGCGGTTATGACGGAGGAGGAAAGATATAAAATCATTAGTGAAGACTATATTGATTATATTATTGAATATAATTTAAATCAGCAGATTTTTGACCGCTTTCCGAATGCCTCAATTCATATTATGAACGATAAATATGCCGTAGCTTATCTTCCAAAGACACAACTTTCTGTACGATCCGTACAACAATATGGCTATTCGGTAATACCCAACTGCTATGGACTGGTAAGTTCAAAAAGTCTGGAAGCCACCGGAATTGAGAAATTGCGACGTATTCCTGTTTTCAATCTGCGGGGGGAAGGAGTTTTAATTGGTATAATAGATACAGGTATTGACTATACCAATCAAGTGTTTCGAAAGGCTGATGGAGGCAGTAAAATAGCGGCACTATGGGATCAGACGATTGAAAGCGGGAATTATCCGACACCTGCATTGTATGGGACACAGTATTTTACAGAGGATATTAATCGTGCACTTAATAGTCCAAATCCTCTTGAAGTAGTGCCAAGTGTGGATACAAATGGTCATGGAACTATGTTAGCTGGGATAGCCGCCGGAAGGGAGGTTCCAGAAAGTGATTTCAGCGGCGTCGCACCGGATGCAGATTTGATTGTTGTAAAACTTAAGCAAGTGAAGCAGGCGATAAGAGATTACTTTATTATTCCCGGGAATGTGGAATGCTTTCAGGAGAATGATATTATCTGGGCTGTTCAGTATATAGTAGATACAGCTAGAAAATTACGGCGTCCGGTTTCTATTTGTATAGGATTAGGATCCACGCAGGGCTCACATGATGGCAGGGGAGCATTGAGTAATCTAATCTCGACAGCAGGAGATTTTACAAATGTAGGGATTACGGTTGCAGCCGGAAATGAAGGAAATGCAGCAAGACATTTTTACAGTGAAATTAATTCAAATATCGGATACAGTACGGTAGAGCTTATTGTTGGAGAGAACGAACCTGGATTTACAATGGAATTGTGGGGGAAAGCTCCAAACACCTATTCCATTGATATCCTGTCTCCGACCGGTGAATATATTCCGAGAATAGCGGAAGGCCTTCGGGTTAGCCGCGAAATTACCTTTGTATTTGAACGAACTACGATATTAGTAGATTATCAGATGGTAGAATCTTCTACCGGAGATCAACTTATATTTTTTCGTTTTCGTAATCCAACAGCCGGTACCTGGACCTTTAAGGTGTATACAAGGGGTGATTTGCTGGGGACCTTTAATATATGGCTACCTTTGAGCGGTTTTGTCTCGGAAGGCACTATATTTTCACAACCTGATCCATATACAACGATTACTTCTCCGGGTAATTCATCGGTTCCGATTACGGTTACGGCATACAGCCCGGATAATAATACGCTTTACCGCAGGTCAAGCAAAGGATATACAAGAAGTAATATAATAAAGCCGGAGTTTGCAGCGCCCGGAGTCAATATACAGGCTCCGGATCTTCATAATGGTTTTACTTATACGACAGGGACGAGCGCAGCGGCCGCTCATACGGCTGGTGTTGTTGCTTTATGCTTCGAATGGGCGATTGTCAGAGGAAATTATCCGGGTATCGACACAGTAGAGACGAAAGGATTTTTAATCAGAGGAGCACAAAGAAACCCCCGTCTGGCTTATCCGAACCGTGACTGGGGGTACGGAATTCTGGACCTTTACAGCTCCTTTAATGCACTGCGGCCGAATTTTCCGGATGTACGCTAACCTGTATTGTTAAAATCTAATTAGAGTGAATGGTTTCGTATTGCACAATTTAATCGTTTGAAGTATGATGAAGTGGAAAGATTTGTGTATCGCACTATAATATATAATTTAATGAAAGGCATGGTTGTCAATATGAGAAATAGGTTATCAAATGGTTTATGGGGTTTGTTTTTTATTTTGATTGGAATAGGGTTTGCCGGAAATGTATTATTTGACTGGAATTTCAATCTATTCTTTCCAGGATGGTGGACGTTGTTTATTATTATTCCATTTTTCATCAGTATGATAAATCAAGGGTTTCGAATCGTGCCAACGGCAGGCTTTTTAATTGGTATCCTTTTACTGGCTTCTTACTATATTGATTTTAGATTTAGTGTATGGCAGCTTATTTTCCCTGCTATTCTTATCTTTGCAGGTATTAGAATTATGTTTCAAAATTCATTCCGGAAGGAATCACAATATTATGAACAGAGCATTCATATGGATGATGGCAAGGGACAGAACTACACGGGAAGAGCGGATTACAATGCAATATTTAGCGGTAATAAAATACATGTTACGGATACCTTTACGGGTGCAAGTCTGAATGCAGTATTTGGTGGTATGGGGCTTGATTTAAGAGATGCAATTATTCCCGGAAACGTTGAAATTACAGCACAGGCAATTTTTGGAGGTATTGATATCTGGGTACCGGCCGGGATCAATATTAAGATTAATAATGTTCCTATCTTTGGCGGTGTTAGTAACAAAACAGTTGACTATAATCCGGCTGCACCGACGATCTATTTGAATTCCACCTGTATGTTTGGAGGGATTGATATTAAATGAGCAGTGTTCAGAGAGTCATAAAGTATTTTGCTATTGCGCTTGCAATCTTTTTGGCAGTAGGAATCCTGACGTCCGTAGTGAGTGTGATTTACGGTGTTGTGAAGGGTATATCAGGAGATACTGCAATAAGCAGCCGTACAGAAAGAAGAACAAGTAATAATTCAACAATTGAATATTCGGGAGCCTTTACCGGTGTAAAAAGTTTGAATATTGATCATTCCATAGGACAATTAAAGATTGTGGAAGGAGATGAATTCAAGGTGGAGGCAGAAAAGGTAAGCAATCATTTTAAAGCTAGAGTGACGGGGAACGGAACATTAACTATCACCGAAGAAAATGGGATTAATTTTCTGGGATTCCACTTTAATGGCTTTCGTAGTCCGAATGCGAAAGTTACAGTTACAATACCAACCGGTTTTATTGCGGATGAAGCGAAACTGGATACAGCTGCGGGAAGTGTAAGTGTTGAGGGGCTTCAGACAGATTACCTGTATATTTCTTCAGGTGCAGGTAATATAAAAGGAGATACCTTGACTGCCAGAGAAGCAAAAATTGAGGGCGGAGTAGGTTCTGTTGATTTAGATCAGGTTAATCTTACAGATGCTGCTATCAATTGTGGTATCGGCAATATAAAAATTAACGGAATATTAATTGGAAAAACGAAAATTGATTGTGGAGTTGGTGAAGTAGAACTGAATCTGAAGGGAAATGTGAATGACTACGGCTTCAATATTGATTCTGGAGTCGGTACAGTAAGATTGAATGGTGAAAAGATCAACGACTCCTATAAAGCAAATATAGATGCCGCCAATATAATTGAAATTGACGGTGGACTGGGAACGGTAAACATTAATCTGAAAAATCAGTAGTGTTTTGATGCATAGTGTAGACACTGGTTTTCTGAACAGTAACGAAAATATATCATAAATTTTTGTAAACTGTTAGAAATTATTGTATATGAATAATAAAATAAGGTAGAATAAGATGGGGACGTTGAAAGACTTCAAAATAACGTCCCTATTTATCTAAAAATAGTAAGGGAAGGAACTCTGCAGCTGTTGTTTAAGGCAAGCCTTGGGAGTGCTTTCTAGTAGCATAAAGATCATCATGTGAAATAGTATTATAGGAATGCTGCAAGGTAGCATTATGCAACCGGTAAAAAGCATATATGTGCTTATTACATCGTTCTTGTGCTATCGACGGCAGGATAGAGGTTTGTGTGAAAATAAATTTTTCACACAACGATGGAAAGGGCATAGTTATTAAAATGAATAAGAAAAAAATACTTGTATTCATTCTGTTAGTAAGCGTTGCCTTTACGGGAATATTTGTTGCGACAAAATTATTAAATAGGCAAAGTGACAATACGGAATATAGGACAGAACAGGGCAGAACAGAGAAAACTGTAAATCGTAATAAAGCAGAGAAGGATAAGATTGCAGGCAGCGGCGACAATGCAAAAACTTCTGAAAAGATTACATCTGCTTCGGACTCTGATGAGAATATCATTGAAAAGGCGACAGCCGGTTTTGCAACAGATACGACTACAGGTTTATCAGAAGCAGAACAATATATTGATTCAAATGGCACAGAACAATCGGATAACAATTCATTAGAAGCTGCAGCAAAAGAAGCGGTCATGCCTCAGCTTATCTACAATTGTACGCAGGTGAACTATAAAGCGTATATTCCTAAGATGCAGTATGATAGCGATTTGAATGCAGCTTTGGACATTTCCAATCCGTCCATAAAAATTGATGCGAAAGCGGCAATCCTGTTTGACGCGGACACGCAGAAAATTCTTTATTATAAAAATCCGGTACAGGCAGTATTCCCGGCAAGTACATTGAAGCTGCTTACTTCGTTGGTGGCACTTTCCTGGTGCTCCGTGGAGGAGCAGGTTACTATTGGGGATGAAATTAAACTGATTGCATCCGATTCAACAAGAGCATGCTTAAAAAAAGGTGAAGTATTAACACTTCGCAATCTCTTGGAAGCGATGCTTCTTCCATCCGGTAATGACGCTGCATATGCGGTGGCAGCCTATGTGGGAAGAAAATCTTTGAATAATCCGGATGCAACAAGAGAAGAAGCAGTATCAGAATTTATAAGGTTAATGAATGAGTATGCCAAGCGGTTGGGAGTAAAGAATTCATGCTTTAAGACTCCGGATGGCTATGATGCTATAGGTCAGTATACAACTGCATATGATATGGGATTGATCGGAATGGCTGCGGCTGAGAATAATGTAATACTTGAAGTGACAAAGAAAAGCAGCTCTAGAAACAGTTTTGTAAGTGGACAAGATATAACCTGGAATAATACGAATAAATTAATTGCGAGGTATAGTGGGGAGTACTATTCACCGGCTATTGGCCTAAAAACCGGAACCAGTACCATGGCGGGAAGATGTTTGATATCAGCAGCCTGTAAGAACGGCCGGAAGGTAGTCTGTGTTATTATGAATTCAAGTATAGCCGGCCGATGGGAAGATGCAATTAAATTATTAAAATATGGACTGAAATAAATAGAAAGAGGGAAAACATTGGAGCAGAAAAATGCAGATCAAGGAAGCCTATCGGACGAAGTGAATCAGAAGAAGGATGACTTAAAAGTTGAAAGATTAAAAGCGCAGGAATATCATAAAGTACAGCGTTGTCAACAATATAGTTCTCCAGAGGATTGTGCATTAAATGATACGATGCAGGCAGACAGCAAGGATCATCCACAGCGAATGAATTATGCAGATAATATGGCACAAGAGAATGGATGGAATAATCCGAGGCAGATAAATAACCCTTATAACATGGCACAGGGAAACGGATGGAATAGTTCGCAGCAGATAAATAACCCTTATAACATGGCACAAGGGAATGGATGGAATAATGCACAGCAGATGAATAATCCTTATAACATGGCACAAGGGAATGGATGGAATAATGCACAGCAGATGAATAATCCTTATAACATGGCACAGGGAAACGGATGGAATAATGCGCAGCAGATGAATAATCCGAATAACATGGCACAAGGAAACAGTCAATATAACATACCGCAGGAAACTTGGCAGTATAACCCGCAATTTATTTCACATAATCAGAATAATGAAAATCAGAATGGAGGGCAGTTTCCTGAACAGTACGATAATATTGATACTTATGAAGCAGGTAAGATAATACGTAATTCCGGATTGGCATTATTTTTCATGGCATTGGCGGTATTAATCTCCGGCTCTGTTTTTTCTATTCTTGTCAACCGCTTCTGTCCAGAAATAGTTGACACGAACTGGTATGTGTGGGCTTCTACAGCCTTTGCAATAATAGGGGTAGGATTTCCGGTATTTCTGCTGATAGCCAGGAAAATTCCGAATTCCCCGAAAGGTCCTGTGATAAAGCTGGGTGCTTCCCGGTTTATTGCTTTATTTTTTATTTGTATGTCAGCAATGTATATCACTAATATTTTTAGTGTTATATTTACTTTTATGATTGCATCACTAAAGGGCGACACGGAACTTTTTAATCCCGCCGCAGAAGCTATTATGAATAGTAATTATGTAATTGCCCTGATTTATGCATCGTTTATAGCCCCTGTTATGGAAGAAATAACGTTTCGCAAAATACTTTTGGACAAATTAAGACGATTTGGGGATATACCTGCAATTCTTATGACTGGAGTAGCGTTTGGCTTGTTCCATATGAATTTGTCACAGTTCTTTTACGCTACGGTATTAGGCTTTATTTTTGCTTATATTACGATTAGAACGAATACAATTAAATATTCTATTATTTTACATATGATGGTTAATTTTATCTCAACTGCTATAACTCCGATTGTAACAAAGAAAAATATTGCAGATTTGTTAATGATTTGGGTATTTGGTTCAATGATTTTAGGCGGAGTATTCTTTGTCTTGAATTTTAAAAAGATAAGATTGGGAAAAACAGTGCCACAGATCAGGAAATCAACTTATATTTTGAATGCAGGTATAATTTTGTATATCTTACTCTGCTTCATTATGATCATTTATGCAACGATAGTATAATGATTAGCCGGGCAAAAATCCCCCTCAGGTTATGAAGATGTATATGGGCGTATATATTTTTAGAAAATTGATTTTAGGCTTTTGCCGGGGTAATCATATAATAAGTATTCCTGGGAAGGAGAATTTCGGTCATTCTGAAAAGATTGTGCAAAGGATTGTTACCTTGCTAGGAATTGCTTAGCAAATGCTTTAGCAGCTCAAGGAACGAGATGCCTGTATTGTGCTGGTATAAAATTTGTTTGGCGAGAGAGGGATTATCCGTAATAACACAATCCACTCCGATGGATTTCATTCGTTCTAATTCACTTACAGTATTTACGGTCCAGGCATGTACTTCTTTACCTGCTTTATGCGCATTTTCTATTACCTGTCTATTTATATGGGTTGAATGGATACTGTAAAAATCTGCGGCTTCAGTATCATAGAAATTGCCGTAGGCTGCTGATAATATTAAGCCGGTTTTTATTTTTTTGTCCAATTGTTTGATTTTAACCAGAGTATTATAATCCATGGAACTGATCACGCATTGATTTTCGAAGCGGAGCTTTTGGAGGAGAGCTACCAGATCTGCTTCGAAGCTTTGATTTTGATCAGTTTTTATTTCAATATTGAGTTTGATTCTGCCCCTGCAAAGCTTTATCGCTGCTTCCAGAGTTGGAATTCTGGTATGGACAAAATCTCTGCTGAACCAGGCACCGGCATCCAGATTTGATAATTCATCGAGAGTTAGCATTTCTACATTTTTATCAAGACCGGCAGTCCTCTTAAGACTACAGTCATGAAGGAGAATTAAGGCACCATCCCTGGTTTGACGGACGTCGATTTCTGCGTAATCCGAACCGGCGATAATGGCATTCTCCAGAGCGGGCAGGGTGTTTTCCGGAGCGACAAGTGAATTGCCCCGGTGAGAGGAAACCAGTATTCCCGGCAGCGCACTCTGAAGATAGCAGGTATCCTTGTGCCAGGTGATATAAGAATAAGCAAGTCCTGCAGCAATTACCAGGATAAGAATATAATTTAGTGCGTGCCGGTTAACACGCGACTTAATAATAGAGGACTTATGAGTGCAGAGAATATCAATAGCAGAAGTGCAATTGTCACCTTTTTGATAAAACTCGATGAACAAATAAGTTATTGTATTCAAATTTGTCATAAAAACTGTCATTTGAAAAATGATAAGAAGTAAAATATTAATTCGCGGGTAAACACAGAGATACACAGAGATAACCATAGTATTATCTACTGTCAGAAACAGATAGAGAGCAACCATCATAAAAACGATATAATAGAGGCTTAAATTATAGATCGTGACAATCAAATTATTACGAAGGAGAACTCGGAAGGCTTTCAAGGAATGCTTATGAAGAAGTGCTTTGCTGGCTTTTACAGCATCGGAAAAACTAAGTTTCTCATAGATATCATAATGGATAACAAACATGCCCTTGAAAGCTACTATGCTGATTAGAGAATACAAAATTAATAACATTATTTTTAGTATATTTAGATCGGAACTTCCGGGAAAGCATCCCCTGATATTCAAGGTTACACTGACAAGAACCGGAAGATTACAAAAGGCAAAAAGAAAAATGCTGTAAAAAGGGTAAGCAAAATGGGAAAGATGTAAACAGCTTTTTAGCGGAGATAAGCTAATGTACAAAATATGCGGCAGGGACGGTTTCGGAACATTATTTTTACTGCATATATAACAAAGCATTGCAACAATTTCATAAAACAGGTAAAATGACAGGAATAAGATGAATAGCAGCAGGAATAGAGATGACGGCGGATTTGTTGAAAATTCTAATAGATTAGCCATCGTGATATAGCTATGGCCCCACATAGGAAGCGTAATTTTGAGTCCAAGATTAAGTAAAGGGAGAATTAATACAAGGAAGATCACGAAAAAGCTTAATTCAAGCAGTATCTGATTGTAATAATTGCTGATTATGATTTTAACATAATAGAGTTGATGTCTTTTCATGTGACCAAGTCCTTATACTTTAATTTCTATAATACATTTATGCAGGAAGATGCAGGATAGCACTGAGAGAATGGATATGCTATAACATAAGTATCTGTAGAGTAATAAATGGATATTTATATTTTTGTTAAATATTGAAAAATATTTTTACTATGTTAAAATAAAGTTATTATTCTTTTTTAGATAATTAGCAGAGGATAAGCTATACTGGCGCGTAAATTATGATAGATTGGGAATTATTTATGGGATGAAAGGGGTAAATGTAATTGACAGATTTCTTAGTGAAATTATTTGTAAAGAACTACGAAAAGGTAGAAGAACAGCAAGTAAGAACTTCTTATGGCATACTATCCAGTGTTGTGGGAATTATTTGCAATCTGTTTCTGTTTGGCGTGAAGTTAACAGTTGGTATGATTATTAATAGTATTTCTGTTATGGCAGATGCATTTAACAATTTATCTGATGCTGCATCTTCCGTCATCAGCTTTATCGGAGTAAAGCTGGCAGGTAAGCCCGCAGATAAGGAGCATCCGTTTGGGCATGGCAGATTTGAATATATTGCTGCGCTTGCTGTAGCATTTTTGATTTTACAAGTGGGCTTTAGCTTATTTCAAAGTGCACTGCAAAAAGTATTGCATCCGGAAGCACTTTCCTTTAATCCGGTATTAACAGCTATTCTATGCCTTTCCGTTCTGGTCAAGGTTTGGATGATGTTCTTTAACCGAAAGCTCGGAAAACGAATTAAATCAACGGTTATGCTTGCTACTTCAGCAGATTCTATGGGGGATGTTGTAGTAACGTCAGCTACGGTTGTTTCCACTGTAATAGCGGGTGTAACGGGACTTAGAATTGATGGATATATGGGACTTGTTGTTTCGATATTCGTTATGATTGCAGGGTTTCGAATTGCCAAAGACACATTGGAGCCTCTTCTTGGACAGGCAGTGGAAAAAGAGGTTTATGAAAAAATTACATGTCTGGTAGAGGGCTATTCCGGAATTGTCGGGACACATGATTTGATTATTCACAATTATGGACCAACCCATCGTATGGCTACTATTCATGCTGAGGTTCCAAATGATATCAATTTTGAGACAGCGCATGAAACAATTGACCGGATTGAGCGGGATGTATTAAATAAATTGGATATTTTCCTGGTGATTCATATGGATCCGATCGAAGTTAATAATACAATGGTGGTGGAAAAGAAAAAGCTGGTGCTTGATATTATTAAGAGCCTGGAGGAAAAAGCGACTATCCATGATTTTAGAATAGTCAACGGAGAATTGCAGATTAATCTGATTTTTGATTTGGTTCTGCCTTTTTCTTATACCAAAGAAGCAGAGCAAAAGCTGCTAACCCGTATTGTTGAGGAGTTAAGAAAGTGTGACACAAGATACCAGTGTGTTATAACCATGGAAAACAGCTATGTGGCTGAACGATAGATTTGATTTTAGGACTAGTCAGATAAAAGTCCGACTAGGTTAGGAAGTTGGAGTGGAGGAGACGGATATGGTAATTGATTTTCATACACATATTTTCCCGGATAAGATTGCAGCAAGGACAATAGAAAAATTGGAGGAGGTCGGAGGTTCCAAAGCCTTTACGGATGGCACACTGGCAGGATTAAAAAAATCCATGAGAGATAGTGCTATAGATATCTGTGTAGTACTTCCGGTCGTGACAAGACCTTCCCAGTTTGATACAGTGAATTCTTATGCTGCCAAAATAACAGGAAAGGATGGCATCCTGTCTTTTGGCGGTATCCACCCAGATAGCGAAGATTACCGTGAACAACTGAATATTATCAAGAGAATGGGATTACTTGGTATCAAGCTTCATCCGGATTATCAGGAAACCTATGTAGATGATCCGAAGATGGTGCAAATCATTCGGTATGCTGCCGAGATAGGATTGATTGTTGTTCTTCATGCAGGTATAGATATCGGACTTCCTGAGCCGGTGCATTGTCCTCCGAAGAGAACGGCTGCTATGCTTCGTCAGATTGATAATGCGAATGCCAAAATTATTCTTGCACATACCGGAGGATATGGCCAATGGGATGATGTTGAGGAATATATTGTCGCTAAGAATGTATATATGGATATCAGCTACTCATTAGGGATTATCAACAAAGATCAGTTTATCCGTATTATAAGGGATCACGGTGCTGATCGGATTTTATTTGCATCGGACTCACCCTGGGGTGGACAAAGAGAAACTTTGGAGCAATTGAAAAAGGTTGAATTAACAGAAGAGGAATTGGATAGAATATTATACCGTAATGCAGAAGAAATACTTGGATTAAATAAACAGTATTAGGGAAAATAAAGATAATAAAGGAAATAAATAACGATTTGCATAAAAAAACAGAAAAAAGTTTCAAAAAAATAAAATTTGTGCTTGAAAATTAGAAAATGATAGGTTATAATATCATTCGTGGCTGACAAACAGCCAGACATAAAATGAATATTGGGCTATCGCCAAACGGTAAGGCACTGGACTCTGACTCCAGCATCTCAAGGTTCGAATCCTTGTAGCCCAGCTATAGCAGTAAAACGTAGGTTTTCTGCATGTTTCAGAATTTCATTAATAATGACAAGGTACTGGATTAATCCTAAATATTTAGGTAGTCCAGTGCCTTGTTTTTTACGTTGAAAGGACGATGAATATGAAGAAAATAACAATGAGAAGTAACCAAGCAAGCAGACAAAGTATAACCTTAGAGGAAGCATTTGGACAGTTCATTAAGATGTGTACACTCAAAAACCTATCTCCAAAAACAACCGAAACCTATGAATGGCATTATAAAATCTTGGTGAAGTATCTTGACTGTAATATCCCGATATCAGAAATAAACAGGAATGTAATTGACGATTATATTATCCATCTTAAGCAAAGCGGAATTTAGAGATATTACGATTAATACTTACCTTAGAAGTATTCGAGTATTTTTCTATTATCTGATGAAGCAGAATTTGATGGACGAGTTTGTAATCCAAATGCTAAAGGTAGATGAGATAATAAAAGAAACCTACAGACCCAGAATTAAAATTGCTCTTAAAGAAACCAGATATTAAAACCTGTGACTTCATTGAATACAAAACATGGGTCTTCTCAAATTATCTTTTGGCTACTGGTAACAGAATATCAAGGTTATATTGAGCAACCTTTTTGCCAAATCTCTTGGTTTGCCATCCTTTTCTGCTACCAGACGGTGAATTAACATTTTTGTGCAAACATACAGATTAATGTGATTTCAAATTATCCAAATAGAGTGTAGTCTTAACAAACACTTTCCATGTGTTTTCAAAGTTTACAAATAAATTGAAAATATATGGTAATTAATATATAATAACATTAAAGTTGATTTACTGTTGTTTACGATAGCGAAGTATGGCTTATTAAAATAGTTGAGAGGTAAAATAATGAAAGTAATACATAATATAGAAAAGAATATTAGAGCAGAAATTGAAAAAATAAGTAACCGACCTTTTTATTTTATGAATTACTATGGGAACTATAATTATGATGAATATTTGTTGAAAGGTGCTTGTAATTTAGATGAATTTTGTAACTTTATTAATCAAAGCCTCATATTTGATAGAGATAAGAAAATAAATAGAGAGAATTTTGGGTGTGGGGCATTTGTTGCCCAAAATGCAGACGGAGATATTATATTTGCAAGAAATATGGATTGCGAATGTGCTATTCCGATGATGATTCGATTAAGTGAAGATAATAATTATAAATCACTGGCTTTAGTAAATATGGCTGAATTAGATTGGGATGAAAATACATATGAGACATTGGAAACAGATGCAAAGTTAACATTAGCGGCACCATATAGTCCCACTGATGGAATTAATGAACATGGATTAGCAGTTGCAATATTGACTAATGCTAGTGCTATTTATCCTAATAGTAGTAATAAAAATTCATTATTTGATCTAACGTTGCCAAGGTTAATATTGAATAAGGCTAAATCAGTTGAAGAAGCGATTGAATATATGAAGAATTACAATTTGTTCTACTGTGTAGCCCCATTACATTACATGGTAGCAGATGCAACAGGAGATGCGGCTGTAATTGAGTTTTTAGATGGTAAAATGATTACTATAAAGAAAAAAAATAATTATCAAGTGGTAACTAATTTTACTTTGTATAATAATCCAACCCATGAGGGATTCGGAAAAGATAGATATGAAAATATGGAAAATGAGTTAGAAAAGTGTAAGGGTATAATTACAGAAAATAATGCATTAGAACTGCTAAAAAAAAATGTAATACCTGGAGATGAGCAATGGTCAGTGGTATATAATCTAACAAAAAGAAGATTGATGGTAACATTTTACAAAGACTATAATCATGTGTACGATTACAAATTATAAATAGTTTCTTTGATTGGCATTGTATCACAGTGGCGAACTATTTCGTTGTAATATATTACCACCCTTACTATCATCGACTCACTTTTACCGCAATGATATACTAATACATGTAACATAATCCAGTGCACTACAGACTGAATAATCCAGTATCGTATTAATGAAAGCCAGTAAAATCAATGGCTGTAATCTATCTGGATATATTAACTGGGATTTAAGGACTCTGACTCCGGCATCTCAAGGTTCGAATCCTTGTAGCCCAGCTATAAACAAAAATGAAGTCATAAGACTTCATTTTTTGTTGTCTTAGACTGAACTTGCCCAGACAGTGTAGGATGAATAATTAATAAGATTAGACATTGGATTAATTCTGAACTTTGGTGGTCCAGTGTTTTGTTTATATATCTTATGAGATACGAGTATCAAATTCTCACTCTGATTTTTAAGCACCTAGATTGCCATAAACCTGCATGAGAATTAGACAGCCTCCGGTAAATCATTTTTAGACTATTGACACCCAAATTCTTATAAGCAATTCGGACATAAATGGCGAAGCTCGTACTCAACTCAAACAAGGAGGATTATTGTGGATACTAAAGAATTGAAAAGATGGATAATTATACATAATGTTAGACAAAGAACAATGGATGGGTTTTGGCTTTGCTTTGAAAACTATAGGAGAGAAGAACCGGAAGAATATGAGCTGTATTTTCATGATTTCAGTAAAAATCAATTAACGTTAAATATGTGCCAAGTGGCACTTAAAATCAAAGCTTGGGACAATTTTGAGGAGGAATATAATGCAAATCTTGAATATATAGAGGCGTACCTTGATTTAAGATATAATGACGTGTATATCGGATATTACAGCTTACTTTTTCATTTCTCCGGTGAAACCTTCGATGACTATTTTGTTTTAGAGTAAGAATTTGCCTCTGAACAGTAACACGAAATTTAACGTTACAATAGAGTACAACTATGAAGAATAATGTGAAAGTAAATTCAAAACAGAAAAAAAATCTTATGTGGGATGCCAGAAAATTGATAAAACAGCGGCTGAAAATTGTGTAAAATGAATGCATATTGAAATGAAACAAAGTGGATGTATGAAAGTAATTGCAGAAATAATCGCTCTTATTGAAAATAAAGAACTACGGATATAATATGAAAGTATAAAAGAATATGTATTCTAATGTATTTCGTCAATTATTTGGGATGCGATTTTACGGCATTCTGATTGGATGAGTGTATTTATATGAAATGCGCTAATAGCAGTGCAGAAATAGGTGCGAATATGAGTGAACATTCTAAGATATTGGATAAGATCCAGGGTGGATTAATTGTTTCTTGTCAGGCACTGAAGGATGAGCCGCTGTACAGCTCATATATTATGTCAAGAATGGCATACGCGGCGATGGAAGGCGGAGCTTCGGGAATACGTGCCAACAGTGTGGAAGATATCCTTGAAATTAAAAAACTTGTTCCGCTTCCGATTATCGGAATTATTAAAATGGACTATGAGGGCAGTGAAGTCTATATCACGCCCACAATGAGAGAAGTTGATGAACTTGTCAAAATTGAAGTAGATATAATAGCCATTGATGCGACAAACCGGATACGGCCGGAGGGAAAAACACTGGATGAGTTTTTTGCGAAAGTCAGGGTTAAATATCGAAATCAACTATTTATGGCGGATTGTTCCACTTTGGAAGAAGGTTTACATGCGCAGAAAATCGGTTTTGATCTGATCGGAACCACGATGAGTGGATATACACCATATACAAAGGGAGTAGCGCTTCCTAATCTTGATATGATGAGAAGTCTGGTTGCTCAAGTGAAAAAGCCTGTGATAGCAGAAGGCGGTATATGGAGTACAGATGATTTTGTGAATGCATTAAATACCGGAGTCCACGCCGTCGTAATAGGAAGCTCGATTACAAGACCGCGGGAGATTACAAAGCATTACCTGGAGGCTGCTAAGTCTGGTTTAAAATCCTGGAATGTAAGTAAGAGCTGAGCGTAGTAAGGCTCATAGGCAGGAAAAAAAATAAAAAGAAGAAATCACAGGATACAAAAAATAACAAAACACAAATAACACTTGCAGATAGGTAATGGAGAAATATATGCACAGTTATATACTATCGCTATTGCCTGAATATGCGCTTTGCGCATATTGTTGGACTTTGGAAAGGGATTGGTTATTAAAATGAGAATATATTCTACGAAAGACTATCAGGAAATGAGCAGAAAGGCAGCAAATATTATTTCGGCAGAAATAATAATGAAACCGGACTGTATCCTTGGACTTGCTACTGGTTCTACTCCGTTAGGAATTTATAGGCAACTGATTGAATGGTATCAGAAGGGAGACCTGGATTTTTCGAAAGTCAGAACAGTTAATTTAGATGAGTATAAAGGACTTTCCGAAGATAACATTCAAAGCTACCGCTATTTTATGAATCATAATTTATTTCATCATATTAATATTGATCTTCAGAACACTTATATTCCGAATGGAATGGCAGAGGAGGATGCGGCGGAATGCGCCAGATATACCGGGATCATAAAATCTTTGGGCAATGTGGATCTTCAGCTGCTTGGAGTAGGACATAACGGACATATCGGATTTAATGAGCCTAGCTCTTCCTTCGAGTTGAATACAAAGTGTGTAGCTCTAACCCAGAGTACGATTGATGCCAACTCGCGGTTATTTGATAATGCGGATGAGGTACCTCGGTATGCTTATACCATGGGAATTAAAAATATAATGGATGCAAAAACAATATTAATTGTAGCAAGCGGAGAAGATAAAGCGGATATTATCAAGAGAGCATTTAACGGAGAGGTAACCCCGGAGGTGCCGGTATCAATCCTGCAAATGCATAAGGATGTTATACTGGTTGGTGATGAAGCTGCTTTATCAAAGCTTTAAATTGTATAATACTAATATAATTCTTGCATTGAGCAATTACCGAAAATTGTTTCAGGGAGGGTGAGATAAGGATGCGGATTAAAAATGGTAAGGTATATACAGAAGAGGGTATATTTGATAAACAGGATGTCAGTATGGAAGGCGAATTCTTTGCTGATGGTAGAAACCGTACAGAAGGCGAAACGGAAATCCTGGATGCAGAGGGATTATGGGTAATACCGGGTTTGACAGATATTCATTTTCATGGCTGTGTCAATCATGACTTGTGTGATGGGACGATAGAAGCAATTACAGCAATTGCACAATATGAACTTAAAAATGGTATAACAAGTATATGCCCTGCAACCATGACGATGCCGGAAGCCATTCTTATGCAGATTGCAGAGCTGGCAGCGGCATACCAAAATCCGGAGGGAGCTGATCTGGTTGGAATTAACATGGAAGGACCATTTGTGTCGAGAGAAAAAAAAGGCGCACAAAATGAAAATTATATTATTCCGCCAAATCTCGAATTATATTATAAGCTGCAGGAAATCAGCGGGCATAGATTTAAGCTGGTAGATATCGCACCCGAGGAGGCCGGAGCGCTGGAATTCATTGAAGCAGTAAAGGATGAAGTAGTTGTTTCCATCGCTCATACAACAGCGGATTATGAACTGACAAGAAAGGCATTTAAAGCAGGGGCATCCCATGTCACTCATTTATATAATGCCATGCCGCCGTATACACACCGGGCACCGGGGGTAGTGGGAGCAGCAAGTGATTGCCGGGAGTGCAGGGTCGAACTGATTTGCGATGGCATCCATGTTCATCCAAGTGTTGTACGAAATACTTTTCGTATATTCGGCAGTGACCGGGTCGTTTTAGTCAGTGATAGCATGCGGGCAGCCGGACTGGAGGATGGTTCCTATACTCTGGGTGGACAGAAGGTTAATGTTATGGGGAAACTGGCTGTTCTGGAGGATGGTACGATAGCCGGATCGGTTAGTAACCTGATGGACTGCGTCAGGGTTTGTGTAAAAGAAATGGGAATACCTTTGGAACAGGCAGTTCGCAGCGCTGCGGTAAACAGTGCGAAAGTTATTGGAATTTATGACAGGTACGGAAGTATCACACCGGGTAAATATGCAAATACTGTACTTTTAGATCAGGATCTTAATATTAAACATGTAATAATGAGAGGTAAATTAGTAAAATAAAATATAAAATCATAATAATTTTTATACATATCATAGATAGGAAAAATGCCTGGAATAAGCATCTATATGCTTGTTTCAGGTTTTTCGTGTTTTTGAAAGAGGATTAAGCAGCATAAATTATCATAATGTATAAATACTGTATTGAATAAAATACAAATTAATATTAATATTCTAGGTAGGTGCATTTCTTGTTTTATTAATAAAAATAATCAGGGATAAATAAAGTTATCAATAAGTGATAAAATTGGAACGACACGAGCAGAAAGGAAAGAATATGTTTGCATATTTGCGGGATAATGTAAATGCTGCAATTCATGATTTACCCGACAAAAGTCTGATTTAGGTAAGGAAGATGAATATAGATACACTCATATCCATCCGGCAAATGAATTACAGGCTTTTATGGGTTAAGCATATAATATTATAGAAGGATATCTGACAAGGGCGGGATATATGAAGACAAAGAACGAAGTAAAGCAGAAAATGAGTAAAACCTATGAGAATATGACCCAGGCAGAAAAAGGTATTGCAGACTTCTTTGTAAATAATACAGAAATGATAGACTTTTCTTCCAAAAACATCTCAAAGCTTTTGTATGTTTCAGAAGCTACCATATCCCGGTTCGCAAAAAAATGCGGTTATAAAGGATACCGCGAACTGATCTATTCCTATGAGAAGGCTTTGCTGGAGGATCTGCAGGATCGGGATATCAGTTTATTGACAAGAAGAGTCAAAAGCAATTATAGCAAATTACTGGATGAAAGCTTTGAAATTCTGGATGAAGGACAGATTAACCGGATTGCAGCAATGCTTCATCAGAAAAACAGAGTCTATGTATATGGAATGGGAAACTCCGGTTATGCCGCGCGGGAATTTCAATTGCGATTTATGCGACTGGGTCTTTTGGTAGAGGCGGTTACAGATTCACAGATGATACAAATGAGTGCGGCGTTAGTGGATGAAACAAGCCTGATTATCGCCATATCTTTAGGCGGAAAGACAAAAGAGGTAATGAAAGCGGTCAAGATTTCAAAGCAAAATCATGCAGGGGTAATTCTTATTACCTCAAATCATAGTGTAATGGAAGAAAAGTACTGTGATGAGATCTTATATGTTGCCGCAGCGAAGAACCTGGATGGCGGAACTACAATTTCACCTCAGTTTCCGATACTTATCATGATTGATATATTTTACAGCTATTACTTGGCAAATAATTCATATTACAAAGTACAAAAATACAGAGAGACATTAAAAGCACTGCGTGGAGGAAAACAAGATGAATGAGAAAAAGTATTATCTGGGTGTTGATATTGGAGGAACAGCGGTAAAAATAGGGTTGGTGGAGGATAATGGAACGGTTCTGTGTCAGGAAACATACCCTGACAATTTTGATCAGTATAAGACACAGGTACTAGATACGGTAGTAAGAAGTACGGAACTGTTCCTGGACGAGCATAAAATAAGTACAAAGGATTTAATGGGAATTGGAATTTCGGCGACGGGATTAATTGACGAGAAAAGCGGAGTGGTTATCGGAGCGGGAGATCATATTCCGAATTGGAATGGAAGCTGTATTAAAGAAAGGATGACGCAGCGGTTTCAGATACCGGTAACTGTCATAAATGATGCTAATTGTGCTGCTCTGGGCGAATTCTTTATCGGGGCTGCCAAGGATGTTGCCAATGTAATTGTTGTTACGGTTGGGACTGGTATCGGAGGAGGAATTATTGTAAATTCACAATTACTTATGGGTGCCCAGGGATTATCCGGAGAAATTGGTAATATAGTCATTCACTGTGATACAAAAAATGGCGAACAGCGCTTTGGTTATTATGAAAAATATGCGGCTACAACCGCATTAGTTGGTATGGTAACAGAGGGTATCCAAACAGGTTTTATTAAAGGCATGGACGATATGAAAGTGAATGGTAAAACTATTTTTGAAGAACTTGGTAAAAAAAATGCAGAACTGGAAGAGGTCGTTGATCAGTGGATGGACTATGTTGCAGCTGGTTTGATTGGTCTTGTTCATATCTTTAATCCGGATTTAATTCTGATTGGCGGAGGGGTAAGTGCACAAAAGGAATTGTTTGTTGACAGGGTGAAAGAGAAGGTTCTTGCAGAAGTATTTCCGGCTTACAGGGATAAACTTAGAATTGAGCCTGCAGCTCTCGGTAACAACGCGGGAATGGTTGGAGCAGTGTATTATTGTATGGAACAGATGGGAACGAAGTAAGAGAGATATGGAAAAGCCATGGCAAAATCATATTTTAAGTATGGATGTATGAACAGCAGTAAATCAGCTAATTTACTAATGAAATAATAAATAATAATGCGGAAACAGAAAATAAAAATGGAATAAAATAATACTGGAAATGCATAAGATATTTATAAGAAAAGGTTCGGTTTGGATTGGTTTTATTTAATTCACAATAATAACAGGGGATATTTTACATCTGCTTGGAGAAGAACAAAAAATATAAATAAATTAATTTTCCTGTTGCATTCTTTAAAAAGTCGTTATATAATTACCCCATTAGAAAAGAGAAATTAAATTATAGTTCAGCATCTGATGTTTTGCATACCTAAGTAAAAAGGACAGTAGAATATTGGATGGAAACAATTGGGTTTCAGCAATTATCACACTTGTCCGACCAGATGATTTTGATAATGATGGATCCCTTTTTTAATACAATTTTATATGCAGAAACAAGAGGGTTTCAACATTTATGAATGCTTGCCGAATTCGGTAGTCATTGATAAGGGCTGAAGCCCTTTTTTAGTTCTTACAAGTGAATTTGCTTGCCGGTTCATGTAGTAATTTGCTAATGAATTAGTTGGCTGATTAATTTGTATAAAATTTTATGGAGGTAGAAAATTATGAGAAAAAAGTTATTATCAGTAGTACTTTCAACGGTATTGGCCGTATCTTTACTGACTGGCTGCGGCAAAGACAAATCCTCGGAAACAATTGATGCTGCAGCAACACCCGCAGCTACAGCTGACACTGGCTCAAATACTGACAGTACGGCAGCTCCCGGTGCCGAAGATAATGTCGTTAAAATCGGAGTTGTTTGCCCGCTGACAGGCGGCAGCGCTGTTTATGGCGAGGGTGCAAAAAATGCAGTTACTATGGCGGCAGAAGAAATTAACAGCAGTGGTGGCACAATTAAAGTTGAAATTGTTGATATTGTAGATGATGCAGGCGATTCAAAACAGGCAGTAAATGCTTACAACAGTCTGGAACCTAAGGCACCGGAAGCAGTTGTTGGTTCCTTCTTTTCATCTGTAACCTTACCAATGGCTGAAATAGCAAAAGAACAGGGTATGCTATTACTTGCGGCAGGTGCAACAAATCAGAAGGTTACAGAAGTTGGACCTACTATTTTCAGAGATTGCTTCATCGATCCTTACCAAGGCAAGATGGCAGCACAGTTTGCAAAAGAACAGGGTGCAAAAAAAGCAGCTATTATCTATGCCAAAGATGATGATTATTCCAATGGACTTAAAGATGCATTTGTAGAAAATGCGAAAAAAGCTGGTATTGATATTGTTTATACCGGTGAATGTACTACCAAGGATACCGACTTTACTGCACAGGCATCACAGGCAGTTAATTCCGGAGCAGATTTCTTATTCTATCCCTGCTTCCTGGATACAGTTCCGTTATTAGTACAGCAGGTAAGAGATGCCGGATTTGATGGTATTATCATGGGTGGTGACGGCTGGGATGGTTCTAATACTTCAGGACTGGAATCCTACTTTGATAAGTGCTATTTCACAAACCATTATTCTTCCGAAGATACTGCACCGGCAGTTCAGAAGTTTGTTACGAAATACACAGAGACCTATGGTAAAGACAGCTTAAATGGATGTGCTGCTCTTTACTATGATGCAATTTACATGCTGGCACAGGCAGCTAAGGATGGCGGCGGTACAGATACAAAGTCCTTAATAAAAGGTATGACAGGCATGAAATTCACAGGAGTTGGCGGTACCTTCACCATGGATGAAAACCGGAATGCAGTTAAGAGTGTTGTTGTTAATACATACGAGAACGGCAAGGTTAAGTGGTTAAAGACTCTGTCACCGAAAAACTGATAAATTAGTAAAATAACATAATATCCAAAGTCATACGGCACAGGTTTGTCCTGTGTCGTATGTTATGAATACTGATACGGAATAATTTACTAATTATAGGTATCGTATCTTTCAAAAATAAAATGATCTGGACCTTAAAAGTATTTTTAAAGGAAGATGGATATGGGAGTACATGTCCATCCGGTAAATGGGTTAGGCGTCTGCATCATAAGATAGACTAGAGAATCCGGTTTTATGAATATATTCGGAAAGATAGGTGTTGATATGTCGTTATTCATACAAAGTTTAGTAAATGGTTTGAATCAAGGTGCAATTTATGCTCTGATAGCCCTTGGATATACCATGGTATATGGTATCATCCGAATGATTAACTTTGCTCACGGCGACTTTATCATGGTTGGTAGCTATACACTGTTTTATACAATACCACTCATGATACGTGCGGGAATGCCCGCGTGGATGGCAGTATTTGTTGCCATTGTAGTATGTACGGCAGTGGGCGTTACAGTTGAAGTAGTAGCCTACCGTCCTGTACGCAAGGCTGGTTCTATGACTGCTTTGATTACAGCTCTTGCGATGAGCTTATTCTTAGAGAATTTGGCAATGGTGTTATTCGGTGCTAACCCCAAATCGGTACCTGCAATTTTTAATCATGCATCATTAGATTTTCTGGGAGCAAAGCTGCAGGCCAAATATCTGCTGACGCTTGGAATTGGTATCGTAATGATGGTGGCGCTTCAGCTGTTTGTTAAGAAAACAAAGCTTGGCAAAGCAATGAGAGCTGTTCCGCAGGATAAGCAGGCGGCAACTCTTATGGGAATTAAAGTGAACAATATCATTACTATAACATTCGCAATCGGTTCTGCACTTGCAGCCGTGGCCGCTCTAATGTATTGCAGTACCTATCCAAGATGTACTACAGATATGGGATGTCAAATGGGTCTGAAAGCATTTATTGCAGCCGTACTTGGCGGTATTGGAAGTATACCGGGAGCTATGGTCGGAGGCTTGCTGGTAGGATTAATTGAAATATTGGTTAAGGTGTATATCGCTCCCGGCTGGTATGAAGCGATTACCTACAGTCTCTTAATTATTGTTTTAATCGTGAAACCATCCGGTATTCTTGGCAAAAATATCGGCGAGAAGGTGTAGGTGGGAAAATGAAAATATTACAGGATAAAAAATGGACCTATTTGATTAATTTTATTGGCCTTTGTATTTTATTTCTAGCATTTAATATACTTTTTAAATCAGGAGTATTAGGAACAAGAACCAACTACATTAAAGGTATTTTTACTACAGCATGCTATACGGTAATTATGGTAACATCGCTAAACCTTTTAACTGGCTTTATGGGTGAATTCTCATTAGGTCATGCCGGATTTATGTCAGTGGGAGCATATGCTTCCGCAATTGTTACAAATATGCTGGTAAACAAAGCAATACCTGATATTTTACTTTTTATAATTGCATTATTGGTAGGTGGTATTGCCGCGGCAATTACAGGAACTCTGGTTGGTATACCGGCACTACGACTTCGCGGAGATTATTTATGTATTGTTACGGTAGCTTTTGCTGAAATTATAAGGGTTGCATTCTGTAATTTTCAGATTACCGGAGGTGGAAGAACGATGAGCGGTATTGCAAAGCTCTCAAACTTTTACTGGTGCTTCTGGGTTACCGCAATTTGTGTAACTTTCATGTATATGTATGTAAGATCCAGATTTGGACGAACCGTAATTGCAATTCGTGAGGATTATATCGCAGCAGCCTCCAGTGGTATCAATGTTACCTTCTATAAGGTATTAACCTTTACTGTATCAGCATTCTTTGCCGGTGTAGCCGGAGCGATGTATGCTCATTATATGACAGCAATGATACCTACAAACTTTAACTTCATGTATTCCTCAGAATTTTTGACGGAGGTTATCATCGGTGGTACCGGTTCCTTAACTGGATCAATCCTGGGTGCAACCTTCCTTTCGGCATTACCTGAGGCGATGAGACAGTTTGCTAATTACCGTATGCTGGCCTATTCCATAGTATTAGTACTTGTCATGATATTTAAGCCAAGCGGTATTTTCGGGACGTATGAATTCTCCTTAACAGGAACTCTTTCTAAGATATTTGGCAAAAAGGATAAGAAAGTGAAGGAGGCGAAGTAGATGAGTGCAGAACAACCCGTATTAAAAGCTTCTCATTTAGGTATTTCCTTTGGTGGTCTTAAGGCTGTCAATGACTTTAATATTGAAATCGGTAAGAGTGAATTATTTGGACTGATTGGTCCGAACGGTGCTGGAAAAACAACCGTTTTCAATTTACTTACCGGAGTATATAAGCCTACGGAGGGTGCTTTTTTTCTGAATGGTGAGAAAATGAACGGAAAAAAGACACATCAGGTAGTACAGGCAGGGATTGCAAGAACCTTCCAGAATATCAGACTTTTTAAGAAAATGACGGCACTTGAGAATGTTAAGGTAGCTATGAACATGAATATGAAATATAACCTTGCTTCTGCAGTACTGCGCCTTCCTGATTATTGGAAGGAAGAAAAAAATATAGATAAAAAGGCAAAAGAACTTCTTGAGGTAGTTAATCTGAGTGATAAGGCAGACTATGTTGCAGAGAATCTGCCCTATGGCCAGCAGAGAAGACTTGAGATTGCTAGAGCTCTTGCAACCGGTATGAAGCTTCTTTTGCTGGATGAACCCGCAGCAGGTATGAATCCTACGGAAACGGCACAATTACTGGACATTATAAATTTAATCCGTAAGAAATTCGATATTTCCGTATTACTAATCGAACATGATATGAGCCTGGTTATGAAGATATGTGAGAAAATTCAGGTAATTGATTACGGTGAAACGATTGCATTTGGTACACCGGATGAGATTGCAAAAAATCAGAGAGTAATTGAGGCTTACCTTGGTAAAGAAGACGAATAGGAGGGAAGAGTACTTATGTTATCGATAAAAGATTTAGATGTTTCATATGGTGCTATTCACGCCATTCATAATGTCAGGCTTGAGGTCGCGGATGGAGAAATTGTTTCTTTGATTGGTGCAAACGGTGCCGGCAAAACAACAATTCTTCATACCATTACCGGACTGAAAGCTGCAAAGAACGGAACAATAACCTATGGTGACCTTGATCTTAGAGCAACGGATGCCAGCAGACTGATCCGGTATGGAATTAGCCATGTTCCGGAAGGAAGGCATATTTTCCCGGATATGACCGTTTTAGAGAATCTGGAAATGGGTGCTTATACCATGAAAAAAAGTAAAAGTGATTTAGAGAAAAACTATAAGGTGGTATTTGAACGTTTCCCGAGATTGAAGGAACGTTATAAGCAGCTGGCGGGAACATTATCCGGCGGGGAGCAGCAGATGCTTGCTATGGGAAGAGCATTAATGTCCGATCCGAAAATTTTACTTTTGGATGAGCCCTCCATGGGTCTTTCTCCAATTCTTGTTAAGGAAATATTCAGTATTATTAAGTATTGCCATGAGATTGGCATAACAATATTATTAGTAGAACAGAATGCAAAGATGGCACTTGGTATTGCAGACCGGGCTTATGTTCTGGAAACCGGTAGTATTACGATAAATGGTAATGCAAGAGAACTGCTTGAAGACGATCGAGTCAGAAAGGCATATCTGGGTCAATAATAATGTTATCTGAGAGAAAATCACTTGGCAAGTTTGTGGCTGCGCTGCGTACACAGACTTGGAATGCGCAAAAGCAGTGCAGAAATGAGGAAAGTGTATGGAGAAGTTTGTACTTGCTATTACAAGAACCTGTGGCAGTGGCGCTTCCACAATCAGCGAAATGCTGGCGGACCATTATAAGATTGCAATTTATGACAAAATGCTTTTACGTTTAGCTTCCGAGGACAGCGGAATAAATGAAGAGCTATTTGGAAATGCGGATGAAGCAGTAAAAAATACTCTGCTCTATCGGGTTTCCAGAAATGTATATAATGGAGAATTAATTCCGCCGGAGAGTGATAATTTTACCTCCGACAGGAACCTATTTAATTACCAGGCTAAGGTTTTACGTGAGCTGGCAGAGGTAGAATCCTATATTGTCATTGGCAGGTGCGGCGATTATATTTTGCGTGACAAAGAGAACATGATTTCCATTTTTTTGACTGCTGATGAAGAAACCTGTATATCGCATGAAATGGATAGAAATTGCTGCAACAGAAAAGAAGCAAAAAAATATATTGCCAAAAATAATAAGTACAGGAGTGCGTATTATACCTATCACACAGGCCGAAAATGGAAGGATCCCGCAAACTATGATTTATGCCTGAATACAGCAAAATTAGGCTATAAAAAAACAGTTGAATTAATCGAAAAATATGTTACATTAAGAATTGGTAAGTAATAGTAATCTGCAGCTAAAAGGGTTGCAGCACCTGCTTAATCGTTTCATAGATAAACGGAATAAATTAATATCAGAGGCAGAAGGTGTAAAACATTCGCTTTTAGCTTCGAAAGTTATGTGCCGGAGTTATCCAAAAAGGATAGAAACGTTTGAGAAAAATGAGATTGAGCGTGAGGCACAGATTTTAATGCGCAAAATCTTGCGTAAGAGTGGAGGCAAAAAATGGAAAACTTAGGATACTATGATGGAAAATATGATTTGATCGAAAACATGACCGTTCCTTTTGATGACAGAGTTCATTATTATGGTGACGGCGTATATGATGCTACTTGTGCGGGAAATCATATTATTTTTAATCTGGAGGAGCATATTGACAGATTCTTTAACAGTGCTGGTTTACTTCAGATTAAAATACCTCATACCAAGGAAGAACTAAAGAATATATTAAATGAGATGGTAAGTAAAGTAGAAGGTAATGAGCTTTTTGTCTATTGGCAGGTAACTAGGGCAGTTGCACCAAGAAAACATATATTTCCAGACAAAACATCAAAGCTTTGGATTATGATCAGACCTTCAAAATTGGGTGATCCAAAGAAACTATTAAAGCTTTTAACAATAGAAGATACAAGATTTTTACATTGTAATATTAAAACATTGAATTTAATTCCCAACGTAATGGCATCCCAGAAGGGTGAGCTGGCCGGTTGTGATGAAATTGTATTCCACCGTGGAGAAAGAGTCACGGAATGCTCCCATAGTAATGTAAATATTATTAAGGACGGAAAATTTATTACCCCTCCGACAGATCATTATATCCTTCCGGGAATAGCAAGAGCTCACATTATTAAAATGTGCAAGCAATTAGAAATTCCTGTGGATGAGACACCCTTTACTGTGAAGGAAATGATGGAAGCGGATGAAGTAATCGTGTGCTCCTCCAGTAATTTCTGCCTGTCGGCTTGTGAAGTTGATGGCCAGAAGGTTGGAGGGAAGGCACCGGATCTTCTGCATAAGCTGCAAGAAGCTCTTAGCGATGAATTTCTTGCGGCCACGAAGCAGAAGGAGGTTTAATTATTCATGACGAAGGAAGAACTGACTAGTTACAACATCGGAGAAAACCTGGATACATTAATGAACCTGGATCCGCGAGGTTACGGCGTTTGCCGAATTTTATATGCAGGAAGCAGGGCATATACCGGTGAACCTCTTACAATGCATTGTGCAAAAAAGCTGGTAGAGACGATTAAACCGGGAGATTTTGTATATATTCTCACCGGGTTTATCTTGCTCCCGCATAAGGTTCCGGAGATGGACGGTATTGTAAGTTCTATGCTTCTGGCACGTTCTCTGGTGCAGGCCTTTGATGCGAAACCGGTTATTATCTGTCCCGAGGACAATATGGAGGCAGTTAAGAAATGTTCCAGTGTGGTAGGCCTTCACTGCTATGAAGATCTTAATAAGGTAGCCGAGCTTCCGATTTCCATGGGGGTCATTCCCTTTACGAAGGATAAAGATAAAGCAGAGCAGCAGGCAGATGAGATTATTACTTCCAGGATTCCCAGGGCAGTCATCGCAATTGAAGCACCCGGTGCAAATGAATGTGGTGAATATCATAATGCAATTGGTATCAATGTAACCGAGCTGGAAGCGAAGACGGATGTCCTGTTTGAGAAATTAAAGAACCGGGGTGTACTTAATATAGCAATCGGTGATTTGGGAAATGAAATTGGAATGGGAACCATTCGCGAGCATATTAAGAAATATATTCCTTATACTGCAGTAGGTGAATGTAAGTGTGATTGCGGCGGCGGTATATTAGCAGTAAGCAGTGCAGACAACATCATCACTGCGACAGTATCTGACTGGGGATGCTATGGACTTATGGCAGCTATTGCATTCTTGAAGAAAGATCTTGATATCTTCCATAAGGGTGATATGGAGATGGAAGTTATGCGTGTTGCTACAAGAAGCGGTATGATCGATATGACAGGTTCCCTGATTCCTGGAATTGATGGATTTAATACCAAAATGAATGTTAATATTGTTGAATTAATGCGTCAGTGTGCTGGATATGCGATTAAGTTTGAAGGAAGAACCAATCACTGGTTTGACAGTGTTTTGGAAAAAGGATTCTTTCAGGAGAATAAGTAATAAGTCATGGATAAGTAATAATATAATTACATTATGATAGGCCGGCAAAAAGGCAGCTGGAAGTTGGGTTGAAAAGTGAAGCATTTTTCAACCTGTACTGCCTGACGGCAGGATGGAGGTTATTATGTCTGAAATGCGCATATTACCGGCAGGAGATTTATCTCTGATAGTAGAATTTGGAAATGAGATTAGTACTGCCTGTAATGACAGAGTCAGGCAGCTGAATCAAAGCTTAAAGAAGAATGAAATAGAGGGCATTGTGGAAACTGTGCCCACATTTCGTTCTTTACTTATATATTACGATCCTATCAAAATATCCTATCAAAAGCTTTGTAGCTATATTGAAAAAACTTCTGTTAAGGATGGAGGATTTCAGGCAAAAACAAAGAGAATTGTTAAGATACCCGTATGCTACGGAGGTAAGTACGGAGAGGATCTTAAAAGTGTTGCAGCTCATGTAGGAATGAGTGAAGAAGAGGTAATCAAGGTACATTCCGGAGTGGATTATTTGATCTATATGCTGGGTTTTCTACCAGGTTTCCCGTATCTTGGCGGTATGGATTCGAGACTTGTTACGCCAAGACTTCCTAATCCCAGAACCTCCATATCTGCAGGCTCTGTGGGCATAGGAGGAGAACAGACAGGAGTTTATCCAATTGCTTCTCCGGGAGGCTGGAGACTGATTGGAAGAACACCGTTAAAGCTATATGACAGTGAAAGGGAGAAACCAACCCTCTACCAGGCGGGTGATTATATACGCTTTCAGCCAATAGATGAGGATGAATTTCTAAGAATGGAAGAGCTTGTGAAGTCCGGACAATATGAATGCAGCATAACAACGGATACAGCTTCGTAAAGAATGCGGATAGGAGGATCTTATGAGTATTCAAATTATTTCTCCGGGAGCACTTACAACTGTTCAGGATTATGGCAGAACAGGATATGGCGAGATAGGCTTCTCACCTTCGGGAGTTATGGATGCACAGTCGATGGAAATTGCCAATATATTGGTGGGAAATGATATGGGAGAGGCAGTTTTAGAGTGCACGCTTTTTGGACCCACGCTTTCTTTTACCAGGGATACTGTTATAGCAATCACCGGTGCTAATATGGTACCAAAGATAAATGACAGGGATATTCCTATGTATAAGGCTGTATCTGTAAAAGAAGGAGAACAGTTGAAGCTGTCTATGGCAGTATCGGGCTGTCGCAGTTATATCTCTTTTGCCGGTGGACTTCAAATTGAAGAAAGCTTCGGGAGTAAATCAACCAATATGAAATGTTTCATGGGGGGATTTCACGGAAGAGCACTAAAAGCAGAGGATGAGATATTCTTTGTAAAGCCTGCAGCTGTACTTCCGGATATGGAGAAACGAATTTATACAAAGATTTATGCAGTAACTTCCCCAAAGACGCTAAGAGTTATTATGGGTCCGCAGGAAGAATACTTTACCAGAGATGGAATAAATGTCTTCCTGCATGAGGTGTATAAGCTGACCAGCGATTCAAACAGAATGGCCTGTAAACTTTCCGGGCCGGTGATCGAAAGCAGGGACACAACAGATATCATATCAGATGGAATCTCACTTGGTTCTATTCAGGTGTCTTCTAACGGTCAGCCCATAATAATGCTGTCAGATCGGCAGACAACCGGTGGTTATGCAAAAATAGGAACAGTCATATCTACTGATATTCCGATGCTTGCTCAGTGTAAACCGGGGGATGAAGTGAGATTTAAAAGCATAACCTTGGAGGAAGCACACGAATTATATAAAAAACATTATACAAAGATGCAGAAATTTCAGAGAGAATTGGTAACACTGGGATAAATAACTAGCGAATCTTAATAGGCAACTAAGATCGCAGCATAGGAGGCAGTTATGGATTATAGAAATTACTCTCCTCAGGAAGTCAGAAGCCTGATTAGAAAGGCTGAGATTACATCGCCTACCGCAGGGATGTGCGGTGGTTATGCACAGGCTAATCTTGTAATTCTTCCGAAAGAGCTGGCCTATGATTTTCTGCTGTTTGCACAGAGAAATCCTAAGGCTTGTCCTATTTTAGAGGTAATGGATGAAGGGGACAGAATAGTAAAATATATGGCGAAGGATGCGGACATTGCTACCGATCTTCCCAAATACAGGGTATATGAGTATGGAAATTTAACTGGTGAATATATGGATGTGGAGAAATTTTGGAAACCGGATTTCGTGAGCTTTCTGATCGGTTGCAGTTTCTCCTTTGAAGAAGAGCTTTTGGAGGCAAATATTACGGTAAGACATATTGAAGAACAGTGTAACGTTCCGATGTATTTGACAAATATAGCATGTGAAAATGCCGGCATTTTCTCCGGTAATATGGTAGTCAGCATGAGACCCATTCCTTACAGGGACGTACCAAGAGCTGTATCGGTAACAGCAGCTATGCCAAGAGTTCATGGAGCGCCGGTTCATATAGGCAGTCCGGAAGTAATCGGGATTAAGCATATTGACCAGCCTGATTTCGGGGATAAGGTTACCATTAAAGAGGGCGAAGTACCGGTGTTCTGGCCATGCGGCGTAACACCTCAGGCTGCTCTGATGGCATCCAAGCCAGCCTTTGCTATTACACATGCTCCCGGTCATATGTTTATTACCGATGTTAAGAATGTTGAACTGAAATTATAGATTATTATCAATCGGTAAGTAGCGCTTACACTCCTTTGTTCTGCTATTATACTGCCTTTTGGCAAATAAATTTTTAACACGGCAATTTGTGCGTTGCACAAATCTCTAGATTTGGAAAGGACAGGGTTATTATTATGTATCAGATTGATTTAAATTGCGATTTGGGTGAGAGTTTCGGAAGATACACACTGGGCATGGATGAAGAAGTAATTCCCTATATCTCATCCGCAAATATTGCCTGCGGATATCATGCGTCCGACCCAGTTATTATGGAGAGGACAGTTGAGCTGGCGAAAGCCAACGGTGTTCATGTAGGAGCTCATACAGGTTTTCCTGATTTACTAGGCTTTGGACGAAGAAATATGAGCCTGTCTGGTAAAGAAGCAAGAACTTATACGATGTATCAGATTGGTGCACTGGAGGGTTTTTGCCAGGCAGCCGGTGTAGAACTGTATCATGTGAAGCCACATGGTGCTTTCTATAATATGGCAGCCAAGGATTATGATCTGGCATGTGCAATCTGCGAGGGGATTGCAGCGATTAATTCTAGAATTGTTCTGCTTGGACTTAGCAACAGCCAGATGGAGAAGGCTGCAAAAGCAACAGGGTTGTGTTTTAAGCAGGAGGTTTTTGCAGATCGTGCTTATGAGGATGACGGAAGTCTGGTGGCCAGAAGTAAGCCCGGCGCGGTAATCGAGGAGGAAGAGCTTGCAATTAAACGAGTGGTTGACATGATAAAAAAAGGCACCGTAACAACAATAAATGGCAAGGAAATCGAACTGAAAGCCGATTCCGTATGCGTACATGGAGACGGTGCAAAGGCACTTGCTTTTGTCAAAATGATCCGGAAGACCTTAGGGGAAGAAGGTATTGAAGTAAAAGCTTTTTAAGAGGGGAGCTGTTGTAATGACAGAAAGAAAAACACCGCTTTATGATTCCCATGTAAAATACGGCGGTAAAATGGTTCCATTTGCAGGATATCTGCTGCCGGTTCAATATCCGACAGGCGTTATGAACGAGCATATGGCAGTACGTAATAGTGTCGGACTGTTTGATGTTTCCCATATGGGCGAAATTATCCTGAAGGGGAAGGATGCGCTTGAAAATCTTCAGCTGCTGCTGACCAATGATTTTACAAACATGGTGGACGGTCAGGCACGGTATGCTGTTATGTGTTATGATAACGGTGGAGTAATGGATGATCTCATAGTATATAAGCGCGGGGACAACGACTATTTTATCGTTGTGAATGCTGCTAATAAAGACAAGGATTTCGCATGGATGAAGCAGCATGAGTTCGGTGATGCAAAGTTTAACGACTGCAGTGAAAGTATGGGGCAGCTTGCGATCCAGGGCCCTTTCTCAAAAAAAGTCATGGAAAAGCTTGTGGAATTGGATATGCTTCCGGAAAAATATTATCATGCTAATTTCAATGCACAAATCAATGGAATAAAATGTATTATTTCCCAAACGGGGTATACCGGAGAATTCGGATACGAAATATATATGGCCTCGAAGGATACCGTAAAGATATGGGATATCTTACTTGCGGCAGGGAAAGAGGAAAATATTATTCCCTGCGGGTTAGGTGCGAGAGATACGCTTCGTCTGGAGGCAGCAATGCCGTTATATGGACATGAAATGGATGATACAATTAATCCGGTGGAGACGGGTCTGAGCTTTGCGGTAAAATTAAAGAAACCGGATTTTATTGGTAAGAATGCGATAGAAGCGAAACAGGCCCGGGTAAAAAGGATCGGATTGAAGGTAACGGGAAAAGGTATTGTCAGGGAACACATGGATTTATATTGTGAAGGAAAATCAGCCGGAAAAACGACATCAGGAACCTTTGCCCCCTACCTTGGCTATGCAGTTGCCATGGCCCTTGTGGAACCGGAATATGCGGTGGAAGGAAAAGTATTTGAGGCGGATGTCAGAGGCCGCAGAGTTCCGTGTGAGATGGTGAAGCTGCCATTTTATAAGAGAAAGTGATCATTTTAGATAATTGCGAAGCGAAAGAATTTGAAAAGTAATATGATTAGCCTTGCAAAAGCCTAAAATCTATTTGATGGATGTATATGGGTGTATCTATATCCATATGGCGCAGACCGGGCCTCCCATAATTGCCTGCGTTTGGTAATTATGGGAGGTTAAAGGCAAGTCCGGATGAATATATATAAACTCATATACATCTTATAACCTGAAAGAGGCTTTTGTGGGGTTAATCATGATATAGTTTCGCATTACCAAAATAAATAATTTAATAATGGAGGGTATATTGCAGCATGAAGGTATTTAATAAATTGAAATACACAAAAACACATGAATGGGTTAAATTCATAGATGATACAACAGTGGCAATCGGTATTACAGATTATGCGCAGAAGGAATTAGGGGATCTCGTATATGTTAATCTTCCGGAGCCGGGCGATGATGTTGTTGCCGGTGATACCTTATGTGACGTTGAATCGGTAAAGGCTGTTTCTGATGTAATATCGCCGGTTACAGGCGTAATAGAAGAGATTAATGAAGAAATTATTGACAGCCCTGCTTTGATTAACGAGGATGCTTATGGTGCATGGTTTGTAAAGGTCAAAGACATTACTGTTACGGAGGAATTTATGAGTGCCAGGGAGTATGAAGCATTTGTAGAAGAAGTAGAGTAAACAATAAGATATCTGTATCCCGGCATAAGAATGGAGCAAATTTAATTGTGAAATAGTATGTCGGGATATTTCTCATTAATAATAGGAGATTATGATCGCCATTTGATATGGCGGGAGGGAGCTGTTATGGGAGGCTATTTATCAGTTACGCCGGAGGATTATCAGGAGATGATAAACACCGTTGGGGTGAAGGATGTGCGTGAGCTCTTTGAGTGTATTCCGCAGAATATGATTCTGCAAAAATTGAATATTCCGGATGGATTATCAGAATTTGAAGTACGCCAGGCAATGGAGAAAATTGCATCAAAGAACAAAGTGTTTTCATCCATTTTCAGAGGAGCGGGTGCTTATAACCACTACATTCCGTCCATTGTGAAAGCGGTGGTGGGAAAGGAAGAATTTCTGACAGCCTACACTCCTTACCAGGCAGAGATCAGCCAGGGTGTTTTGCAGGCTATCTTTGAATATCAGACGCTTATGTGTGAGCTGACTGGTATGGATGCATCTAATGCGTCAGTCTATGATGGTGCTGTTGCTGCTGCCGAAGGGATTGCCATGTGCCGTGAGAGAAAGAAGAATATGGCGGTTCTATCCGCTGCGATCAATCCGGAGGTTATGGAGGTTATTAAAACCTATTGCCGCGGTAACGGTATAGAATATAGTATCGTGGGAAGTAAGGATGGCAGGACGGACCTTGATGCGCTGGCGGCACAGGTGAATGAGAATACGGCATGTATTTATGCAGAACGGCCTAATTATTTCGGGCAGCTTGAAGATATCAAAACGATGTCTGCTATTGCTCATTCCGTGAAGGCTAAAATGATAGCAGGCTGTAATCCGGTTTCACTCGGAATTCTTACAACCCCTGCAGAGTGCGATGCCGACATTGCAGTTGGAGAGGGACAGCCTCTTGGAATGCCCCTGAGCTTTGGAGGCCCTTACCTTGGATTTATGAGCTGCAAGAAAGAAATGATGAGGAAGCTGCCGGGACGTATTGTCGGAGAAACAACCGATCAATTCGGTAACAGAGCATTCGTCCTGACACTTCAGGCAAGAGAGCAGCATATCAGAAGGGAAAAGGCTTCCAGTAATATATGTTCCAATGAAGCACTCTGTGCACTGACAGCAGCAGTATATTTGTCTGCGATGGGACCGGACGGTCTGGAGCAGACGGCTCTCCAGTGCTGTTCGAAAGCGCATTATCTTGCAGAACAGCTGGAGAAGACAGGCTTCACGCTGGTATATAAGAATGAATTTTTTCATGAATTTGTAACAGATTGTCCTATTGATGCGGCTGCTTTATTTGCTGCTCTTGAAAAAGAAGGAATTCTAGGCGGATTACTGCTGGAGGACGGTAATATTCTCTGGTGCGCTACAGAGAAGAATACAAAGAAGGATATAGACCGGCTAGTTGCAGTAATCAAGGAAATATAAGGATGGAATAAAGCAAAAAGTATAGGCTACATTTTGACATCATCATTATATGTTTAAAAATAAGTGTTTCCATGCAAAAGATTGAAAGAATATATTTTTTATATGCGCAGAAAAGGTGCGCAGGAATGGGGTAAAAAATGAAACTTATTTTTGAAAAAAGTAAACCCGGCCGAAAGCTTAACATACTTCCTCCCTGTGATGTAGATTTGTACGAGCCAGATATAAGGAGAAAGACAAAGCCAAGGCTTCCGGAGCTGTCTGAAAATGATTTAAGCAGACATTATACGGAGCTGATGAAAAGAACCTTCGGTGTAAATGATGGATTTTATCCGCTTGGTTCCTGTACTATGAAATATAATCCGAAAATAAATGAAGAGACTGCTGCACTACCTGGTTTTACCGGAATTCATCCGCTACAGCCGCAAGAAACAGTTGCCGGATGTATTGAGGTGATGGAGCTTACGGAACAATATCTCAGAGAAATAACAGGAATGGATGCGGTGTCGTTGCAGCCTGCGGCAGGAGCGCATGGTGAATTTACAGGACTTATGCTGATGAAGGCTTACCATGAGAGCAGAGGAGATTATAGAAGGAAGAGAATTATTGTTCCGGATTCGGCACATGGAACCAATCCGGCAAGTGCCGTGATGGCAGGTTTTGAGGTAATTAGTATCAGTTCCGGACCGGACGGATGTATCGATCTGCATTCCTTACAGGCAGCTTGTAAGGAAGAAATTGCCGGATTAATGCTGACAAATCCCAATACGCTGGGACTGTTCGACAAGAATATTCTGGAGATTACCAGAATCGTTCATCAGGCAGGTGGTTTATGTTATTATGACGGAGCGAACCTGAATGCAGTTCTTGGAATCGTAAGGCCGGGTGACATGGGCTTTGATTGCGTTCACGTAAACCTTCATAAATCTTTTTCCACCCCGCATGGGGGCGGTGGACCAGGAAGTGGTCCGGTAGGCTGTAAGGAGTTCTTAAAGCAATTTCTACCGAATCCAACGGTAGAAGAGGGAGCATTCATCTGCAACGAGGCAACAATTGGAAAAGTTCGTTCTTTTTATGGTAATTTTCTTGTAGCAGTAAAGGCTCTTACTTACATTCTAACCCTTGGAGGGGATGGTCTTCCACAGGTCGCAGAAAATGCTGTCTTAAATGCTAATTATGTCATGATTAAGCTATCGGAGCTATTTCCGGCTGCTTATCCGAGTAGATGTATGCATGAGTTTGTCATGAATTTATCCGATTTAAAGGAGAAGACCGGTGTGTCTGCGCTGGATGCTGCAAAAGGTCTGTTAGACCTTGGCATTCATCCGCCTACCATGTATTTCCCTCTGATCGTGCATGAAGCATTAATGCTAGAGCCCACCGAAACAGAAGCGAAGGAAACCCTGGACCAGTGTATTGAGGCCTTTCGGATAATTTATGAGAAAGCCTGCGAGCACCCGGAGGAGCTGCATACGGCTCCGCATCATGCTACGATTGGCAGGCCGGATGAGGTGAAGGCGGCAAGAACACCGGTTATCAATTATTTTGCTGGTTAGTGGTAGCAGGAATGTAACAACTAAGCCTTCAGATAAATTCCGCTACTGTGTATCCGGATAATGCTCCTACTCGAAAGCATTTACCGGATATACAATGCGTAACTTACCTGGAGGCTGAATTTTTATGCGGGAAAGAGGAAGGGTACGATGGAAAGATATAATTTAATTATTATCGGAGCCGGACCAGCCGGTTATGAAAGTGCCATTTATGCTGCAAAATGCGGCTTGAAGACAATGGTGATTGAAAAATCACAGGCAGGAGGCACCTGTCTTAACAAAGGCTGCATCCCGGCAAAAACATTACTTCAGTGTGCGCATACCTATAGTGGCGCAGTAAATTCTGAAAAATTCGGAGTTTTTCATACGGACATATCCTATGACGAGGAAAAGTTTTATGAATATAAAGATCAGGTTACGAGTAAATTGCGTGAGGGTGTGGAACTGCTTCTGAAGCAGAATGGTGTATTTCTATGCCGTGGTACAGCTAGGATCATATCCTCCTTGGAGGTTGAAGTGGAAGGTGAGGAGGGTAAGACCTGCTATAGCGCGGATCATATTCTAATTGCATCCGGATCCTATCCATTTGTTCCGCCCATACCTGGGGCTGATCTACCAGGGGTGTTTACCAGCGATGGTTTATTTGAAAATGCGGGAGATTATAAACGTATTGTTATTATCGGAGGTGGGGTAATTGGCATGGAATTTGCAGAGTATTTTACTGCTTTGCAAAAAGAAGTGATAGTCATAGAGGCACTTGATCGGATTCTTGCTGGGATGGAGAAAGAAATCTCACAGAGTCTTTCGATGATTATGAAAAAAAGAGGAACTAAAATTCATACCGCGGCAACCGTAAAGGAAATAAAAGTTTCTGAGCCTCTTTCAGTAGAAAAGGAAGTAAAAACTTCTGAGCCTCTATTGGTAGAGTTCCAAGATAAAAACGGATTACAGAGCGTATGCTGTGATGCGGTACTTGTTGCAGTCGGCCGGCGTTCGGCAACAGACGGGCTATGGTCGGAAGAAGTAGATATTAAAACCAGTCGAGGAACTATTCTGATTGATAAGGAAGGCAGAACATCGGTACCTGGAATTTGGGCGGCAGGTGATGTGGCACAGGGAATTATGCTGGCACACTACGCAGCCGCAGCAGCCTGCAACGTAGTGGATGCAATTTGTGGGAAGAAGCCGGGAAGGGATTTATCCCTTGTACCGAGCTGTGTTTATACGGAGCCGGAAATCGCCTGTTGCGGCTTAACAGAAGCCGAAGCAACTGCTCTTGGGATACCGGTTAAGTGCGGAAAATACGGCACGCTGGCAAACAGCAGAAGTATGATTTCTGCTGATGACAGAGGCTTTATTAAGCTGGTTGTGAATGCTGAAACAGACAGAATCCTTGGGGCACAGCTAATGTGCTCTAGAGCATCCGATATGATAATGGAGCTGGCGGCGGCGATAACAAATGGGCTGACTGTGCATGACCTGGCAAATACAATTCATCCGCATCCCTCTTATTGCGAGGCGGTGCTTGAGGCAGCAGAAGATGTGAATGGAATGGCAATTCATATACCGCCGAAAAGAAGATAAGAAGGAATTACTGGTCAGTGAACAGAAACAAGAAGGAGTAAAAAGAGTGAAATACATCGATGTAACCTCAACCGATCCATCCGTCAATCTGGCCCTGGAGCAGTATGTTTTCGATACGCTATCCAAGGACGAGGACTTTTTCCTGCTATGGCAGAATGATAACTCCATTATTATTGGAAAGAACCAAAATACGCATATGGAGATCAATTCGGAATATGTGAAGCAGAACGGGATAAAGGTAGTGCGCAGGCTTTCGGGCGGTGGGGCCGTTTATCATGATCTTGGTAATCTGAATTTTACCTTTATTGTAAAGGAAGGCAGCAGGCAATATGATTTTTCGAAATTCTGCAAGCCTGTAATAAAGGCACTCGATAAGCTTGGTGTAAAAGCAGAAGTAAACGGAAGAAACGACATGATAATTGACGGAAAGAAATTTTCCGGAAATGCTCAGTATTTTAAGAATGGGAAGATCATGCATCATGGCACATTGATGTATAATTCCAATCTTGAGGTCTTAAGTGGTGCACTACAGGTTAATGTTGAAAAAATTGCTGCCAAGGGTGTAAAGAGCGTGAAAAGCCATGTAACCAATATCAAGCCTTATATGAAGGATGACAATATCCCGATCTTGGAATTTAAGAGGCTGCTTTTGGAAAACATGTTTGCCGAAAATGATTTGGAGAGCTACGCTCTTACCTCATTCGACTGGAATCAGATCAGTAAGCTGGCGGAGGAAAGATACGCCGCTTGGGAATGGAATTACGGAAAATCTCCAGATTATGAAATCCGCAGGCAGAAACGCTATGAAGGCTGCGGGCAGATTGAGATTTGTATGAATATCCGCAGCGGAATTATTACTGATTTTGATCTGTTCGGCGATTTTTTTTCCTATGAGGATAAGGAAGAACTTCTCAGGGCGATTATTGGTAGCAGGTTGAGCGAGGAGAATATAAAAGATAGGCTCGAAGGTATTGAGGTCGGAAGATTTATTCATAATTTTACAAAAGAGGATCTAATATGTCTGCTTCTAGCATAAAAAAATGAATTATAGTTATAAAAATGTCATATATCTAGAATAACGCTTAGTGTGTTCAGGCTAGATACCTTTGTTCCGGACTGTGTTAATCGCTTTAGTATGAAGGACTGTTCAAGAATAAAGTCAGTCTGCGTTACGATATAAAAAAGGGAAATTAAATTGACTTCTATTAATTGGTATAATATAATAAAAAAATACATATTTAGGAATAATGTGTAAATACAAGTATACCAATATTTTTAATAATGGAAGGAGATATATATGAAGAAATTTAGTATTGTTATCATTACCTCTTTATTAATTATTAATGCTGGTACTATATGCCTTAATAATGCTAGAGATATTAAAGGGGAGTATGCTGGCAGTATTAATTCGAATACAAAACTTAGTGTAATGAATAGTAATGTAGAAAAAATGTTATCTGTAAACATACCCAACCATAAATCCTCAAAAATTATAATGGTAAATACGAAATCCGTAAAGGGTACTGGAACAAAAGGCATTATATCTGCAAAAGAAATAGGAAAATTTACGTTAGAGCTTATTAACACTACTGGAAATTGGGGAAATATAGAGCCTTTTTTCCCATATATGACATCAGACCAGATTAAAGAGGTAGTGGATATATATATTCAAAAAGCTGGAAATACGAAGCAGGTAAAAGATGATTTATCAAGGTATATAGGAAAAGAACCTAAAAAATTGAAAAGAAAAAAATTAACTAGAGGGATAGTTGATAAACGTGCAATAGAGGTATTGGAATTAACAGCGAATTGGGGTTATATCACACCATTGCTACCATACATGACTGCTGAAGCAGTTGATGAATGTGTCATATTATATCAGCAGAAAACCGGGGATAAGAAGTTCCCAAAAGAAGCTTCCTCTTATATTAGTGGGAAGTTGAAGAGTAATATAAACGATAATAATAGTATTTTGGCAAACGAAGCAATAAACAAGAATGGCAATATTGATTTTTCATTGTTACCTAAAATGAAAAAGAGTGAAGTGGATAAATTAGCTATTATATATATAAATACAACAGGAGATTTTAGCTATGTATATAATTTAAGACAGTATATGAGTACAAAAGGCATAGATAAAGCGGTTACGGCATATATGAAAAAAAGCACCGACTATGGAATAGTCGGTGCAATGTTGGAATTTATGAGTAAGGAAGCAAGTAAAGCTTTGGCTAAAAAGTATTTTGAGGATAATAAAAATGGTAAGTATGAATGGATTTATGAGCCTTATATGTAAATTAGATTTATTAGAGCCACCCTATACACTGGAGCATTATAGGGATGTTCTGCTATTCAACACTGACAGAGGTGGACATGCTGATTTGTAAAGCTTCCAATTTGTGAAATAAGGCTGCCGGTAGAACCTATGGCTTAAATAAGATGCTGCTGCAAAAATTAAACATAAAATTTTTGCGGCAGCATCTTATTTAAGCTAGGAGTAAGCTCATATAGTGTACTTTCATTTGCTCATGACAAAAGAAAGGCCGCTTTACATACTTCTTTGATAAAATGTATTTCAAAATATCATGAATACTACATTATTACTCGACTTACAATTAAAAAGGATTATAGGTATATAATCAGTGTATAACGAAGATATGTCTATGCAGCATCGGGAATAACTTAAGGAGGAGGAATGAAAAATAAAGCGGAAGAAGGATAATTCGGTCTGGGAAAAATTCTTCCAATACTGAGACTTGATGTTCAGTTACATTTTGCGTACAGCATGATGATAATATTTTTATTTTATGGAAAACAATTGAAGATTTCTTGTGAAATGACACGTTTTAATAGGATAGCAGGAAAAAAATTAAGTCTATAAGATAAAATTTATAAAAACTTTAACATTTTCTAAGGATTAATTGGTAAAAGACTGCTAAAATGAAATAAATTATTTCAATTGGAGGGCTTATGAGAACAAAGTATATTTTTAAATTAGTTTTGATGAATATGCTGGCCGTTATGCTGGCTTTCGGATTTTTTACGAGTGATGCGAAAGCAGAAACATCAAATAACGTCAGTGCAATCATTGATTTAACCGGAATTATGAGAGATAGCTCCGGAAATTCTGTAATAGGCAGTAAATACGTAACCAGGGAAGAGCTGGCCCAGATGCTCGTTCAAGCTTCCCCCTATGTGCAGGATGTAAAAGGTACAAATAAACTCAAATTATTCAGCGATGTACAGAAAGACAGTAAAAAGGGAGTTTACATTCAGATAGCTGTTACGAAAGGCTACATGAGCGGATATCTGGGAGGTAAGTTCAAACCGGAAAACACAGTTACCTTAAAGGAAGCAGTTTATGGAACACTGGGTATACTTGGCTATACCAATGATGATTTTACAGGAAAATTATCCGACGCAAGATACGAGGCTTTTAAAGAAGCAGGATTAAGTAAAAATCTAGCCTGTGGGGAAGCAGACAAATTAACAAAAAAGGATTGCGAAATATTATTTTATAATCTTTTGAATGCGAAACAGAAATCCGGTACAATTTATGCAACAGTTCTTGGTTATTCTGTAAAATCTGATAACGAGGTTGATTATCAGTCCATTCTGACAAAAAAATCTAAAGGTCCCTTTATAGCGGAAGCCGGTTGGGAGAAAAAGCTTAGTGGCAAGCTCTCTTCCTATACTATTTTGTTGAATGATAAGAAAGCATCCGTTAAGGATATCAAGAATAACTGCATCGTATATTATGCAGATCAGGCGAAAAAAATATGGGCTTATAACAGGAAGATATATGGTATGCTGGAAAGTATCACCTTCGAGCAGGATCAGCCGCAGCAACTTAGTGTGGCAGGAAGCAGTTATGTCGTTGAGAAGCCTCAAATTATGAAAGATTCTCTAAGAACGGATGGTATCCAGAAAGGTACAATGGTTATACTTTTACTTGGCAGGGATAATAAGGTATCTGGTATACTTCCGATTAAAACAGCACTTGCTTCTGATAATCTTACAAAGCTAGGCTCTTTGAAGCTTAAAAATGCAACGGTATATAAAAATGAATCAGAAGCAGTCGTGAAGGACTTACATAAGAATGATGTTGTTTACTATTCGACAAAATTAAATACAGTTTGGGCTTTTGACAAAAAAATATATGGGATTTTAGACAGTATTACCTGGAACAACACAGATGCGCAGGCATTAACGGTAGCAGGAACAAGCTATAGCGTTCAGAATGCGTCTGAGATGAAGAAGGAAATCAAGAAAGCCTCCATACAGAGCGGAGACCCTGTCATTCTATTATTTGGATGGGATGAGAAAGTAGCTAAGGTTGTAAAGCTTTCCAGCGTGGTAGCCGAAGGTATCTGGGAAAATGATATGGGCTTTGATATTGGTCGCAGTACTATTTATAAGGATGGTGTTAAGATAAAAGGTTCTGAAATTGAGAACTCGGATGTAATTTATTATTCAAAAGAGCTGCAAACTTTGTGGGTATATCGGAAAAAAGCGTATGGTGTATTGAATTCAGGAAGTCCCAAGCTGTCTTTACCGGAATCAGTCAATGTTGCCGGTGTGACCTATAAACTGGATCAGATTCCTGTTAATTTCTCTGCGACTACGACAGGTAACGCTGAAGATTTGATGGAATATGCATGGGGCAAGAGACTGCAAGATAATGGCATAAAAGAAGGAGATAATGTTGTAATATTATTCGGTTACAACGGAAAGGTTGCGGATATACGGAAAGCGGATAAAATGCCAGTATCATTTGCAGGCTATGTATTAAGTGTAGATAAAAAGGTTGTAACAGATGAAAAACAAAACAGCAGTGTATCACAGGTAATTCATGTAATTGATACGGAAGGTATTACCCGTGATTTCCAGTGTACGGATAATTCAATCGCAAAGGGTATGGTTGTGGAAGTAAACTTTAAGGATGGCACTCCTGTGATAACAAAAGCTACTGTATCCTCAAGTAGTGTACCAAATAATATTACTTCCTACAGTTTGTCCGGAGATGCCCGTATCCTGGATGTAAAGGATCAAAGCTTTTCACAATTAACAAAGAATGAACTCAGGGAATCGAACTGGAATGCATCGAATGTACTTTATTATAAGGTAAACAGTTCCAATGAAATTACCGATTTAATTCTTAATAATGCTTCTAATGCATTATATCAGTACATGGTATTTAATACTCCAACAAGTGCCGGGAACAACAATGGAGTTCAGCTCAATGTTATAACAAATCAGGGAGCAAAGACACTTGCACTTGATACTTACAGCTGGGATATTAATCCTGGTCCAAAAGCCGTAGAAATTGAGAATGGTACTATAAAGGATCTGAAGAATCTGGATAAATTCCGCATCTCCTATATCAGCGGAAAACAGGCAAATGCAGATAATACCGTTTACCGGATTGCAGATGATGTATTAGTTTGCTTCTATAAGAACGGAGAGTATTACAAAGGAAGTTTTGATGATATTGCGACTACGAAAAGTAGTTATATCTACGCATATATGCTGCAATCGCAGGGACCTGTACAGATTATCATAGTGATGGTATAAGGAAAGGAAACAATTTTCATGAAAAAGATCAGTATGAATAAAACTAAAATAAGAAAGATTATAGTCAGGCTATTAATCATTGCGTTGATAGCTGGTGCCGCTTTCACAATTATTCCGAGGTTAAAACCTAAAAAGGCAGAAAGCAAGGAGGTCATGACCTCCAAGGTTATCACAGGAGATGTAGAAACAGTGATAACGGGAACAGGAACACTAAGCCCTGCAAACCAGTATGAAGTGAAATCTCTGGTAAAGGGAGAAATTCTGGAAGCACCTTTTGAAGAGGGAGATCTTGTTGCGAAAGATTCACTTTTATATCAAATCAGTACCAATGAGATGGAAAATGGTATTAAAGGAGCAGAAATCGGAGTTGAAAAAGCAAAACTAAGTTATCAGGATGTACTGAAAAAAAAGGATAAGTTAGTGATGACTGCAACTGACAGCGGATACATAAAGAAGCTTTATGTAAAAACAGGTGATACACTAACAGCAGGTAAAACAATAGCAGATCTGTATAATGAGGATATTCTGTATCTGGATTTGCTTTTCCCGGCTGGTGAAGTAAAACAATCCTGGGTTGGCAAAACCGCTTCTGTAATAATGGATGCAACGCAGGAATCAGTAAAAGGGGAAGTTACCGGTGTCAGCAGTATGGAAGAAACGATGAACGGCGGAATTCTCTCTAAGAAAGTAACGATATCCGTCAAGAATATTGGCGGTATGAAGGCGGGAGATGTTGCTGCAGCGGTTGTCAGCGGTATTCCAAGCAACAACAACAATACCTTTCAGGCTAAGACACAAACCTCCATGCCTGCTGAAATAGAAGGAAAGATCGAAAGTCTGAATGTGAAGGAAGGTCAGTGGGTAAATAAAGGAGATACCATTTTAACCCTGTCCGCCAAGGATCTTGAAAGTCAGATTACCACTGCAAAACTAGGAATAGAAGATGCAGAGCTTACTCTTAAAACGGAGAAAACCAAGATGAAGCTTTATACGATAAAATCACCGATCGCGGGTCAGATTATTACCAAGAATAAAAAACAAGGTGATACGATTGATCCGGCTACAGATACTCAGGCCGGACCAATGGCTATCGTATATGATCTGGCTTACCTTACCTTCCAGATGAATATTGATGAGCTCCAAATCAGTAGTATCAAGAAGGGTCAGAGTGTTGTGGTTACTACAGATAACTTCCCGGGTGAAAGCTTTGATGGGGTAATTGATAAAATCAGTATGAAAGGTAATACCAATAACGGCGTTACGAATTATCCGGTTACTGTTAAGGTTGAGAAATTTGATAAGCTTATGCCAGGTATGAATGTAACCGGCAAGGTTTCCATTGAGAAGGCGAATAAAGTCCTTACTATACCAAGCAGTGCACTTCAGGCAAATAACGTGGTTTATGTAAAGACCAATGAAGCAGCTAAAGATACAAAAAATAGTAAGGATGCAAAAAATGCAGATCCTTCCATACCCGTTGGATTTAAAGCTGTAACTGTAAAAATCGGCCTGAATGACGGAGCAAATGTAGAAATTAAGGAAGGCTTAAAAGAGGGCGATGAGGTTTATGTACCGTTTGATAATGCGGTAAGTGCCACTTATGAGTATAATTAAAGTTTAACATTTTATATGCCGCTTGCGCAGCAGATTGAGGTTAATATGGAAAGAGAAGTATTGATTGAATTAAGAGACATCAGTAAAATCTATCGTGCGGGTGATACGGAAATTGCTGCCAACGATAAGGTTAACATGAAAATATATAAGGGAGACTTTGTTGCGATAGTCGGAAAGTCAGGCAGCGGGAAATCCACTGTTATGAACATCATCGGAGCACTTGATACTCCAACCAGCGGAGAATATTTTCTGGAAGGAAGAGACGTAAGTAAGCTTAAGGGAGATGACCTTGCTGAAATAAGAAATAAAACAATTGGTTTTATCTTTCAGCAATATAACCTGTTGCCGAAACAGACAATTATGGATAATGTCGGGTTACCGCTGATGTATGCCCGTGTAGGAGAACATGAACGAAAAAAACGTTCTATGGAGGTACTTAAGAAGGTAGGATTGGAAAAGAAACATGCGAGTTTTCCAAATCAATTATCCGGTGGACAGCAGCAGAGAGTTTCCATTGCCAGGGCGTTGGTAGGAAATCCTTCCCTGATCCTTGCGGATGAACCAACAGGAGCGCTTGATTCCAAGACCAGCCGAGAGGTTCTTGATCTGCTTTTTCGCCTACATCAGGAAGGTAATACAATCGTTCTGATTACCCATGATCAATCGATCGCCCAGGAAGCTGAGAGAGTGATTAAGATTGCAGATGGTTCTGTCATATTTGACGGAGATGTAAAGGAGTTTAGAGATGAAATTAAGTCAAACACTCAAAGTAGTATGGGCTAATATTACTGGAAACCGAATGAGATCCTTTTTAACTATGCTGGGAATGATTATCGGTGTGGCATCTGTTATTATTCTTGTTAGCCTCATGCAGGGACAATTTGATAGTATAATGTCATCCTATGGCAGTATGGGAATTAACGATGTACAGGTTAATCTGATTGGCAGAAACGGTAATATAATAGTAAAAAATGAGGATATGATTGAGTTTGCAAAAAAGCATCCGGAGTCCATCCGTGGTGTTGTACCCAATGTTTATGCTGATGGGAACAATACTGTAAGCAGAAACGGAGTAAAGCTGGATTATTCCAATATTCAAGGCATTGATGATAAATTTCTAACAATGTATGATAAAAAGCTGCAGGATGGACATGACATATCCTATTCGGATATCGTTGTCAGAAACAAGACATGTATTATTGGAAGTTATATTGATAAATCACTTTTTCAGGGAAAAGCACGTATCGGTGACCGGTTAAGAATTAAAGGAGAGGAATTTACAATTGTCGGTATTCTGAAAGCAGTTTCTGATTCGTCACAGTGGTCGCAGGATAATTATTTGTATATTCCATATAGTACCGCTATGCGGCTCGAAGGTATGAGTATCATCAACTCCTACAGTGTCTGTGTAAAAAATAGTGATCTTGTAGGAGATGTGACAGCACAGTTTCAGAAATATTTATTTAATATATTTCATGATACAAAAGCATATAAGGTAACGAATAATATGCAGATGCTTAATGAAATTAATGCTCAGATGTCGATACTAACCTCTGTAATTGCCGGAATTGCTGGAATATCCCTAGTAGTAGCGGGAATCGGTATTATGAATATTATGCTGGTATCCGTGTCTGAAAGGACAAGAGAGATCGGTATCAGGAAATCTCTGGGAGCTAAGTATAAGGATATTCGAAGACAGTTTGTTATGGAAGCTGGTGTTACCAGTACGATGGGAGGATTACTTGGAATTCTGCTCGGCTTTGTCGGAACCATTAAGATCGGAGATTTAGTGAAGATGCAGGCTATGCCGAAGACGAACACAGTAATTATGGCGTTTACGATATCGGTAAGCATTGGAATTATATTTGGATATCTTCCGGCCAGAAAGGCAGCTAAGCTTAACCCGATCGATGCGCTTAGAAATGAATAGTTTTTAATGAAAGAACGGAATAAGCTGAGAGCCAGCCCGGTGTATGGGACTTGACAGATGTACCAATGCCTGGAAAGAAGGCCCTCCTGCTTGTATCAGACTAGGCACACAGGGGAATTGTGTCTGTCTGTTGCAAACAGGAGGGCCTTCTCTTATACAATTTATTACCTGATTGTTGACGGTCCAGCTTGAAGTTTCTTACAAATTAGATTATACTTAATCTAATGAATAAGATAAGATTCGATTGTCAAAAGCCTGATCCAGGTTATGCAGATGAATATGAGTGCATGTATATTCACCTGGACTTGCCTTTAACGTCCTGCGATTGCAAAATACAGGCAATCACAGGACGCCCGGTCTGTGCCATATGAATATATATGCACTCGTATTCATCCGGCATTCATTTTTAGGCTTTGGCACTCCAATCATGAATAAACATATAGACCGGTATGAAAGATCCGCCTTGCGGTATCTTCATCTTTATTTATGTCGCAGTAGGCGGCGGAATGAGAGGTAAGTATGAATAAGAGTGACTTGAGCAGAGATCATTACATGCTTCGGGGAGCATTGGCCAGAAAAGGCTATGACTGGTGGTGGCACAGCTTTACCGGATATAATAGGAAGACCGGAGAAGAAAAAGCTTTTTTTATAGAATACTATGTCTGCAATCCGGGTCTTGGCGGGAATAAGGCAATACTTGGCCAACTGCCTAAGAACCGCAAAAAGAATAGAAAGCCATCCTATGCACTTGTGAAGGCCGGAACCTGGGGGCTTGATGCGAAGCAGATACATAATTTCTATCCGATTACAGAGTTTACCAGCTCAGAGCATTTACTAAACATCCGAATGGGAAAATGTACGCTTACAGAGACAAGGATGACCGGTAGCTGCAGAGTTTCGAAAGAGGAGGCAGAAAATCATCCGGAATATATGTGTGATCCCGGAAGTATGGAATGGAATATTATTATCAATAAGAAAATTGCTTATCATGCCGGTTATGGTGCTTCTCTTCCTCTTCGGAAGATAAATGCATTCGAGATGTACTGGCATGCAGAAGGAATAAAAACGGAATATAGCGGGTCAGTAATATTGGATGGAGAAATATACGATGTTATAGCCGATAAGTCCTACGGCTATGCCGATAAGAACTGGGGAAGTGATTTTACTTCGCCTTGGCTTTGGATTAGTAGCTGTAATATGAAAAGTCTCAAGACAGGAAGAGTACTAAGTCATACTGCTTTGGAGTTTGGAGGAGGAAGGCCGAAGATATTTGGTGTTGCTCTTGATGGCAAGCTGTTGGGTGGATTGTTTTATGAAGGTAAGATGTATGACTATAATTTTTCGAAGTTTTGGACAGGCTCCAGAGTAAAATTTAAGTTTGAAGAAGGTAAAACAATAAATACCTGGAAGGTAAAGGCTGAAAATTGGGATTCAAAGATGGAGCTGGTATTGAAATGCCCGAAAGATGAGATGCTTTTTATTAATTATGAGGCTCCGAATGGTAAAAAACTGCATGATAGACTCTGGAATGGCGGAACCGGTTATGGACAGATTAAATTATATGAGAAAAAGAAGACAGGTTTAAAGCTCATTGATATTATTGAGATGAACAATGCAGGATGTGAGTACGGCGAATATAAATAAAAATAACTTCAATAAAGCATAAGACTATGATATAAGGAGAATAAAAAGTCAGTTTTCTTGGGGAATAAATAACTTTGTCTTATGCTTTATTGAAAATTTATATTACTCTTCTTTGGTGAAATACCTTGCTTTTAAGGTATTTTTCGAAGAATGAATTGCAGGATATTCCGATTGTCTGCTACATTCGTTAATTTTGTCCAAAATGGATAGTTTTTGAGTTGTATCTAGCAGCTTCAGAGCATCTATGATATTAAGGTCATCTATTCCGGCCTCCATGCAGAGGAGATCTTCTTTCATTCTAACACCTCAATTCCATAAATCATACATCTATAATATGAACTCCAATCGTCAGATATAGAGATTATAGAGAATATTACTTTGCAGACTTTTGGCACTTCAATAAAATATTACAATAATTAACATTAACTATGGCAATAGTATAATTGACATAGTACATATTGTCAATATGTTTCGTGAATATATTTGACTAAAATGGACAATTTTGTTAATATTAATATAGAAAGGGTGAATTATTTGGATAACAGAGTAAAACTAATCAGAAAAAAGTTGAATATAAGCCAGGCCGACTTTGGAAACAAGTTGGGGATTACCGGAGCCGGAATTTCAAAAATAGAGAATGGAAAACGTAATTTAACAGAACAGATGCTCCGTATGATTTGTAAGGAATTTAATATAAATGAAAAGTGGCTTCGCAGCGGAGAGGGTGAAGTCTTTCGACAGTTGCCTTCCGAAGCAATCGGGCGGCTTGCGGATAATTATCGGCTTGATGAACTGGATAAAAGAATTATATCAGAATATGTAAGACTTGATGAAAAGAAAAGACAAGTGATAAAGGAATATATAATGCGAGTTGCCTATGGAAGTAATATTTCTGATATTTTGACCGATAAAAATCCGGTAATCTACCCTGAACAGGTTGCGGAGGAGAAACGAATATACGAGAGTCTCTAATAGATGTATAAAGAAAGGCCTGTAATACCAGCTGTTTTGATTAAAAAGAATGGTCGCCGGAGTCACAAGCCTTATTTTAATATTCATAATTCTAATTCTGCCGGTTAATAAAATCAAAGATTGCATCCGCTGTAATTTCCTGCTGTTTTTCTCTTGTAATTGTAGCTTTTCCATCTCCTTTCTGATTTCCGTAGTTTCCGAAACCGGCATGGTTTCCACCCTCTATCACTACAATATTATCAGTATAGGTCACTTTCTTTTTGTTTAGAACATGATCATTAGAACCATATATAGTCAAGGCCTGATCCGGGCTGATATCTCCGTAGATGTAAGCTCCAAGTAGAATTAATCCACGCAGCTGATCTTTATGGGAAGACATATAACTGCTAGCCATCGCACCCCCTAACGAATGCCCACCAATATACCATTTTTTAATATTGGGAAGTTTTTGATATACATTATCCGCAGCAGTGGAATCGAAAACAGCCAGGTGAAACGGCATTTTTACCAGTACACAGGTAATTCCCTTCTGAGAGATTTTTTTCAGCAGCGGGTTATATGCACAAGCTTCTACCTTACCCCCTGGATAGAAGATGAGAGCAGTACCATTATCATTTTTCGTGTGAAAAATGATATATTCTCCATCTGATGTGATACTGCTATCCTTTGTTGTTGAAGCCAGTACACTCATTGCTTCATTATCTGCATGGTAATAATCCGATACATAGATAAAAAATATGACAGTTAGTAAAAAAAGAAAAGCCAGGAACGTTATCAGTGCAGCTTTAAGCTTTTTTTTCATAGGGTTTCCTCATTTCTAATCTTATTTTATAAACTTTAAGTCTATATATGTAGTGCTGACACAAACGAATTTTATCTCGTTACATTCCGCACCCATTTCATGGACTGGTATCTCCAGGTTGTTAATCGTTTTTTAAATCGATCCTATACTTCGGTCCTCAAAAGCTTAATTCAGACTACAAAATCGTCGTATCAACAGACAATGTGTATATTCCGTATTATGCCATACTAATGATGATAAATTAACAGTTAATGAGGGGTAAGCCAATGTCCATTCCTATTCTATGTTTGTAGTAATTTGATGTTACTGTTTGTTTCGTAACGCTATATCTCCGATATCGGATAATAAAGGTCACATTCACAATAATGCTTGTTGCACTTTGCATAATTTATCTGTTCAAAATGAAAATTCTCCTTCAGATCAAATTGAACCGTAGGCTTCCAGATTTCATTTATGTATTTCCATATGGAAGAGAGGCACCTGGAGGAGATATCTTCGGGCCTGTGCGGTCCCATGTAAGTAAAAACCCCGTATTTATGCGGTTTAATTTGTTTTGTTTTCATATTGGGAGCGATGATACTATTCTTATTAATCTGGACTGAAGGCATATAAGTGGAGATGCCGATGAAGGGATCAGGAATTACGGTGATTCCAAGGTAGATATCCTTTTCCACCGGATTAATGACTTCGGACCTGTGATGATAGAAGAAATCCACACCACAACGATTAGCAGTCTGGTCAGAAGCATTCTCTGCCTCCGAGATGACATATTCAATTCCCGCAACACAGATGGCAGGAAGTACGGTAATCGAGCGAAAAAAAATCAGACTGTCGCCGGAACAGTTCATGAAGTCGGCGTTAAAGCGGTCAAGAATTTTAAGAGGAAAAGGATTACGGCGCCATTTCGCCGGAGTGGTATTATATTCATCTTTGAAAACTCTGCTATAGGTACGTTCACATCCAAAGGAATATTTGCAGGAGATAAATTCTATATTACAGTGTATATTCATCAGATCACCAAGAGACCGGGCAATTCTTCTGCGCCTTACATATTCCATCAAACCGGTTTGGGTAGCACCCTTCCAGATACGGAGCAAGTGAAACTTGGAGACGTTCACATTTTCTGAAATACTATCAAGATTAATCTCCTCTAACAGATGACTTTCGATATATTCGGTTGTATTCTTAATGATTTCTAATAAGTTATTATCCATAAAACCACCTATCAATGCTTCACTATACAGACAAACTTCATTATAACACAGGGGAAATTGTATGAATAGTCCAGGGGATACCGAAAGGATAAGTCCGCAATTTTTGTCCGGAAATTGAAATATGGATAGCAATTTATGTCTTGTTTCGAAGCCTGCAGAAGGTATACTATTACATTATAGAGCCCATAAACGGCAGAATATAGGAGGTATTATGGAAAAATCCAGACAAGAAGAAATGACAAAACGTTACCAGGAAGCGTTAGACAGCTTTCTTGATAAAATAAAACCAGATCCAAATGTAATAGCGGTACTGCTAAGCGGCAGTCTTGCTTATGACCAGGTATGGGAAAAGAGTGATATTGATTTAACAATCATAGTAAGAGACCAGAACCTAAAAAATGATTCCTTCTGTATCGTGGAGGATGATATAACAATGAATGCATCTCTGATTGCAAGAAGTGCTTTCAAGAGGCATTTGGAGAGTCTTGGAGGAGGTTCCTTCGGACATTCGTTTTATTCAAAGGGCAAGTTCATTTATTCAACTGAGGAAAGTCTGTATGAATATTTCGAAGAATATAAGAAAATGGGGAGGGACGATATTTCCTTCAGCGTATTCTATAGTGCCTGTGAGCTTATCTATTATCACGATAAGAGTTTAAAATGGCTGGAAGTAAAGGAAGATCCCTTATATGCACAGTATTATTTACTAAAAGCGGCTGAACCAATAGCACGTATGGAGTTATGTATAAACGGAGAAATCCCTACCAGGGAAGCAATCGGGAAAGCCAGCCAAAAAAATCCACGACTGCTGTCAGCCTATTATCAGGAAGCAATGTCACATCATTATAATACCAATGATATACGTAATTCCATCAAAGAAATGGAGCATTACCTGGAACTTCATCTGGATATTATAAAAAAGCCGGTAGTTGATTATATGTCAGACGGGGAGATTAAAACCATAACGATGATTGCTAAATTTTTTCATGTAGAGGATCATTATATAGTAGAAATGTTAGAATTTCTGGCGGAGATGGGAATTATTATGAAGCTGTCGCAGACGATACGCATTACACCGAAGAGCAAATTGGCAGTGGAAGAAATAGCATATCAGTATGTTACGTAGGTGTCTGGCTTAGTGGAAGAAAAGTACCAGCACTTTAACGCTTGTGTCTGTGTAATCCATGGTACGAGCGAAAGATGCACACATAGCATGCGTAAAACATGCGAGGATAGCAACTTAGGATGCGCAAAAAGCAGCGCAGAAATGAGGTAAATTATGTCAGTACGAACCACGATTGAAATTGAGGGAGCAAAGCAGAACAATCTGAAAAATATATCAGTTGAAATTCCAAGAGATAAGCTGACGGTAATAACCGGAGTATCCGGTTCGGGAAAGTCCTCCCTGGCATTTGATGTCATATACGGCGAGGGGCAGCGGCGTTTTCTGGATTCAGTTTCTAATTTTGCAAAGAGCCGAATCAGTCAGCTAAAAAAAGCAAAGGTTGATTATGTAAGGGGCCTGTCACCCGTAATAGCAATTGAACAGAAAAAAGGAAACAATAACCCACGGTCCACAGTTGGAACCGTTACCGATATCAACGATTATCTGAGGCTGTTGTATGCAACAGCAGGGACCGGCAAATGTCCGGAATGCGGGCTTGCCTTAAAGCAGTTGTCAGCTGCCCAGATTGCCGAACGCATCTGCACACTTCCGATTGGTACGGTAATAGAGCTGAGAGCACCGGTCTATAAAATATATGGAGAGGATTACAACTATACCTTTCAACAGCTACGGGAGAAGGGGTACAAAAATCTGCTGGTAGATGGAAATGCATTTTCCCTAGCAGAGAAGCAGGAGCTTGATGAAACCAGAGAATACCGAATTGCTCTGGTGATTGACCGTTTTACCCTGAAGAAGGATTCGTATATTCAGTTGACCAAATCAATAGAAGCGGCAATGCTTGCACTGGAAGAGGATATCCTGATCACGGTTGAGGTAATCGGTGATGCGGCGCCGGACTTTTATAAGAAGTTTGCCTGCCCGGAGCACCATATGTTCCTCTGTGAGATGCAGCCATTTCATTTTTCCTTCAATACACCGGCTAGTGCCTGCCATACCTGTATGGGAGTTGGTATGTCCTATGTAGTGGAACCTCGTTTTCTGGTGGTTGCGCCTGAAAAAAGCATTAACAGGGGGTGCTTTAAAAGTACAGTCTATAATCCCTCCAGCAAGGACAGCTACCGTGCGGTAATGCTTTACAGTCTGTCGGAAAAATATGAGTTCAGTCTGGACACTCCTTTTAATGAACTGCCAAATGAAATCCATGATTTATTATTCTACGGAACCAAAGGTGAGCCGGTTTTAATGCAGCAGCCGGCGGAATCAAAGAAGAAAAACTGGATTGTCGGAAGGGAGATGCCCTTTTACGGCTATGTTCACGAAATGGAACACTGGTATCGGCAGTATATCCGCAGGAGTTCGACGGCAGAAGCCTTTGAACCGGAGTTTATCAAGGAGTGTATGATCGAAAAGATCTGTCCCGAATGCAATGGTGCAAGGCTGAAAAAACAACGTCTGCAGGTTACAGTAGGCGACAAAAATATAGATGAACTCTGCAGAATGCAGCTGCCGGAGCTTCTTCAATTCTTGAATGTATTGAGCTTTGAAGAGAATATCCGGGATGTGGCGGATACTATTATCCGGGAGATTTCCAGCCGTGTCAGGCTGCTAATCGAGATCGGACTGCACTACATTAATCTGAGCAGAAGAAGTGACAGTATCTCCGGGGGTGAGATGCAGCGTATTAAGATGTCCACGCAAATCAGCAGTGAGCTGATGGGAATGCTTTATGTTATGGATGAACCGAGTATAGGTCTGCATCCAAGGGATTCTGGCAAGGTAATTGAAACCATGAAGAAGCTTCGTGACATCGGGAATACGGTCATTGTCGTAGAGCACGACCTGGATACGATAAGAAATGCGGATCATATTATTGAGATTGGTCCGGGACCGGGAATTCATGGCGGTAATGTGGTCGCAGCCGGAACACTTGAGGATATCATGGCAGAGAAAAGCTCGGTAACCGGACAATACCTGTCAGGCAGAGCAAACATTGAAGTCCCGAAGCGCCGCAGAAATTTGGGGGATAATTTTCTTTCCCTACAGGGAGCGAGGGAGAATAATCTGAAAAATGTGGATCTGGATATCCCTCTTGGAGTATTTCTGTGTGTAACGGGAGTATCAGGCTCGGGGAAAAGTTCATTGATTAATGAAATCCTTTATAAACAGCTGAAAATAGATAAGACAGGTGCCCGTATTGTACCAGGCAAGCACGATTTCCTGTTTGGTTCCGAACAGATTAATAATATCATCAATATTGACCAATCACCGATCGGGAGAAACAGTAAATCAAATCCGGCTACCTATATCGGCATCTTTGATAAGATCAGGGAGCTTTTTGCTTCGCAGCCAGAGGCAGAGGAGCGAGGCTATACGGCGCTTGATTTCAGCCTTACCCATGCCAATGGAACCCGTTGTGAGCATTGTGCCGGAGACGGAATGATCGTTACAAACCTGCAGTTTATGTCCGACATTGAAACGATCTGCCCGATGTGTAAAGGAATGCGCTATAGTGAAGAAGGACTTGAAATTAAATACCACGGGAAAAGTATTGCTGATATATTGAATATGACAGTGGAAGAGGCACTGGTATTCTTCAAGGATCACAGCTATTTAAAGCATAAATTAAATATAATGCATGAGCTGGGACTGGGCTATCTGTGTCTGGGTCAGAGCTCAACAACACTCTCCGGCGGAGAAGCACAGAGAGTGAAGCTTGCATATGAGCTGGCCAAAATTAAGAAGGGAGCGCACAACCTGTATATACTGGATGAGCCTACCACAGGACTACATTTATCCGATATTGCGAAGCTTTTGCTCTGCTTAAACAAGCTGGTGGACCAGGGGCATTCCGTGATTGTCATTGAGCATCATCTGGATGTCATCAAGTCGGCGGATTATATTATTGATCTTGGACCGGAGGGTGGCGCAGAGGGTGGGTATATTGTGGCCGAAGGAACTCCGGAGCAGGTGGCAAAAGTGAAGGAGTCCTATACCGGAAGGTATCTGAGGGAGGTTCTTGCATTCAAATCCTGATAGGAAACTTGGAGGGACAGTGAATGTAACCTTGGAAGAATAAGTTAATGATGTGAATTTTTCTTGACTTGATAAGTAAAGACGACAGGTATATAATGAACTTCATACAAGAAAAAGGGAGTGAATTTATGAAATTAAAACGAATTATAACAATAATGATTTGCATGGTCTTATTATTTTCTGGTCTTCCAACAGCACCCAGAATTCATGCAGAGTCAATAACAGAAAACAGATTAAGTGCAGTAACCACCCTAGAGAAAGATAAAACTTATTATTATGACTTAAATGGTGATGGAACACCAGATAAGATAATGTATCAATTTACAGAAAATGATGATGGTTATAGTGTGAGTTTTGCTCTTTATATAAACGATAAACGCTGTATTAGCAAGAAAACGGAAGGTTTCTCTTGTATGATCCAAATCTGTGACCTGGATACAAGCGATTCTTATCTGGATCTATTTGTTACGACCAGAGGGGCTTCGGACGGTATCATATACTCTTCCTTTGCCAGATATGATGGTGAGACGGTCAGGGAAGTAACCGGTTTCAGTGAAAATGCACCAAAAGGATTTATTTTTTATCGGTATGGTCTGAACAAGATAAATGGTGACGGAACATTTACCATATCCGCTGATACACCAATTTCTTCAAATGCAATTGGATGTTATAACTGCGATATTCCTTACCAAGTGAAAGACAATAAATTATCTTTAGTACCAACTCATACCTATGAATTTAGTAAAGAATTAAAAAAATACAAATATAAAGCGCAAAAGAACTTTTCTGTTTATAAAAATGCGGATTCGAAAAAGGTGCTGTTTCAAATTAGAAAAGGAGATAAAGTTACTTTTGATCAGTTCTATGTAACGAAATCAGGCAAGGTATATTTGAAATTAAAGAACAGTAAAGGAAAAACAGGATGGATATCCTCCTCTTCCAAAAATCTATTCAGCAATTGTAAATATTGGGGATGACTTGAATAATGGGAATAACATGAATATTGGGAATTACATGATAGTAGAGGAACCCCGTAAAATAGTATATTTACAATTACAGAATATTGTTATAAAATAATACTAATTTCATATCGGAATTGACGTTAGGAAGTTGGGTGAAAATCCCACACTGTCCCGCAACTGTAAAAGAGGAGCTATGATTAAGATGTCACTGGGAAACCGGGAAGGCAATCATAGTGAGGATACTTAAGTCAGGAGACTATGCAATTCTGGTTATTATCTTAGCTTGCGAGAGACGAGTAGAGAGGTTATGTATAGAATTGTCTATTCATAGATACTTTCAGCACTTATCTTTAGGATAAGTGCTTTTTTTGTTCCTGGCAATAGAAAGTTCGTGAAGCTTACTTTTGTTCTTGCAGTAACGATAAAAGATATTATGGGACAGGCGGTTTTGAGGATGAATGAATTTGTGATAAAAAATGCTGAAAGGCTCCGCACCGGTTATACTACCGGAAGCTGTGCCGCAGCCGCTGCAAAGGCAGCAGCCTGTATGCTGCTTGGTAATACGGAACTGGCAAATGTCCGGCTTACCCTGCCCTCCGGTGATTGGCTGCTGTTGGATATAGAAGACATTATCCGTAGGGAAAGTGAGGTAGTCTGCTGTGTCACAAAGGATGCAGGGGATGATCCGGATGTAACGCACGGGCTCAAGATCTTTGCGAGGGTTGTTAAGCGGGAGGCAGATATTCTGATTGACGGAGGCTGTGGCGTCGGACGTGTGACAAAGGATGGCCTGGCCTGTAAAATCGGAGAGGCAGCGATTAACCCGGTTCCCAGAAAAATGATTGAAAATTCCCTGCGGGAAGCGGCAGCAGAGTATGGCTACAACGGAGGCTTTGAGGTTGAGATCTTTGTGCCGAAAGGTGAAGAAACCGCAAAGAATACGTTTAATGCCAGACTCGGTATTCTGGGAGGAATATCGATCCTTGGAACCACCGGTATCGTGGAACCGATGAGTGAGAAAGCATTGACGGATACGATCCGTCTGGAAATCAGTATGAAAAAGCAGGACGGTATTCTCTTCCTTTCTCCAGGTAATTATGGTCTGGAATTTGCAGAAACTAATCTGGGACTGGATATCGATCAAGCCGTTAAATGCTCCAATTATATCGGGGAAGCTCTGGACTATGCTCTTTATTGGGGCTTCCGGAAAATTCTTCTGGTTGGGCATATCGGCAAACTGGTAAAGCTGGCAGCAGGTATTATGAATACGCATTCGAAGACCGCAGACGGGCGAAATGAAATATTTGCAGCGCATGCAGCCCTGGCAGAATGCAAAATAGAGGGAATAAGAGAAATTATGCAGGCAGGTACAACCGATGAAATTCATCACATTTTAGAACGGTATGGATTGTGTGGCAGGGTATATGACAGTATTTGTGAGAAAATACAATTTCACCTTAATTACAGGGTAAAAAACAAAATTCAAATAGAGCTTATTATTTTCTCCAGAGAGAGCGGATTACTTATGAAAACAGAACATGCAGATAAATTAGTGCAGGAGATAAAGGGGATGAAAGTGTGAAGTAAAATCGTCTTCACACTTAAGAAGAACCCCGAAATGAGCACAGCGGTGCTCATTCCAGGCTTCTTTCCCAATTATTTGAGATGCGCAAAAAGCAGCGCAGAAATGAGGAAAAGCATGAGAGGAAAACTTTATGGGGTTGGTGTCGGCCCGGGTGATGAAAAACTGCTTACGATTTTGGCAGTTGAGACACTGAGAAGTGCGGATAAAATTGTTGTGCCGGATACCGGAGGCGAAAAAACAGCACTTAAAATTGTACAAAACTATATACAGGATAAAGAAATTCTATACTGTGAAATGCCGATGACAAGGGATGAGAAAATTCTGCAGGAAAGCCGTCAAAAGGCAGTAGATCAAATCTGCAGTGAACTGGCGAAGGGTAACAATCTGGCATTTATAACGCTTGGCGATCCTACCATTTATTCCACCTATATGTATTTGCACAGACTGGTACTTGAAAAAGACTACCAGGCAAGTATCGTAAATGGAATACCATCCTTTTGTGCGGCTGCCGCAAGATTGAATATTTCCCTTTGTGATAAGGATGAAATACTTAGCATCATTCCTTCCTCCTATGAAAACCTGGATAAATCTCTGGAATATGAGGGAAATAAGGTACTCATGAAAAGTGGGAAAAGCATTATGGAGGTAAAGGAAAAGCTAAGGAGTAAGAATCTTTTAGAACAGTCGAAGATGGTGGAATGCTGCTTCATGGAAAATGAGAAAATATATGAAAACCTGGAGGAGGTTACGGAAAACAGCAGTTATTTCTCCGTGATCATCGTGAAGGAAGAGGAAAATTAGCTTTGCCAGCGGAAGGCTGATACTCCTTATTCGGAAGCACTTACCGGATATACAGCCTGGAATTTGACGTAGGAGTGAATAGTTACGCATTATCAGGGCTGGTTTAACCGGCAGAATGGAGACTTAAAATGGTTTATTTTATCGGAGCAGGGCCGGGAGCCGTTGATCTAATCACAGTAAGGGGCGCCAAATTAATAAGGACAGCTGATGTAATTATTTATGCCGGTTCGCTTGTGAATCCGGCTCTTTTGGAGGATGCAAAAGAAAATTGTAAAATATATAACAGTGCATCAATGACACTGGAGGAAGTAATCGGAGTATTTGCAGCAGAGGAAGGACCTGGGAAAATACTGGTCAGACTTCATACCGGAGATCCGAGCATCTATGGTGCGATACGGGAACAAATGGATTTATTAATAGAACAGGGTATTAAATATGAGGTGGTTCCGGGGGTAAGCTCCTTCTGCGGTGCAGCAGCAGCTTTGAATGCAGAATTTACTCTTCCAGGGGTCAGTCAGACAGTTATTCTATCCAGAATGGAAGGAAGAACACCGGTGCCTCCACAGGAGGAAATTTCAAAGCTGGCCTCCCATCAGGCTTCCATGGTGCTGTTCTTAACCTCTTCTCTGATTGACCAGCTGGCAGTCAGATTGATGGAAGGCGGATACAAGGAGGATACTCCGGCTGCTATTGTGTATAAAGCTACCTGGCCTGACCAGAAGATTATTCGTACAACAGTAGCCGCTCTGGCGGAAAGTGCGAAGGAGCATAACATTACGAAAACGGCACTTATTCTGATCGGAGATTTCCTTTCCGGTGAATATGAGAGGTCAAAGCTTTACGATAAAAATTTTACACATGAATTCAGAAAGGCTGTTACAGAATGATTACTACAATTCTTAGCTTCACCAGCAAGGGTGCTGCTCTGGGGGAAAAGCTAAAAATGATCCTACCGGATGTAAGATGCTATTCAAAATACGCTTGCAAGAAAGAGGTACCGCCGGCAGATATAAATGTAAAGGAAATTGTAGGGCAGGCATTTCTGGAGAGTGATACAATACTGTTTATTGGAGCAGCGGGGATAGCAGTCAGACTGATCGCACCCTATATCACCTCCAAGGACAGGGACCCTGCTGTGCTTGTGATGGATGAAAACGCTGATTTTATTATACCTATTTTATCAGGACATCTGGGCGGTGCAAATAAGATCGCCTGCCTGATAGCTGAAAGAACAGGTGCACAGGCGGTAATCACAACAGCCACTGATATCAATGGAATATTTGCCGTGGATGTGTGGGCGAAGGAACAAAACCTGAGAATACAGAATATCGAAAATATTAAATATATTTCGTCTGCTCTACTTAGAGGAGAAAAGATCGGTTTTGCATGTGACTATGAAGTAGAAGGCGGTATACCGGATTTCCTTGGTTCTGATACCAGAGAGAATGGAATTGAGATATCTCAGACCGGTGAGAAGGAACCATTTCTTCACACCCTGCACTTAACTCCAAGAAATTATGTGCTGGGGCTCGGATGCAGGAAAAATGTTGGAGCTGGTATCCTGGAGGAGGCAATTCTTCAGATATTGCAGAAGCACCATCTGTCTATTGCCAATCTTGTAAGTGTAGCAACCATCGATTTAAAAGCAGAAGAACCGGCAATTAGGGCCTTCTGTGATCGCTATAAATTGAAGTTTATGATCTATTCAAGTGGTGCACTGGCTGAGGCGGAAGGCAGCTTTACGTCCTCAGAATTTGTACAAGGTACAGTCGGAGTGGACAATGTCTGTGAAAGGGCAGCCTATCTGGCCAGTGACCGAGGTGAAATAGTACAGAGAAAGACCTGTAATAATGGAGTTACGACAGCATTAGCAAGGACGGAATGGAGGTGCAGGTTCTGATGCTTACAATGATCGGAGTAGACTATAAAACAGCCGGGATTGAATTACGTGAAAAGCTTAGCCTGACGGTAGCAGAAAGAAAGCTGCTACTGACACAGTTAAGGAATTTACCAGGTATCAACGGAGCTGCCCTGATTTCGACCTGCAATCGGACAGAGCTTTACTTATCATGTGATGAAGTAAACGAATGGCCAGAGTCTTGCAGAGAAAAATTCAGTGAACAAAGGTTTCATGATCAAAAACATATTGATAAAAATATCAGAGAAGAAGAACTGCAAGAGCTTTTCGGGGAAGCGTTCGGTTGCACAATTACTGATTTAGAAGAACATATTTATATCAAAAATGAGGAAGAGGTCATTTTATACCTATTCGAGGTAGCATGCGGTATCCATTCTATGATATTCGGAGATGACCAGATCAGCTCACAGGTAGGAGAAGCGATTGAACTTGCAAATGAGGCGGGAGCAAGTGATTCCGTATTGAATACCCTTTTCAGACATGCAGTTACCTGTGCCAAGCGGGTAAAAACCTCCGTTACTTTAAAAAGCATATCGCCATCCGTAGCATCCATGGCTGCAGATATTTTACAGGATTATCTCTGTCAAAATGAAAATCGAAAAGCCCTGGTCATCGGCAATGGTGAAATTGGACGAATTATCAGTAAATTATTAGTCGCAGCCGGATGTGAGGTCTACATGACACTTCGTTCCTATAAATACAAACAGAATGTAGTTCCCAAAGGCTGCAGGGTAATTGAATATGAAAACAGAACGAAGCTGTTTCCGGAGGTTAATATATTAATCAGTGCAACCAAAAGTCCTCATCATACGGTCAGCTATGAAGCGGTGTTGGAAAGCGGCCAAAAGCCGGACTATATCATGGATCTGGCTCTGCCAAGGGATATTGATCCCAGGGTAGGAGAGATTGAAGGCGTAAACTACTACGATATTGATACCATCGGAAAAAAAGCGTTATATGATAATAACCAGGAAATCGCGGTGATGAAGGAGATTATCACCAGCCAGCTGGAGAAATTTAATGAATGGATGGTTTATCATAAAATCAGTCAAAAGCGGTTGTTTGAGGAAAGTGTAAAGCAAAATCATCTTTACACTTAAGAAGAACCCTAAAATGAGCACAGCGGTGCTCATTCCAGGCTTCTTCCCCAATTATTAGAGATGACGCTTTGCGGCATTACGAGTGGAAAGTTTGAAAAGAATTTTGAGATGATAAATAATTTCCGAAAAAGCGTACGCAGAAATGAGGTAATATATGATTTACATTATCGGAATAGGTCCGGGAGAGCATAGTCAGATAACGCCGAAGGCAATTGAGGCAATTAAGGCCAGTGACGTAATCGCAGGCTATACGGTCTATATAGATTTAATCAAAGATTTAATTACCGGGAAGGAAGTACTGCAGACGCCTATGCTGCAGGAGGTAGACCGGTGCAGACAGGCGGCGGCAGCAGCTAAAGAAGGTAAGTGCGTGGCAATGGTATCCAGCGGGGATGCGGGAATCTATGGAATGGCATCTCTTATGATCGAGGTTTGCGAAGAAACGAATATTAATACAGAGATAGAAGTAATCGCCGGTATCACGGCTGCCTCCTCAGCAGCGGCTGTTCTCGGTGCACCGTTAACCCACGATTTTGCAGTGATATCTTTAAGCAATCTTCTGACACCCTGGGAGAAGATTGTAAAACGGCTGGATCTGGCTTCGCAGGCAGGCTTTATTATTGTCCTGTATAATCCATCCAGTAAAAAAAGAGCGGATTTCTTAAGCAAAGCCTGCGATATTGTGATGAAGAATACCGGCCCGGACATCTGCTGCGGTTATGTAAAGAATATAGGACGGGATGGGCAGCAGCATAAGCTGCTAAGCTTAGGGGAGTTAAAACAAGAGCAGGTAGATATGTTCACCACTATTGTGATCGGAAATGAAACAACAAGAATAATTGGTGATAAATTGGTTACTCCAAGAGGATATCGTATCGATGAATAGAGAATGTCTGAAAAAGATTATTGTATTTGCCGGAACGAACGAAGGACGGAGACTTTGTGAGTTCTTAACAAATTATCAGGTACCTGTTACAGCCTGTGTTGCAACGGAATATGGAAGTCTGTGTCTTAATGATATTTCGGGTCTTAACATCAGAGAGAGAAGACTGTCACAGCAGGAAATCAGGGAAATGCTTGTGGACTATGATTATATCATTGATGCCACGCATCCCTATGCCCGTATCATTACGGAAAATATCAGAATGGTGGCAGAGGAGCTTAAAAAGCCTTATCTTAGAATTATCCGTCCGTCATCCGGAGAAAACGGGATGGTTGCGTGCGGTAATATAGAGAGTGCCTGCGAGTACCTGAACCGTACGAAGGGAAATGTGCTGATTACAACCGGAAGTAAGGAGCTTCTTGCCTACACCCGGATAAAGGATTATGAGGAAAGGCTTTATGTCAGGGTATTGCCATCCTTAGAGTCTCTCACTGCCTGCATCCAGCAGGGCTTTGAGCTGTCCCATATTATCTGCATGCAGGGGCCTTTTTCGGAGGAACTTAACATTGCAATGCTAAGACAGATAAATGCGCGCTATCTGGTAACGAAGGATACGGGAAAAAGCGGTGGCTATGAAGAAAAAATAACAGCAGCAGCAAAATGCAATGCAACGGCAGTAGTCATCGGCAGACCAGTCAAGGAGGAGGGACTTTCTCTGGAACAGGCTTGTGAATTTTTAAAGAGCGAACTTGGATTACAAGAGGACAGGGGAAATTATTTTCCGTTATTTTTAAATTTACAAAACAGAAAAATTGTGATCATCGGAGGAGGCAGTGTCGCTGCCAGAAGAGCTAAAACCTTACTTAGCTTTCAGGCAGAGCTTAAGGTAGTCGCAAGAGAGATTAGTAAGGAACTGGAGGAATTTAAAGATCAGATAATCCTCTACAGGAAGGAATACGAGGAACAGGATATGATAGATGCTTTTCTCGTTGTTGCGGCCACAGATGACAGAGCGGTAAACCAACAGATCTATGAGGCTGCAAAAAGCCGGAATATTCTGGTTAACATTGCAGATCAAAAGGAATTAAGTGATTTCTATTTTCCGGCAGTATTTGGAGATGAAGATATCATAGGCGGAATTATTTCAAGAAGTGGTGAAAATCACAAACTGGTGAAGAAAAAGGCGGAAATAATCAGAGAATTTCTGGAGGGAAAAGGTTGAAAGAAATACGTTTCAACCTCAATCGTTTTATGCCTGCGAAATCCTCGGCATAAAACTCGGATGCGCAGAAAGCATGCGCAGAAACGTAACGGAGGGAAAAGATGAAGGTAATCCGTGTAGGAAGCAGGGACAGTAAGCTGGCCATAATACAGGCACAAATGGTCATTGATGCAATCCATCAATATGACCCCCAAATAAAAACCGAACTGGTTACGATGAAGACAACCGGAGACAGAAGACTGGATGTATCCCTGGATCAAATCGGAGGCAAGGGCCTGTTTGTAAAAGAATTGGACGATGCACTGCTTGGTGGTGCCGTTGACATAACCGTCCACAGCTACAAGGACATGCCGATGGAAATAGACGAGATGCTGCCAATTGTGGCTTTATCCAGGAGGGAGGACCCAAGGGATGTTCTGATTTATTCCAAAGGAGTTGTTAATCCTGAAAAGCCGGTAGGGTGCTCCAGTAAAAGAAGAACGATACAATTACGCCAGCTTGGCTTTCAGAATATCGCTTCTCTTAGGGGAAATGTAATAACGAGACTTCGAAAACTGGATGAAGGGGAATACAGTGCCATTGTTCTTGCGGCGGCGGGAATGAAACGCCTTGCCCTGGAGAGTCAGATTGACAGGTATTTTAATACAGAGGAAATAATACCGGCAGCCTGTCAGGGAATTATCGCAGTGCAAGCCAGAAAGGGTGAAAATACAGACTACCTTTCCTGTTTTCACAACGAAGAGGCAAAGCTGGTTTCTGAGGCAGAAAGAGCCTTTACGGCTGCTTTGGACGGCGGCTGCTCTTCACCTTCAGCAGCGTATGCGGTAATACAGAATAATCAAATTGTGGTAAACGGGTTATATGTGGAAGAAGAAACAGGACAAGTAAGCAGAGGCAGCAAGACCGGGAAGCTTAAAGATGCAGCACGGATCGGAAAAGAACTTGCGCTTGCGTTAAAGGAAGGAGGGCAGTATAAATGAAGAAAGGTTTTGTAGCTCTGGTGGGTGCAGGACCGGGAGATATAGGACTGCTGACCCTAAGGGGGAAGGAGCTTCTTCTGAGTGCTGAGGTGGTTGTATATGACAGGCTCGTTTCCGAGGAAATACGCATGCTGATCCCGACGGGTGCCCGGCAGATCGATGTTGGGAAGGAGAGCAGCCGTCATCTGGTAAAGCAGGATAAAATCAATGAAATTTTACTGGAAGAGGCAATGTCAGGGTATCTGGTTGTTCGTTTAAAGGGTGGTGATCCCTTTGTCTTTGGACGCGGAGGCGAAGAGCTGGAGCTGCTGCGCAAAAACAATGTTCCCTTCGAAGTGGTGCCCGGCATCACCTCAGCGCTGTCAGTTCCAGCCTTTGCCGGTATACCGGTAACGCATAGGGATTTCTGCAGCAGTATTCATATTGTGACAGGACATCAAAAGGAGAATGAACCGCTTACCATAGATTTTGAAATGTTAAAAAGGTCCGGAGGAACATTGGTATTTCTAATGGGAGTAGCAGCACTCCGGCAGATTACAGAGGGACTTCTGGCAGCCGGTATGGAGGATACCATGCCTGCCGCAGTGATTGAGAACGGCACCAGGTCAAACCAGAGAAAACTGATTGCAACCCTGGGGACGATTTATGAGAAAGCAACGAAAGAAAAAATGAAATCCCCCGCTGTTATTGTAGTCGGTAAGGTATGTGAGCTGTCGGAAGGCTATGATTGGTTTTCGAAAAGGCCGCTTTTTGGTACACGAATTATCGTAACAAGACCGGAGGGGCAGGAAGGAACACTTTCAAAAAAACTGAAGGAGCTGGGTGCCAGGGTATTTGATTTTCCCTGTATTAGGATAGAGAAAACGCAGCCTAATGCAGGTCTATCGGAGGTAATAAAGCATATCAGTCAGTTTGACTGGCTGGCATTTACCAGTAAGAACGGAGTAGTAATCTTCTTCGAGGCACTGAAAGCGCAGGGACTGGATGCCAGGAGCCTTGGAAAGTCAAAGATTGCAGCCATAGGCAGTCAAACCGCAGGGGAGCTTTCCAAGTATTTTATAGAGGCAGATTATGTTCCGGAGGTATTTGACGGAGAACATTTAGGACGTGGTCTTTGTGAAAGAATGGAGGATGCAGGCGCGGTCGCCATTATTAGAGCAGAAAAAGGAAATGAAGAGCTTGTCAGGATTTTAGAGGAAAATCAGAAGCAATGCCTCGATATCCCGGTTTACAAAACCGTGTATACACAGGATTACCGGGAAGAGATCAGAGAGCTTCTGGCTGTAGAGGAAAAGCTTTACGTAACCTTCACCAGTGCTTCTACCGTAGAAGGATTTATGTGCTGCGCCGATGGACTGGAGCTTTCGCACCTTACCGGCATCTGCATCGGGGAACAGACAGCGAAGGCGGCGAGAAAGTATGGCATAGACTATGTAATAGCACAGGCAGCTATGATTGATAGTATGATCGATAAAATAATGGAGATAAGGGATATCGTTTAAATACAAGTTAAGGAGGTTCTCGCATGAATGAGATCAGACCCAGGAGAATTAGAAATGACAGTAATATCCGTAATCTGGTACGGGAGACACGGCTTTCGGAGAAGTCACTGATTCTGCCGCTCTTTGTGAAGGAGGGGCATAATATAAAAGAAGAAATTGCTGCACTCGAGGGACATTATTATTACAGCCCGGACAGCGTTTCCCGCGCGGTTGAAGAAGCACTGAAAGAAAATATCAATTCCGTATTGCTCTTTGGATTACCGGAGGAAAAGGATGAACATGGAAGCGGTGCTTATGACGAGCACGGGGTCGTACAAGCTGCCATTACACAGATTAAGAAGGATTATCCCGAGATGATGGTGATAACGGATGTATGTATGTGCGAATATACCTCACACGGACATTGCGGAATTATTAAGGAAGGTCGCGTGGACAATGAAGAAACACTGCCTTATATTGCAAGAATAGCGCTATCCCATGCCGCCGCCGGAGCTGATATGGTGGCTCCTTCCGATATGATGGACGGACGTGTAGGTGCCATTCGAAGGGCACTGGATGAGAACGGATTTTACGAGAAGCCGATTTTATCCTATACGGCGAAGTACTCATCCGCCTTCTACGGACCCTTCCGGGATGTCGCAAAATCCGCACCGGCCTTTGGCGACCGGAAAACCTACCAGATGGATTATCATAATGCAAGGGAAGCCCTGAAGGAAGCAGCGCTGGATATTGCGGAGGGTGCAGATATCTTAATGGTGAAACCGGCGCTTTCCTATCTGGATATTATAAAAGCAATCAAGGAGCAGACCAATTATCCGGTCTGTGCCTACAGCGTCAGCGGTGAGTATGCGATGTTGAAAGCTGCGGCAAAGCTTGGTTATCTGAATGAATACAATTCGATGTGTGAAAGTACAGTAAGCATATTTCGGGCAGGAGCCGATCTGCTCATCACTTATTATGCCAGGGAGATTGCGGGTGCGATCAGAAGGGGGGATATCGGATAAATGAAGAGTTTATTTGAGAGAGCATTAAGTGTGATGCCGGGCGGGGTAAACAGTCCCGTCAGATCCTTCCGTGCAGTCGGCAGGGAACCCATATTTATTGCATCTGCTAACGGATCGAAGCTGTTAGATATGGATGGGAAGGAATATATTGATTATGTCTGCTCCTATGGACCGTTGATTTTAGGACATAATCATCCGGAGATAGCGAACCGTGTGAAGGCAGCAGTAGATAACGGCTTAAGCTTTGGCGCGCCTACCGAGAAGGAAGTTATCCTAGCAGAAATGATGACAGAATTGGTGCCACAAATCGATATGGTCCGTATGGTAAATAGCGGGACGGAAGCGGTAATGAGTGCATTAAGGCTTGCCAGGGGCTTTACAGGCAGAAGCAAGGTGATTAAATTTGACGGCTGTTATCATGGACATAGCGATGCCATGCTAGTCAGTGCAGGCTCCGGGGCCTTAACCTATTCTAATCCGGACAGCAGCGGTGTAACAGCAACACAAGCAAAGGACACCCTGGTGGCCGATTATAATAATATCCAAAGCGTGGAAAAGCTCTTTGCTGCGAATAAGGATGAAATTGCCGCTTTGATTGTGGAGCCTGTTGCTGCAAATATGGGAGTGGTGCTGCCGCAAGAGAACTTCTTAAATAAGCTTCGAAGACTCTGTGATGAAAACGGGACGCTTCTAATTTTTGACGAGGTCATTACCGGCTTTCGGCTATCACCGGGAGGTGCACAGCAATATTATGGTGTTACCGCGGATATTGTTACTTACGGTAAAATCATCGGAGGCGGTATGCCGGTTGGTGCCTATGCAGCAAGAAGGGAGATCATGGAGCTTATTGCACCTCTTGGCAGCGTATATCAGGCAGGAACCTTGTCCGGCAACCCGGTCGCGATGGCGGCGGGAATTGCCCAGCTTCGTTACCTTAAGGAGAATAGCAGTATCTATTCGAGGATTCATTCTCTCGCAGAAGAGCTGGCTGGCGGATTAAGAATGGCAGCAGCACAATTACAGGTACCGCTTACGGTAAATACAGAAGGCTCTTTGCTTTGTGCTTTCTTCACGGACGGTAAAGTTGAGGATTTTGCGTCCGCAAAGAGAAGCAGTACGAAAAATTATGCAAGATACTTTGGCTTAATGCTGGAACAGGGAATCAATCTTGCTCCGTCACAGTTTGAAGCAATGTTTATCAGTAATGCCCATAGCGAGGAAGATATCAGCAGAACCATCAGAGCGGCCAAAGAAGCTTTAACGATTATGAAAGAGGAGGGGCTTTTTAAATGAAGGGAATCTTAATTTTAGCGCATGGCAGCAGGGAAAAATCCACGGAAAATACTTTAAAAGAGATTATCGCGATGCTTAGGAATGAGCTTAAGGATTATCTGATTGAATCAGCATACCTGCAATTTAGTGAAGTGAATTTAGAGGTTGGCTTAGATAGGCTTGTGGCCTGCGGAGCAGATGATATCAAGGTTGTACCGTATTTCTTATTTGACGGGATACACATCAGGGAGGATATCCCGGGGGAAATCGAGAAGTATCTGTCAGATAAAAACAGCCTTAAAATCAGTATGGGAAAAACCCTTGGTGCTGATCCGAGACTCGCGATGATCCTTGCCGACAGAGTACGGGAAGCCTTATGAGAGAGCTTCGGATCATAGGCGGAGGAATGGGTAATCCACTGCTTCTGACAGAAGAGGCAAAGTGCTTATTACAGGAATGCGGGGAGGTATACGCCTTCGACCGGATGGCTAAGCTTCTTGGCTGTCTGCACCCGAATATCAAGAAATGCGCATACCAGGAGCTTACAACACTGCTGTTGCAGTCGGAGGCAGAGAAGATCGGAGTATTGGTATCAGGAGATAGTGGCTTTTTCAGTGTATCAGCGCTTCTGGAACGGAATGTGGGTGACCGGTTTCGTATTGTACGGACCTGCGGTATTAACAGCCTGCAGTATCTTGCTTCCAAGTTAAATTTCAACTATGAGGCTGTAAATATTGTAAGTCTTCATGGCAGAAGCGGAAGCCTTCTTGGAAGCATAGCTTATCACCGTGATACCTTTGTTCTGGCGGGCAGTGACCATCGTCCGGCTGACATTTTAAGGGAGCTTGTAGATTGTGGTCTGGGTGGTATAAAGGTATGCGTGGGCGAGTTTCTGTCCATGGAAGAAGAACGGATCCTCACAGGAACAGTGAAGCAGCTGTCAGCGGAAGAATTTGATCCGTTAAGTGTTCTGTTGTTTCAGAATGAGCATCCGGCTGCTGCCGCACAGCCCCTGTTTGACAGGGAACTGCAGCGGGATAAGGTACCCATGACAAAGCAGGAGGTCAGATGGACATCCGTAAATGAACTGGAGCTTATGCCGGAGGATATCGTATATGACATCGGTGCGGGAACCGGTTCCGTCTCGGTTGAGATGGCAAGAAAGGTATGCAGCGGGATAGTATATGCAATTGAGAAGGAAGAAGACGCTTATTTGCTTCTAAATAAAAATAAAGAGAGGTTCGGAGCATTTAACATCATTACCAGGTTTGGAAATGCTATAGATCATCTTAGAGAACTCCCTGTCCCGGATAAGGCTTTTATTGGAGGAAGCGGCCAAGAGCTGGAAGAGATCCTGGCGTATCTGTTCGAAGTTAATCCGGGTATCAAAATTGTAATCAATGCCATCACCCTGGAGACCCTAAGCAGCGCAATGGCACTGTTTACGAAGCATAACTGTGAGGTGCAGGTGACCTGCATGAACATTTCCCGCAACAAAATAGCAGGAGCATATAATCTCATGATGGCAAATAATCCGGTTTATATCCTTGCGGGAAAGAAAAAACAGGGCTAATCGCCCATTCAGTTTTATTAGTTGAAAGGAGGAAGCAGTTATGCCGGCAGAACGAATAAACCGGATTATGATCGCAGGAACAAACAGTGGCTGCGGAAAGACGACAGTTACCTGCGCCGTACTGAAAGCGTTGATTAATCAGGGGAATAAGGTCGCTTCCTTTAAATGCGGACCGGACTATATTGATCCGATGTTCCATAGCAGGATTATCGGGGCGCATGCAAGAAATATTGATTTATTCCTCTGCGGTGAGCAGCCGGCAAGGTATCTGTTTGCGGAAAACAGCAGGGAAGCAAAGCTTTCGGTGGTAGAGGGCGTTATGGGTTTCTATGATGGTATGGGAGGCCGTACCAGTGAGAATTCCTCATACGATATTTCGGAAAGGTTTGATATACCGGTTGTACTGGTGGTTTCCTGTAAAGGGGCAGCTCTTTCGGTTGTGGCAATGATAAAAGGGTATTTGGATTTCCATCCGAATAAAATCAAAGCGGTTATCTTAAATCATGTGTCAAAGGCAATGTATCCTGTCTATCGGGAAATCATTGAGGAATACTTGAAAATTCGGGTACTGGGATTTTTGCCGCAGATACCGGAAGCAGTCTTTGAAAGCAGGCACCTGGGTCTGGTTACGGCAGCAGAACTAAACACTCTTCAGGAGAAAATAGAGCTTTTAGCAAAAAGTGCGGCGGAGAATATTGATCTGAAAGGATTGCTGGCACTTTCGGAGGAAACAGAGCCTTTTTCATACGAGAAAATTGAGGTAAGTCCCATCGCTGATGTAAATATTGCGGTAGCGAAGGACCGGGCATTCTGTTTTTACTATGAGGATAGCTTAAATCTGTTGAGACAGCTGGGAGCGAACCTTATTCCTTTCTCTCCGATCGAGGACAAGAACCTGCCGCAGGGAATAGATGGCTGCATCCTGGGAGGCGGATATCCGGAGCTTTATTTAAATCAGCTTGGCAGTAATCTTTCGATGAGGCAGAGTATTTTGCACTCCTATGAAAACGGACTTCCAATTTACGCTGAGTGCGGAGGCTACATGTATCTCGGTGAGGAAATCATGGAAGAGCCGATGGTGGGTGTTATTCCTATGCGAAGCGTGCTGACGGACAAATTGCAGAACTTCGGTTATGTTACGCTGCAGACAAGGAAGGATAACTATTTGTTTGATAGAAAGGAACCGGTGAGGGCACATGAATTCCACTATTCAGTATGTGATAATACGGAGCATGCATTGACTGTAGTGAAATCAAGTACAAGGAGCTGGGTGGGCGGCTACAGTGATAAAAATCTATTCGCGCTTTATCCGCATATCCATTTATGGGGAAATATTGACATGGCAAAGCGTTTTATTAAGAAGTGTGAAGAAAAAGCATCTTCACACTAATTATTAGAGATGCTGACTTGCGGCATTCTGTTTGGAAGTTGCCGTTTTGTGGCATTATAATTGGAAGTGTATAAAGAATTTTGAGAGGATAAAATTCTTTAAGAAGCAGCTTTGTACGAATGTGTTTCGAAAGGGAAGGAACATCATTATGGAAATTGTGATTGAAAAACCGGATTATAATGAGATGCGGAAAGCGCAGTTAAGATGGGACAGTATCGCAAAACCTCTGAATAGTCTTGGCAAGCTGGAGGAGGCTGTCACGAAGCTGGCCGGTATCTATGGAAGTGTTCTGCCGGATCTGTCTAAAAAATGTGTGGTTGTCATGTGTGCCGATAATGGCGTAGTGGAGGAAGGAATTACACAGGCTGGAACAGAGGTAACACTTGCCGTAGCGGAAAACATGACAAAAAACAAGGCAACGATTAACATACTGGCAAATCAGTGCGGTGCGGAGGTTTTTGTGGTTGATATGGGAATCTGTACCGAGACGCATAATGACCGGATCATCAACCGAAAGGTGATGTATGGAACAAACAACCTCAGCCGGATGCCGGCTATGAGCCGCACGCAAGCGTTACAGGCAATCAATACTGGAATAGATTTGGTGGGTGACCTAAAAAACAAGGGATTTACAATGACAGCGACCGGAGAAATGGGTATTGGCAATACAACTACAAGCAGCGCAATAGCTGCCTGTCTTCTTCAGAAGAAAGCATCCGAGGTTACCGGAAGGGGTGCGGGACTTTCCTCCCAGGCACTTGAGAAGAAGATTAGAATTATTGAGGAAGCACTTAATTTACACAAACCGGATGAAAATGACCCCATTGATGTACTGTCAAAGGTCGGAGGTCTGGACATTGCGGGACTGGTCGGTGTATTCCTGGGAGGTGGGATCCATAAGGTTCCGGTCTTAATTGATGGCTTTATATCCTCCGTTGCTGCACTTTGTGCGATCAGAATTTGCCCTGCTGTGAAGGATTATATGTTTGCTACACATGTTTCAAGGGAGCCAGCCGGAAAGCTTATGCTTGAGGCGTTGGACCTGCCTTATCTAGTAGATTTGCATATGTGTCTGGGAGAAGGGACAGGAGCGGTGATGACTTTTCCGATCTTTGATATGGCGCTATCGGTCTACCGGGGAATGAGCAGCTTTGAGGAGGCGGAGATTGAGGCATATAAGAAATTGTGATTCTCAATGGGGGACGCCAGCGGATACCCTTATCTTCTTTTACTTGCTTTACCTTCGCGCGTTCAGAACGCTCCGCTTCACAAGATGCGCTTAGCCAGTCTGCGTAAAAGGAGATAAGGGTATCCGCTGGCTAGGTTTCTAAGAGTCAGGAATTTGTTGGTTGAGCTTCAAAGAGTCGCTTGGGAGAATGCTTGTTGGTTGAATTTCCAGGAAACATGAGGAAGAATATCTATTGGATAAGTTACTATTGTATCGGAAAATGGGGTAGGATTATGCTTATTATGGTGATAGGAGGAGCGGCGAGCGGGAAAAGCGAATATGCGGAGGAGTTATGCATGAGGCTTTCTTCGAAAAAGCTGTATGTGGCGACGATGGAGCCTTATGGAGAGGAAGCATTAAAGAGGATCGAGAGACATACAACAATGCGTAAAGCGAAGGGATTTGATACGCTGGAAAAATATACGCATCTTTCTGAATGTGAAGCCAAGGGATATGAAACAATTCTTTTGGAATGTATGTCTACGCTGCTTGCCAATGAATTCTTTACAGATGAAAATTATGACGAGAATATTTTCTCCGGTATCAATAAGCTGAAGGAAAGCTGCCGTAATCTTGTGGTAATCAGTAATAAGATTTTTTCCGACGGAGAGGAATATGCGAAGGAAACACAAGAATACAGGAAAGCGCTTGGCAGAGTTAACGGTAAGTTGGCTTCCCTTGCGGATGTGGTAATTGAAGTAATATACGGAGTACCGGTTGTGTTAAAAGGTCAGAATATTAAGCTGGCAGGATCAAAAGAAAGGCAGGTGTAATCCTATGAAGAACTTTTTTAAAAGCTTTATCATTAGCTTTTCCATGTATTCTATCCTGCCAATGCCAAGAATTGACTGGGACAGGGAGAGTATGAAATATACTTTTTTCTTCTTGCCCTGGATCGGTCTTCTGATCGGAGGTCTTACGTATGGATGGTTTTTGCTCTCTGCAGTATGCGGCTTTAATAGTGTATTTACTGCGGTTATTCTGGTGTTGCTTCCAATAGTCCTTTCCGGAGGAATTCATTTGGATGGACTGATTGATACCTGTGATGCTATATTTTCCTATGGAGAGAGAGAGAAGAAGCTTGAAATTCTAAAAGACCCCAGAACCGGTGCATTTGGCGTGATCGGCTGCATGGTATATCTACTGTTACTGCTTGGCTCCTACAGTCAGCTGCTGCAAACACCGAAGTATGCAGCAATTTTACTCATGATGTTCTTTATCAGCCGGAGTCTCGGAGCGATTGCCCTGTTATCCGTGGCAAAGGCGAAGAAGGATGGACTGGGGACAACATTTGCAGATGCAGCAGGAAGGCGGTTTAATCTGACCACACTTTATGTGTATCTGGTTGCGGCATTTGTAGTAATGTTATGCTTTAATTGGATTCTGGGTGTAGTACTTGCTATGGTATTGGGAGGATATGTGGCTTGGTATATAAGATCGATCAAAAGGAATTTTGGCGGAATTACAGGTGATCTGACCGGATTTTTAATATCTTCGTCAGAATTAGTGATATTGTTTGTCACTGTTATTTTTTCGGCTCTCTAAGATGCTTGTACGGAAGGATACTTAAGTATTGTGCTTTTGTCTTATATAATACGTACTTTGCCCAAGCAGAAGCGGGTTGTGAATGATCAAGCTTCTATATTATAACAACACTGGTTAATTGTGCATATGGAAGTGAGAAATTCTATTCAGGGACTTTTGAGACTTAAAGTCAGATGAATATAGATGCACTCGTATTCATCAACATAACCTGGATCAGGCTTTTGACAATCGAATCATATCAGAAGAAAATAAAGAAAAGGAGATTTTTGCTATGCTGATTTTTGTTGTAGGCGGAGCCTACCAGGGAAAGTATGAATTTGCAAAGACCTTTGGATTTCCGGTAGTTAATCAGCTTCATAATATCATTCGGAAATTGATGGAGAATAAGGCAGATGTGTCTGCCGAGGTCACACAGCTGCTGGAGAAAAAGGACTGTGTTGTTGTCTGCGATGAAATTGGCTGCGGAATCATTCCAATCAAGAAGGAAGACCGGGATTACCGGGAAACTGTGGGAAGGATAGCCTGTGCAATAGCCAAAAAAGCGGATGCCGTATATAAGGTGGAAGCCGGGATTGCGCAGAAAATAAAATGATGAAATTATATTTTATCCGCCATTTAAAAACCAAGGGAAATTATGAGAGAAGATACATCGGCAGAACGGACGAAAGTCTCTATGAAGCCGGCAAGCAGACGCTGCCATGTGATTTACCCATGACAGGGAACATATTCGCAAGTCCCATGAGACGCTGTCTGGAAACCGTATTATTATGGAAGCCCGATGCAGAACCGGTTATTGTGAATGATTTAAGGGAGATGGATTTCGGGGATTTTGAGAATAAATGCTATGAGGAGTTAAAAGACAATCCGGATTACAGAAGCTTCATAGACAGTAATGGGAACGGGTGCATACCAAACGGAGAAAATACAGTTAACTTTAAAAGACGCTGTTGCAAGGCTTTTCTAGAAATTATCGGATTACTGTCAGAAAGCGGGCAGTCTGAGGCGTGGATTGTATGCCATGGAGGAACGATCATGTCAATTATGGAAGCGTTTGAAGAAAAGGGCAGGTCCTTTTACGACTACCAGGTAAAGAACGGCTCTGGCTATGAAACAGTCTATTTACCGGAAAACGGAAAAATAAAAATTGTGAAGGAATTGATGTGATGAAACACATAATCATAATAGGCATTGCATATCTGCTGGATCTCATTTTCGGTGATCCGCATTGGCTGCCGCATCCGATTTGTCTGATCGGCAATACGATAAGCTTTCTGGAGAAGAAAATACGGAAATGCATAAAAAACGAACTTCTCGGAGGAGGTTTACTGGTTGTTCTTGTACTGGCTCTTAGTTACGTGCTTCCCTTTACAATCTTATTTGCGTTAGGGAAATGGAACCATATTCTGGCAGTCGTTCTGGAGACTTATTTCTGTTATCAGATTTTAGCTGTAAAATCGTTAAAAACGGAAAGCATGAAGGTTTATTACCCCTTGGTTAACGGGGACCTGCAGCAGGCACGAAAATATCTATCTTATATTGTAGGTAGAGATACTGAAAAGCTTGACCAGAAGTCGGTGATCAGAGCCACAGTTGAAACAATTGCCGAAAATACTACGGACGGTGTAATTGCTCCGCTTCTTTTTATGGCAATCGGAGGAGCACCGCTTGCATTTCTATATAAAGCTATTAATACCATGGATTCCATGATAGGCTATAAGAATGAAAAATATATACTTTTTGGCAGATGTGCCGCAAAGCTTGATGATGTGGCTAATTTCATTCCCGCACGGCTGGCAGCGGTACTTATGATTCTTGCTAGTGGTATACTAAGGCTTGATTTTCGAGGTGCCGTAAAAATCTTTGTTCGCGACCGCTATCAGCATAAAAGTCCTAATTCCGCCCAGACGGAATCCGTCTGCGCAGGTGCGCTCAGAGTACAGCTCGCCGGAGATGCTTTCTATTTCGGAAAGCCGGTGCATAAGCCTACGATTGGAGATGCCCTGCGGGAAATCGTACCGGAGGATATTATAGTGACGAACAGGCTTATGTATGTTACTTCTGCTCTTGCCGTGGGAACTATACTAATGATATTTTCTTTGATATCCTATTTGTTCTAAGGTTTGCATCTATTTATTTTTATTGATACCAAATCAGCATTCGTACTTTTGACTTGAAATCAAATGCTTAAATATTGATACCTATTTACTATGAAATAATTTTTGGCTTATTTAGTATGATATGCCGCATAAACGGCAGATGGAGGTTATTATGTTGGCTGCTAACAATGTGCACGGTGGAGATATCTATTCCTATCAGGAGATTACAGGGAAGAAACCACTTGATTATTCTGCCAATATCAACCCGCTCGGCCTGCCCTCTGAGGTGAAAGAAGCCTTTCTCTCAGGTATTGACAGCTTTTGCAGCTATCCTGATGTAAGCTGTCGAGAGCTTGCAAAAGCAGTGGCTGATGATGAGCAGGTTCCTTGGGACTGCCTGACCTTCGGGAACGGTGCAGCGGATCTTATTTACCGGATCTGTTATGCCTTAAAGCCGGCGAAGGCACTTTTGCCGGCCCCTACCTTCGCGGAATATGAACAGGCTGTGGCGGCCTGCGGAGGGATAACAGAGTATTTTCCTTTAAAAGAGGAGACTGGTTTTCAGCTAACCAAAGAGCTTATACATCACATAGAAGGTAAGGACATTCTATTTCTCTGCAATCCAAACAATCCGACTGGAAGGATCACAGAACGAGAATTATTGATTAGAATAGCAGAAAAATGCAGGATGGAAAATTGTATTCTGGTCATAGATGAATGTTTTATTGACTTTATGGAAAATCAGGAGCAATATAGCTTTCAGAGAGAGCTGCCCCGGTTTGAGAATGTTATCGTACTGAAAGCATTTACCAAAATATTTGCAATGCCGGGTCTGAGACTGGGCTACTGTCTATGTTATAACAAAGAAATTCGCGGGAAAATAGAGCTTGCCGGGCAGGCCTGGAGTGTCTCTGTCCCGGCACAGATAGCCGGAATTGCGGCGCTGCAAAGCAAGGATTACCGGAAGCATACGACTGAATTAATCTCACGGGAACGCAGGTTTCTTACAGAGTCGCTGCGGCAATTTGGTTTTACCGTTTATGAAAGCTTCACGAACTTTCTGTTGCTTCGGACAGAGTATAAGGATCTTTATCAGAGGCTCTACCAAAAAGGTATCTTAATCCGAAAATGTGATAACTTTATCGGCTTGGACGAATTCTATTATAGAATTGCGGTAAAAGACAGAGACAGTAATGAGGTGTTTCTACAGACAATGAAGGAAATAATAATCAAGTAGTTAATAGGTAGTTGCGAAACTCAAGAATAATATTAATTGTATACACAGAAAGTATATGTTTCGGAGCGGAAGTTAAGCGGAAGGAGCGTTGGAGCGGAGGAATATATACTTTCTGTGTATACAATTTTTATAACTATATAGTTTTGCAATTACCTAAAAGTAGTTAAGAAATGGAGGTTCTATGGCAAAAGCAATTATGATACAGGGAACTACCTCGAATGCGGGGAAAAGTCTGATTACGGCAGGTTTATGCAGGATTTTTGCCCAGGACGGATATCGGGTGGCCCCTTTTAAGGCACAGAATATGGCACTAAATTCCTACATCACTGAGGAAGGTCTGGAAATGGGCCGGGCACAGGTAGTCCAGGCAGAGGCTGCTTATAAAAAGCCCGATGTCAGAATGAACCCTGTTCTTTTAAAACCAACCAGTGATAAAGGCTCCCAGGTCATCGTTAACGGCGAAGTAATCGGAAATATGGATGCCATGAATTACTATAAGTATAAAACCGATTATATTCCAAAAATCATTCAGGCCTATGAATCCCTTGCAGCGGAAAATGATATTCTTGTAATAGAAGGAGCCGGAAGTCCAGCGGAAATCAATTTGAAGAAAAATGATATTGTAAATATGGGTATGGCAAAGTTAGCCAAAGCTCCGGTACTGATTGTAGGGGATATTGATAAGGGCGGTGTATTTGCTGCACTTTACGGCACATATATGCTGCTGGAGGAAGAAGAGAAAAGTTATGTCAAAGGGAATATCGTTAATAAATTCCGCGGAGATTTAAAAATCCTGGAACCTGGATTAAAGATGCTGGAGGATATTATTCCGGTACCATTTATCGGGGTTGTCCCGATGCTGGAGCTTAAAATAGATGATGAGGACAGTCTCTCGGAAGTATTTACTAATCGGAGCACTGCGACGGAACTGGATATTGCGGTGATCAGACTTCCCAGAATTTCGAATTTCACTGATTTTAATGCCTTTGAAATTGTGATTGGTTCCAGAGTGCGCTATATTTCCAGTGTAAGGGAATTTGGATCACCGGATCTTGTAATACTGCCTGGAACGAAAAATACAATTGAGGATCTAAAATGGTTAAGAGAAAGTGGTCTTGAGGCAGCAATTCTAAAATACGCCGCTGCCGGTAATCCGGTTTTCGGGGTTTGCGGCGGTTATCAGATGCTTTGCAGAACACTTTACGATCCTTATCATGTGGAAGGCGGAGGGGATATACAGGGACTGTCGCTAATTGATGCCGATACCGTATTTGAAAAGGAGAAAACCAGAACAAGAGTAACCGGAGAATTTAAAAATGTAGAAGGAATCTTTGCGGAATTAAACGGTAAAAGGTTCGAAGGTTATGAAATTCATATGGGAATTACATCATCTAACAGGCATATGTCTATTTTAACAAGTCTGGAGGGACAGGAAAAAACAGACGGAAGCAGTCAAAATAATGTTTACGGAAGCTATGTACATGGAATTTTTGATAAGGAAGAGGTGCTGACAGGGATAGCACAGGCTCTATACCGGAGAAAAGGTATGGAGTACAAACCGGATCACAGCATTGATCTGAAGGAATTCAAGGAACAGGAATATAATAAGCTGGCAGATTCTTTGAGAAAGTCTCTTGATATGGATAGCATCTACAGAATTCTTGATGAGGGAATCTGAAGTGAATGGAATGAGAAAGAAAAAAAGGAGATCTTCATGAGTGGATTAGTTCATATTTATTGCGGTGAAGGGAAAGGAAAAACAACTGCAGCACTGGGACTTATCATTCGCGCCCTGGCAAGTGGATACCAGGTGGTTTTTGCTCAGTTTATGAAGTCATGGGATACCGGGGAGCTTGAGATATTGCGTGGACTTAATCATATTAGGGTGCTTCGTGGTGATTTCCCGAGTAAATTTTCAAAGGATTATACCCTGGAAGAACGGGAAGCCGTCTACGCAGAGAATAACAGATTATTTGCAGAAGCCGTTGGTAAAATTGATCCTTCGGTACAGACGCTGCTGGTGCTGGATGAAATAAATGGTTGCCTTGACAAGAAATTAATGGATGAAACTATTGTTTTGAATTATTTAAAGAATAAAAGTATGAATACAGAAGTAGTCTTAACGGGAAGAAATCCGTTGAGCGAATGTGTTCAAATGGCAGACTATGTAACAGAAATGAAAAATGTGAAGCACCCCTATGATAAGGGAATTATGGCAAGAAAGGGGATTGAATATTAATGCTATTAATTAGTCCGGAGGAAATCGAAAAAAGAAGTTTCGAAATTATTACGAAGGAAATCGGAGCTGTCGAATTGGATGAGAGTATTGCACCAATTGTAAAGAGGGTCATCCATACGACTGCTGATTTTGAATATTTAAATAATTTATGCTTTTCAGAAAATGTGGTAGAAAAGGCCCTGCAGGCAATCAGAGGCGGAGCGGATATTATAACCGATACGAATATGGCTTTGGCAGGAATAAATAAAGCAACTCTCAAAAAAAGCGGTGGAGCAGCACACTGTTTTATGGCGGATGAGACGGTTGCAAAGGAAGCAAAGGAAAAGAATACAACGAGAGCCAGTGTCAGTATGGAGAGAGCAGCAGACATAAAAAAGGATCTGATCTTTGCCATAGGAAATGCACCCACTGCATTAATTAAGCTGGAGGAATTAATCAGAGCAAATGAAATCAGACCGGTTCTGATTATTGGAGTTCCGGTAGGTTTTGTCAATGTAGTGGAATCCAAGGAATTAATTATGAAAACAGATATTCCGTATATTGTAGCAAGAGGAAGAAAAGGCGGAAGCAATGTAGCGGCTGCAATCGTAAATGCGCTCCTTTATATGGCGTATCCGCGTGAATGAGTGTAGATCTGATTTTTCATCAGCCAGGCAGTATTCATAACAAGATGAAGATAGTTGTATTTGCCTCGGACGATGCTCCGGATTTGGCGAAATGGTACAAGATCATAATGAATTGATAATGAAAAAGCTACAAAAGACACAATAATACTTGACAATTATTTAAGTGTATGTTAAATTATTTTTTAGATAGAAAATGGAATTAATTAGATCTATAATATTGGATTGTTACTGGTGTTTTTGAGTAGTAGGCTCAAGACTTTTGTGCAGGCAAAACCAACCTCATAATTCATAGTATATGCTATGAGATTTTGGATTGGTTTTTTTTATTCACAGGAATTAGCAGGAGAGATTATGGTAGTTGAGAAGATTATCAATAATAATATAGTAAGTTCCTTTGATGAAAACGGAAATGAAATTGTCTTAATGGGAAGAGGCCTTGGCTTTAAAGTAAAGCAGGGACAGGAGCTTGATACCGAGAAAATCGAGAAGATTTTCAGGATGGATAACAACAAAGAATCGGAACAGTTAAAAGAGCTGCTGGCGGATATACCTCTTGAACATATTCAGATATGTAACGAAATAATTGCTTTTGCCAGGACAGTTATCAGTAATAAACTCAGTAAGAATATATATATAACACTGACAGATCATATTAATTATGCAATTAACCGGTATGAGGCTGGAATTAATTTTACCAATGCATTACTCTGGGAGGTTAAAAAATTCTACCATCAGGAATACCAGGTTGGCAAGAAAGCGGTTGAATTGATTAAGGATAAAATCGGAATTGATTTGTCCGAGGATGAGGCAGCCTCCATTGCACTTCATTTTGTAAATGCGGAATTGGGTACCGAATTACCGAATACGATTGATATCACAAAATTAATACAAAATGTTATAAAAATTATGACCTATCATTTTCAGATGGTCATTGATGATAAATCCCTAAATTATGAAAGATTTATTACACATATGAAATTTTTCTCACAAAGAGTAATTACTCATACAAACAATCACAGCACGGAGGATGAGCTTCACCAAATGATAAAGAAGCAATATCCCGATGCTTATAAGTGTACCAAGAAGATAAAAGCTTACATCGAGCATGAATATCATGTAGCAATACCGGAGGAAGAAATGACTTATCTTACGGTACATATTAAAAGAGTGATAAGTGTGTAAGCAAGAACAGAATGAATACTTCTATAGAAAACAGGATTGTTACTGTTGATTGTTTGAAATAACAAAGAATCAGATCAGGCAAAACCTAAACGGACATACAGAATTACTTCTGCGATGTATCGTTTGGGTTTTTTATTTTTCAACAATAAGTTGCCATTTTACAGTATTATGGTTGTGAATTTGTAATAAATGGAGGGAAGGTAAATTATGGATAAAGTATTTGCAAAAGATTTTTTATGGGGGGGAGCCGTTGCAGCAAATCAATGTGAGGGTGCCTATAACGAGGATGGAAAGGGACTCAGCATTCAGGATGTCACTCCAAAAGGGTTAATGGGACCTATTACGGAAGAACCAACGAAGGATAATCTGAAATTATCCGCAATTGATTTCTATCACCGTTACAAGGAAGATATCAAATTATTTGCTGAGATGGGTTTTAAAGTTTTCCGCACCTCTATTGCCTGGTCGAGAATATTTCCGAATGGTGACGATGAGATGCCCAATGAGAAGGGTCTGCAGTTTTATGATGACCTTTTTGAGGAATGCTTAAAATATCATATGGAACCGCTTGTTACGATTTCTCATTATGAAACGCCCCTGAACCTGGCTAAAAAATACAACGGATGGTCAGACAGAAGAATGATTGGGTTTTATGAGAATTATGTAAGATGCATTTTTACAAGATATAAGGATAAAGTGAAGTACTGGTTAACCTTTAATGAGATTAATTCTATTCTTCATATACCGCTTTCCGGTGGTATCCTATCACAAAAGGAAGATCTTACAAAGCAGGATCTGTATCAGGCAATACACCATGAGCTTGTAGCAAGCGCACTGGCTACGAAAATTGGACATGAGATCATACCGGGTGCCAAGATCGGATGTATGGTACTGGGAATACCGGTTTATCCTCTCACCCCTAACCCGGATGATATTATGAAGACATTGGAGACAGACCGGAACAATCTTATGTTTACCGATATCCATGTCAGAGGAAAATATCCATCCTATGTAAAACGCATTTTCAAAGAAAATAACATTGTGATAAAGATGGAGCCCGGCGATGAAGAAATATTAAAGAATACGGTGGATTTTATATCTTTTAGTTATTATATGAGTATTTGTGCATCGGTGCAGGAAGAAGAGACCGGTAAAGGAAATATAATGGGTGGTATACCGAATCCTTATCTGGCAGCCAGTGAATGGGGTTGGCAGATTGATCCCAAAGGGTTGCGCTATTTACTTAATGTTTTATATGACCGTTATGAGAAACCGCTTTTTATTGTAGAAAATGGACTGGGTGCCGTAGATTTTCTGGTGGTAGATGAACAGGGTAATAAAACAGTTAAGGATGATTACCGGATTAAGTACTTGAATGATCATCTGGTACAGGTAAGAGAGGCTTTGGAAGACGGAGTAGAGATAATGGGCTACACTACATGGGGATGTATTGATGTGGTGAGTGCCGGTACGGCTGAACTGAAAAAAAGATATGGATTTATCTATGTGGACCGCCATGAGGATGGCAGCGGTACCCTGGAGAGATATAAGAAGAAATCCTTCTATTGGTACAAAGAAGTAATCGCAACAAATGGGGCGTCTCTTAAGGATGGAAGCTGTGTATGATTGTATTTTCAGGAAAAAGCATTTACCGATAAATTACCGGTTTTTTTACCATAATAGGAGGATATATGGCTGGTAAATATGACGCATTGGCAAAAATTATTATTCAAAACGTTGGCGGAAAATCTAACGTAATCAGCTTAACACATTGTATAACCAGACTTCGATTTAAATTAGTAGATGAGACAAAAGCAAATACGGATGTTCTTAAGAATACCGAAGATATTGTAACTGTTATACAAAGCGGCGGTCAGTATCAGGTGGTAATCGGCAATCATGTACCGGATGTATATGAGGTAATCAATAAAATTGGTAGTTTCGCTGTGCAGACGGAGGAAGCTCGTGATATTTCAAAACAGAAGCTGAGTGCGGGTGCTGCGCTGATCGATATTATCTCAGTTGTATTTCAACCGCTGCTGGGTGTACTTGCAGCAACCGGTATGATAAAAGGTTTACTGGCATTATGCAAATTCTTTGGCTGGATGTCAGATCAGGGAGGAAGCTACATGTTGCTGTATTCCGTAGCAGATGGTTTTTTTCATTACTTGCCCATTTTTCTTGGATTTACGGCAGCTAAGAAATTTAATGTGAAAGAGTTTACCGGAATGGCTCTTGGTGCGGCACTGCTCTATGCAAATGATGTGCTGGCACTCGCAAAACTCGAACCGGTATCTACTCTATTTGCAGGGACAGACTTTGCCACGAATGTATATACCACCTTTTTAAAGATACCGGTATTAATGCCAGCGGCAGGCTATGCCTCTTCGGTTATACCGATTATATTGGCAGTTTGGGTTGCAGGCAAGGTAGAAGCCTTCTGGAAGAAGCGAGTACCGGATGTGATTAAAACATTTGTAGTACCGATGCTAACACTTGCTATCTGTACACCGTTAACCTTTATTGTTGTTGGGCCGGCTGCTTCCATTTTAACTTCTTTGATTGGAATACTTAGCTCTGCTCTTTATGCCTTAAGTCCATTGATAGCAGGGCTGCTGTTAGGAGCTACCTGGCAGGTGCTTGTAATTTTTGGATTGCATTGGGGACTTATTCCAATTATGATGGCGAATCTTGGAAGCATTGGGTATGATTTTGCAATTGCTCCTTATTTTGCTGCGTCGTTTGCACAGACAGCAGTTGTATTTGCTATATTGGCAAAAACCAGCGATGCAAAGCTGCGGGCGCTCTGTATTCCGGCAGGTATATCGGGCATCTTCGGCGTTACGGAACCTGCAATTTATGGTATTACTCTGCCAAGAAAGAATCCATTTGTGATTTCCTGTATCGCAGCGGCGGCCGGTGGTGCAATAATAGGCGGTACAGGAACGAAGGTCTATACTTTTGGTGGACTCGGTGTATTTGGTATTCCTACCTTTATTGATACAAAGACCAATGATGTTTCAAGTATAATCTGGGCTCTAATTGCAGTAGCAGTGGCGAGCGTAATAGCTTTTACATTGACATTTATTCTTTATAAGGATGATGCAGGTAAGATGAGCGGCAATTTCGCATCAGCGTCGGCAACTTCCGGGAAGTATAAAGTAATAGTAAGTCCAATGAAAGGTGAAGTAAGGGAATTAAGTGAAGTGGAGGATGAAGCGTTTGCAAGCGGTATCCTTGGAAAAGGTGTGGCAATACTTCCGGCAGAAGGAAAATTGGTTTCCCCGATCGATGGAGAAATTACGACGTTTTTCCCGACCGGACATGCAATTGGCTTAAAATCAGACTTTGGCGCGGAAATCTTAATTCATATCGGCATGGATACAGTAAAGCTGGAGGGAAAATATTTTACGAAAAAAGCAAATCCGGGTGAGAAGGTGAAGAAAGGTCAGCTTCTGCTTGAATTTGATATGGATGCTATTAAAAATGCGGGTTACTCCATTCTTACTCCGATTATTGTGACCAATCCGGAAGATTATGCGGATATTTTATATGAAACAGGCAGAAGTACAAAATATAACCAGGAATTAATGCAAATATTATAGATGAACCGGGAGATAATATGCAATCATTTGAATATAAAATTAAAGATGAGCTGGGAATTCATGCAAGACCGGCGGGACTTTTAGTAAAGCTTGCAAAAAATTACGAAAGCATAATCACAGTTAATAAAAATGGTTCTGTGGCAGATGCAAAGAAAATCATGGCACTGATGTGCCTTGGAGTTACAAAGGGAACAACTGTTACAATAAATGTGGAAGGCACAGATGAGGCTGAGGCGGGAGCAGCAGTGCAGCATTTTTTTACAGATAATTTATAAATATACCGGGAGAGTATAATGTAAGGTAAATGCGAAACTCATTAACAAAAAGGAATTATTCTGCTGACTGATTAATGCACTGTAATTAGTCTTCCGCAAAATCTTAAGTGTTTATTGTCTTTATTTAACAGCCAGGGTACCGTTCCGATTTATCATGTTAATGGTTTCGCGTTTCTATAATAATCATGCTTACAAGTAATTATTTGATCATAACCCCTTTTACAGAAGATTTGACCATTCCCCGGTGAAATCTTCTGTTGTTTTATTTCATACGAGAAAAGATCATCCTATGAAATACCCCACCAAGAGATGCGCATTTCGCGCCCAGAATAAAAGTTGTGCAATGAGCAGTAACGCAGCACCGGCCGATACCATTTCCGGAGAATAGATTATACTTGCATTCTAAAATGGCAGGGATTAGAATAATACAAACAGCAACGAAATAGATTTTAGGCTTTTTCCGGGCTAACCATATCATAAAATAACGGAGGAATACAATGGATCAGATTGATAAGCAGCTCTTAATCATGCTTCAGGAAAATGCAAGAGTACCTCTGAAACAATTGGCCGAAAAGGTTTATTTATCCTCTCCGGCAGCAGCCGCCAGAATTACGAGGCTGGAAAAGCAAGGTATTATAAAAGGATATCATACGGAAATTGATTGGCTAAAATTAGGCTATCATATTACAGCCTTTATTAATCTCGAGGTAGCGCCGGACCAGAAGAAGGAATTTTATCCCTTTATTAAGGATTGTCCGAATGTGATGGAATGTAATTGTGTAACTGGCAATTACTCCATGCTGATTAAGGTTTGCTTCCAGAGCACAATGGATCTGGATGCTTTTATTGGGGATGTGCAGAGATTTGGAAAGACAAGCACACAGATTGTATTCTCTACAGCGGTGGAACATCGTGGGATACAAATATTAAACGATGTGTAAAATGATCGATATGTACAAAATACAGTAAGAAATTTAGTAGTTTAGGACCGGCAGGAATGATATAGTGATGGGGAGATTAAGATGATACAAACAATAAAAATGAATTTGGATGATACAATGAAGTTATCCAATACGGCAAAAGCGTTATCTTCCGAAACCAGAATTGAGATTTTAAGGCAATTGCGGTATAAGGATTTGAATGTGAATGAAATAGCGGAACTACTTAATATTCCGGCATCCTCCTCTGCAGCACATGTGAAGGTTTTAGAGGAAGCGGGGATGATTAAGACCACTCTACTGCCAGGAATAAGAGGTTCAATGAAGGTTTGCCATATTGTACTGGACCATATTTATGTGGAACTCAATACAACAAGAAATCTGGAGCAGGATGAGGAAATAATTAAGATGCCGATCGGTAATTATGTTGACTACAAAATTAAGGTAACCTGCGGTATTGTAAGCAGTAAAGGTCCAATCGGAGCAGAAGATGACCCACGTTGTTTCTATTTGCCGGAACGTACCGAAGCACAGCTTATATGGCTGGGACATGGATATATCGAATATCGTTTTCCTACAAATTCAATTACGGGAAAGGAAATTCAAAAGCTTGAAATCTCCATGGAATTATGTTCGGAGGATCATGAATATAATCTTAACTATCCTTCTGATATTACTCTCTGGGTAAGTGGCATGGAAGCGGGTACCTGGACATGTCCAGGTGATTTTGGAGGACGCAGGGGTAAGCTTAATCCGGACTGGTGGCCGGATAAGAATACACAGTTTGGTCAGCTGAAAACATGGAAGCTTACGGAACAGGGCTGCTTTGTTGATGATGAAAAAGCCGGTGATAGAACGATAAAAGAATTTAAAGCAGGGAGCAAGGATTATATTGCTGTTCGTATTGGTGTAAAAGATGATGCGCCAAACAAAGGTGGATTAAACCTTTTCGGAGAGAATTTTGGAGATTTTGCACAGAATATTAACATGAAAATTGTATTCAAGTAATACCTTAAACTTGATATATCCTCTTTACAAAAAGCGTAGAGAGGAGTATTATTAGTTCAAACAAACAGAAATTATGTAATATAACAGAAATACTGCATTAATTAAATGTTAAAATAGCAGGATAGAGGTTAGTACTTTTTACTAAAGTTTTGCATGTCGCATGCACGGCAGATGGAGGTTATTATGAAGAAAGAATTGATACAGAGATTTGAGGAGATATTTGGTGCAGAAGGAGATTATCAGGTTTATTTTGCTCCCGGCAGAGTGAACTTAATCGGGGAGCATACAGATTATAATGGAGGACATGTATTCCCCTGTGCTCTGACGATAGGTACTTATGCGGTTGCTCGTAGAAGAGAAGATAAAAAACTTCGTTTTTATTCAATGAACTTTGAAAATTATGGAATAATTGAAAGCTCTCTTGAAAACCTTGAGAAGAAAACGGAAGATGATTGGGCAAATTATCCGAAGGGCGTTATCTGGAGTATGCAAAAGAAGGGGTATACCATTGAAAAGGGTATGGATGTATTGTATTTTGGAAATATACCAAATGGTTCAGGACTTTCCTCTTCTGCATCACTTGAGGTTTTAACCAGCTTTATTTTAACAAAGCTCTTTGACCTTACGATTAATTTTACAGAGATAGCACTGCTTAGCCAGTATGCGGAGAACAATTTCAACGGCGTTAATTGTGGAATTATGGACCAGTTTGCAAGTGCCATGGGTAAGAAAAATAATGCTATTTTCCTTGATACGGCGGATTTATCTTATGAATATGCGCCGCTTGATTTGGGGGATTCTAAGATCGTTATTATGAATACGAATAAGAAACGAGGTCTTGGAGATTCAAAATATAATGAGAGAAGAAGTGAATGTGAAGAGGCACTTGCTGATTTACAGAAGGTAATGAAGATTAAAGCGCTCGGTGAATTGACAGAAGAGGAATTTGAGATGCACAAGGCGGCAATTGCTAATCCTGTTGATGTAAAAAGGGCAAAGCATGCCGTATATGAAAATCAGAGAACCATCAAAGCTGTCGAAGCGCTCAAGAATAAAGATCTTACGTTGTTTGGAAAGCTTATGAACGCATCCCATATTTCTCTGCAATATGATTATGAGGTAACAGGCCTTGAACTTGATACCATAGTGGAAGCAGCTTGGAAGCAAAAGGGTGTTATCGGAGCAAGAATGACAGGTGCCGGCTTTGGCGGTTGTGCGGTCAGCATTGTGAAAGAAGTGTTTATTGACAGCTTTATTACGAATGTGGGCAAGGAATATCTTGATAAAATAGGCTATGAGGCTGCCTTTTATGTTGTGGAGATCGGGAATGGACCGAGCATCCTTTCTTAATGGTGGCTTTGAGACAACGTAATTAATTCACCCGGCAAAGATCCTGGCTGCTATGTTAATACACAGATAAGCAGAATAGATCCGGTCTGCTCAATACTATCGATACAGTCATATCGATCCGGTAAATCACTTTTAGGCTTTTCATGTCAGAAATATATTAAAATAGAAAGAAGGAAGGTAATTATGACAATTTTAGTATTAGGCGGTGCAGGTTATATCGGTTCTCATACCGTTTATGAATTGATTGACCGTGGGGAAGATGTCGTTATTGTAGATAATCTGGAGACCGGTCATATCGAAGCAGTTCATCCGAAGGCTCGTTTTTATCAGGGAGATATTCGCAACCGCAGCTTTCTTGACGTCGTTTTTGAAAAAGAGAAGATTGATGCAGTAATTCACTTTGCTGCTAATTCACTGGTCGGAGAAAGTATGGTAAATCCTCTGAAATATTATGACAACAATATGTGTGGCACCAAGGTGTTGCTGGAAGCAATGGTAGCACATAAAATTGATAAGATAGTATTTTCCTCCACTGCCGCAACTTACGGTGAACCGGAGCGTATACCGATTTTGGAGACAGATAAAACCGAGCCTACCAATACGTATGGAGAGACGAAGCTTTCTATGGAAAAAATGTTTTACTGGACTTCTAAGGCACATAGCCTTCGCTATGTATCTCTTCGTTACTTCAATGCCTGCGGAGCGCATAAGAACGGCAATATCGGTGAAGCACATAATCCAGAGAGCCATCTGATTCCGCTGATTCTTCAAGTACCGAATAAACAAAGAGAAGCAATTAATATCTACGGCGATGATTACGATACCAAGGATGGTACTTGTGTAAGAGACTATATTCATGTAACCGATTTGGCGCAGGCACATATTCTGGCGGTGGAATATCTTGCGATGGGGAATCCGAGCAATATCTTTAATCTTGGAAACGGAATTGGCTTTACCGTAAAAGAAGTGATAGATACAGCACGAAGGGTAACAGCTGATCCGATTAAAGCAGAGCTTTCCCCAAGGCGTGCAGGAGATCCGGCGGTTTTAATTGCATCCAGTGATAAGGCTAAGTCAGTACTTGGCTGGAAACCGGAACATGCGGATCTGGAGGAAATCATAGCGTCAGCCTGGAATTGGCATAAAAAACATCCGAGAGGATATGCATCCAACTAATCACAGCCGTCTGTTTACAATTGATGGAAGAATACTTTATAGAAAATATTTCCACAAGTGATTGCTTTTTGGATTAGATAGCAGAGTTATTTAAGGTGCCGTTTTGCGGCATATGCTTGCAGATGTATATTTCAGGGTGATTTACTATGATGCGCAGGAACAAATTGGCGGTATTAGGTAAATGGAGGGCAATATGATTTATGAGCTGATAGGAAAACTAGTTGAATACGGATTAGCGGCCGGATTGATAGAAAAAGTGGATAAAGAGTATACGGTTAACAAGTTGCTGGAGTTATTTTTGCTGGAAGATTACAAGGAAGAATTGGTAACTCCGATTGAAAATGCACCCGCGGTAACGGAAGATACTAAGCTGGAGGAAATTCTTAAATACCTGACAGATTATGCATATGAGCAGGGTATTCTGAAGGAGAACAGTGTAACTTACCGTGATTTATTTGACACTAAAATAATGGGGATGCTTACTCCAAGTCCAAGTGCAGTAATTAACAAATTTGAATCACTTTATCAAAAATCACCGAAGGAGGCAACCGATTTCTATTATAAACTCAGTCAGGATACGGACTATATCCGTAGATATCGAATCAGTAAGGATATCAGATGGGCTATAGATACGGAATACGGTGCGATTGATATTACTATCAACTTATCAAAACCCGAGAAGGATCCTAAGGCAATCGCGGCTGCGAAGCTGGCGAAACAGAGTGGATATCCCAAATGCCTGCTCTGCAAAGAGAATGTAGGGTATGCAGGCAGAATAGATCATCCTGCAAGGCAGAATCACAGAATAATTCCGGTAACGATTTATGGGCAGTCCTGGGGATTTCAATATTCCCCTTATGTATATTATAATGAGCATTGTATTGTGTTTAATCATGAACATATTCCGATGAAAATAGAAAAAGCCACCTTCCGTAAATTACTGGATTTCGTAAAACAGTTTCCTCATTACTTTGTCGGCTCGAATGCGGATCTTCCGATTGTTGGCGGATCTATCCTAAGTCATGATCATTTTCAGGGTGGTAATTACGATTTTGCTATGGCCAGGGCTCCCATGGAACGTACTTTTATTCCGGTGGGTTTTGAGGATATTGAAGCGGGAATTGTGAAATGGCCGATGTCAGTAATCCGACTGCGTTCAAAATCTGATCAGAGGCTTGTTGAGTTGGCCGATGTGATTCTAATGAAATGGAGAGGTTATACGGATGAAGAAGCTGATATCTTCGCTTTTACAGAAGGAGAGCCGCATAATACAATCACACCGATTGCAAGAAAAAGAGGAGATCTTTTTGAACTGGATCTGGTACTTCGAAATAATCTGACAACGAAGGAACATCCGCTCGGATTGTTCCATCCGCATGCAGAACTGCATCATATCAAGAAGGAGAATATCGGCTTAATTGAAGTCATGGGTCTGGCAATTCTTCCGGCAAGATTAAAAGATGAGATGGAACTTTTAAAAAGATACATACCGGAGGGCAGGGACCTTCGTTCGAATGAGATGCTGGAAAAACATGCGGCATGGGTGGAGGAGTTCCTTCCACTCCATCCTGATTTATCAAGTGATACGATGGAACAAATTCTTGAGGAGGAAATCGGTAAAGTTTTCTTAACCGTCCTGGAACACGCGGGTGTATACAAGAGGACTCCTGCGGGGCAGAAAGCTTTTGAACGTTTTATCGGGAAACTCAGATAGAGATAAAAAGGTGCCTTGTGCAGATAATCTATTCTATATGCGTTTTAAATTGCAGGTAGAACAGGTACTGCACAGGGCACTTCTACGATGCACCGGATAGTAATTGACATATAAAATGATACATGGTTTAATATAAAAATAAATACCGTTAACAGTTGCAATCACGATAATTAAGGAATTGCTGATAGAATGAATGAATCTATTTGGAAAGAATAATTACGGACAGGAAAGGAAAGACAGCGAATGAAGAACGTAGTGTTGATTGGTATGCCAGGAGCAGGAAAAAGTACAGTCGGAGTGATATTGGCAAAGGTTCTGGGTTATCAATTTATAGATTCGGATTTACTGATACAGGAACAGGAACAGTGTCTGCTGAAAGATATCATTGAAAAAGACGGCTTAGAAGGGCTGATTGCGGTAGAAGAGCAGGTAAATACAGATATTCAGGCAAAAAATTCAGTCATTGCAACCGGCGGCAGTGTGATTTACGGAGACAGAGCAATGCAGCACTTAAGAGAAATCGGAGTTGTAGTATATTTAAGACTTAGTTATGAAACCATAGAAAACAGATTGGATAATATCCAACAAAGAGGAGTTGTTTTTCGTGAAGGACAGAGCTTAAAATCCCTATATGAAGAACGATGTCCGCTCTATGAAAAATATGCACACATCACGGTAGATGGGGAAGGCCTGGATGCTGAAAAGCTAATGGATAAAATAGCAGCTGCGGCACGGGACATTTTAGGAAAGGAAAGCTTTGCGCAATAGTCACAAAGCTTTCGTCAGCACCGCAGCAGGCCTGTCCTCTTTTTTAGCGAAACAGGCGGTTCATTTTCTCGCGGATTAGGTTTTTCCTGATATTGTATGTACTGGAAACCTTCTGATACATTCCGTGCACATCCATAATAAGACATTCCTGCTCCTTACAGCCATAAGGAAGTTTATATTTCGGTACTAAAATTGTGGTCTTATCGTTCTTCTCGCATACGGCATACTTACCTTCGAAACGGTCAATTACATATTTCTCCATGAACAAGCCCCATTTTCTTTTAATTTTCTAGATCCTTGTCTGTTATTACATAAGGCTGCGTATTCACGGAAATGTTTTTTCCATTAGAAGTAAATACGACAGTTCCCTGTTCATCCGTACGGTATAATTGATAATCATGTTTTCTTATAGCTTGAAGAGTGTCCGGGGCAGGATATCCATATTCATTATCCCGGCCGGCACTAATCACGCAGTATTTTGGATTAACCGCCTCCAGAAATTCATTGCAGCTTGCTTTTTCTGAGCCATGGTCTCCTAATTTGAGAACATCCGCTGATAAGTCAATGCCTGATTTTAGCATTTCCTTTTCGGAAAGCTCCTCTGCATCTCCAGTAAACAGGAAGACATTATCTTCATAAGTAAGCTTAATTCCGATACTGTAATTATTCGATTCCTCGTAAGTGTGCGAGCTTGGAGCTATAATCGTAAATGTCGCCGGGCCAAGGCTGTATTTATCGCCGACAACTGTTTTTGTTAAGTTAAGATTGTTCCTCTTGATAGCATTCAGAACATCTTCAAAAACCCGTGTTGTATTATCAGAGGAAGGCAATATTACATGGTCTGTCTTAATTGTATTAAGTATGGTAGCCAGACCTCCGATATGATCACTGTGGGGATGGGTTCCGATCACATAGTCAAGCTCAGTTATATTCTGAGATTTCAAGTAGTCTGCAACGGTGTTTCCTTTGCTGCTTTCTCCAGCATCAATTAGCATTGCTGCATCTTTTGTTTCAATCAGAATGGAATCACCCTGTCCTACGTCGATGAAATGTACATCCATGATATCTGCGCGGGTTTGCGAAGGTGCATAAGTTTCCGTATCCTTATGATGTTCGAAATGATTAGCGGATATAGCTAAAATTGCCAGAAGAGTGATACCACCGATACGGCTGATCATTTGTTTTATCTTTCTATTCATAATAATCTCCGTTTCATAATGAATTTTCAAAGGATTATTATTAACTATGAATACGGCCAGCCGTTTCACCAGCCTCGGTATAAATGACTGATACAATTTTATTATAAACGATTTGCTTAATCTTTACAATGTATTATATTCTTTCCTTTGGAGAAAGATACTGCTAGAGTTGCAGTTCACTGTAAGTCATATTATATAATATAAAATTTTTGCATAGAATGGAGGTATAAAAGCTTGAGACTATTTACTGCTATCCTTTTGGAGGATAATGATCGGGATATCTTATACCAGTCCGTTGAGAGTTTAAAAAGTTGTGCCGGAGGCAGTTTTACAAAGAAGGAAAACCTTCATCTCACCGTAAATTTTATTGGTGAAACAAAATATCCTGAAAAAGCGATACAAGCCATGGTCGAAGCGCTTAGCCAAGTAAATACAAAAGGTTTTCAGCTGTTATGGCATGGTTTAGGAAGGTTTAGAAGAAAGGATGGGGATATTTACTGGATTGGTGTTGAACAGGAATATACCCTCTTAAAACTGCAAAGAGAGTTGGTGAGAAGGCTTAGGGATGCAGGTTTTTTGGAGATTGATGATAGAGATTATAGACCGCACCTGACGCTGGGGAGAAGAGTTAAGGTCAGAGAAAGCTTTATTTTCGAAGATTTTGAGAAAAAAATTGTACCTGGCAGGGCGCAAATCAAGAAAATAAGCTTAATGAAATCGGAACAGATACAGGGAGAGCCTGTATATACTGAAATCTATCATATTAATTTGGATTTGCGATAGAAATGATCTATTACCGTTTTAAAGAAAGGTTTGGTTATAATTATGAGAATTTTAGTAGATGCGGATGCCTGTCCGGTGAAAGAGATAATAGAGGAAATTGCGGCAAAAATGCAGATACCGGTAATTATGTTTATAGATACCAGTCATATTCTGTATTCGCAGTATAGTCAGATTATTTCCGTGAGTAAGGCACCGGATGCGGTTGACTTTGCCCTGATCAACAGAACGGACAGAGGGGATATTGTTGTTACACAGGACTATGGTGTTGCTGCCATGGCTCTTGGTAAAGGAGCCTATGCGATACATCCGGGTGGTAAAATTTATTCGGATACGAATATTGATATAATGCTGTTGGAGCGTGATATCGCAAAACGGTGCAGAAGTACGGGAGAGCGAATTAGAAATCATTCAAAAAAAAGAACATCGGAGGATGATACCCGATTCACCAATTCCTTTGCAAAACTTTGTAAATCAGCATTAGATACTACAGCCTAAATTTATATTATGTTATAACATATCATTTGATATATTATAACAATTGAGATAAAGGCATTTTAAATGTAAAAATATAACAATTATCTGCTACGATTGTAGTACATTTGAGAATCCCTTATTGTTGTGTAATCGGCTCTGTATGTTTATTTGTGAGATATAACCCATAGAACATGTTAAATAATAGGAAATAGCTTAACATATCTGAGAAGGCTTCATATGATAATAGAAAATAGATTGTTACGGAGGCTTTACATGAATTCGAATAATGGAGACAGCTTTAAACAAAGTAATACATACAAAAATCTGCAGGATGCGTTTGCCGGTGAGACATCTGCCAGTGGTAAATATGCGATTTTTGGGTTTAAAGCAAAGGATGATGGTTACGAGCAGATAGGAAACATATTCTTTGAAACATCCCAAAATGAACGGGAGCATGCTGAAATATGGTACAAAATCCTGCATGGAGGAGATATTCCTTCCACGCTCGAAAACCTTCAGAATGCATATACCGGTGAAAATCATGAATGGACGAAAATGTACACCGATTATGCCGATGAGGCAAAAAAAGAAGGATATCCCGAAATAGCACGATTATTTGAGGGAGTTGCGGCAATTGAGAGGCATCATGATGCCAGATTTCGAAAATTGGCACAGAATATAAACTATAATAGAGTATTCTGTAAGGATGACAAAATTTTATGGGTTTGTCTAAATTGCGGTAATCTGTATTACGGGGAATGTGCTCCTGAGATCTGTCCGGTCTGCTCTTATCCACAGGGATATTATCAGCTTAACTGTGAGAATTATTAAAACATTACAAATACTCCCGATCGGAAGTGCTTACCGGATGCACAGCAATGGAATATGACTTGCCTTTGAACAGTAAACATTATAAATTGAATACAGAACAAACATTCGAAAATATATTGATTTTATATTTCTGCTATGCTATAATAACAGTCATTCGAGATATTTGAGCTGTGTGATTATTCCAGAAACGGTTAATCTATGAAAGCTGCAGAAAGAGATTATCGTGAGAGGAGATATTCATAGTGTGACGAGGTTAGTTCACAGGCTGAATAAAATAATTACACTATTGGAAGAATCTCGAAATGAGCTTTCATATGCTCATTCCAGGTTTCTTCCTTTCTTTTTGCCTGATTATATATCCTTGTAGAGAGAGACCGGTAAGACAGGAAGGTTTCGTGTGAATAAACCGGTTATCCGGTTAATAATATATTAATTCTGTAAGCAGGACGGAGGGTTTGTATGGATTTTAAATTGGTATCGGAATTTATGCCTACCGGGGATCAACCGGAAGCGATAAGAGTGTTAACGAAGGGTTTTGAAAGCGGTAATCAGTGCCAGACTTTACTGGGTGTAACCGGTTCCGGCAAGACCTTTACCATGGCAAATATTATACAGCAGCTTCAAAAACCAACCCTGATCATAGCGCATAACAAAACCTTAGCAGCACAGCTCTATGGTGAATTTAAAGAGTTTTTTCCGGAGAATGCCGTTGAGTATTTTGTCAGTTATTATGATTACTATCAGCCGGAGGCTTATGTCCCGTCAACGGATACCTATATTGAGAAGGATTCTTCTATCAATGATGAGATTGATAAGTTGAGACATTCGGCAACAGCTTCTCTGACAGAACGCAAGGATGTAATAATTGTAGCCAGTGTATCTTGTATCTACGGATTAGGAAGCCCGGACTTCTACCATAATATGACAATGTCTTTAAGACCCGGAATGAATAAGGACAGGGATGACATATTGAAGAAACTGATTGAGATACAATATGACCGCAATGACATGGATTTCAAAAGAGGCACCTTCCGTGTCAGAGGGGATGTAGTTGAGGTATTTCCGGTATCCTCGGGGGACGTTGCGGTACGGATTGAATTTTTTGGCGATGAGATTGAACGGATTTTGGAAATTGATGTTCTTACCGGAGAGATTAAGTGCAGTCTGGATTATGCAATGATATTTCCTGCCTCTCATTATGTTGTTGCACCGGACAAGCTGGAGAGAGCCATTTCCAATATTGAGGCGGAATTAGAGGAGAGAGTACGTTATTTTAAAAGCGAGGATAAACTGCTGGAGGCGCAGAGAATAGCAGAGCGTACTAATTTTGATATTGAGATGCTTCGGGAAACTGGCTTTTGCTCAGGGGTTGAGAACTATTCCAGACATTTGACCGGGTTAGAGCAAGGATGCCCTCCCTATACTCTGATGGATTTCTTTCCGGAGGATTTTCTGATTATTGTAGATGAGTCCCATATTACACTTCCACAGATCAGGGGAATGTATGCCGGTGACCGTTCCAGAAAAACAACCTTGGTGGATTTTGGATTCCGGCTTCCCTCTGCTCTGGATAACAGACCGCTTAATTTTACAGAATTTGAAAGTAAAATCAGTGAGATATTATTTGTATCGGCTACTCCATCGGTTTATGAAAGTGAGCATGAGCTGCTGCGAACCGAGCAGGTAATCAGGCCTACCGGTTTGCTCGATCCTGAAGTTTTAGTTCGGCCGGTAACTGGTCAGATTGATGATTTACAGGGGGAAATTCATAAGGAGATTGAAAAAAATAATAAGGTTTTGGTTACAACTCTTACGAAGAAAATGGCGGAGGATTTGACCAATTACTTACGAGAGGTTGGAATCCGCGTAAAATACCTTCATTCAGATATTGATACCTTAGAGCGTTCTGAGATCATTCGTGATATGAGAATGAATGTATTTGATGTACTTGTCGGTATTAATCTGCTTCGGGAAGGCCTGGACATTCCGGAGGTTGGATTAGTAGCCATTCTTGATGCCGATAAGGAAGGTTTCTTAAGATCAGAAACTTCCTTGATTCAAACCATTGGACGAGCAGCCCGTAATGCGGAGGGACATGTTATCATGTATGCGGACAAAATGACGGACTCCATGCAGCGGGCTATTTCTGAGACGAATAGAAGAAGGCAGATACAACAGGCATATAACGAAGAGCATGGAATTACACCGACAACCATAAAGAAAAAGGTGCGAGACCTGATCAGTATCTCCAAGAAAGCCGATACCAATGTGAAGGAGATGGAGAAGGATATTGAATCTATGTCCCGTCAGGAGATGGAAGCATTGGTGAAGAAGGTATCACAGCAGATGCATACAGCAGCAGCGGAGCTTAATTTTGAGCAGGCTGCGCAGCTCAGAGATAAGATGGTTGAGCTTAAGAAGCAGCTGCAGGAGCTAAATCAATAGCCAGAGTGAAAGCATGTATTTTAACCATAAAAATTGAACCTGCGTAAGAAAGCATGCAAGCATTTATACCAGTCGCAGATTTGTATTGATAAAATACGTACGCAGGAATGGAGAGTAAAATGGCGGAAAAGAAGAATTATATTAAAATCAGAGGTGCAAAAGAAAATAATTTACAAAATATCAGCTTAGATATACCAAGAGATCAGTTTGTTGTGCTTACAGGACTAAGTGGTTCAGGAAAATCTTCTCTGGCATTTGATACAATTTATGCGGAAGGCCAGAGAAGATATATGGAATCACTATCCTCTTATGCGCGGCAGTTTCTTGGTCAGATGGAAAAGCCCAATGTTGAGAGTATAGAAGGGCTTCCTCCAGCAATCTCTATCGATCAGAAGTCCACGAATCGCAATCCCCGTTCAACGGTAGGAACTGTAACCGAGATTTATGATTATTTCCGCCTTCTTTATGCAAGAATTGGTGTGCCTCATTGTCCGCAGTGCGGAAAGGAGATTAAGAAGCAGACGGTTGACCAGATGGTGGATGAGATCATGAATTTGGAGCAGGGAAGTAAAATCCAATTGCTGGCTCCGGTAGTCCGGGGGCGCAAGGGTGAGCATATCAAGCTCTTCGAACAGGCAAAGCGAAGCGGCTATGTCCGAGTAAGAGTCGATGGTAATTTATATGAGCTTACGGAGGATATAAAATTAGAGAAAAATAATAAGCATAATATTGAAATTATCGTTGACCGTCTGGTTGTAAAAGAGGGAATCGAGAAGAGACTTTCTGATTCAGTTGAAAATGTACTAAAACTGGCAGAAGGTTTACTTTACGTTGATGTTATCGGTAAGGAACAGCTTATCTTCAGTCAGAACTTTGCGTGTCCTGATTGCGGTATCAGTATTGATGAAGTGGAGCCGAGGATATTTTCCTTCAATAATCCGTTTGGAGCATGCCCGGAGTGTCATGGACTTGGAATAAAGATGGAATTTGATGAGGAGCTTCTAATCCCGGACAGAGACAAATCCCTGATTGACGGAGCAATTGCTGCACCAGGCTGGCAGTCAGCCGGAGATAAGGGCAGCTATACCAGAAGCATACTGGAAGCATTGGCGAAGGAGTATCATTTTGATCTCAACACCCCTTATGACAAACTTCCGGAGAAGGTACGCCATATGTTTGTTCATGGAACCGACGGTAAATCCGTGAAGGTATTTTATAAAGGACAGCGCGGTGTCGGTGTATACGATGTTGCCTTCGAAGGCTTGATAAAGAATATTGAGCGGCGCTACCGTGAGACCGGTTCTGAAACAGTCAAGCAAGAATATGAGAGCTTTATGCGGACTACGCCTTGTAAGCAGTGTAATGGCAAGCGTCTTAAGAGGGAGGCTCTGGCAGTTACGGTTGGTGACAGGAATATCTCTGATGTGACCGAATATTCCATTCGTGAGCTGGCAGTTTTTATGCAGAACCTGCAGCTGACATCTATGCAGCAGAAGATTGGAGAATTGGTCCTAAAGGAGATCAGAGCAAGAATTAACTTTCTTATGGATGTCGGACTTGATTATCTTACTCTGGCAAGAGCGACCGGAAGCCTATCGGGAGGTGAATCACAGAGAATTCGTCTGGCAACGCAGATCGGTTCCGGGTTAGTTGGTGTAGCATATATTCTGGATGAGCCAAGTATAGGACTTCACCAGAGGGATAATGATAAGCTGTTAAAGACATTAAATAATCTGAAGGATCTTGGCAACACTCTGATTGTTGTGGAGCATGATGAAGATACCATGTTTGCTGCAGATTATATTGTTGATATAGGTCCGGGAGCCGGAGAGCACGGAGGAAAAGTTGTGGCAGCCGGTACAGCCAAGCAGATCATGAAGGTAAAGGAATCTGTGACCGGAGCATATCTGAGCGGGAGAATTAAGATCCCGGTACCGAAGGAAAGAAGGAGACCTACCGGTTATTTAACGATTAAAGGAGCAGCCGAAAACAATCTGAAGAATATAGATGTGGATATTCCACTTGGAATTATGACTTGCATTACCGGAGTATCCGGCTCAGGGAAAAGCTCTCTTATCACAGAGATATTATATAAAAGATTGGCTAGAGATTTAAACCGCGCACGTTGCATTCCTGGAAAGCATGATAAAATGCTTGGAATTGAACAGCTGGATAAGGTGATTAATATTGATCAGTCACCAATCGGACGTACACCCAGGTCAAATCCGGCTACTTACACCGGTGTATTTGATCAGATCCGTGATCTTTTTGCAGCTACACAGGATGCAAAAATGAGAGGATATTCGAAGGGACGTTTCAGTTTTAATATCAAGGGAGGACGTTGTGAAGCCTGCAGCGGTGATGGCATAATAAAGATAGAGATGAATTTTCTTCCGGATATTTATGTACCTTGCGAGGTATGTGGAGGAAAACGTTATAACAGAGAGACGCTGGAGGTTCGTTATAAAGGCAAGAATATCTATGAAGTTCTGGATATGACAATAGAGGAAGCAGTTAAATTCTTTGAAAATGTACCTTCTATCAAGCGAAAGATTGAAACTTTATTTGATGTGGGACTTTCTTATCTGCGACTTGGCCATCCGTCCACTGCTCTTTCCGGAGGAGAAGCGCAGAGAATAAAGCTTGCTACCGAACTAAGTAAGCGTAGCACAGGAAAGACAATCTACATTCTGGATGAACCAACGACCGGATTACATTTTGCAGATGTGCATAAATTAATCGAAATTCTGAAGCGTTTTTCTGAAAGCGGGAATACGGTGGTTGTAATCGAACATAATTTGGACGTGATCAAGACGGCCGATTATATTATTGATATCGGCCCTGAAGGCGGCGACAAAGGCGGCACGGTGATAGCTCAGGGAACACCGGAAGAGATAGCGGCGGATGCAAATTCCTATACAGGAGTGTATGTGAAGAAGTATTTAGAGAATGTATAAATAGTGCATTTTTAACCTTCATAATGAGAACATACAGGGAATGGAGTATAATTATGGAATACGGTTTTTTTGCCATGATGTCTAGAATGAAATTCATTGAGCGATGGGCGCTTATGCGGAATTCTATATCTGAAAATATCAGTGAGCATTCCCTTGAAGTCAGCATGCTGTCACATGCTCTTGCAGTCATAGGAAATGAACGGCTGTGTCGACATTACAATGCAGAAAAAGCAGCACTGATAGGTCTTTATCATGATGCGACAGAGATTATTACCGGTGATATGCCTACACCGATTAAATATTATAATGAAACTATTCAGGGTGCATTTAAGGCAGTGGAGAATGCTGCAGCCGATAAGCTGCTTAAAATGCTTCCGGATTATATGAGAAAAAGTTATGATTCTCTGTTTCTTCCAAAGGAAGAGGACGCAGATCTATGGAAACTAGTGAAAGCTGCCGATAAACTATCGGCATTAATAAAGTGTGTTGAAGAAAGAAAGGCCGGGAACACAGAATTTTACAGAGCAGAAGAAGCTACGAGGGAAAAACTTATCTCTATGGAGAGGAAGGAGGTAGATATTTTTCTAGAGGAATTTCTTCCATCTTATGAAAAGACACTGGACGAGTTGAATTAAGAGGAGATTAGAACTGCCGGGGCAGTGGGGAGGTATGTATGATTACAATGGATGGGAAATGGATTATGGAGGGAAAAGAGCGTAATGATCCAGGTTGTATAAAATCGCATAGGGAGTTGACGGATTATATTAATGAAGTCGGCTTTCTGCCATTGTTTAAGAATGGTGTGGAAGGATTTTCTGTAGAGGAGATAACACCTTCAGATGCCTGGTGGGCAGGTAATGCACAGGAAGATCCTTGGGAATGGCGTCAGGTAATCGCAGGAGAGCAGGAAGTAGCTTATGGCAAGTTGTTTTGTAACCGCGCAGGTTTTATTTCCAGAACATGGTATCCATATTTTGCTGCTTACCGCAGAGACGGTTATGATTTTGACAGCCGGTATGAGGATGGTCTTGCAAGCCATCGCGTGAAATTGATTATTGATGTTCTGACAAAATGTGCCTCACTTCCCTCATATGAACTGAAAGCGGCTGCTGGCTTTGGCAGAGGAGGCGAGAAGGGTTTTGATGGTGCAATGACGCAGCTCCAGATGCAAACTTACATTACCGTAAACGGATTTAGTAAAAAATGTAATAAAAAGCACGAGGAATATGGTTGGTCTGTTGCAAACTATACCTTAAGCGAAAATCTTTTTGGAGAGCAGTATGTGCGTTCTTTGTATCACCTGGGCGCGGCAGAAGCAAAGAATAAAATATTGACGCAGATAAAATCGAAATATCCTGCGGCAGCAGATAAAGAGATTGAAAAGATAATTCGTTAAGGATAAAACAAGCAGTATCAAGTCGGTAGTAAAATATTCTCAATTCTCATGAAAATATTGCTTTACGTCAGAATAAAAGATATAATGAAAAATGAATAGAATATATTGGCAATGACGTCTAATAATTAGCAGACTAAAATTGTAAGGCAATATGGAAAAGAGTCAGGTGATTGTAATGCTTGAAAGTAATTTAATCATTATGTATACAGAAGGTAAATAATTAGGTATGTGTGTTTAATAGAACAAGCATTGGAATGGAAGAATATATACTTTCTGTACATAGAATTCAGGTAAATCTATTGTTTTGCAATTATGTATGTAAAGCCGAATTCGAAGGGAGAGAATAATTTTGAAGGAAATAAGAGTTTTAAATAACAAAATGAGTTGTGATCCACAGAAAAGGAAGGGATTATTTAAGAAAGTAATTATGTTTGCATTGTTTTTATGTATCATATTAGCCGAACCGGGTATGACGAAGAAAAGCTTTGCGGATGGAGGTACCCAGCTTGTAGTAACTCCGAATTATATAGATGAGACAGCCACCATTACAGCAGCACCGGGGGGAAGCAGCAGATATTATATCAGTATCGATAATATGAGAAACTGGGACATGCTTGATTCTAATATGGTTGATATCTCTTCCTTATTAGGGTCAAAGGATACGATTATATACTTTAAAGGTAATAAGGATACGAATCCTTATCCTCTTACCCTTCAGGGTGAGGATAAATCTTTGACGGCATCCTATAAAGCATCAAATGGTGTCGGAAGAGTAGAATTTACTTCAGGGCTTCCGGTGGAATATAGAAAAGGTCCTAACGGAGTGTGGAAAACGGCAACGAATCCTATGCCAACCTCAATTTATGAAATAAAAGGTACTTCACTTTATTTCAGAACCGCTGCTACAGCGGCAAAACGAGCAGGTAGGATTGTAGTGGTAAGAGTTCCTAAAAGACCTACAGCGCCTTCTGTGAGGTTAGATGGGAGTAAGCTGATGATTACCGGTATGAAGCCGGGTGAGACGTTGTACCGCGTAGGTGACAATGCATGGACACCATTTAACCCGACAGATAAAAGCGTGAGAGCATTGGATTTATCAGCACTGCTTGGCGGCAGTACATTAACAAACGTAGCGATTCCTGCCGGGACAATAGAATTTCGAGTTATGGGAAATGACAAAAAAGCTAACTCTGCTGTTAAGGTTTTAGAAGTTCCTCAGCAGACAGTATTACAGCAGGGACAGGTAACGATTACGGGAAGTTCAATTACCGTTATAGGAGATGCTAACCAAAAAGTACAATATGAGTATACAGTTCTTTCCGGTAACAACGCATTGAATTTAAATACGGCAAGATGGTCCTCAATTACAGTCAACAGGACGGTGACAGTTCCAAGAGTTTCTATAGGAGACAAGATATTAGTCCGCAGGAAGAGTACAACAGATCAGGTAACCAGGCAGATTATTCCGGCATCTACCTATATAGTACTTCAGGTAACTGGTATAACAACAAAATAGGTTGGAAATAATCGATAGAAGTAAAATAGAATACGAATGACCAAGAAGCCTATGTAATATAGCTGATGAAAGCTATATTGCATGGGTTTCTTTTTATTCCATAGGAAATTCATCCTATGTGATAAAAACTCTCCAGAGGAGACGCAGCTACACACGCAGAACATAGTTGTACATTATAGATTTATGATTGCGGCGGTGTGCGTGGCACACTTTCGTTCATTGTGGTATTAATATTTCATAATCCTGTTGACAGAAGATATATTTGGTATTATATTAGAACTTATAATACTGTTATAGTTCTATAAGGACTTGAAAAGTTCATTGTATATAGGAGGAATTAAGTATGATCATTGAAGTTGAAAATGTCTCTAAATCATTTAAAAAGCAGCAGGTACTGGATGCTATTAATTTATCTGTCGAAGAGAATGAAATATTTGGCTTGATCGGACCGTCCGGTGCGGGAAAAACAACCTTAATCCGTCTGTTAATTGGTGCAATTAGTGCCAATACCGGAAATATCAAACTTGCAAATTACCAGATACCAAATTTAAAGGCACTTGATAATATTGGATATATGCCGCAATATGATGCACTTTATAATGATTTAACCGGATATGATAATCTTATTTTTTTTGGTGGTATGTATCATATGAAAAGGTCTGTACTTAATGAGAAGATAGCAGAAGTATTGGAGTTAGTAGAACTAGAAAAGGATGCTAAAAAAAAGGTGATAAATTATTCAGGAGGTATGAAAAAACGGCTTTCACTTGCTGTCGCGCTGCTCCATAGTCCAACAGTACTAATACTGGATGAACCAACCGTAGGAATTGATCCTTTATTGCGCAAGAAAATATGGAATGAATTTTATAAGCTAAAGGAAACAGGTAAAACGATTGTTATAACAACTCATGTCATGGATGAAGCAATAAAGTGCGACAGATTGGGACTCATTTATAATGGAAAAATTATTGCTTGTGACACTGTGGAAAAATTACTTGATAAAACTCAAAATCATTCGATTGAGGAATTGTTTTTAGCAGGAGTATAGATACAGTCTTGTGTCTAGCAAGACAGCAGAAGGAAAGGTAATCTGATAAACAAATTTACCATACTGTAATCTGAGCTCCGCACATATTGCAAATTCATGAAAGGGACATGGTTATTAAAATGAAAACAATATATATCATAAATCGAATTATAAAGCAAATGATAAATGATAAGCGCTCACTAGCTCTTGTCTTAGTTGTACCGATTTTTCTGTTTACTCTATTATACTTTCTTTTAGGAGATTCTGATTATAAAGCTTCTATAACAGCAAGTGGTATACCAATTCAACTAATTGAGCAGATAGAAGCGGAAGACATTACCGTAAAAACCGTGGATTTAGCAGAAGGTAAGAAGGAAGTAAAGGAGAAAGAAACAGATGCACTTCTGTATATGGATGGTAAGGATATGGTTGTATTGTTTGAATCCAGTGATACAGTGAAAACCGGAATTATATCAAAAGCTCTTCAGAAAGCATTAAAAAATATGAGTCAGAAAGGAGAGCTGCGTATGGAGTATTTATACGGAGAAAATGAAAACAATCTTTTCAACAGCTTAGGCTATGTGCTGCTGGGAGTCATTTCCTTTTTCCTGATTTTCATTCTCGCAGGGATCTCCTTTGTAAGAGAAAGAACCGTACAGACAATGGAACGCCTTATGACAACACCGGTAAAGAGATGGCAGGTGGTTCTTGGTTATACAATAGGTTTTGGAATCTTTGCAATGCTTCAAAGTGTAATATTACTGTGCTATTCAAAATGGGTGCTACAGATGACAATAAAGGGTTCCCTGGTGGAGGCAGGTTTGCTAATGATCTTGTTGTCAATGTCGGCGGTATGTATCGGTGCCTTCTGCTCAATCTACGCTAACAATGAATTTCAAATGATGCAATTTCTTCCGGTGATCGTTATTCCCCAGATATTCTTCTCAGGATTGATATCGCTTGATACACTGCCGTTTCATCTGGGTTATCTCTCCAAAATCATGCCGGTTTATTATGCCTGTGATGCGCTGCAGCAGATTACTATAAAGGGCTTCGGACTGGAGGATGTAGCCTGGGATATTATTGCGTTATTGACATTTATCGTAATTTTCTTTATCCTTAATATCATAGCACTAAAGAAATATAGAAGATTATAAGAAATTACTTTAAATAGCAGGATTATACTGCAATAAAATACTTAAGGAGTGATCGTATTGGCATCAGAGGAAAGTAAGAAAAACAGAATTATGGAGTTTTCTTTTAAAAAATTCACGACACTGGGAATTCAACATGTAACGATGGATGAAATTTCGCGTGGTGTGGGAATTGGGAAAGGTACCTTGTATAAATATTTTCCATCGAAGGAAGTTTTATTGTTGAGTACAATCAGCCACTTTGCCGGACATATGGAGAATACAATCCAGGAGATTATGGATAATGAAGAAATAACTCCGATTGAAAAGCTTAAAATAATATTTAAAAACCTCGCACAGCGATTCTCCAAAGTAAACCCTGCAGCAGTTGCTTATCTGGAACACAGTATGCCGGAAGCGTATGAGAAAATCATATCGGTCCGCGAAAGAATTATTATGACCAGTATCATTAAGCTGCTTGAGGATGGCAAAAAGTGCGGACATTTTGATGCGGAAATGGATCCCTACGTTGTAGCTAATATTTTAATAGGAGCAGTTAATCACATGATAAATCCAGAGATACTTCCGAGCTTTAAGTGCACGCTGGATCAATTGTATAATTCCATTATTTCTGTCATTTTACTCGGATGCCTTACAGAAGAAGGAAGAAAATTGGTTAATAATGAATAAGGACAATTAGTTAGTGAATAATAAAACTCGCCTGCTGTAGTTGGTTATCCCAAAAAGGATTGCTATGGACAGCAGGCGATTTTTTATTATCTCTGATATTTCAAAAAGACTGATAATATGCCTGGATCATAAAAGACTGATAATGAGCCTGAATCATAACAGCCTGATAATTACCAGGAATACAAGCTCAATAATATACCAGGATATAAGCCTGATAATATTCCCGGATTACAAGTTGACATAAATAAGTAAAATGTTATAATTGAGTTAACCCCCCAGGGGGGATATAAAGGTGTAAGTGAAAAAACGATATCCATCAGTATTTATATAAAGTTATGATAGGGGATTTTTTGATACGATGGTATTTAGCAGTTTATGAAAATGAATAAGGATAGGGGAAATATGGTATGATGAAAGAATATAAACCCGTAGTTGAATATAATAAGGCAGAAAGAAATGCAAACCAACAGAATTCCGTTATTTTTGCTCTTCTTGCAGCAGCCCTGTATTCGATAAATTCGCCTATATCAAAGCTTTTATTAAAAGAAATTCCAGCATCCATGATGGCAGCGTTATTATATCTGGGAGCTGGCTTAGGGATGTCTATCATTAGTATATTCCGTTATAGAACTGGAAGAGCAAAGATACTATCTGCTGTGAATTTATCAGAAGTATCCTTTTCACGTGGTTCGCTTTTCATCCTGTTGGGGTGTGTCTGTTGGGGGGTTGAAAATAGTTGTACGAGAATGCTTTCCGTAAAAGATCCTTTGCAGGTGGTAATCATAAAGGGCTTTGGATCCGGTATTGCTTCCTTGATTATCTCTATAGCTATCAGAGAAATCGCAAATAATACAGTATATATTATTTGCGCCTTGATATTAGGATTTGTTTCGTACGGACTGAGTATTTACTTCTATGTGACTGCACAAAGAGAGTTGGGAGCAGCCAGAACCAGTGCTTACTATGCGGCAGCTCCCTTTCTTGGAGCAGTAGTATCTTTTGCAATATTTCTGCAGGTGCCCACGATATCGTTTATGGTTGCATCTTTTTTCATGGCAGGTGGTACTTATTTTACATCATCAATAAAACCTGAAATAAAATCTTAGCATACGGCTTTCGTCTTTCTCATTTTTTCATTGATTAAAATACCAATAATTAAGATTGCAGGAAATAATATGGCAGCCAGAATTCCTGCTTTTAAATTATCATGAAAAGCACCGGATATAAGTCCAACATAGGTAGGTCCTCCGGAGCAGCCAAGATCTCCGGCAAGAGCAAGAAATGCATACATTGCAGTCCCTCCGCCCCGGATAGAAACAGCGGCCATGCTAAAGGTACCGGGCCATAATATACCAACCGACAAACCGCAGATTCCGCAGCCAATCAGGCCTATTATGGGGTAGGGAGCCAGTGAAATAATAAGATAGGAAAAAACACACAAAATACTGCTATAGAGCATAAACCGGTCCAGATTGATTTTATCGCCATATTTTCCATAAATTGCTCTGGAGGTTCCCATCAGTAACGCAAACAGCATAGGACCTGCCAAATCGCCGATCGTTTTCGTAACACCAAGACCTTTTTCGGCAAAGGTTGAGGCCCACTGACTGACAGACTGTTCACTTGCACCAGCACAGACCATCACCAGCATCAATACCCAGAAGACCTTTTTACGAACTAATTCTTTTAAACGGAGTCCATTCTCGTTTTCTGCAATCAATGGTGCAATGGGTACTTTTGCAAAAACAACAGCATTTATGAGAGGGATAAGGGCCCAAATACAGGCTAGTACCTTCCAATGGCTAATACCAAAGAAGCGGAAGAACAAAGTAGTAAAAAGAACTACACTAACCTGCCCCCAGCAATAAAAGGAATGCAGCAGACTCATAGCCTTTTCTTTATTTTTGGTAGGACAGGCTTCCACAATCGGGCTGATCAGTACCTCAAGTAAGCCCCCGCCTACTGCGTATACCATTACAGCAAGCAATAAACCAATATAAGGATCGCTAAATAAATCAGGCAGAATTGTAAGCAGGATAAGTCCTGCTGCCGAACAGATATGGGCGATTAAGGCAGATGCCCGGTATCCGATTTTATCGATAAAGCTTAACGAGAGAAGGTCAATCACCAGCTGTAAGCCAAAGTTAATCGTTACCAGCAGGGTAATTTTCGATAATGAAATATGATAGCTTGACTGAAAGGTTATAAATAATAAGGGTGCAAAATTATTTACGATGGCCTGCACAACATAACCAACAAAGCAGGCATATACGGTTTTATTATAATTACGGTTCATTTCAATTCTCCTATGGTAAAAGCGTCGTTTTATTCAGCTGGCTTATCAGCTTTTCAATCCGTTTCATCTGGGTTGTTGTCAGATGAGCTTCTCTTTCTTTCAAAGTAATGATAAATATAGCTAAATTTTCTTCCCTAATACAGATTGAGATTCGCTTGGCATACTGCGAACCTCTTTTGGCCTGCAGGATGAAAGGTGATGTATCAGTTCAGGCTCCCTTTCTCCGATATCATATAGAACACTTGATGCAATCGCTTACGACTGCTTTGTCAGGATTATCTAATCCATCTGCTAGCTCAGCAATTGCTTTCCTATTCGGATTTTCACATAAACTGACCGCTATTTCAATATTTGGTTTCTCATCATGCCTTCCTAGACTGCATACTAACTTTTCTATCAATTATATACTCTCCTTTCATTTGTATAACTATTAGGTAAGCGAAACGCAAGAATTATATTAAATGTATACACAAAAAGCACATGTTCTGGAGCGGAAGTAAAGCGAAAGGAGCGTTGGAGCGGAGAAATATGTGCTTTCTGTGTATACAATTTGAACAACTATATAGTTTCGCAATTGCCTAGTATAACTATTCTAGAAAATAGATTTATGTAGTTGATATTATTATAGAATAGGTTAGATAAATAATCCACCAGATTATAAGCAAAGAGGTTAAAGTTAAATGATGAAATATTTAAAAATTAGTATATGGTATTGAAAAGGAGTACCTAAAAATTGCAGTGAAGGGATACAGCAGTGAGAGCTCATAAAATCACATAATTATGGAATGTTTGGCATGAAAAATTCATGAAAGATTCTGATTGTCAAAACAATTGATTTTCGTTGACTTTATGTCTTGTGTTTGCTATATTATGTATCAATAGAGCAAAGGAGTTTTTCTACATGGAATAGTGTGGGAAGAACTCCTTTTTTCTTTAAAAAAAATTAGAAAGGGAGTCATTATGGATTTTAGTTTTTTAAACACTTTACTTCCGATGCTTTTTAGTGGATTGAAGGTCACATTGCTGATATCGGTAATAGGTATTCTCATTGGATTTGCAATCGGAGCAATTACCGGATTTGGATTACAGGCAAACAATAGAATTGCGAAAACGATGGCAGGTGTTTATATCTGGATTATCAGAGGAACGCCGTTAATTGTACAGGCTTTGTATGTATATTTTGTAATTCCGAAAATATTAAGAGTAGATTTAGATTCATTAATTTGCGGAATTATAGTTATTTCGTTAAACTCAGGAGCCTTTATTGCAGAAATTGTCAGAGGTGCATTACAGGGAATTGATGCAGGGCAGAAGGAGGCCGGTGTGTCTCTTGGATTGACGAATTCACAAACCCTGTGGCATGTAATTGTTCCCCCGGCATTTCGTTCTATGGTGCCCGCATTATTCAACCAATTTATTATTTCGGTGAAGGACACGTCACTGCTATCTGTTATTACGGTGAAGGAAATCACTCATAATATTAGTATTTATGCATCAAGATCATTTAAAACAATCGAAGCATATACAACCGGAGCATTATTCTACCTGGCACTGATATCTCTATTGATAATTCTTCAGAAGCAGGTAGAAAGAAAGATAAATAAGAGGTGATTCTGTGGCAGATTTATTTAATATTGTTAATCTATCAAAAAACTTTGGTGAACTCGAAGTGCTAAAGGACATCAATGTAAATGTGCAGGAAGGAGAAGTAATCTGTATCATAGGACCTTCCGGTTCAGGAAAGAGTACCTTGCTTCGTTGTATTAATCAGCTGGAGATACCAACAGGCGGGAAAATACTGTATAAGAACAAAGATATTCTGTCATCCAGGCAGATTACACTTCGCGACCTGCGAGAAGAGGTGGGGATGGTATTCCAGCGGTTCAACCTATTCCCGATGAAAAATGTTCTGCATAACATCACGCTGGCACCAATTTTAACGAAAAAGAAGAATAAGGCGGAAGCTAAGGAAAAGGCGCTGGAGTTACTTGCCAAGGTAGGGTTACAGGAAAAGGCATATGCTATGCCCTCCACACTCTCCGGAGGTCAGCAGCAGCGTGTTGCGATTGCCAGAGCATTGGCAATGGAGCCGGTTGCGCTGCTTTTTGATGAACCAACCTCTGCACTAGATCCTGAATTAGTCGGAGATGTCCTTGAGGTTATGAAGACCCTGGCACAGGAAGGTATGACCATGCTTGTAGTAACGCATGAAATGGAATTCGCAAGAGATGTTGCCGATCGGGTCATCTTTATGGCAGATGGATATATTGTAGAGGAAGGAAGTCCGGATGAGATTTTTGTTAATCCGAAGAATGACAGAACCAGAGCCTTCCTATCTAGAATACTAAATAAGTAAAACAGAACGGAGTGCTTATATGGAGAGATATTATATAACAATTTCAAGGCAATTTGGTAGTCTTGGAAGACCAATTGCAAGGGAGTTATCAGAGATACTAGGTGTGGAATACTATGATAGAGATATCGTTGAACAAACCTCTAAGAAAATGAATTTACCAGTGTCGAAGGTCAGTGATAAAGAAGAACAGATAACGAAATTAAGCTTCTTTGATATGCTATTTCCTCTGGGAGAAGCTTCAATCGATACGCAGGATAAAATCTTTGATGTGCAAAAACAGATCATAATAAATTTTGCAGAACGAGGCTCAGGAATTTTTGTTGGAAGGTGTGCGGATTATATTCTTAAGGATTATGTCAATTGCCTGCATGTGTTTATCTATGCACCTAGTGAGCAGAGGTATCAAAACTGTGTGAATACCCTGCAGATGGAACCTGCACAAGCAACTAAAATGATGGTGGAGGTTGATAAAGCAAGAGAACGATATTGGTTAAAATATGCAAAATACAAGCCGTCCGATATAAAAAACAGACATATCATGATTGACAGCAGTATTTTGGGAGTGAAAGGGACTGCTAAAATATTAGCAAATATCATAAAAGAAAAATATGGTACATAGATTGGTAAGGAAGAAGGCCTATTCACTTTCTGAAAAAGCCATCAAAAAGCAAAAAGCACGGGTATTAATATAAATAGGCAGAGTAGCGCAAGGAAATAAGATTTGACATAAGATTTATTTATCGGCTTCATAAAATATTTGAATAATGTAAGCTTGAGTTTCCGTAAACTGTAGTCCGAAAATGAATAAATCTAACCAAAGTGCCAATCTGCTATTTTTTGAAAGGTACTTGAGTGGCAGTTACTGGACTAGAAGTACTTTAATAAGCCCCGCCTAAG
>JAEZZO010000077.1 GCA_023418475.1 Bacillota bacterium
CGGTTATCTATTATCAGCGATAACAACCTATGGGTATACGGTTTATCTGTTCGAAAACGTTGCTGTTCAAAACCTGATATTCTCATTGTTTTGCTTATGGCTTTTCGGATGTTTTATCATTGCATTAATTTTTCTTTCCAGTACCTTAGCCGGAGGTAACTTTGGAGGGTTAATATTATCAGCAGTAGCATTGGTAGTAATGCTAATGATTAATATTTTGCCTAAGGCAGAAAAGTTTAATCCAGTCACACTTGCATCAAAGAATGTCGCTTTATTGGATGGAACTCAGGAGGTCAGTGGGCTTCTCATAACGGTATGGCTGACGGTTGCATTAATAGTGATTTGCCTTGCTCTATCCATCTTATTGTTTAGGAAAAAGAGATTGTAAAGAAATTCTTATAACAAAATAGAATATATACAGCAAATAAGCCAATTCAATTAGTTGAATTGGCTTATTTGTCGTGTGCCCGGTGGGCACACGTTCTAACGGGTGAAAGTCCCTAATCCGCCCGGCAGTGGGAAGGATACAGCTGAAGCCAAGGGTGTCCATCGTGAGGTGGAATCTGAAGAAAGGCCTAGGCAAAACTCTGGCTTGTTATATCAGAGGCTAACTGTATGGACTAGGTTGCGACACAAACCAAAATCCGATAACTGCACAGAAATGCAGCTAGTAATTATGGAACGAGTATAAGAGGGAAAGAACGTGTGAGTACCCGGGGAGGTCTCATGGACATAGCCAGTGCAATAGAACATTTGCGGTTATGGTTGAAATAAGATTTGTCATGAGAAGTCAGCAGAGGTCATAGTACCACAGCGGTTGCAAACGAAGTGGGAAGGACTGAACTTTAGGAGATGTGGGTAAATGAATGTAACCAACGATAGATTTAAGAACAGACAACTTCATACAGAGGACTATTGGCAAATGGTATCTGCGGAACAGAAAGAGTATGCCGAAGTGTTCGCCTATCAGAGGATTGCTGAAAACAACGACATCATCACAGATTTTTGGACGGACAATCTAATGGAGTTGATTTTACGAAAAGATAACCTTAATAAGGCATTCAAAAAGGTAAAATCAAATAAAGGAGCAGGTGGAATTGATGGTATGCAGGTGGATGAACTTCTACCCTTTCTTAGAGAAAACCAGGAGGAACTTATCCAACAGATTAGAGAGGGGAAATATAAACCAAACCCAGTCCGAAGGGTAGAAATACCCAAAGAAGAAAAAGGCAAGGTTAGAAAGCTAGGAATACCAACAGTGGTAGACCGAGTTGTCCAACAAGCAATTGCACAGGAATTGACACCATTATTCGAAGAACAGTTCTCAGATAGCAGTTTTGGATTTAGACCGAACAGAGGTCAGCATGATGCACTAAAAAGATGCAAGAAATATGTTGAAGAGGGATATGTATATGTGGTAAGCATGGACTTAGAGAAATTCTTTGACACAGTGAACCATAGTAAGCTGATTGAAGTATTATCACGCACCATTAAAGATGGTAGGGTAATATCGCTGATACACAAATATCTCAACGCAGGGGTTGCAGGAAACGGATTCTTTGAGAGAGCCGAAGAAGGCGTACCGCAGGGTGGACCTTTGAGTCCACTTTTGGGGAACATAATGCTGAATGAATTGGATAAAGAACTGGAACGTAGAGGACATAAACTCGTAAGGTTTGCAGATGATTGTATTATCTTTTGCAGGAGTAGGAAAAGTGCAGAACGTACGATGGATAACATTGTGCCTTACATTGAAGGGAAGTTATACCTAAAAGTAAACCGAACCAAAACAACAATCGCGCATATCAGTAAGATAAAGTACCTCGGATATGCATTTTATAGATACAAAGGAAAATGCAAACTCAGAGTGCACCCTAAATCGATAAAGAAAATGAAGGATAAACTTCGTGTGCTAACCAACAAGGGTACAGGATGGAGTAACGAAAACCGCAGACAAAAGCTCGCAGAATTCGTTAGAGGGTGGATAAATTACTTTAGTATGGCGGATATGAAAGGATTGACGGGCGAGATTGACGAGTGGTTACGAAGAAGAATTAGAGCTATCTATTGGAAGCAATGGAAGAAGGTCAAAACAAGGTATCGTATGCTAAGTGCTTTGAAACTGCCCAAATGGAAAGTGCATGAATTGGCAAACTGTCGTAAAGGATATTGGAGAGCGGCACAAATGCTAAATTGCGTACTGACAAACAAAATAATAGCCAGACTAGGATTCATCTCCATGTCCGACTATTATCTGAAAATCTGTGAAAACTAAGGAACCGCCGTATACCGAACGGTACGTACGCGCGGTGTGGGAGGTCGGCTAATCAAATAATGGTTAGCCTCCTACCCGATTTTGCTTACATTGAAAGCCAGCAAAGCTTAGTATTTGGTTATGATTAGAAAAAATGTTATTAATATGGAAAATTTATATTGACATATACAGTTGTACTGTATATAATGCGACTATATAGTTCAACTGTATATATTAACTATTTTTAATCAACAAGGGAGAAATCAATGAATAGAGATAAAAATTTACCACTTACTGAAACAGTATACTATATACTGCTAGCACTTCTTGAACCCTGTCATGGTTATCTTATCATGCAAAAAGTGGAGGAGCTTAGTGAGGGGCAGGTAAGAATGGCTGCCGGTACATTATATGGAGCGATTGAGAATTTACTGAAGGCCGGTTTCATACAGCCCATAGAAAGTGATGACAGCAGGCGAAAAGTATATATCATAACGATGAAGGGAAGAGATATCCTTCATATGGATTATGAGAGAATGAAGCATATGATCTATTTGACGGAAGGTAGATTATTATAAGGTTTTGATAGAAAGTAATATGAATTTTGGAGGTGTTACGATGTTCAAGTTTAGGATATATATGGATTTTAACAAAGAAGAAAGATGGTTAAATACTATGGCCAAACAGGGATGGCAATTAGTCGGAGCATCCTTTGGTTATCAGTTTGCGAAAACAGAACCGGAGGATGCAAACATTAAAATCGATTACCGGATTTTCAAAAGGAAAGAGGATTATATTGATTATTGTATCATGTTTGAAGACAGCGGGTGGATGCACATTGCAGGGTCTATAAATTCCGGTAATCAATACTTTAAAAGGGTAAGAGAAGATGGGAACGAGGACATATTTTCTGATCAGGCATCAAAGGCTGGTAGATATAAACGATTAGCTAGTATGAATCTCGTGTTTTTGATTAGCTATCTACCGATAATTATGGCATTGATTATGACACAAGCATTACCTGTTAGCAGCATTCTAAACCCTAAGAGGTGGTATCTAACACCGGGCTTATGGGAGATGGAAGGGATAAAATTTTGGAGAGCGTTCCTGTTTGAAACTCCATTTGCCTTGTTCAGAGGAGGAGCTTGGGTTTTCTATCTCATAATGATAATGTTATTTATATTTTTAATATATAAAGCGAAGGTCTTGTATAAAGAATCCTATAAAAATAAAAGTAATTAGCCACCGGAAAAGATAATTCAATTTCAAAACAAAATAAATTATGTTACAATCCTAGAGGACAGTGATATTAAGATAGCTTTTGGGAAAGCTATAGTAAAGCAACGAAATCTTTATCACGTCAGTATTTGGAAGGAAAGAGGGACTAATCTATGAGTAATATATGGCACGATATAAATCCGGCACGAATACAGTCTAGAGATTTTATTGCGGTAGTTGAGATTTCAAAAGGCAGTAAGAAAAAATATGAACTTGATAAGGAAACCGGATTTATCATTCTTGATCGAATTTTACATACTTCGACACATTATCCGGCAAATTATGGCTTCATACCACGAACCTATGGAGATGATAAGGATCCTCTGGATGTACTGGTTCTGTGCTCCGAGCCGATCGAGCCTATGTCTTTAGTAAGATGTTATCCTATCGGAGTTATGAATATGATAGACAATGGAATGGGTGATGAGAAAATTATTGCTATTCCTTTTAATGATCCCACATACAATATGTATACGAATATCAATGAGCTGCCCCAGCATATTTTTAATGAAATGAGACATTTTTTTAGTGTTTATAAGGAGCTGGAGAACAAGCAAACAG
>JAEZZO010000086.1 GCA_023418475.1 Bacillota bacterium
CTACTGCTTTGATATGTATTTTTGCGGAAGGTGTTACCGGTTCATAGGCAACATAGATGGTGACGGTTGAATCCTTTTGGGCATCTGGTAGGGAATATCCTGATATTTTTAAACCAGGTTTGTGTTCTCCCTGTACCTGCTCTAAATTAGTACGACGGGTAAAACGGACAAACCAATAGCCTTTTGCTTTGTAATTCGTACCGTCGTCGGCTTCTATGTTATCCCGCGCTATAAAATCACCATCAAGTGGATATTTTTCTTTGAACATACCGGAGTCTCCGGATTTTAATGTTTTTATAGGGGTAAGCTTTCCATTAACTTCCGTAGCTGCTACCACTTCTACGTTAAATAGTGTTGGAGTAATGACATAGGGAAAATTATAATAGTATTTTAGGCATTCTCTTGTTGCGTCTGGCCATCCTCCGTTATATCCGGTTATTTTGTCTCCTGCATTCATCATTTCCTTATATCCAAGTATATTAGTGTAATCACTATAGGTAATATGTGTATTGGGATTATAAAGCTTAAAAATATTATGGATGTAGACAGTGATGCTACCGCCTTTATTTTTGATCATTTTTGATGTGACTCCCAAAGACTGCATCGCATCAATAAAGTCTGCTTTTTTAAATGTATATGTAGTTGTAACCGTATCTCCACTTGGCTCATCATCTACATCTATATTGAATTTGTCATTTTTTGCAGATATAAGCACCCCTGTTTGCGTGATAGTATTTGGATAAGGGTTTAACGTCATGCAATAATTTGTGGTTTTGTAAAAAATATTACTGCTTCCTCTTGCATGTGTACCTTCTTGGACAATATAGTCCCCTTGTGTTGATATAGTACGTTGGTTCCCATTGTAGGATTTGCTCGGAATAATCCAACTATCTGATTCATCAGAAGCAAACGTTATTTTGGATACTATTATATTACTTACAGACAGCATAATGGAAAGTGCTAAAAGCACTTTCCATCGGAAGAATTTATTATTCATAAAGTCACTTCCTTTCTATAGAACGATATAGGTAAGGCGACCAGTTGCAATCGCATACCCCATACATAGAACCGTCATTTCCATATACTCCTGTACACAACCCAACATCAAAAATACCATTTACCCATTGATTGAGTTTATATCCCCTAAGATCATTGAAGCTTGATCTAGTAAATAATACATTATTATATATGCCAAGCAATTCTCCGCAAAGTTTCTCCGCTGAATAGTTATTCTTTGTTTTTGTGGATACAATACGATAATGAACATAGCAACGGACATAATAAAATCCATTATGATAATACATGCTGGAACTATCCAGCGCTATTTTATCGCACTCCACAATGGTTCTATTTTTTTTCATTTTTTTTACATATTCATTAAGGCATTCATATAAATAACTACCTTCTTCATAAATTAATGAATCTGTCTTAGCCATTTTCTCTACCCATTTATTATCAATAGTTTTGTAATTCACATTGAAAGTATTCCATATCCTCGTATAGATTTTATTCATCCATATATCAAGGAATTTATCTTTTGTTAAATTTAAATCTTTTATTCCAGTAACTTTCGCCTTCTCTATATCTTTTGGGTAGGTATAATCCTCAGGACTTATTAATTCAACCCTTTTACCTGCATGATAAGCATTTACACCTTCAAATCTTAACTTTGCTTCATAATACCTATTCGGATAACTATCCAGTATATACGCAAACATATAAGCATTATTCGGTAGATTGCTTGTCCTGAGCACTTGCCCATCCGGGCTGATCTTTGCTCTTAGTGATTTATCTGTAAGCATTTTGATGCAGTTAAGCGCATCCTTCTTTACTATCTTACCAGTAAGCTTCAAGTTTCTGTCAGAGGAATATGCTCCATTGGAATATCCCCTTAAATAGCCTTTTGCAAATCCTTTTGCGATATCTTCCATCTTATTCTCAGGCACCTTCCCGATATCAGAAATACGCTTCTCAATGACCTCCTGTACCAGATCAGCATCCACAGTGGTTCCATTCAGATACTCATCAGCTCTGCTTAGGAGCATCAACATATCTCCCCGCTTCAGATTTTTCTCATAATCTGTAAAATCTCCATCCTTAATAATGCCTGCTTCGGTAAGACTGCTTATATATCCCTCAGATGATTTATCTTTAACCTCTAATTGCATTTGCGTTGCCAATGATTTTGCGAATGCATTTACTGTGATATATTTCTCCATTGCTTTCGTTTCTGGAATTCCTGCGGGTTGTATTAATGTTAATACCATCACCCAAACTAACAAAGCTACTGTCATTTTCTTCATTTGCGTATCCCCCTATTATTGATATGTTTTAGTTTTTCCTTACAAATGGCAATCCGGGATAATATGCTAAGCCATTCATATATCTCCGGTTTATACATAGAATGATCCTCTATGCTTACTATTAAATTATATTACCATTCCTTCTTCTGGATTACGGATGAAAATCTAAAATTCCTATGATATATGAAATTAATGTGACAGCCGGAAAGAATCCAAGCCAATAGAAATGATATTATGCTATTTATAGTATAATTGAGAAGCTTTTATCTGTAAATCTGAAAGATAATATTTGTTATAATTATCCAATATATAACATGTTTTTTCGTGATATTTACAATAATCAGTTTTTGTTTCGAATGTTTGTTTTTGTTAAAGAACTTCATCCGTATTTTATAAAATAGAAAGATTAGATTTACCGAAAAGTATAAACGGTATTACAAAGAAGCCTGGAACCGGCACTACTGTGCTTCTTCCGGCTTCTCTGAAAGGTGAAGATATTATTACCTATCTACTTACTCTTCATCCTTAACAATAAAGATCGGTCTTCTCTTTGTTTCCAGATAGGTTTTTGCCAAATACTCTCCTAAAATTCCAATGCAAAACATCTGGACACCGGCAATCAGGCTGATAATACAGACCAGCGAAGGCCAGCCGGTTGTCGGATCATCCCAAAGAAAGGTTCTGATAATAATAAATATTATTAATATAAATGCAACCAGGCAGAATAGAAACCCCATCACGGAAGCAAAGGCCAGGGGCGCGGTTGAGAAAGCAATAATTCCATCAAAGGAATAAAGGAGTAATTTCCAGAAAGACCACTTTGTTTCTCCGGCGACGCGTTGTTCATTGACATATTCGAGCCACTTTACCCTAAAGCCTACCCAGCCAAAAATTCCTTTCGTAAAACGGTTATTTTCCGACATGGATAGAATTGCATCTACCATTTGACGTGTCATGAGCCGGTAATCCCTTGCACCATCTATTATTTCTGTTTTTGATATTTTGTTGATTATACGGTAAAAGCATTTTGCAAAGAAGGAACGAATGGGCGGCTCCCCTTTTCGGGTTGTCCGTCTCGTTGCAACACAATCATAGCCTTCCTCTTTTACTGCATAATACATCTCGTTAATCATACGGGGCGGATCCTGCAAATCAGCATCCATTAATACGACATAGGCACCTTTTGCTTTTTTCAGTCCGGCATATATCGCGGCTTCCTTCCCAAAATTTCTGGAGAAGGATATATAATGTACCCTGGAATCCTTTTTTCTCAATTCTTTTAGTAAATCAAGTGTCTGATCTCCGGACCCGTCATTAACAAATACAAACTCAAATACAAGCTCCTGTAAAGAAGCTGCCACTTTTATTATTTCTTCATAAAATAACGGCAGAGCTTCCTGTTCGTTATAACAAGGGACAACTATTGATACTATTTCCAAACAAATCACTTCCTTCTTTCATAAGTTGGCTGCAGAATTACATTCATAAGTTAACGAATGGATTAATTCATAGATAAGCTTACTCGATCTATTTGTTCGAGTTCAGTTTTATAAAATTCAAAACAATTTTAGTGAAGCCTTTTTCTTTTCAAAGCAATAAAAACAATAAAACAATCCTCTCTATTACGGATCATTTATTTATACTTCCCATTACTAACTTAAGAATTCTATCTGGGTTAAGAATTATATTACCAAATGACGGGTTCTATTTTACGTCTTATTAATCATAATTCTATACAAGCTCATATTACCTGCTTCTCTTCTTGTAATAGTACACAATTCCAAGGAATAACACTCCGGCGGAGAATGACACAAGCAGTCCCAGCCCTAAATAAGGGGTTCTATATTTTAGGATGATATGATGACTTCCCGCATCGAGCGGCAATGCCATATACATCACATTCGCAGGAAGGAGCTCCTTCTTTACCCCATCTACCGATACATTCCAGCCTTTGCTGTAAGGAATACTCAGGACAAGAACCTTTTTCTGGTCCAAACGGATATCTCCCTGTATCTTATTATTAGCAATACGAATATTTTGTAACACAGTATTACGTAATGTCTTAATCTGTTCTGCATAATTACTCATATCCACGCTGTAAACCTCGATTGTATCATAGGAGTAGCTCGCTTCATCAGGAAAGGTAATAACCGCTTCGCGCTCTCCATTGCTTGCGTATCCAAGATGAAACAGATAATTTTCTTTCCCGAAATAGGAATTATAATAGGGACTTCTGATATCTGTCCTCTTTAATACACCGGCGGAGCCCTTTACATTAATACTTGTGATACGATCCGACTTTCCTTTTGTAATGAAGTTCCCAAGTCTCAAGTAAGTCTCTGTATTGGGTTTTGCCGTAAATCTCAGAGTGATCGATGCGTCTGCCTTCTTACTATGGATCACATTGTTATTAATGGTTACATTTGCATCCGGTAACATAGTTACCTGCAGTTTTTCAATTCCGAATGAAAAGGGGGTATCTGTTTTCAAGGGATCAACTTTTTGTGCATAATCTGTACTATTGTTTAGAACGACTGCCTTTAACATGGCATTCTGCTTTTCCAATGCACTTAAACGATCATAATCTTCTTGTAAAATATAATTATAATAAGTATAACCAAGTGGTAAAGTATAACGATTCTTGAAAAGATAATATTTTTGATAGTCAGAACCACCCTCTTTCAGCAGTTCATACCCGTAAGGAGCGGCTTCCTTATGATCCGATACAAAATATCCCACATTTGCTAAGTCGTCTAAAATTGATCGGTTATCAAGATTATGAAACCGGAAGGCTGTTCTTTGGTTTAAAACCTCAAGTTCCTTCAAATAAGCGGTAATGCTGCCATCCATCAGGCTGAAATATCCGGAAACATCATGAAATCCAAGGATAAGTGCTTCATTTAATGCCTTATCACCATAGGTTTCGATACGGTAAAACGAAGTATCTTTAATATCCTTCATCAGTCTCAAAGGTCCTCTTGTGGAGCGTGTGATGACCTCTTTTTTGGTCAGAAATTCATTTGCATAATTATTGAATTGCTTTGCATATATTCCATAACCATTCAAACCCAGACTGGAAATGACAAGAATGAAAATAATAATACTGCCGATTCGTGTGCGTTCACGGAACCATTTGATTTGAAGCAAAAAGACACAGAGCATAATTATAAGGAGTACTCCAAAGATCAACTTTACAAAAGCTCTGGCTGGGAAGGCAAAGGAAAGAATTCCGTACAAAACTACCTCGATAAATATAATAAGGCATTCTTTTTTCCTTAAAAGATAGATTTTATCGTAGGTTAATGAAAAAGTGACGGCTATCAGCAGACTGATTAAAAAGCACCAGCGGTTAGACGTATAGGAAAAGCCGTTCATAAAATATCCAAAAGCAGGTATAAAAAGTCCGATCAGCGTCAAAAAATAAATGATCTGCAGTTGTCGGTGCTCCCTATTGGCAAGCATAATGGCAATACTTACCGCAGCAACGGCACAAAAAGCCAAAACTGTCCAATAGCCGGGGAATATTCCCGGAGCATACAATCCCTGAAACAGAGTCAGATAATATTTGGGATCGTAATAGAAATAGCTGCCTGACACCATTTTCGGACTGACATCTAATCTTCCATTCCGTGAAAATGCATATAGTACCGGAATTAATACGATGCCGGCCAGTGCTATACCAAGCAGGTAGTACCCTCCGGTTCGCAAGCCGGTCTGTAAAAAGCCCAGGAGAAAATTTTGATACTCCTTGCGGTATTCAAGAAGATACCGAAAAATAATATAAATTACCGTAATTACTGTTAGGGCATATAAAAAATAGAAATTACTCAAAGTACTGATAAAAATCATGAGAATCATAAGGTAGGGTTTTTTCTTCTGTAGTACCAGATCCACTCCAATGATGATCAGCGGTAGATAAATCATTGGGTTCATAAAGAAAGGATGTCTTATACCTGCATATAAGGAATATCCGCTGAATACATAAATCAAAGCGCCTAATATAACACCGGCACCATCCTTTTTCTTAAAATTCAATAATGCTATATAGCTAAGTCCGGCCAGATAAAACCGCAGTATAATGAGAAAGTCATAATAATGAACTGCATATCTGCTTTTCATGAATACTGCCAGTAGACTGATGGGATCACCGATAACATAATAATTCAATGTCGTTAAGGTATCAAAGCCCATGCCGATTGAAAAATCAACCATAGGGAAGCCTTTGCCCTTCAGTATTCCCCGCAGTAATTTTCCATAGTAAAGTAAGGCCGGATAATGTTGATCAATGCCATCCATTGCCCAGACAAAACTCCTTTTTTCTGTCAGAAAGGGCAGGAACACAACCGGTAATAACAATAGGAAGAGGCCGGAATATATGAAATAAGTATTTTTTCGAAATGGCTTTATCATGGATACTTCCTCCAAATATAAATAAGAGCCTGTTACATTTCATTCTATCAGTGACGGTATCACTCCAAAATCGTTGCTAGATAGAAATCTAGTAACTTTATGCCTTTAATATTTACTACTATCATTCCCTAAAAAATGAAATTTATATTCTTTTTTGATCGGCCGGAAAGAAAACAAAGGATTTTATATCTGCTCCTACGCGATTTCATCAAGAAATTTGATTTTCGCAATCAAAGGTAATTAACAGCAAGGAAGATAGTATGGATAAACCTACAAAGAAAAACAAGCTGATCAGTCAGTTTTGCACTGTTCAGCTTATTTATGATATTTATGTATTTTCATTCAAGATTTTTAAGTTCTTTGTCCATCAGTCTGAAAAAGCGGTAAATATTATCCTGATCTTCCTTACTGCCATAAAGATTTACCGTAATTGTTATTTTCTCCGAGTAGGTACTGACTGCCATTTGAAAATGCGGTCGGTATTTAATCGATCCGCACACAAAGACATTATCAATTGTACAATTCTTAAAATAAAGCTTGGTTTCATCAATGATTCCTATATTGGTCATACAGATATAGGGGCTTTTTAAAGACCGCTCTAATATCTGATAGCTCTTATCCGGTTGAAAAACCCGGAATAAGAAATCAAGCTTAAGAAAAGAATTCATACCCAGATAATGATCCTTTTTTGAAATCATCTTCGAATGTACCTTAGCTAAGGTGGATTGAAAATCTTCTTCCGGAGAAACGCCGACTGTTATCATAACCATAGAAGTAAGATTTGTCAGTGAATGAAAGCTTTTATCATCGAGGTATCTTCTCATATCAATCATAATGGGAATTCCCATTGCTTTTCCGTTGCTGTTAACCATTCTTTTAAGGACACGGATATAAGCGGTAAAAAGCACATCATTCATAGTTACTTTATTTTTTTCACAATAATTACGGATTTTTTGGTAACATTCCCGTAAAATAGTGTGTTTTAGGATAAACGGTGCGGTATCCTCTTCCTTACTCATCGGAAATTTATCATTACCTCTTCTATTGTTCTCCTTACGATTGCGTAGAAGGATTTTTATCTTGTCAGGGAAACAAATCTCCCTGGTAATCTTCTGGAAGCTTCTGTCTCCGTCAAGGATGGTATCCGGTATGTATTGAGGATTTATGATCAGATTAGAATACAAATCCGATAAAAGATAAAGGCATTGCTTGAAACCGCCTCCATCCGTTACCATATGATTCATAATGATTGAGACGGAATCCTGCCTTGCCTGTAGGAGGCAAACCTTAATCTGAGGTCCGGTTTTCTCATCCGTTTTTGAAAAAGTAAATTGTTCAAACTCTGTTTCCTTAAAAACAATCGTAAAAATATCTTTCCACTCTGCCGGATCACCTGCTTTCCAATAAGATCTTCCGCCGCGGTTTACATATACCCATGTTAATACGGGAACAGTCTGAAGCAGCAGATCGATAGCCTTTTTTAGAAAGAGAACATTAATTTTGTCCTTGTACTTTATCACACAGTGAAGCTGGTGGTCATTGAATCCCGTTGTTTGAAACAGGTATTGTGAGTAATCAAAAATTTGTGCTGGATAGTTCATAGCTTCAACTCATTTCCAGGAGCATTAAGACAATAGATTATAAATAGCATATGCGAAGAAGAGAAATCGGTTAATTCTATAAGTAAAATAATAAGCAGCCCTCTTCCGGCTGCCTATTATTTTATCTGGAACAACATATTATTCACTTACCTCTAGTTTCTTTAAATATTCATCGAACTCTTTCTCTTCTTCGCTGTAAATGACCACAACATCTGCTAAATTCAAAGCGAAGAATAAACCAAGAAGTGTCTTGGCATCGAAATTAAATGCTTCACTTTTTGTTTGTATCCGAATATCCGTTTTACATTTGGTTGCTTCTTTATTAAATTCATAAAGATCATTTGCTGATTCAAATACTATTTTTTTACTTTTCATATACATCGCCCTCCAGTTTTGATAAATAAATTATAACGTATTTGCTGTAATGTGGCAATTCTTTCTTTCTGCAAATACTCCTTTTTCGGAGGAACAGTTTGTAATTGACCAGTCTGTGTACAGTTACTTTTACAGAATCAGCAGTTTATCATGAGCCGTATGATTTCTTTATCGGTTTCCGCCATACCATCCTGTGCAAGCTTTCCTATGTTTTTTATGGTATTTTCCACTCCCTTTTTCACAATACCATCTCCACCAAAGAATTGCTTTCCGTGCTGATACATATGGTAACCGATCAAACCGGCCTCAACGGCCGAAGCAATCTTCGCTGCACAGGAAGGCTTTGCCCCGTCACAAATCACTCCGGAGTTTATGGCTAATGCATTCACAATTGTATGTGCAATCATATCATAATCCGCATGATTTAGATATGCGATGGCAGCCGCTGCCCCTACGCCTGCAGAGATTGCCCCACAATAGGCAGAAAGGGTTCCTATTCCGGTTTTCAGGTGAATGGTTACCAGATTTGAGATCAGAAGAGCCCGGTATAATTGCTCTGGCATTATATTCTCCTGTTTGGCATAGATAATAACCGGAACCGAAGCTGTTATACCCTGGTTTCCACTTCCGGAATTAATAACGACCGGAAGCTCACAGCCGCTCATGCGGGCATCAGAGCCAGCAGCAGCATAGGCACGGGCCATTGTTTCGGAATCAGATTTTCCGGATGCCAGAAGGATCGCTCCAATATTGGCCCCCCAATTATGTATCAATCCTTCCTCTGCAATTTTCATATTGTAAGATATTTGACGGTCTAGTATTTCTGTTACTTTTGAAAGCGTTACACGATTTGCAAATGCAACAATTTTATCTATCGTGATAAATGACCGGTCTGTTCTTTGGGTTGACGGATGGATACCGCACTCCCGAAAATATAAGAGTTCATAATCTCGTCTGATTTCCACAATATTAGTATGCGTATGTACGATTCTGACAAATGCACGATGCCCTTTGCCGGATACTCTTATCTGAATATCAAAAAGATAGGGAGTGTTGGCATGCTCGACATGGATGGGTACTTCTTTTTGAAATTGATGAATCTGTAAGATTTCATCTTCTGTTACCTCCGAAATAACCTCCAGCTTTTTATCTGCTTTTCCTGCAACAATTCCGGCAGCTGCTGCAGCTTCAATTCCGCACAAACCGCCAGTATGCGGTACAACAACACTTTTCACATTTTTAATGATATTCCCGCTGACATTTACCGTAGCTGCTTCCGGAAGCATGCCCAGTACTTCTCTTGCTTTTGCCGCTGCATATGCAATGGCAATCGGTTCTGTACAGCCCATTGCTGTAACCAATTCCTCCTGTAAGATTTTAATAAAACAGATCTCTTCCATTTCTGTAATCATGATAATTCTCCCCTGTTTTTCTCTGTATGATTGGAGTGTCAAAAGTTTAAAAATGAATGCCAGATGAATATATATGCAATCATATTCATCTGTATAGCCTGGATCAGTCTTTGACAATCGAATCCTCAGTATTAGATTTAGATCATAACTCCCCTATAAAAGGATAAAAAGACCTCCTGATTACAGAAAGCCTTTTTTCTCTAATTTGTTGAAAGAAACCAGTAAAACACGAGCTCCTGTCAAATATTCAATTGCCGGACGGTTGTGGCGGTATACACTCCTATCCAGCCACATAACTAAATTCCCAGATTATTCATGTTACTTTTTCCAGTAAATCTCTATGACGTCCTTATCCTTTAAAGGAGCCGTAAATTCAGCTTTTTCTCCGTTTAATAAGGTGATCAGCTCCGTACCCTTCATAGTGGAAAGGTCAAATGGGTAAAAATCAAAAATGTCTACAAAAATATAACCAGATTTATTACTAAGCTTTACAACCGTTTTATTTACAGTCACATATAGCTCTTGTGCTGCCGTTGCTTCTTTCTTATCCGGCGTGGTTTCCTTTTTTAATTGCTTATTCTCCGCTTTCTCTATCATTACAGGATAGGTGTCCTCTTCCTCAAAAGCCTCTTCTTCGTTATTATACTGCAAAATATCATGATCAGCTTGTCCGCTATTTAAACTGCACGTAATGGTAAAGTTCTCATAGATTTTCTCTTCCATTTTAGCGGGCATATTATTTACCAGAATTTCTCCCTGGTATATGATATCCATAAATTCCAGTACCTGCTTGAGCGTATAATAATTAAGTATCTGAATAACATCCCCATCCTGAATACTGTAAAACTCCGATACCAGCGCTTCGTTTGCCACTGCAAACTTAGGACACAGAATTTTGGTTCCATTGACATTAATGCTGATGGTACTGTGATACTCTGGCAGTTGCCGGATCTCATGTACCGCATCCGATCCAACCGTTGATTCTATAATCTCAATCTTGTCATTCTTCTCAATGGGATGGCTGATACCTGCAACCTCTCCATTCAATTTGATATGTGCTGCTTCCCCAAGTTCTCCGCGAACCATCCTGTGGCTGCCGTCAAGGGTGAAATTAATCGGTTTCCCGCGCTGCGGGAATAATTTCTCATTCGGATATCCTATCTGAATTGCTGCATCCGAAACCGTCAATTTACTATTATCATAAAGCTTTACTCGTTCTCCGTTCACGGTTACAAGTATAAAGTTATTATTCTGATCGTAGAAATTAAGACAAATACCAATTGGTGTTACCAGAAGGGAATCCTTCTTAATATTCTCCTGAAGGAAGGTTACTTCTGTGAGAACTTCCTCTCCTCTTAAGGCAACACGATCCTTGGGCAGCTTCAAAAACTGTGCAAGGCTTGATACAAAGCCGGTGATTTTACCGCCTCCGCCTACCACAAATACTGCACTGACAGCTTTACCACCATTTAATTCCACTATTTTGTCAGCGACATTTTCAGTGATTCTATGTACAACATCCGATATGGATTCTATAATTTCCTTGGTGGTAATTTTATATCGGGTTCCCATAACATCCTTATAAGATACTGTCTTCTTCCTCAGACAAGCAGTTTTCATGGTTTCTGCCACCGCAAATTCAACAAGATATCTCTGCGCGATGGCTTCTGTAATCTCATCTCCGGCATAGGGAATCATACCATAAGCGATGATACTGCCATCCTTTGTAATAGAGATATCAGAGGTGCCGGCACCCACATCCACCATGGCAATATTAAGAAGCCGGAATTTTTCCGGAATGGCAACATTAATTGCCGCAATCGGCTCCAGGGTAAGACAGGCCACCTGAAGTCCGGCTGCTTCCACGGCTGCATAGAGTCCGTTAATGACTTCATCCGGTAAAAAGGTTGCTAACAGCTGGGTACCGATTTTATTCGCCCGATGTCCGTTCAGCTTACTAATAGGATATCCGTTCAAGGTATAGTTGATGACAGAATATCCTACGCAATAGAAATTTATTTTATCTTCCTTCATCTCAGTACGCAGAGTATCATATGCCTTTTCAACACCAATCAGGTCAAGCGAATGGATATGCTCGCCGTTTACCGTTGTTTCGCTGGCAAATTCATAATCAGCCTCTACTTTAACGGTTTTTAATACACGTCCTGCGGCTGCAATGCAAACATCTGTTAATTTACGGCCGATCTGACTTTCCAGTTCGGCTTTCACTGCTCGGATCGTATTCGATACCTGCTCGATATCATGAATCTGTCCATCCATCATTGCACGTGTTTCATGTTCCCGGATATACTGCGCCACGACAATGAACTGATTATTATGATCCCGATAGCCTACCGTTCCGACAATACTTCTCGTTCCTATATCCAGGCCAAACACTAAATGCTCCGGGTATCGTTTGTTCTCCATAACAGGACCTCCACAAGCTTTCCTAAATTTTAGCTGTTTTCTGAAGATAATGTAATTCCTTCTTTAACAGATAATAACAGAAAAAGCGGCAAAAATCAAGATTCACCTGTAAAGAACATAATCCTGCAACTCATGCAGGAAACCAGAACCTGCCAGTGCTTCCTTCGCTTCCGGCGGATATTGCTTCACCACTAGCCGGTTAAGAGTTGGAAAGATACGACATTTTGCATAATCCTGGACAAAGCTCTGTAATGCCTTTGTAAGATATGCTTCTTCAAATACCCTAAGCACCTTTCCCTGGCGTTCTATTACCGCAACCGGTATGCCAAAACACAGTGCAACGGCATTTCCCGGAATATTTAAAAAGGACCTGTCCGGCATATGCTGCAGATATTTTCCCCATGGCTGCATCGGATCAATTGCTGACATCCAGACGATGTCCTTTCTCGGTTGCTCAAGCTCCTTCATGACATCGGCAAAATCTTTATCACGGATGAACTGGATACCGGATAAGCCTTCAATAAAATATCCGCGTCTGACACGTCCGGTGTATTCCCATACACGAAGAATTTGCAGTGCACTGTTCCAGGAAAGATTTTGGAGTGTTTCACGACTGACAATTATAACCCGGTCGAAAGCACGTTCTAACAGCTCCTGTGCCGAAAGCGGAAGAAGTGGTCGGGAAAGTTCCCATCTACCGCTAGTCATTGCTTTCGCACGTGCACTTATCCGCAGTTTTAAGGAGCTCTTTAGAAGTTTTTCCTTCTTCTCCAGCTGGCGGATTGGCAGAAAGCTATCTGCATAGACCAGACCTTTTTCTGCCATCGCAAGCAGTGGTTCGAAGGGAGAAGCACCTCCAATCAGACCGGAAAGTCTTTGCATAAAGCTTGCACCACGCTTTTGCAGACCGTCATAAAGAGCTTTTTCATTTCCTTCCAAGGTATCACTAACCCTTTGCAAATCGAAATCCCAGTCTATATCATCATACCGGTGAAAGCTTAATCCTGTTCCGGTGTGAAGCTGCCAGAAGAGATCTCCCTGTGCCAGCAAAGTATCCAGAAGCTCAGGACGGTAACCGTTAACACGAGCTGGAAGAAGTACTCCCTCCCACAGGGCCGGGGGATAGGTTTGCTCACTAAGCTGCTTTAATGCCCATGCAAGCTGCTCACCGGGAGAAGCTATGATACGCATTCGTCCGGCCAATAATGCACTGTAGCACTGCGGCGGCAGTGTTTTCATCTGATTCCGGCGGCTCTTAATGGTTGCATGCCTTGCCTGGTTGTATAACTGAGCATGATAATACAGCCCATTGTTTTCTACCACTTCTCCTTTCCTGCATAAGCTATTCAATAGCTCATAAGAGGTCTGTTCGGGCCAGAGATACCGATCGCTAAGCTGCGAAGCTGAGACAGCTCCACGATATCGCAATAGACGGAGTACAATTTGTGTCCTTGCATTCTCATCGGTGTTAATAAGGGCGGCTTGGTACTTTTCAAAATGCTCTGCAGCAATCCATAAACCGGGTTCTATATAGAGTGCCAGCTCCTGCTTTGCAAGTGTCTCCAGCCAGTCAATTGGAACCGCAAGCTCTCCGGCAATCAGATCCCCCTCCATCATTAATAGAGAATGCAGCTGCCTTTCATCCGCAGGCAGCCTGCTCCTTTGTCCGGCCAAAGCAAGCTGCTCCGGGGCGGGAGCTATCATCTCCACCTGATTTAGTGCGTCTGTTGCAGACTGCCAGACTCCTCTTGGTGTTGGTGTATAATCATACATCATTGAGGCCTCCGTCTGCTGCCGTAGTAAGAAGGACATCGGCGACGGATGATCAAGATACATCTCACATACCTGTATTGATCCGGACTGAATTCCTTGCAGTACTGACAGAGCACCCTCAAGATCCCAGTAATCCTCCAGGCACTCCCGTTTCGTTTCACGTATCAATGGATGGTCCTTCTGCTTTACTAGCGCATCAAGCATTTCAGCGCTGCGAAGGCGCTGCACCCAAAGAGGCTGGCGTCCGCTTTTTCGTACCCCCATCATCAGTGCATGAGCGGTATTATAACGAAAGGTCATATTAAAAAGAGGTGTTGACGGCAGGACCGCTTCCAGAATTGCAACTGCTGTATCCGGTGCTATTTTATAAAGTAAACCCTCCGGAAGGACACATTCACTGTATGGAAACAGAAGAAAGCCATCATCATCCTCCACACAGCAGATATTGGTATGCGTCTCACGGGCGGCCGCTTCTCTTGCAAGAATGGAAAGCGGGGCGTTTACCTGGCGACCGAATACAGAATGCACCATAATCTGCTGATTTCCTGTCTCATCCCTGAAATGCTCCATTAATATGGTATGGTCATTTGGTAAAATTCCGGTGGATTTTAACTGTCTCCTTAGAAAATCCTGCGCTCCCCGCGCAGCGGTATCATCCAGGCCAAGCTTTAAAAGCTCTGACAAAAGGGTATCCGTTTTATTTGCATTTTCCAGCTCCCTAAGGATCGATCCAAATGCCAAACCGGTCTGCATTCTCCGTCCTTTCATCTCCCCTTTCCAGAAAGGCAGCTTTGCATTCGGGTACTGCGAGGGTGCCACAATCACCGCATCCTTTTGAATACTCTTAATCTGCCAGGTAAAGGTTCCTAACAGGAAACGATCCCCTACACGGGATTCAAAAACAAATTCTTCTTCCAGTTCTCCAAGCTTTACTCCATTTTCTGTTTTAGCCGTATACATTCCCTTATCCGGAATGGTTCCTCCGGCCGATATGGCCAGCATACGGCTATAGGTATCGCCCTCCACTCGTTCATGTATGCGGTCATACAGAATTCTAGGACGTATCGGCAGCGTTTGTTCATGTTCATAATCTCCCGCCAGCATTTCAAGAACTTTCTTAACATCCTCTCTTGTTACTGCCGTAAAAGGATAGGCACGAACAAGAATCTCCATAACCTCATCAATATTATAAGCTTCCCCGCAAGCCATAGAAACAAGATGCTGGGCAAGTACATCCAGACAAAGCATCGGAGGTTTTAGATATTCAATTCCTCCCCTTCTCACAACCTCGGCAGTAAGTCCGCTATAAAGCCCTTCCACTGCCGTACGGGGAAATAGATACATCGTACTTACCCTGTTCGGATTGTGTCCGGCCCGTCCTAACCGCTGCATGGTACTGGAAATTGAGCGGGGACAGCCAATCTGAAATACCTGGTCGATCTCTCCCACATCAATGCCCAGTTCCATGGAGGAGGTAGCACATAAAAGGCGAAGCTTGCCTTCCCGCAGATCCCCTTCAACCGACTGACGCTGCTCTTTGGACAGACTTCCGTGGTGTGTCCGGGCAAAGCCTTCTCCCCCCAACTCATTTACATAGTAAGCAAGCTTTTCGGTATAGGCCCGTCCTTCCACGAAAGCTATGACACTACGGGTATTCTTACAATGTTCGTATACAGTACGGGCAATCTCCTGCCACACAGGATCCTTTCGCGGGGATCTTGTGTCGGTAAGCGGACTTGTGATTTTAAGCTCCACCTTTTTTTGCATTTTAGGTGCTACGATGGTAACAGTCTCAGGAGACAGGTACTTTGCAGCACCCTCCAGCGGTTCGATCGTAGCAGAGAGTCCGATACGCTGCAGCGGCTTCGGACAGAGCTTGTCCAATCTCGCAATAGAAAGCATCAGATGAGCACCCCGTTTGCTATCAATCAGTGCATGAAGTTCATCAATAATGATCGCTTTGGCGGTATGCAAAATAGACCGGCCTGATTTAGAGGTCAGCATCAGATAGAGGGATTCTGGAGTTGTGATCAGAATATGGGGAGGACATTTTATCATTTTGCGGCGTTCCGTTGGTGTGGTATCACCAGTTCGTACTCCAATATTTAGTTCCTTACCGGTTAACTTTAATAATCCCGCATTTTTACGTTCTTCTTCAAAGATGCCGCTTAGAGGTCTTTGCAGATTCTCACGGATATCCATCGCCAGGGATTTTAGCGGCGAGATATAGATCAGTTGAAGCTCCTGCTTTAAGGTGCCTTCTCTGGCCTGTGCCTTAAGCCGGTCAATAAATACCAAAAAAGCGGATAAGGTTTTACCGGTGCCGGTAGGGGCTGATACCAACGTATCCTTGCCGGAGGCAATCGCAGGCCATGCTGCCTCCTGTACGGCTGTCGGGGCACCTATCGATTTTATAAACCAGCCGGTGGTATCTGGATCAAATAGATATAAAGAGTCCATCGGTTTTGGATTCCTCCCTGGGTGATCAGCAATTTTTCTTGCTGTTTTACATTTTATATTTTTTACTGCAAATAATAGAGGTTGCCTTATTGCAGTTCTCGATCTCCACCTGGTCATAGATGCCGCCATATTCACCGTCCAGCGTCCATTCCAGAGCTTCCGAGATAATAGTAAGCTTGGAAGCCTGTAGATAATACATATAGTTTTCGTTAATTTTAACATTGATCAGTGCACTGATAATCGCTTGCAGATCAATAATGTTTTTTGGCATCTTTACCAAAAGCATCTCAAATAATCCGTCATTCAAGCTTGTTTTATCGTAATTTACATTTTTTAAACCGGCTACATAGAGAGAATTCGTAATTAATCCGTCAATAAAATCATCTTCAATCACCTGATCGTCATACAGCACCTTCACGTGCCTGGCCTTCAGATCCGATATCTTTTTAATACCTTCCAGATAATAAGAGAGAATTCCGATCATATTTTTATTCTTCTGAGAGGTTGTATAGGATACATCTGTAAATGCACCAAAGGCTGCTACATAGATAAAATAACGGTCGTTAAATCTCCCGACATCAAGGGCTTTTGGAATCCCGGTTATAATATTCGTAACCGCATGCTTTACTTCCCTGCTGATTCTAAGACTATGCGCCACATCATTCATAGAGCCGGCCGGTATATAACCTATGGGAAATGTTTTTCCGGAAAGCATCTGCCCGGTAATGACTTCATTCAAGGTACCGTCACCGCCGCCGCATACAACCACATCGTAATCTTCTTCCTCTCCGGTGATAATCTCTGTTGCATCTCCTTTATTCTGAGTAGGAAATACCGTTACCTTGTAGCCGTGCTTCACGAAGGTATTGATGATTTCAAATATTTTGTCCTTAATTTTTCCTCTTCCTGCTGTGGGATTGAACACCAATAATAATTTTTTCATTTAACACGGCTGAAAGTATACCTTTCAACCTTTCCCTCCCTTAAATAATAGTAATAGCCTTCCGTTTAACTTCCGCTCCGGAAAATAATCTTTCGTGTACCAGAATCCTGATAATAATAAGCTGATATTAAATAATTTATCCTATTTGCATTCATTTTATTTCTACTAAATAGAAAGTTTAAAAATATCGATATGGCAGATCAATGTTTTTGCCTATATCTTACCACTTAATTCTGGGAAATTCTATAGAATACTTTGATATAATAATCTAAATATGGATTTATGTTTCATTTAATCCAGGAATATAAGGGTGCATACATGCAAATGAATTAGCTTATTGTCACATAATGGTAATATATAGCATATTTTGATATTGTAATAACATTCCTGTTGAAAGGAGATTTCTGTATGGAATTTATACGTTTCTTTCTAATACTACTCGTACCGGGTCTTGTCGGATCTTATGCGTTTAGTATTGCATCCAGCTTAAAGACCAGATGCTGTATCTGTATCGCGCTTATTCTGGATTTATTTACCTTTACTACGATGATAACCGGATTATATTATTTGAAGGGTGTTCGAACGATAGAAGCCTTGCTGTTCGAATTTAACTGTTTAAGCTTCTGTAGAAAATATATTCTGCTGAGCCTTGCAATCGTTATATTTTTCGGAGTTCTGTTCGGGCTTATCAGAAGAATTTTCTTCTGGATCAGACACTGTGGCCCTCTCTGCTAATCGGAGGTGTAAAATAATAGAATAAGATGCACAAGATACCAGATAGTAAGAAATCCCCGGCGAAAGCCGGGGATTTCTTACTATCTGGTATCAGAGAAGTGAATCCGATTGATCAGATTGCACCGGAGATAGCATAAGATAACCGGGATATTCCTGATTAACTTCGTCCGGATCCCGGTAGGTCGGTACAATTTCTTTCAGGACAGCTTTTATTTCTTCCTTGGAGTTAGTTTCCAGCGCATCCTCCAAAAGCTGCAGCTTTTTTATTATTATTTCTTGTTCGATTGTCTCCTCGTGATCAATAAATATTTTCTGATTTCCGGTAGCAGCCAATTTCTCATGATTGATCAGAAGCTCCTCATAAAGCTTTTCACCGGGGCGCAGTCCTGTTTCCTTGATTGGTATTTCCGTATAAGGAATATGGCCTGACAGGCGGATCAAATTCTCGGCCATATCAATTATTTTCACCGGAGCACCCATATCCAGTACATAGATATCAGCATCATCCGCCATCGCTCCAGCCTGCAAAACCAATTCTACCGCTTCTGCAATCGTCATAAAGAAACGGACCATACGTTTATCCGTTATCGTAACCGGTCCGCCCTGTGCTATTTGTTTCTGAAATAAGGGTATAACAGACCCATTCGAGCCGAGTACATTTCCAAACCGTACGGCAGCGAACTCCGTGCAGTTGTTATTCTTCATGCTGCGGAGCATAATTTCACAAAAACGTTTCGTCGTTCCCATAATACTGGTTGGGTTTACCGCCTTATCGGTGGAAATCAGTATGAATTTAGACGCTTTGTATTGAACGGCGGCCTGCATTACATAGTAAGTACCAAATATATTATTTCGAACAGCTTCTTCGGGGCAATCCTCCATTAACGGTACATGCTTATAAGCTGCTGCATGGAATATAATATCCGGACGGTAACGTTCAAACAACAGATCTACTTTATTTTTGTTACTGACAGAGGCGATTTCCGTTTTCAGATCAAGCTGACTTCCGTAAAGGGATATCAGTTCCTGTTGAATATCATAGGCATTGTTCTCATACATATCTACAATAATGAGCTGTCTGGGATTTAACTTTGCAATCTGTCTGCACAGTTCCGAACCGATCGAACCGCCGCCGCCGGTAACCATTACGATCTTATTTGCCAGGAATAATTCTACTTCCTTGTTTGTTAATAAAATAGGTTCTCTGCCTAACAGCTCCTCTGTGTTAATATCTCTTAAACGCTTCCATAGATTATCTTCCTTACCCTGTAAAAGCTCTATGGTATTGGGCAGTATTTGTACACGGCATCTAAGCTCCAGACAGATATGAAGTATTTCTTTCTGTTTCTCAGCTGTAATAGAAGGAATTGCAATGATGATTTCATTCACAGGAGTCTTTTCAAGCAGTATCTTCATGTTTTCTATAGGGCCGTAGACAGGTATGTTATGAATTTTCTTATTAATTTTATCAATATCATCATCCAAAAAACATACCGCTTTATAATTACTGTTCGGATTACTGGTGATTTCTTCATATAACCTTACCCCTGCCTCACCGGCACCAATTATGGCAACCGAAACCTTGTTCGGGCTTTTGTTATTTTTTCTGCTGTTCGCATATTGGTGGTAACATAGTCTCATAAAAATCATAGCAAGAAGTGAAAGGGAGTAGATCGCTGTGGTAAATAAAATAGGAATCCTCCCGGCTAGCAGTATATAATCCATCACCAGATAAAAAATATAACCAAGGAAGCTTCCCAGAAACAGATATAAGTATTCTATGCTTTTTGCATATCTCCATAAGCTTTCATAGGTTTTAAAAATATATAGAAAAATAATCTCACTAAATACGAATAATGCAATATGCCAAAAATCCGATAAAAAAGATATATGATAAGATGAAGCGCTTAGCAGCATCATAAAATAAATGAAATCACTTACAATAATTAAAATAAGTAAGTCCAATATAAAAATAATTACTTTTCGATATTTTCGAAAGCACAATTTTACTACCCCCTTATAAAATACCGAATAGAAACAGTTCATTCGACATTCATTGTATTTCCATTATTTCATTCGGTATTAAATGTAATAAAATGACATAATATGATATTTCATTTTATTATATTCATATGTTCTTTTTTGGTACCTGAAATAGAAACGATCATAAAGCTTAAAAAGTAAAAAGTCAGACCAGGCTGTATCTCCTGTCTGACTCTCACGATCCCATATTCATTTTCGCCAGGTTGCAAGATTCACAATTTTGGCATAGCTTTGAAGAATTTTTACAACCTTAACAGACACATTGGTATCCCGATAATCGTCCGGCAAAATAATCTTCTCCTGATTACTACGCATTGTAACAGCAAGATTAAGGCTTTCTGCCATATCTGCAGCGCTAATGCCCCCGAGTATGATTGTGCCCTTATCAAGCACCTCAGGGCGTTCTGTCGAAGTCCTGATTAATACTCCTGCAAATCCCAGAATTGCGCTTTCTTCCGATAAGGTACCACTATCGGATAAAACACAGTAGCTGTTTTTCTGCAGCTGATTATAATCGGGAAAACCAAAGGGAGGAAGGCTTCGCACGAGTGGATGAAATTCGAATTTTCTTGCGGCGATTAACTTCTTTGTACGCGGATGGGTGGAAAAAATAACAGGCATCCCATACAGTCTGGCTATTTCGTTAATACCATTCATCAAGCTCATAAAATTAGTTTCATTATCAATATTCTCTTCCCGGTGTGCAGAGACGAGAATATAATTTTCTTTCATCAGATGCAGCTTTTCAAGAATGCGGCTTTCTTCTATTTTATTTTTATAGGTTTCTAAAACCTCGTACATCGGTGAGCCAGTAACAAAAATTGTTTTTCCATCAATACCTTCTGACAACAGGTAGCGCCTGCTGTGTTCGGTATATGGCAGGTTGATATCCGAGATATGGTCTACAATCTTACGGTTGATCATTTCACTGACATTCCAATCCCAGCAGCGATTACCCGCTTCCATATGAAAGATAGGTATTTTTAACCTTTTTGCACTGATTGCAGACAAGGTAGAATTTGTATCCCCAAGAAGTAATACCGCGTCCGGTTTTTCTAACTCTAGCACCTCATAGGACTTTGCTATGATATTTCCCATCGTTTCACCCAGATTATTTCCTGCACAGTTCAGATAATAGTCCGGAGCACGCAAATCAAGTTCATCGAAGAAGATCTGGTTTAAGGTATAATCATAGTTTTGACCGGTATGCACCAGTATATGATCAAAGTATTTATCGCAGCATTTTATAACGCAGGAAAGCCTTATGATCTCCGGACGGGTTCCGAGTATCGTAATTAGCTTTAATTTTTGCATTTTAACCCCCATTTACCGCATATGCGGCATGATTAACTTTAGAGAGAACAATTTAAGTGTTTTTGCAGGTTAAAAAGAGTTTTTCTTTTTAACTTAAACCTCCAGGAAATAAGTGTCAGGTTTCCCTTGATCAAACTGCTCACTGGCCCACATAATTGTAACCATATCAGTAGTCCCTGTATTGGTAATGTTATGGGTATAACCGGGCGGGATATCCACTGCCTCAAGCCGGTCACCTGATACAAAATAGCTGGTAATCTCACTGCTGCCAATTTTTCGAAGCCGGATTACTCCCATCCCGCTTACAACAAGGAATTTCTCACATTTTGTATGGTGCCAGTGATTTCCTTTTGTGATTCCAGCGCCAGAAATATTGACCGATATCTGCCCCTGGTCCAATGTTCTTATAAATTCAGTGAAAGAGCCTCTATTGTCCCTATTCATTGTTAGAGACTTGCTTAAACATTGTGCTGGAAGATAGCTTAAATAAGTCGCATAAAGCTTCTTTTTGAATGTATCTGATAGATCCGGGAGTCCTCTGCCGTCCCGTGCTTTATGAAATGCCTGAATATATGCAGCGATGTTCTCCAGCGTTTCGGAATATACGGGATCAACTAAGCAGTAATCTCCTTGTCTATTCGCTTTTCCTGTCAATGCACTAAAGAATTCATTTACAACGTCATCTATATATACCAGACTTATAACATATGACGGATCATTTACCTGGATTGGCAGGTCGTTTGCTATATTGTGACTGAAGGTCGCAATGACACTATTATAATTTGGTCTGCTCCACTTTCCGAAAACACCCGGCAGCCGGTATATATAAGTGGGTATGCCTGTTTCTCTGGTATAAGTCATGAAAAGTTTTTCACCGGCTTTCTTACTTTTTCCGTAGGGATTATCATAAGATGCCTGAATTGAGGAGGTAACCAGGATGGGAGAGAAATTATGATTCGATTTTAAAAGTTCGAGAAGGAGGAATGTAAAGTGATAATTACCCTCCATATATTCCTCTTCTGTCTCTGGACGGTTAATTCCAGCCAGATGGAACACAAATTCGCATTCTGAGCAATATTGGTAAAGTAAAGTATTGTCTGTATTCAAATCGTAGCAAAGCAGATCCGTATAACCTCTGTTTTTTAATTCGCTGATAAGATTTTTTCCAATAAATCCATTTGCACCTGTTATTAAGATTTTCATAATAGCTCCCCCTTCCCTATTTCATACGTAATAATTATGTCAATCCATATCTAATAAAGATAGAATATATTGTCCATACTCCGTCATCTTAAGACTTTCCCCAATATCTCTTAATTGTTCCCTATTGATAAACCCTCTTTTCCAGGCGATCTCTTCCGGGCAGGATATATAAAAGCCCTGTCGTAACTGGACTGATTCTACATATTGTGAAGCTCTTAGCATTCCCTCCGGTGTACCGGTATCCAGCCAGGCTATTCCTCGTCCAAGTGGTATCACTTTAAGTTCATGATTTTGCAGATAGAGATTATTGACCGCAGTAATTTCTATTTCTCCGCGTGCAGATGGTTTTATCTTCTTTGCAATCTCTACTACCTGATTATCGTAGAAATATAGTCCGGGTATTGCATAATTTGATTTTGGATTTTCCGGTTTTTCTTCGAGGGAAAGTACATTATTATCTGAATCGAATTCCACCACGCCAAAGGAGTGCGTATCCTTTACCGGATATCCGAAAATAACGGCACCCTTCTCCGTACTAATTGCCTGCTTTAGTATTCTTGACAGATCCGTTCCGTAGAACATATTATCACCAAGGATTAAACAGACCTGGTCATTTTCCAGGAAGGCTTCACCGATTAAAAAAGCATCCGCAAGGCCTCTCGGCGTTTCCTGAACCTCATAGGTAAATGAAAGTCCCAGCCTGGAACCATCCCCTAACAAACGCTTATAAAGAGGCAGATCCTCCGGTGTAGATATTATCAATATCTTACGAATACCGGCAAGCATCAGAACGGACAGAGGATAATAGATGAGTGGTTTATCATATATGGGAAGAAGCTGTTTTGAAACCGCTTTCGTCATCGGGTATAACCTGGAGCCCTTACCTCCCGCTAAAATTATGCCTTTCATTTCTGCCTCCGTCTATTGAATGATCAGCCTGACAAAAGCATAAAGTTCATATACCTCTTCATACCTTATCAGGCTTTTATACCCTATTCATTCAATCGTTTAAAATAATATTACAAATTCTATCAATGTCATCCGGTTCCAAATCAGCATACAGCGGAAGGGTTACTACCCGATCGGCTATGTGTTTTGCAACCGGAGTGTTTTCACAGTTAAAAATATCTTTGTAGCAATCAAATTGACAGGTTAAAGGATAAAAGTACTTTCGTGCAATAATATCCTTCAGTTTCAGTTCTTCACATATTTCATCACGATCAAGTATAAAGCCGTCAAATACAACGGGAAAATACGCATAATTGCTTTTAACCCCCGGCTGAGGCCTTGGCAGGTTTATCCCCTTTATACCGCCTAACCGAGTAATATATCTTTCTGCTGCTGCCTTTCGTTTTACAATTTCCTGATCTACATGACGCAGATTGCAGATACCCATAGCAGCTTCAAATTCATTCATTTTTGCATTTCCGCCCACATATTTTACCGTTTCAGGTCCTGTTATTCCAAAATTTTTTAATGCATTTAGTTTTTGATTGATTGCATTATCCTTAAGTGTTACCGCACCGCCTTCGATGGTATTGAAGACCTTGGTGGCATGAAAACTGAACATGGAGGCATCACCTAAATTAGCGACACTCTTGCCGTTAACCGTAATGCCGAAAGCATGAGCTGCATCATAGATAACCGTAAGGTTATATTTTTTTGATATTCGATTAATCTCTTCAAAATTACATACATTACCGTAGACATGAACCGGAATAATCGCTGATGTTTTATTCGTGATAAGACGCTCCAGCTGATCCGTATCTATGGTATAGTCAAACGGATTAATATCACAAAAGACCGGCTTACACCCATTTTTCACAATGGCATGTGTTGTCGATGCAAATGTAAATGGAGTGGTTATTACCTCTCCGGTAAGATTGAATGCGGCAATCGCATATTCCAGCGCCAAATGCCCGTTTGCAAAAAGATTAACATTTGGTGTATCCAGATATCTTGCAAGCTCTGTTTCCAGCTGTTTATGCTTTGCTCCCATATTAGTGAGCCAGCAGCTATTCCACAGGTCCTTAATTTCTTCAATATATTCTTCCATTGGCGGTATGGATGATCGGGTTACTTGAATCGACATCCGATAAATCCCTCCAATACCATACCCATATAAAATAATCATTTCTTCCCTTTTTTACATTTTGTACTGCTCTTCGCGCACCTTATAGCAGGGTGCATAGTACCGATACAAACTTGCTGTGGGCAAATGATTTTACGCTAAATTTTTTATCATATAAATTGATTCTTGCGTTGCATAACCACAAGGTTGAAAGCCATTTATCACGTAAAAATGTATGGCTGTATCGTTTTTTTGATAAACCTCCAGTTTTAGCGATAACATACCATCTCTTTTAGCAACCTCAATACAACGATCCAATAATTTTTTTCCAATTCCCTTCTTCTGTACAGCAGGTAGAACAGCAATCTGCGACAGATAAGCGGTCCATAGTCTTCTGTCATTCGCATAGAATGCAGTAAACCCGATCCATTTCAATTCGTTATTGGTGGCAGCATAGACATAAGCATTATGATACAGCTTATCTGCATAGGCATCTAAATCGAATACTCTTTCAGAGAGACAGGGGATCATAATTTTATTAAATAAATGAATAACATTCTGTATCTCCCGATAAGTAGTAAGCTGTACCAGAGGAACCTTCTCCATTGTATTTTTATTCTCTGTCGCAAGATTCATATCCTTCTGATTTTCTATTTCCATAATAACTCCCCTACAATGAAACTAAATATAACCTCGGGAACAAAAACAACTCCTTACATTCTGCAGTCATCTGCAGTGAAATCCATCTATAATAGAACATAATCCTCCAGCATCTTATTAATCTGCTCCGGCTGGCAAAACATCATTAGATCACACATTGACAGGCCTGCTTCGAATTCGGATCTTCTCTGTGAATATTCCGGGAGCCTAAGCTTTAGAAACTTAATCGCAATACCTTCCCGCTCATATTTACTTCGGTCGAAGAATTCCAGACCTCCTTCCGGATTCCAGTACTCCTCCACAGCACCGATTGCCTTACATATATTTAGAGCCCATTCATCCGGTGCACCGGCCGGTTCAATGGCAATCTCCATTTCCGAGAAAATGTGTATTTTTATATCGATACCAAGATATTGACATACTGTTATAAGAATCTGTTCATTCAGCTTCACAAGGCTGTCAGTATCAATGTCGAGTGCTTTTCTTAATACCTCCATAGCTTGCGGGTAATAGGGGGCTCGTTTCTTATAATGCTCTAATTGACTGAAAATCGTTTCCCGCCAGTCTGTACTGTTCCTGATACGGATATCCTGAATGAGTGTTTCGCGGCTGTGCTTTTCCAGAGGCACTGCAATATACTGCCAACCATGGTCCGGCTTTAGTATTCTGTTTCTTTCAATCCATCCATGCCTGATATATTGCACGGTATCAAATAATATAAATTGATCTGTGTGCTTAACCAGACTGAAATAACCCGGATAGGGAAGAAAATATGGCTGCATAATTGCGAGCTTCATTGCTTTCCTTCTTTCCGCATAAGAAATAAGATTTATTACGGTTTATTTTTGCCGTTATAAAACTTTGTTTGATCCAAACCGTACTTCGTATGAATTTCGTCCAGGGACAGCTTTGACGCAAGGTCTCGAAGTAGCCCATCCCGGTACTCCGGTACAGGCAGCCTGTTAAATCTTTGTGATAACTTTAACTCTGCAGGATCATTTTCTTCCACAATAAAATGTTCGGATATCTTATCCCAAATCTCCTGACCTGCCCTTGTATAGATCGAAACGATACTGACGCCTTCGTCATGACTGTAATACTTTGTTCCCCAAAAATCTCCCAGCCTGATATCCGAATAGACTCTGTTATGACGAAATTCGCAGCTATAGCAGCTTTCCTTCATACAGGAATTTTTCAAATAAAAGGAGTAAAACAGGTCATTATAAACATCCTTCTGATATTCATTCCCCTCATTATCATAGGCTTTCATGCTAAATTTGTGCCAACCTGTTCTTTTCGATCTAAAGTTACAGCATACAAGCTTATTAAGTCCATAGTTCGTCTGCAGATACTCCCTGTATTTCCTCCATAGATAAACGCTTGGAACACCGCGGCAGAATAAATCCACCAGAATAAAATTTTCCTCTAAACCAAACTGCATAAGCAGCTTTCTGATTCCATAAATCTGACAGGGCAAACCGATGATCAGCGTTTTATGATTTTTATTCATTTGAAGCAATGCATTACCAGTATCACTTTGAACATATTTTGATGTCTTCATCCGCTCCAGATCTTCTTGTGAAGCAGCTAAGATAAACTGTGCATAGTCTTGTTCCGGATCCATTACTACTCCAAAGACATCATAACCCTGTTCATAGCAATAGTTTGATAACGCACCGGCCACACCCCCGGAGGAAGCTGCTGCCAGTTCCTTTCCATCCCGGTGGATTGCTGCATAAGCCTTGCAGTCCTCCAGTAGTTTTCCGTCCTCTTCTCTGCCGATATTCAGATACTGATAACAGACCTGCTTACATTTACCGCATCCAATACAGCTTTGTTCATCCAGATCCGGTTTAAAAAATCCCTCTTCATCCAAACGCATTTTAATACATTTCATAGGACAGGAAGCGGAACAAGCGCCACAACCGCAGCAAGGATGAAGCACATTCTCTCGATCACCTATATTATTCATGAATCCCCACACTCCTTTCCCATAAAACCAGTATATGCAGTAAGAATAAATTCGGGACTGTATACACTGGAACGCTCCTATTGCTGCATTAATTCTTTCAAAGCCTCAAAGCCTTCCCTGGCCTTTTTCTGAACCTCCGGTATCCTTTTGTGCAAGTGTGCACGAATTTGAACTCTATTGGCAAAACATAAATCAATCTTCTCTATTAATTCCTCCGCTTTTGCTGCCGAAACATATTCTTCCAGACCTACTATCTTTGAGAAACCAATTATTTTTGTACTTTTTGACCCCTGTGCATGCATAATGAATACAGTTGGTACAAATTGAGAAATTGATCCGACAGACGCATGCATTCTTCCTGTCACAAACAGATCAAATTGCCCGATGATTGCCTTGGTCTGCGCAGGGGTATAGGCATTATCAATACAGAGAACGTCATTTTGGTCTTTCACAAGACCACGCTGCTGCACAACCCTTTGTAATTGCTTTACAATCGGATAATCTCTGCCTGGCTTCAAGCAGATCTCCGGTGTCAGATCAAAACCATTACTGTGAGACATTAAAACTACTCTGGCACCTAATTTGTTCACCATATGCTCCACTGTAAGAGCGTACTCCGTATATTCCTCATCCTGTCTTGGCCACTTATCATAGGGAGCTTCTGTCATATTAAAGCCACAGACAACCATACCAATCGTAGGTTTGTCAACTCCGGTTATTTTCTCTTTTGCAAAGATGCTCTGCATCTTTACGTCACTTGCTGGTTCAAATAAGAAAGAAGGACAGGGATACTCTTTTATATTCTCTGTATTAAAGTGCATTGTCTGAAGCATTCGTGTCGTCTCGGATTCACGTATGGTAGCAAGGTTATAGTTTTCAAAGGTAATCTTTGCCAGCATATTTGTTCTTTCTTCCTGAAACGGTCCTACCGTACCTGCAAACAGAACAGTCTTCTTCTGCATTAACTGAGCCGTACGAATTTTTAATAAATTAACCAGCATTCTGTCTTTCCCTACCGGATTAGCCTTATCTCCCCACATCTCACCACTCACATCTATAATCAAATCACTATCTGTGACCTGCATAAGATAGGGTGTTTCCTCTATAAGCTGACCGGTTTGACCATAAATCTGAGCAATTGCATATTCTTTCAGTGCAAGATCGACATCATATTCCGACCAGGCATAATAAGAAGAAAGCGGCAGGCACCGAATGCCTTCGCTTTTGCAAAAATGTTCTGTCATCTGAAAGGTAGTCACAATCTCTGCTTCCGGAAATACCCTGTGTAATTCACGAAAGAATGGCTCAATAATATAATAATTACCAATATTGCCATTTTCCAGTCTCCCAAGATGCAGTGTACATAAACCAGTTACTAAAATTTTCATTTGAAACCTCCATCTTCCGCTTTTGCGGTATTCAATATCTTTTTTAAGGCAGAATGAAGCAGGGCATACATTGTATTGAATTCCTCTATCTTTGTGATTTTGCAGATGGCAATATAGAATACAATACCGGTTACAAGTTGTACCGCTAACTTGATAACAAGGCCATAGGGAATCAGTATGCCGCATGCGGCTACAGCAACTCCCATCAAAATGGAATTGATGAAAACCGGCAGGATGTCTTTAATCTGTTCCAATGCAGAATAAGAAAGTAACTGTACGGAAAAATAGGAATTAATAAAGTATGCAATAAAGGATACAATTACAGTTGCCCAGAGCAGTCCCATAATACCCAGCTTAAAAAACAGCACAATCAGAATGGAAGAAACCGCAATTACCTTTTTTACAATCTCCAGACTTAAGAATAAATCTGATCTTCCTTTGACTTGTAACACATCCAGGTTCAAAGCATGCAGCGGATATAAAATACCTGCAATACAAAGCAGCTGAAAGATTGGAATTGACGGAGCCCATTTGTTGCCGTATAAAAAACGGATCAAGGGATCGGCAACCGCTGCCAGGCCAATCATTACAGGAAAGGTTAGAAACACCGTGTTCTTAATAATCTTTTGATATCCTGATTTAAGCCTTTGCTTTTCGTTCTGAATACTGCTTAGGACTGGATAACTTACTTTTTGTACGGAGGTTGTGATTGATTGAGATGCCATATCTCTTAGCTTCTGAGCATTTGTATAATATCCCAGCTCCTCCGCTGAGAAGATTTTTCCAATAATGAGATAATATAAGTTGCGATAAAAGGTATCAATCAAACTGGATACCAATAATTTCCATCCAAATCCAAATAGTTTTCGAAAGGATGACATTCGAAAGACCATGGACGGAATCCAGCGATTTGATAAACATAACAATAAGGATTGTAAAAATTGCATTACTATAGTTCTAATTACAAGAGACCATACCCCAAAACCCATAAATGCCAGTATTATGGCCATGACACCGGATAATATAGAGGATATTACGCTGATTCTGGTCTGCGTTTTAAAATCAATTTTACGTATTAGAATTGTTCTCTGTGTTATTCCAAAGGAATTAATAATCAGAATTAAAGCCAGTACTCTAAGAATGAGCACTAACTGAGGCTCTTTGAAATAACTGCTGATCGCGTGAGCGGAAAAGAATAAAATGAAATACAAGATTATGGCCATAAATAAATTGAAATAAAATATTGTTGATAAATCCTCTTGTTTCACTTCCTTTTCCCTGACTAAAGCACTGCTTATCCCACTGTCAATGAAGGTCTGGGAAATAGCAATAAATACCGTTATCATACCGATAACTCCAAAATCCTCCGGTAATAACAGCCTTGCTAAAAAAATCTGTATAATGAATTGTATTCCCTGATTGGCAATTATCTCAAAGAAGCTCCAAAACAGACCTATTATTGTTTTATTTCTCAATGAATTTTCTTCTCGCATCCGCTTTCACCTGACCTGTTGCGATATCGCAAATTAATTGTTCCTGCCAAATTTTGCTCTCATTTTTCGTATACCAGATAATATTCCCGGACAAAACCTGTCAAGGAAATAATGAATATGTTGCCTGAGAGTCAGTTCTCTATAATACTTTCGATAATTACTGTTTTTAATACTCTTATATCGTTTATCATCTAATAGAATAAAGAAATGTAATTTTTCTATGATTATTTTAATTTCGTCCGTATAGATACCTTCCGTATAGATATCAAATTGCAGATACATTAATATGATTTGCTTTCTAAATTTTTGTATATTTTCAGTAACATCACCTGTTCTCATGGAAGAAGACCAGGAAATCTCTACTCCGGTTCTATATGCGGACAGATATTGATCAAAATAATAGGCATATCCTTGATGCGTTAAGAATAAATGCAAAGGGACATCTCCTACCGGTGCATTATTATAGAAATCAGGCGTATTTTTAACAAACTTTGCAGGAAACAGAATCGATGCAGTCGGATAATTTGACGGCTGCAGTATTACCATTTCAGTATCACATAATATATTATGCGTATATGGTCTTAATGCGTGAATAGATTTTTGATTCCTTGTGACTACTTTGGCAGCATGAAAGCACAGAGAACAGGATGGATGATTTTGCATATAATTCACCTGCAGCTGCAGTTTATTCTTATCAATCCAATAATCGTCCCCTTCACATAAGGCGATATATTTTCCTCTTGCAAGTGGGAACAGATACTTGCCGAATATCTTTATTTTTTGACTATATTGATTTTCGCTCTGATAAATTGCTTTTATTATATTTGGATATTTGTTCTCATAACTTCTGATAATATCAGGAGTACTATCGGTAGATGCATCGTCATGAATTAAGATCTCATATGGAAAGTCCGTTTTCTGCATCAAAAAACTGTCAATTGCATCTGTGATATATTTTTCATGATTATACGTAATACAGCATATACTTACCATAATCTCGCTCATGTTCTCCATCTCCCAAAGGTTCCATAACAAGGGTACTAGATTGTTATAGAAAATCGCATAGCATGATGCGGCTGTTTATAATTCCATATATATTCATAGAAAATAATTCGGTTCCTCGTTGTTGCTTGGCTGCAAAATTTGACGAAAGGTTAAACTACTATTGCTTATCACTCTCCTCCATCTGCCGGTAGATTGCCAGATAATCATTGGTCATTCTTTCCTTTGAATAACAGGCTTCCGCTTCTGCTGCCAGGGAAGGAAACAGGGTGCTTTTCTTATCACACCATTCCAGAACGGTTTCCAAAAGAGCCTGCATATCTGCATAGGTAACGAATTTGCTGTATTCGGGTAATGCTATTTGTTCGGGAGCTCCTGCCTGAAAACCGACGACCGGAGTTCCACAGGAAAGTGATTCAGCACAAACCATGGAATAAGTTTCCCTCCGGCTGGTTAATATCGTAAGATCAGCCATTGAGTAATATACAGCAAGTTCCTCCGGCTTACTGATACGACCAATATCAATTATATTGGAGGGTAGCTTGAGCCTCTGATCTGTGTTTCCGATTACCAGAAGAATTATGTTTTTACCTTTTAAACGGTCTGCTAATTCCCGAATATATTTTCCACCTTTCATGTCACTAGTAAAATCAGGAGTCACATGCAGGAGAATTCTTTCATTCGTAAGAGACAACCTTTCCTTTAGCTGTGAAAAGCAGCACGGTTTAAATATTGCCGTATCAATACCATTCAGAACTGTTTTATGTACTTTACCGGACAATATAACAGACTGCTTCGCCCGTTCCATCAGCCAGGGGGAAACGGAAACTATAACAAGATTATCATAATCCTGGAATGCCTTTTTCATTTTCAGCCACGCGGTATGCGTTCTGTCAAAAATCCAGGAATAGGTTGCCGCGTGAAGCTGTGGACAGTCCCTGCAACCGTCTGAAGCGGCCCATTTATTGCAGGTAATGGAATGTCCACAGCTTCCGGTATACATAAATTCGGCATGAAGTGTAAGAACCGTTTGAATTTTATTTTTCTTTAGAAACTTCAATAATCTGTATATATTAACAAAGAAGCCGTTAATGCAGTGAAGATGTACAATATCGGGCTTTTCCTTCTTAATGATATGTAAAAGTTTATTTGTAGAAAGAAAAGCACCATTATACTGTAATCCTGTTATTCTTGATTTAAAGGCATTAATTTTTGCTGTTACTTCATAGGAGGTTTTATAGACACCGGGTGATTTCTCCCTCTGTCCGCGACCGTAACATACTACACAAGCATATCCGCTTCCGGATAATACACTGACAATATCACGAACAATCTTTCCGGTACTGCCTTGTTTGTAAACACAGTTGATCTGCAATATTTTCATGAGTTTTCTCTCCCGCTAATACACTGCATATTTACTTAATAACCGCTTCCCCCTTATTTCATTCTCTATTTCTATGTCACATGCTCCATAATGATAGTTTTAAACTTTTGCGAAATCATATGGCTGTCGTGGTTTAAGTGGGCAAGCTTTACTGCACTGATGGAATAATATTCTCTTAAACTTTCATCGGATAGGATTTCTCTTAATTTATCGGTTAGTTGGATCTCATTTTCCGCAACGCAGGCTGCTTCATTTTCTTTCAGATACTTTGTTGAGGCAATTACAGCTGGGGCATATACAAAAATACATCTGCCAGATGCCAGGTAATCTGCAATTTTAGTCGAAAAAGCATGCTTTAAATCTTCTTTGATAAATTCAGAATGGTATTCAGTCTGTAGCAGTAGATCACTGTTGTTTATTACCTGCTTCGTCTGTTCATAACTCATAAAGCCATGATAGCTTATTCCCGGATTGGATAGGAAAACCCTTTTTGCTTCTTGTTCCGGTTCCGGAGCATAGATGTCTAAAACATATCGGCTGTCGATGCATAAAAGTGCTTTCCCGAATTCATCCAAAGCTCTCCACCGATCGACACCTGTATTCCCGATATAGGATATCACGGGGATCTCCCGGTGATATAACTCAACATTAGCGGTCATATTACTAGCTGTATAAATCACACAACCAGGCGTGTTAAAATATTTCTGATAGCTTAGTTGCAGCATTTCGCACGAATAGATACAAAAAGCAGCTTTTTTCATCATTTTTTGAAAAACATGACTTAGAATTTGTTTATTTAAGCGCTTTAGCAAGGAGATGCCCTTTATCCGCTTTAAATAGTAATCCTCGCTTTGATACACAAAAAGAGGCAGATTACCAAATTCTCTGCAAAGTATGCAGGCCATGTTACAGAGAAATGCTGTATTACCTGCTTGCAGCAATATACAGTCCGGTTTAAAATCTCTGATCCAGGATAATAATGTGTTCGTTTTCCAGTTGCCGAACTTCCATATAAATTCACGGATCAGGCAGGATAATGCCCCTTTTTTAAATTTGGCCTTATGAGCATTCCAGGAATCTTCAAGCGATGTGTCAAAGTTTTTTGGATTATCAACAAAGATCTTTTTTCCGCAAGGTCTATGAGTGAAAAAATGAAGCAGCATCTCATAATCCGTAATACGGAAATAGTGATTACAAACTGTTGTCCCCGGTTCGCCGGGATAAATAAAAAGCTGTGCGACACAAGCACGCTCCCATCCTCTTAGCAATCCGGAAAGCGTACGACCATTGGAATTTGTCTCGGATAAGCAATTATTACTGATAACTAATATATGAGGATCCTTCTTAATATCCATCCGTAACTCCCCTTGTAGGTACAATACCAATAAATTGATAGGAAAAGCTTATATCATTCAGAAAGTGACATTTCGTTAATTACTATGTGTTATTATTAACACCATTTAAGCCGATAGATGTAACATGGTTTTTATAATATTTCGGAATAATTATTGTAAACATAGTCAGGGTATAGGAATCTAATTGTGAGGTAAATATTATTGAAGTAGCGGTCGTCATAAATAATAAGGATAATACAATAAGACCCAAAAACAAGCTTCCGCTGAATTTATCAAATTTCCTGCAGTCCCAGGCAGTATTGATAGATGATACAATGATTACCGTATAAAAAATAAACATCATGATGCCTCCGTTTACCAGAACGGTAAGGTATGAATTATGCAAGCTTGTATTTTGAAGAGCATGATAAAGCTCCATACTGAAATCTGTATATCCTATTCCATAAAACAGATGGAGTGGATCAAGGTTACTGATGAGATTTGCTCCATATGTCAACAGGCTCAGTCTTCTCGCATCTGTATTACTCTTCATAATTACTTCAAATACATAGGTACGAATGGGCGGACATACTACAATAAACAAGATAACGAACCCTATAACAAGTATATATTTAGGAAATGCTTTTCTATTATAAAAAAATACTAATATTAAAAGGCAGACGAATAACGATAAGATACTTGTTCTGGAGAAAGTGGATATTAAATTAATCGCCAGAAACAGGATACAGAAATAGTATTTTATGACAGACTTCCTGTTCTCTTTCTTCTTGATACAGAAAATACACATTATAATACCAAATATCAAATATAAAGCAAATTCATGATTGCTTTTTAAGATAGATCTTGTTTCATGACTATATGCACCCGTGATTTTCAATATCTGGGAAAATCGTGACCAGCCAAAGGTTACATTATAAACAGCAAGAATAAAAGAGCATGCGATAAAGGAATCATACAGATTTAATAGCTGCTTCAGTGTTAGTTGTTCATGATCCAGCATTATCATATAGATAAAGTAGCTGACACTTGTGAACAGGATGGTAACAATTACAGATAAACTTAGTGACCCTTCATTAACGAGAACCGTTATCATCTGATTCACTAAAAAAAATAATAGCAATATTAAACTGGATATTCGATATTTAATGCTTCCCTTAGTCACACTTAGCGCATATAACAGGGGAATTGCCATCAGACAGCATTTCACGATAACATCAAGGAAACTCCGATTTGTTACCGGTCTGAATATCTGCCAGGATATCAGTAATATCCAATATAACAGCATAACAATATGAATTTTTGTTTTATGATAATATTCTGATTTTTCCATATGTGCAGTCCCTCATTTCAAATTTTTCTCTATACAAAAGTGTACCCCGCACACCTTTGTAATCATAATAATAAAAACATCTTTATTTCTCACCCGAAGCGGCGCGCACTACATAATCTCAATTCTTATCCTGGGTTATTTTTCTTTTCCAGGATTACATGATAATGCTTTAATTGCCGGTTAATATATTTGCACAACACAAAGAAGATCAATGATAATATAGCGGTTGACACAAGAAAACAGATTATCGCCTGATATGATATATGATTAAGCATCGGAAAAGTAAATGCATGCAGCAGATATATTTGGAATGCTATTGTTCCGATTGCGCGTATGGGATAGAAAATTACTGCCTTGCCGTTCCAAATGATCTTACTGGATAAAATGATGATATATAGCGCAAACATCAAATACATACAAAGTTCATATAAGGTGGCTGCTTTTACGGGCAATCCGCGTATGATGTAGGTCTGTTTTAAGGCGAGGATACCCACTGCAAGAACCAGGGGAATATTCCAGACTAATCTTGTTGCTGCTAAATGAACTAATCTCCTGCTTACATCCTCTTTATAAATTGATAGCATTACACCAAGAATAAATGAAAAGGCCTGCTGTGCCGGTAACATGTTTAACACAAAAAACAAAAATATTGAAATAATAATATAAAGGCCATATTTATAACTTGTTTCATTTACGATGCGATTGATAATAAAATAAATAAAATACCATAAAAAAATAAAACTCATATACCACCCGAAAGGATGCATTGAATGTATCAGCAGTAAATCTTCTGTAACACTCTTGAGGGTGATATTTTTATATACGAAAAGATATCCGATTATCTCAATCAATAAATAAGGGATATATGCACCGGTAACTCTTTTAAACCAGAAGTTTTTCATACCATTCTTTTGATAAGATTCATTTAATCCATATCCGGATAGAATAAGAAAGATAGCTACGCCAATTCCACCTAACGGATTAAGGTATCGAACACCGAATTTATTGCCCATATGTGCAAATATAATAAGTAAAATAGACACTGCTTTCAGTGCATTCGTGTGATAAAATCCAAATAGCTCTGTTTCCTTCTCTATACTTTTATAATTATTCTGCCGTATCTTCTCATATAAGAATACGCTTGTATAACAAGTCAGAAATAGTATAATACTGAATGCAATCCAATTCACGATGTCATATCCTCACTTTACATCAATGTTATTTTTAGCAGCAACCCCTAAATCACTGTGTAAAAAAGCTCTAATTCCCGTAAACATTAGGATACATGCCTGAAAAAATCTTATATCCCTCTTGAACGAAGCATATTTTCTAAGTGCGAATTGCAGACAAAATAAATAGGCATGAAATCCAAAAGCACAACAGGCAAATGCCCCTTTATCTAAAAAATATTTTTCTGTATATCCTGTAAACCAGAAGGATCCCTCCTGCTTCACATGAGCGATAACCTCCTTTGACATATAAACCCTTAATCCGGCTTTCAAGCAATCGATTAAAAAGAGGCTGTCTTCTCCGCTGCTATAGACTGCTCCTCCTCCGAATAATAGGCTGAAGAAAATATTGGCTTTCAGAATGGCAGATCTTCGAACAGCAATATTAACAGCTCCAAATCTCAGACAATTCCATATATGACATCTTCGATTTTTTATGATATTAGCTGTTGGCCTCCCGGTATTTAAGCTGGGTACATTAAAAACTATGACATCTGCTTTTTTATTTTGGTGAAAAGCATTCTTTACAAGTTGTGAATAATTATCAACATACACAATATCTTCATCTGCAAACAAACAGATGTCTGCTTTCGCTCTCATGAGCGCACTGTTTCTGCTAAGTCCGACTCCGCGCTCATGAAAGGATAGGAAATCAATATGATATCCGTTATATTCAATTTCCCGGAATTCATTTCGTTCACACTGATTTATAAGAATTGCATCAGAATGCAGATTCATTTTTTGGGGGCTGTTGAAATCTGTCTGGTACATAGTCGATGCCAGTACCTGCAAAGATAAATCCATGCACCTAACCTCCATGCAGTTTATTTTTACTTATCTATACTATCTTTTCATAATCTTATTAAGAAGTTATCAACCATCGTGTTACTGCTGCCCTTCATGCAGTTTCTGAACAATTTCAAGATATGTCTTATCCCGATCGAATAATTCTTCTGCCATTCTTCTGTTGTTTTTACCTTTCTGCTTTCGTTTGTATTCATCGGTCATGAGCAGCAGCATTTTCTCGGCAACGTCCTCAGAATCACCACAGTTACAGTTGTATCCTGCATCATAATGCATCATTAAATCACGATATTCCTCACATTCCTGAGTATTAATGACCGGAAGACTTGCTGCCGCATAATCAGCAACCTTATTTATAATACTTCCGGCAGCCCCTTTTATAATTGGATTTACCGCAATATCGCAATTTTTTAACAGCGAAACCATATTTTCATATTTCAGACGTCCTGTAAATTGCACCTCTATACCGCAATGGCCGGCATAACCTTCAAATTCTTTTCTCTTGGGTCCATCCCCCATAATAAGAAATCGAAAAGGCTTGCTGTAATTATAACGAACTATTTTTAAGGCTTTAAAAATACAGGGTAAATCATAGTTGTAACCCAAGGTGCCAATATAAACAAAAGTAACTGTCTCTAAATCATGTAAATTTGCTGGAGGAACTGCATCAAACTTATCTATTTGTGTTCCAAGATAGACACACAGGGGCATATTATCCTTACTGTTACATATTTTTGCACGCGTAATATAAGTTTTCGAAACAGCTATGATTTTGTCTGCATTTGTATAGATAAAATCGGCTTTCTTTTGAAAAGGATGATAAATCAGATCTCCGGCTAAGACAGGGTTGAATTTTATTTTAAATGCTTCCGGCCACAAATCCTGAATATCCAGCACTGCAGTAATACTATGCAAGTTTGCATAGGCTATACTTTCATATGCAACGTCCAGAGAAGGAACTACACAGTATATTAGATCGGGAGGATCATGCTCCTTCAGGTAATCCCGCAACCTAAGTCCCAAAAGATAGTGGCTTCGTATTCTTGATAAGGAAATATTATTCTTATAACTGCTCTCATGCAGGAATGTCACCTTATACGGAAGCTTACTGTAGGAATTCTCATTCATCTTTCGGTAGATTTTACCGGCGTGATAATAATCGGATGTAATTAATTCCACCTTATCACCATCTTTTGCCAAAAGCCCTGCAAGATAACAAAATCGGCAATTTCCTTCTTCTTCCGGCATAATCGCAAAGTTGGAAATGATAAGAATTTTCATTACGAATCACACTTTCCGGACAGGTAGGACGACAATTCTGTTCGTACATATTCCAGTTCCATAAATTTATCTTTCACTTGCGCCATATTAAGCCTGGTTGTATTATTTGAGTTATATTCTATCTGGGAAGATAATAAACAACTGCCGTTACTAAAATACTTATCATAATTTAAATCTCTTGTATCTGCCGGTATTCGGTAGAAATTCCCCATATCCTGCGCGACTAGGTATTCTTCTCTGGTTAAAAGAGTTTCATACTCCTTCTCACCATGACGCGTTCCGATTATCCTGATTTCACTATCGGAGTGAAATAATTCTTTCAGCGCCCCTGCAAGATCGCCGATTGTGGAGGCCGGAGCTTTCTGAACCATAATATCTCCGGCATGTGCATTCTGGAATGCAAATAGAACTAATTCAACGGCTTCCTCCAGACTCATTAAAAAACGCGTCATATTGGGATTAGTCACAGTTATTGGCTGATGATTTTTTATCTGCTCAATAAAGGCAGGAATGACGGAACCTCTTGAAGCCATAACATTACCGTATCTTGTTGCGCAAATCAGGGTATTGTACGGATCCACTGTCTTTGATTTTGCCACCATTACTTTCTCAAGCATTGCTTTTGAGATTCCCATCGCATTAATCGGATAAGCTGCTTTGTCTGTTGACAGACATATTACTTTACGGACTTTGCAATCTATTGCGGCAGTGAGCACATTATCTGTTCCGAGTATATTGGTTTTCACTGCTTCAAGCGGAAAAAATTCGCAGGATGGTACCTGTTTTAATGCAGCTGCATGAAAAATATAATCCACACCATACATGGCATTCCGTATGGAAGAAATATCCCGGATATCGCCGATGTAAAATTTTATTTTATCATTCTGATAAATTCTTCGCATATCATCCTGCTTTTTTTCATCTCTTGAAAAAATACGAATTTCTTTGATATCTGTATCTAAAAACCTCTTTAAAACGGCATTGCCGAAGCTTCCGGTACCGCCGGTAATAAGGAGTGTTTGATTTTGAAACATGTTTTCGCCTCCATAAACAATATATTTTATCTTTGGCATTTATTTCTGCAGAGCTGGAAAGCCGACGTCAGTTGAAATATGAACAGTTAGCTATGATTAATTCCCTGTTACCTTTCTATTTTTACGATATCGTTTAATTGTCAGCTCTGCTTTCTATATTTCACATAATAATTACTTGATTTCTTTTTATATTCATTCTCCGGATTAGTACCGTTAATAATAAATCCAAGAATATTCGCATCCGAAAATCTGTATTTGGCCAATGCTTTCGCTATATTCGGGTGCGTTGTGGAACCTTCCCTTACTATAATTACGATACCGTCAACCATTTTCATCAGACTAAGTGAATCAGATACGATATTAACCGGTGGAGTATCAATAATAATATAATCAAACTCCTTTTCCAACTTCCTAATTAAATCATACATTTGTGAACTACCAAGCAGTTCGGTAGGATTTGGCGGTAAGGCACCCATTGGAATAATTTGAAGGTTCGGATAAACAGTGTTCTGTATTATTTCTCCTTCATTTGCTTCTTCAGATAATATATCGCTTAATCCGGGACCACCCTTTACTTTATAGAAATTGTGTAAAACACCTTTTCTTAAATCTGCATCAATTACAAGAACGCGAGCTCCAGTTTGAGATATCGTAATTGCAAGGTTGCTGCAGATTGTGCTTTTTCCATCATCCGGTAATGGACTTGTTATGATAATCTTCTTACAACTTTCTTTTCTGAGCGTAAAACGTAAATTAGCACGTATTGTATGAAAAGCTTCATTTATCATAAATCTAATATCTTCATTTATAGTGCTTTGGTTTTTATTTAATTTAGCAAATCTTCCAATTATTGGCATTTTTGTTATGAAAAATAGTTTTTTATGCTTAATTAAATTGTAATTCGGTATTGCTCCCAGAACCGGAATATCATATTTGTTTTTTAGATCCTCCTCATTTCGCAATATGACATTACTAACCTCTAAAAGGAAAATAATTATGATTGATACTAATACTCCCAACAAACCTCCTATTATTGTGTTTTTTCTAATAGCAGGACCAGAGGGTTTTGTTGGAAAGGTGACCGGATCCACAATACTGATTTGGGCAGTACTCTTTATATTTTTAATTATGATAGGTGCTATTTTTTGCATTGTTTCAACTATTTTATAGGTATTCTCCTGGTTATTGGCAGAGACACTTATCTTAAAAACTTCAGTATTATTTACAGAAGCTATTGTTGTTAAGTTTTTGAGTTGATTTACATCATAATTGAGACCGCTCTCCTTGATTACCTGTTCATAAAATTGCTTTGTTTGCAATAAGCTGATGTATGTCATAACAACCTTCTGTGCGTAGGTTAATTCATTTAAATCGGCAGCGGAAACAGGGTTGTTATCATTGGAATTAACATAAAGCTGTACAGAAGCTGTGTATATTGGATCAGTAAAAAAGCGGTTTATCACGTAAAAAGAACCCGAGCCAATAATTATACAAATTATGATAAGAAGAATACGTTTCTTAAATAATACAAACAGATCTGTTATTGAAAGCTCCATTTAATAATCCTCCCGTGTAAGATATTAAACTAAAATAATTTTTAGTCCCTTACTGTTATCATATGTAAAGTACCAGCTTATGGTGCTTATTGCTAATATCTCAGAAAAAATTTTATGTCTAAAATATGGTTAAATACAGGAAAGAAATAGAATGATAGCTACGATGATTGACAGAAAACGCAGAGTATTATTTATTCGCATGGACAATGATCTATTCATTTAACAACAATATAGGAACTGAAGGTGTACTTTTTAATAACGGTTCAGTCATTGAAACAGGCAGCAATACAGGAGATATAAAATGCTGCTGACATCAATAACTGAACCGTTGTATCGGAAAATCACTTATAAATAATTCGTCTTTCCATTTATTTTTTGACGTTCAAATAATTGATACTAATAGATATACCTAAAATGTAATGGTATTAAAATATTCTATTGTTTTTCTCAAGATTTCTGCCTGGGTAGTTGCATCCTGTATTGTCGTAAAATTAGTATTAAAACATAATAACTTTTGCTGTAAATTTTCTGCTGCGGGACATAATCCCTGATAGTATTTGTAACGGTTTCTATGCGATATATATTTATAACGGTTCAAAATGGAAAGTATGGTTAAAAGAGTATCTGTATAAGTTATCTTTGGAATGTCATGAAGGGGGATACCTCCCAGGGACGTGAATTTATCAAGAAACTGTGTTCTCGAGATCTGGGCGTGTTCCAGCCTCACAGCATAAGTTTGATAGGCACAATCAAATTCTTTACCGATATACTGCGGAATGAGCCAGTTAGTATTTAAAATCGCTTCCGCATATAATTTGGCTGCTGCTCTTTGATCTGCGATTACTTCGTTCGCATATTCCAACTGACCGGAAACTATGGCTGCACAGAGTGCGGGCATACGGTAATTTAGTCCCTGGTAAGTCGGATCCTCAGAGCTGAATTTTCTTACAGAATTAGCAATATCCGGATAATCTGTCACTACCATGCTGCCTTCACAGGTATTACAGTTATTATTTAGAAAGCTGCAGCATGACACATGCCCAAGAGTGCCAGCTTTTCTATTCTTGTACGATCCAGACAGACTATCCGTAAAATCTTCAATTAACAGCAAATGGTACTTTTGGGATATTTCCATAATGGAATCCATATCCGGAGATAGCCCGAATTGTGAAGAGGTTATAATTGCTTTTGTATGCGAAGTGATTTTCTGTCTTATGGATTCAGGAGATATTACGAACGTATTAAAATCTATATCTGCAAATACAGGGGTTGCATTAGCAGTTACTATAGCTGTAATTAACATTTTGTTGAAGGGAGGCAGAATTACTTCATCTTCAACACCAATCCCGGCAGTTTCCAATATAGCATACACGGAGCTAACAATATCCATAAAACCAATCGCATATTTTAAACCTAACTTCTGTGCAAATGAGGCTTCCAATGTTGGCAACCATGTTTGAGGTATAGGAATTGGCGTATCTAGTACTTCCTTTACATTCTGTAACTTTTTCAGTAAAATTGTTTCTGCAAGAGGTAATTTCTCAATTGCAGCAAAAGAAAGATCAAACTTAGCAGATGTTTCAGTGGGGAATTCTGTAAGGACTTCAGGTTTTTCAACACTGGTAGCTTTCGAGTCGGTTTCTTCTGTGGGGTTTTCTGGTGTTACAAAATCGGTAGCTTCTGAGGTTGTTTCGGCAGGGAATTGTGTAATAACTTCAGGCTTTTCAGAACCGGTCGCTTCCGGGTCGGTTTCTTCTGTGGGGTTTTCTGGTGTTACAAAATTGGTAGCTTCTGAGGCTGTTTCGTAAGGAATATCTGTAATCTCTTCAGATGGCACTGGTCCTGTAACTTCC
>JAEZZO010000001.1 GCA_023418475.1 Bacillota bacterium
CTCTTGCTCTCTTAGTGTCAGTGATAATACAATCGGCGGCAGCAGCTGTTGCGAAGAGATGGTTTTTGTCTTAGCGGCAGCCATGATCTTTTCATACAAAACCTTCTCATGCGCTGCATGCTGGTCAATAATATAAAGCTCCTTCTTATATTCCACAAGCCAATAAGTCGAAAATATCTGTCCTATAATCCGGTGCTCGTCAAGAGCCGATTTGGATAAAAATCGTTTTTCTTCTGATGTTTCGGAGAAAGAAAATAAATTCATCTGTTCTTCTACAATAATTTCAGGTAAAGGATCGCCTGTAATTACTCTTTGATTTTCTATGAATTTATCTTCTGTCGATTTATCTTCTGTCAATTTATCTTCCGATCTTTTAACTTGTGAATATTGAGCTTCCGATAATCTATCTGCTGTGAAATAACCTTGTGAAATATTCGCTGCATTGTTTTCAGGTAAAATATCTTCTCCAATCTCTTGATTCTCCGCAAAGTTATTCTTAACTACCGCTTTTTCTACCAATTTATCTTGTACGAAAGGCTCTTCTGCTTCGGCGACACGATAATCAATGCTTCGGCTTCCATCTTTCTCATAATTAATCACGAACGGCATTATCGGACGCTTTGGCTCTTCTTCGTTAATTCTTTCTGTCTGTGGTTGAAGAGATTGAAAACTGTTCTGCAGCTGCACCGTAAGCGGCTGCTCCATAAACTGCTTTCTCCTATTTTGTTCAAACGGTTCCGGTATCCCTGCTTCTTTCTTCTTTTCCGCATTTGCCGTTACATTAATCTTCTCAGTCTCATTCCCGCTTAATAAAACCTTTGGTATCATTTCTTTACTGGATAACGTATTTCTTATAATATCCATTGTGCTGCGAAATACTTCTTCACCGTTTTTCAGACGGATTTCCAGCTTCTGCGGATGAACGTTTACATCAATTGCAGCAGGATTAAGCTCTAAGTAAAGCGAAGTAAATGGATATTTATGCTGCATCAAATAGGGCTTATACGCTTCTTCGATTGCTCTGGTTATCACATTACTTTTAATATATCTACCGTTGATAAAATAATTTTCATAATTACGATTTCCCCTGTTAATAACGGGTTTTCCGATAAATCCTTTTATTTTTATATCCTCGGAATGATATTCCACCGGAAGCAACTCCTTTACGATCTCTCTGCCATAAACCTGATAAAGAATATCCCTGCTGCTGTGATTCCCTGAGGACTGCAGCTTGATTTGCTGATTTACGATAAATTTGAAGGACACTCCGGGATGGGATACCATAAGTCTTTCCATTAAATCACTGATATATCCAGCTTCCGTCGTTGCAGACTTCAGGAATTTTCTACGGGCAGGAGTATTATAGAAAAGATTTCTTACGATAATTGTTGTCCCTCCTGGACATCCAATTTCTTCCAGCAGTTTTTCTTCCCCGCCTTCCATCAGGTATCGGAAACCATTTAATGCAGAAGGAGTCTTAGAAATCAACTCCACCTGTGCTACCGCAGCGATACTGGATAAAGCTTCTCCCCGAAAGCCCAGACTTGTTACCGATAATAGATCCTGTGCCGTACGGATTTTGCTGGTGGCATGCCGAAGAAACGCTAAGGGAATATCCTCCTTCACAATCCCGGCACCATTATCTGTAATTCGAATAAAGCTTAGTCCGCCCTCTTTAATTTCGGCCGTAATTGCAGTGGCTCCTGCGTCCATTGCATTTTCTATGAGCTCCTTTACAACGGCACTTGGGCGTTCTACTACTTCTCCGGCAGCAATTTGATTTATCGTTGGTTCATCAAGTAAGTGAATCATTGGCATTCTTTACCCCATTCCGCCATACTGTATGGCCTCTATGTAATACGTACGCAAATAACTATGTTTTATATACGGTCCCGAATCCTCTTCTGCAGCTGATACATTTTATTGATTGCATCGATCGGCGTCATTCTGGATACATCCAGATCCCGAAGTTCTGTGATGATATCCTCGTTTCCGGACACGGAAAACAATGAGATCTGTTCCGTAGTCTTAGACTTTCTTCCTTTTTTACCGTCATTCTTTTGCTGTGTTCCCTCTGCAAGGAGCTCCTCAAGAACAAGTTCTTCCTGTTTCGCTTCCTCTGGCTCTGCATGTATTTCCGGAGCGGTAAGGTTCTTTGCTTTCAGGGCAAGATCATTTCCGGTAAGTTCTGCAACAATTTCGGACGCACGCTTTAATACACTCGCCGGAACTCCGGCAAGCTTAGCCACTTGTATTCCATAGCTCTTATCCGCTCCGCCCTTTACAATTTTCCGTAAAAATACGATGTCCTCGCCCTGTTCCTTAACTGCAATACAATAATTATTGACGCCCGCAAGCCTTCCCTCCAGCTCCGTCAGTTCATGGTAATGGGTTGCAAACAAGGTTTTCGCTCCTAGAATAGAAGGGTTACTGATATGCTCCACAACAGCCCAGGCAATACTAAGACCATCAAAGGTACTTGTGCCGCGTCCGATTTCATCGAGTATTAGAAGGCTGTTTTTGCTGGCGTTACGAAGGATGTTGGCAACCTCTGTCATTTCCACCATAAAGGTACTTTGTCCGCTTGCCAGGTCATCCGATGCGCCCACGCGGGTAAAAATACGGTCTACTATGCTAATTTGTGCCATATCCGCAGGAACAAAGCTTCCGATCTGTGCCATCAGCACAATCAAAGCTGTCTGTCTCATATAGGTAGACTTACCTGCCATATTCGGACCGGTGATTATGGAAACCCGATTTTGCTTATTATCGAGCAGTGTATCATTTGCTACAAACATATCATGGGAAATCATCCGTTCCACTACCGGATGTCTGCCGTTTTTTATATGAATGGAACCGCTTGTTAACATCTGTGGATTTACATAATTATTCTGCTCCGCTACCATTGCAAGAGAAGCAAATACATCTATTTTAGCGATTGCTTTCGCTGTCTGTAAGATACGTTTTACCTCACCCGCAATCTGATCCCTGGCCTCGGAGAACAATTCATATTCCAGTGAAAATAGCTTGTCCTCAGCTCCTAGTATGATATCTTCCAGGTTTTTAAGTTCTTGGGTGGTATAGCGTTCCGCATTAGCTAAGGTCTGTTTTCTGATCCAGTGCTCCGGTACCAGATTTTGATAGGAATTTGTCACTTCAAGATAATAGCCAAATACACGATTATAACGAATTTTCAAGTTCTTTATTCCTGTTGCTTCTCTTTCCTTGGTCTCAAGATCCATCAGCCAGTCCTTGCCTTCTGTCTTCGCTTTTCGCAGGTGATCTACCTCTTCATTGTAGCCTTCCTTAATAATACCGCCCTCCTTCACATTTAGAGGAGGTTCCTCTGTAATTGCCCTGCCGATCAGATCTAAAATATCTTTGAGTTCATCCAGTTCGTCATAAACATCTTTTAACAGTAGGGAATCAAATGACTGCAATAAAAACTTAATATGAGGCAGCATGGACAAAGATGAGCGAAAGGCTATCAAATCCCTTGGGTTAGCACTCTTATAACAGATTTTACTCATTAAACGCTCAAGGTCATAAATCGGATTTAAGTATTCTCTGATTTCTTCCCTGGAAATCATATTTTCCTTCAATTGTCCGACTGCGTTAAGCCTGCGGTTGATCATGTCATAATCAATCAAGGGTTGCTCCAGGTAACTTCGAAGAAGTCTGGCACCCATTGCTGTTTTCGTTTTATCCAGCACCCATAAAAGGGAGCCTTTCTTCTGTTTTTCCCGTAAGGTTTCGGTTAGCTCGAGGTTACGAACCGTAGAGCTGTCTAGCAGCATGAACTTATCATAGGTATAAGGCAGAAGCTTTGTGATATGTGAAAGTGAATTTTTCTGGGTTTCCCGCAGGAATTGCATAATACAGCCAGCTGCAATTACACCGATTGAATAGTCCTTAAGACCCAGTCCATCCAGTGTTCCGACATTAAAATGTTCCTTTAATATCCTTACACAAAGCTCATCATCAAAATACCAGGGTTCCAGGGGAGATAAGACGATATTGCTGCTTTTTAATGCATCAATGTTAATTCCGGATACAAAAAAGGTATCATTGCAGATTATTTCGGAGGGTGACCATTTAAAAATCTCATCCATCAGCTTACGCTCCGTATCAACTTCGGTTACATAATAATCCCCGGTTGTGATATCTGCAATGGAAATACCAAAGGCATCGGTTGTGTGTACGACTGCCATTAAATAATTATTTTTTGTCTCATCCAATACTTGTGTATTTAAATTGGTTCCGGGTGTAACAATCCGGATCACCTCACGCTTTACTATCCCCTTCGCCTGCTTCGGGTCCTCTACCTGTTCACAGATCGCAACGCGAAAGCCGCGGCTTACCAGTTTTGCCAGATAACCCTCCACCGCATGATAGGGAACACCGCACATCGGCGCACGCTCTTCCTGACCGATACTTTTACCGGTCAGTGCTATTTCCAACTCCTTTGAACATATGCGGGCATCCTCAAAGAACATTTCATAAAAATCGCCTAAGCGGTAAAATAGAATACAATCCTTGTATTGTTCCTTGATTTGCATATACTGCTGCATCAGCGGAGTTAATTGTGTCATGGTGAACTTCCTTTCTTTTGTAAACTTGAATAGGTAATTGTAAAACTCTGAATATAGACTGATTGTGTACACAGAAAGTACATGTTCCGGAGCGGAAGTTAAGCGGAAGGAGCGTTGGAACGGAGGAATATGTACTTTCTATGTACGCAATTAGAACATTTATATCGTTACACAATTACATATAAACTTAGAATCAAAACAAAAACCATTACAATTATATCATAAAGATACTCGATTGCAATGGTTTTGGTCGTCGTTTTTACATACCGGAAGACAGCGTTACAATAATTGTAATTTTACACTGACTTACTGATTCATACTATTCTAGTAAATAATAATCTCCTTTGAATAGTTCATAGAAGGTTACTAATGTTTTATTCGGATACTACATCATCTGCCAGCTCCGAGCCATCTGCCGCCGTTGTTGCAAGTACATCACATCGTTCATTCATAGGATGCCCATTATGTCCTTTCACCCATACATAGGATACCTTATGCGGTTCCATCGCTTTTAACAGCCGTTTCCATAGATCTACATTTTTTACCGGTTCGTTTTGTCCCCGCTTCCACCCTTTTTTCTGCCAGCCATCAATCCAGTGTTCATTAAATGCTTTCACAAGATACTGTGAGTCAGAGAACAAGCGCACATTACAGGGCCTTGTCAAGGCCTCCAATCCTGCAATTGCTGCCATCAGCTCCATCCGGTTATTCGTTGTTTTCTTAAAACCGGCACTATATTCTCTCTCGTGAACAGTTCCCTTTGTATCAATAAACACAAGAATCGTTCCATATCCTCCCGGACCATCCGGGTTTCCTCTGGCCGATCCATCTGTATAAATTGTAACGTCCATATTATACTCCATTCTGCCACATAATTTTGTCAGATCTATTATACTATATTGCTCCATTCACCCTTTTCTAAGAATTCTTCCGCCGCATCTTCTGCGGATGTTATTATATTCTTCGGATATCCCAACATATCAAGCAGTTTTATAGCATTCTTGGAAACAGCTCTGCCCTTATATATTTTATAATCAAATAGTATTGCATGATTTTCTATACGCTCCTGAAAATGATAGTTTGCATAATCCTTCTCCATGATATGAGTCAGTTCAATATCATGGGTTGCAGCAAATACTATCGTATTCTTTCTGGCAAGAGAGGTAAGAATACGTGAGGATGCAGCTATTCTCTCAAGTGTATTGGTACCGCGAAGTACTTCATCAATGAAGCATAGTACCGGTATCTTATCATTTACTCTGTCAAGAATTCGCTTTAGAGATTTAATTTCTACGATATAATAGCTTTCTTTACTGAAGATACTGTCCTTTAGTGCCATCGACGAACAGATCATAAAAAAGTTTCCCTGATAACGACTGCTGGTTGATGTAAAGATCGTCTGCGCAAGGATTGCATTAATAGCAAGCGTTTTAATAAATGTGGATTTACCGGAAGCATTGGAACCGGTCAATAAAAC